>JALHLK010000001.1:0-62972 GCA_022844565.1 Saprospiraceae bacterium
ACAATAGATTGTACAAGAGATACAGGCGTAGTAGCGGTATACAATTTTGTAGCTGCAAGCACATTAACATCGGCTACAGGATGGGTTACAGCTACAGCTACGAACACTCCAGCAAGTTTCTTGCCAACAGCAGTAGGTGCATGTGACAAATATGAATTTGAATTCAAAGATGTGGGTTCTTTAAGTACATGTAATACAGGTACATTCGTTAGAACATACAGAGTTAAAGCTAACGGTAACCCAGCGCTTAACGCGGTTACTTGTACAAGTAGAGTTGTAGTAGGAAATGGTCCCAATACAAACCCATCTATCGAGTGGCCAATAGCAATGCACAATTGGAATAACTGTGAATTGACAGAAGAAGATGTAAATAACAATACAGTACGAGCAAGATTAAATGTAAGAAGAGAGCGAATCTTCGAACCATTTGAAACCTCGATTGGTTGTGTCTCAGATGAAAAATATTATTCAGTTATATGGACAACAGGTACTCCTGCACCAGAATCAACGCTTATTGAAGGTAGTATAGTAAGATCTTTTGGAGAACTTTGTACAATGGGCACAACACCAAGTAGACACGAAAGTCCATCAGCGGCTTACAACATCCTAGCTGCAGATGTTTCATGTGGAAGTGAACTTGATGGTAGACCAGGTCCATTATCTACAATACCAGGAGATCCAAAAGGATTAAATGGAGATCCAAGATTTAACTCAAACGTTAAAGATGTAGGATGTAGCGTATTTGGTAAAAAATTAACAATCGAAGAGTATACAGTAGGCGATGCTTGTAAAAAATGGTTAGTAAGATGGGATTATATCAACTGGTGTTGTAATGGAAAGATAGCAGCAAGAGAGACGATCTACAAATATGAAGATACGACTGCACCAGTAATTACAAAAGCACCAGGCTTAGATACGGATATTATTGACGCAACATGTGTAATAAATCATACCTTCTTACCAAGTGCTACAGACAATTTCTGTAATGGCCAAACATTGACATGGAGCGCAATTGTATATGCAAATACAAAAGTAATACCATTAAACCCATCAGGAATTACTACACTTACTCCTCATTCATCCTCCGTACTCACAGGTAATGATCCATCGATTGTATTCAGAGGCTTACCAGTGGGAGAGCACGGCATCAGGTATTTTGTAACTGATGCATGTGGAAACAGAACGGAGCGTGATTCGGTAATCGGTATCTGGCCAAAAGCAGCGACACCATATTGCGTAAGCTTAAGTAGCGCGGTGATGAAGAATGGATTAGTAGAGTTGTGGGCAAAAGACTTCGACAGAGGAAGTTTCACAAATTGTGGATCAGGAGGTATGTTATTCACATTCAATAGAGGAGGAAATTTCGAACACCCAGCAGGAGCAGGTACAGATTCAATCACTTATAGACACTACTTTACGGGTGCGGGTAAATTCTTATCATACGATAATAGTGAAGCAGACGGAAGAAGAAGTTCAGATGCTGCTTATGCATTGGCATTGGAAGCGTACAATAAAGGAACTGCACAGTTGTGGATACCAGATGTATCAATAAGAAAGAGACCAAGTTTACAAAATGGTACTGCTCAGCCAGACGAAAGAGTTCTTACAGGTGGTACATCAGGCATGCAATTTGGCTGTAAGGTAGATCCAGCACAGGTAGGAGCACCAATCACGGTAGAGATGCGCGTGTGGGATCTGAGAAGGTTCAAAGCAGGCACAATACAAGGTAGTGACTTCTGTAGCACAAGATTGACATTGATAGACAATCAAAGTGGCTGTGGAGCAAACACGTTAGTGACTTTAGGCGGTAATGTACAGACAGAATCAGTTGAGATGATGAACGCAGTAGAAGTAAGCTTGAAAGCAGAATTACCAGATTATCCAATAGCAACGAAGACAGATAAAGATGGTAAATACGAATTCAATTCATTGCCAATCGGGGTAAACTATACGATCGAAGCCAAGAAGATTGGAGACTACATGAATGGAGTGAATACGCTAGACTTAGTACAGATACAAAGACACATCTTAGGTATTAAGAAGTTGGACAATCCATATCAGATGATAGCAGCGGATGCAGATGGAGACGAGGCGGTCCGGGTGAACGATATCGTGACATTGAGAAAAATGATCTTGGGTATTACCGACAAAATCGACGATATGCCAAGCTGGAGATTTATCGATGCAAGTGATAGGATGGAGGACGGTCCTTGGCCATTCCGAGAAGTGATCAGCCACGGAGCATTGACGGAGACCACTACGAATAACAACTTCATAGGCGTAAAACTTGGTGATGTAGACGGTACAGCGAGTGCCAATGCAGTAAGCAAATCTACACAACCTAGAAGCACAGGTGTCAGACTAAGTGTAGAAGATAGGGCAATGAAAGTAGGTGAAGAGGTAGAAATATCGTTTGCAGCAGAACAGTTCAACGAAGTACACGGTATGCAGATGACGCTAAGTCACGAAGGAATGGAGTTAATAAGCATAGACGGTAGAGCGATAGAAATGACAGCAGACCACGTAGGAAAAGTAAGCAAAGACAAAACTACGATGAGCTGGGCATCTGCAAAAGGTACAACTGTAGCTCAAGGTAGTGAAGTAATGAGAATCAGATTCAGAGCTACGAAAGCACAACAATTATCAAATGCATTATCGATTACCAGTGAAGTGACAGGAGCAGAAGCATATGTAGGTGCAGACATGGAGCGAAGCGGCATTGAACTAGAAGTGAGAGGCAAGGAAGGCCGACCTTTCGCAGTAGGGCAAAACGAGCCAAACCCATGGAAGGCAAGCACAGTAATCAACTACACATTGCCACAAGCAGGAGCAGTGAAATTGACAGTCCTTGACGTAACCGGGAAAGTAATACGGACGTATGACGCTAAAGGCGAAGCTGGGCAAAATCAAGCGACGATCACGCGTGAGCAATTGAACGGAGCATCAGGTATCTTGATCTATAAGGTTGAATCAGGAGCCTTCAGTGCACAGAGAAAGATGTTAGTTATAGAATAAGCTGTGAGCAATTATCTAGAGCAACGTAAATAAAAGAGTCTCGGTTTCAGTAAAATGAAATCGGGGCTTTTTTTATGGCCCAGATTGAGTGACGGCCGGCTCATAATGGCTTGCCAAATTTATTTGGCAAAATATAAAACCAAATAAATTTGGTTTGCCATTAGGAAAACAATAAAAATCAGGGCAATAGGGTAAATTGAATAATTTGTTAAGGTTCAAATGGTATAATGCTCAAATGATACAATAATGGGAATGACCTAATGTTCAAATAGTTCTATGTTCAAATAAATGATCCAATTTTCTAATATACACAATGTCGATTTTCGCTAAAAGCTAATAGCTCACTGCTAAAAGCCTGCTGACTACAATGTCAATTTTCGCTAAAAGCTAATAACTCACTGCTAAAAGCCTCCCAACCACAATGTCGTTTTTCACTAAACGCTAAACCTGCCTGAAAATCCGATATTCATTCTGCTCATTACTACTTTTAATAATATCCTTAAAAATAGCTTTATCCTTCTTATCACTTTCAAGTAGTAGTTTATAGTTTACTATCAAAATAATTGGTATTGGGCCTACAAAAGTTAAATCATTAATAATTTCCTCAAAAGAATCCCAATTATTGGTAAAATAATCAGGAAAAGGTAAAGCATTCTTAAAAGTATCAAATAACGTTGTTTTTGTTAAGCAATTTTTACCATCGATATAAATCACAGGATTTTGCATAGTTTATTCTTTGATTTGAGTAAAAGTATCATAATGATCTTTAGTGTAATAGGCTTTGGATGAGCTAGTTACCAATCTTTCAACACCTCGATTTTTGTTTTTTTCTTTGGGGTGTACATCCCACTCTTTATATTTTCCTTTTTCTAATTTTGGCAATCTTTTTTCACGATTTTGAAAAGTTCTTCCACCTACATAATTTGGTGGAGCTGTATTATTGGACCGTATATACGCTAAGGTCATTAAAGCATGGCTGGGTATATCTACATTATTTTTAGTCAGGTCCTGAAAAGAAAGTTCCTGCTCCTCACTTAATTGCCAAGTTTCAGAATTATCTCTTACTACCTGATTATTTGACTTTTGTGTTGTGTAAGTTTTATTTTTACTTTCATAGATACCATAATCTACAAGATTTTTCGAAATAATGTATACAAGCCCTAAGCTGACTGCAGCTAAAAGCAAATAAAACAGATTACGCTCAAATCTTTTCATAGCAACAAAAATAAATAAAATAAGTGGCTCTATGTCGATTTGAGTGGGTAAATATGGATCGTACCGATGGCACTCAATAATTATTTCTAGGTGTTTAGCTACGGTTTAAAAACCGCAGTTACAAAATTTGTCAACCCTACGGGTTTCGATTCTTATACTAATTTTACTTTCAAGCCAGTAAGAACTTTTTTCAACAGATATTCCTTAACAAAAGACCTGGAAGGTCGAAAGATATTGAAACAATGGTCTTCAAACCATTATTAGTTAAAAAAAAGCAACATTGAGTGCCGTAGGTACGACACATAAAAGAAACCTTTTTACATAGAGATCATCATAAAACCAAAATATCAATTCTTTTTAATTCTATTACTGTGATTTACTTTATAGAAGGTAGTATAAAATTTAATTACCCACATTATTCGACATAGAGTCAAAAAAGCAAGGTGATTAAAACTCAGGAATGAAAAAATTAAAATTGCTTTCACTACAATATCTAATTATTTTCGCCCACTTGCTATCTCTTTTTTGACTTCAATAATGTTGTTTTTTTTCTCCTTGATCAATAGTTTGACCTTGCCATTTAGTGCTGAAGTTTTGTAGACTGTTTCTCCATAAGTAATATCACCGTCGTTTTCATTCCACTTTTTAGCAAGTAGAATATAATTGCCAGTTTTTTTGTCAAGACCAAACATCAAAAACTTAGATGGATCATCTTTATCGAATGAAACACCAATCTCATCTTCATTAGGTTGTACCACAATTTTACCTCGTCTAGATGATAAGATAATTACTTTTTGACCAGATTGCTTTGTGTTTCTTACCAGTTCGCCATCTTCTATAGACATACTATTCTCTTGAACACCATTATACAATTGGATTGTCTTTGAAAGATAAATATCTAGATTTTTAAAATCCATCTTTGCAATTGTCAATTCAACGACTAGATTTTTTTCAAAAGGTATATATCTAGTTGGTGTAGTGCATGATAGAATAAGAGTCATTAGACCTATCAAAAGTAAAAATGTATTTTTCATAACGATATTTTTCATAACCATATTTTTACTAAAAATACTAATTAAAATTTTCTGAATAGCTCCTGCATTCTCACATTAACAGAATAATTAACTTCTTGAAAAATATTTATTAACAAAGCAATAGATATTCATGACTTATGCAAAAGCTTTGTTAAAATACGTTATTGTGGTGTAAGTTTAAGGTTTTAATTTTGTCATAAAAAACAACTTTTATTAGATAGCCTTACATTTATCTCTTAACCATAAGCTTAATTTTTCATCCAAATTAGAGCTAAGTTTACTGTAAACTAATTGGTGATATTCATTCATCCAAGTAATTTCATCTTTACTTAAAAGGGACTTTATAATTAAGTTCGTGTCTATAGGAAATAGAGTTAGTGTTTCAAATTCCAAAAATTTATCAAAGTTATCATGCTTTTTGGTTAAAATAAGGTTTTCTATCCTTATTCCATACCGATCATTTACATAAAAACCAGGTTCATTTGATGTTATCATGCCGGCTTCAAAAGGTACTTTAGCCTTTACATTATTTAATCCACCAAATCCTTGAGGTCCTTCGTGCACATTAAGGCAATATCCTACTCCATGACCTGTGCCATGTGGATAATTTAGCCCTTGTGACCATAAATACTGTCTAGCTAAAGTATCAAGTTGAACACCAGAGATACCTTGCGGGAAAACAACTTTACTTAAAGCTATCATTCCTTTTAAAACTAATGTAAAGTTTACTTTGACTTCTTCTTCGATTTGACCAAAACTTATTGTTCGAGTAATATCTGTTGTTCCTGTAAGATACTGCCCACCGCTATCAATGAGCAAAATTCCTTTGGGTTTGATAAAAGCACAATTATGCTCTTTTGCACTATAATGAATGATTGCACCATTACCGTTATAGCCCACTATACTGCCAAAACTATCATGTAAATAGTGCTTATCTTCAGCTCTATATTTTGTCAAAATGGTTCCAAGCTCGTATTCTGAAACAGACCTTGTTTCCAACGTTGACTCTAACCAATATAAAGCTTTTGAAAGTGCTACGCCATCCGATACCATAGCTGCTCTTGTATTTTGGATTTCAATATCATTTTTGCAACCTTTCCAATTGATCACAGGATTTGAAATGTGAATACCATTTATACTTAATATCTTTGCTATATTGAAATTACATTGATTAGGGTCAATTCCAATTCTTTTTCCATCAGAAAATAAAGCTAGGTGTACGTGTGTTTGTGAATAAGATTTGATAGCAATGTCATGAAGATCTAAATAACCACTTACGGAATCATCAATTTTTTCTTCATCCATAAAAAGTACGCTTTGAGTTTCGCCAACCAAAAGATAAGAAACATTTACAGGATTGAAATGCACATCAGTACCTCTTAAATTGGTAACCCAAGCAATATCGTCTAGAGCAGTTAACAACAAGTAATCTAAACTTTCTTCTTTCAACCAATTTTTAATTCTATTAATTTTCTCTGTGGCGGAATCTCCGACGAATTGCTCTTTTAAAGTGAATGCCTTACTCTGTGGAATAGATGTACGGTGTTCCCAAATTTTATTGATAATGGTGTCTGAGTAAAAAATATTAAACTTAAAAAAGTATGAACTATATTCTTCATTCTGTAGTGCACTTAGTGTATCTCCGTCAAACATAATGTGTGACCCTTCTTCTAAGTTTTTATTGACCCATTGTAGATATTCAGGGACATATTGGATCTTCTGTTTCATTAGATGGATGCCTGTGCCTTCTAATTCTTGTTCTCCTTGTAGAAAATATCGGCTATCAGTCCACAATCCTGCAAAATCAAGTGTCACAACCAATTGTCCTGCAGATCCAGTAAAACCACTCAACCATTTTCTAATATTCCAATGATCTGCCACATACTCACTTTGATGAGGGTCAGTGCCTGTGACGATGTATGCAGAGACCTTTTGAAGAGACATTTCTGCTCTTAATAGTTGAATTTTTTCTTTTATGTTTATCATTAAAAATAGAATTTCAATAAAATACGTATGGAATATTTTGATAATATAATAAAATGCTATAACTTTGCTTTAATAAATTATTTCCAGCCACTTTATGTTGATGAAAATGATTTGTTAAATGAAAGGGTAAAAATAGGTTTAAGGAATCAATTTTTAGAAAAATTTGTTAATTTGTAGAATTTAAATAAAGGTAAATTTTTATGTTAAGGCAGTCTTTAAGTCAAAAAATGCTTCAGAAGCTCTCCCCACAGCAGATACAGCTGATGAAGTTGCTTCAAGTCCCTACAGCGACTTTAGAAGAAAGAATTCAGGAAGAACTTGAAGCAAATCCAGCTCTAGAAGTAGGTGATACGTATCAAGAAGTTTTTGACCTCGGCAATGAAACAAGCGGCGTCGAGAATGAAAATAATGAAAATAAAGAAAACTCTGAAGAACCTGCTGAATATGAAATGGATGATTATCTTATCCAATACTTAGAGGATGATACGTCATCCTACAAGCTAATGGATGATAATTATCCCGAAGAAAAAGATAATACTATACCTATTGCCGTAGAAGAAAGTTTTCTAGATGAATTGATGCGACAAGAAAGCACAATGATTTGGGAAAATGATACGGATAGAATTATTGCTCATCAGATTCTTGGAAGCATAGATGAAGATGGATATTTACGGAGAGAAGTTTCTGCCATTGCCGATGATTTACTTTTTAACATGAATATCGAAGTTTCCACCCTTGATGTAAAAAGAATTCTCAAAATTATTCAAAAGTTTGATCCACCGGGAGTTGGTGCTAGAGATTTAAGAGAATGCCTAATTCTTCAACTAGAAGACAGAATAAAAAAGGACGGAAGTAACTTAGATCGAAATAAAGTTTTAGGTTTGAGGATATTACAAAACCATTATGATGAGTTTGTAAAAAAGCATTTTGAAAAACTTAAAAAACATTATGAACTTTCAGATTTTGAATTGAGAGAAATAATTAATGAAATTGTAAAACTCAATCCTAAGCCTGCTAGTACATTCGAAACAAGCAAATCATATCGCACTCAATACATAATTCCAGATTTTATCATTACGAATAAAGATGGAGAACTTGAGTTAACTTTAAATAGTAAAAATGCACCGGATCTGAAAATAAGTGATCATTTTGCTGAAATGTTACTTGGCTTTAAGGAAAATATCAAGGCGAAAAAGGTTGATAAGAAAGATAAAGAAGCTATTTTATTTATAAAACAAAAAATAGATTCTGCAAAATGGTTTATTGATGCGATCAAGCAAAGACAGGATACTTTGATTCGCACCATGGCTGCCATTATGGAATTTCAATATGAATATTTCCTTACGGGTGATGAAAGAAGAAGTAAACCAATGATTCTCAAACACATTGCTGATATAACATCATTAGATATTTCTACGATATCGAGAGTTGCGAATAGTAAGTTTGTACAAACAGAATTTGGTACCAAAAGATTAAAAGACTTTTTCTCTGAATCCGTTCAAACCGTGGATGGAAAGGACGTATCTACGCTCGAAGTTAAAAACATACTTTCAAATATCATTTCAGGTGAAAATAAAAAGAAGCCTTATTCTGATGAGGTGTTAAGAGACTTATTGGTCAGTAAGGGATATGATATTGCTAGGCGTACTGTAGCCAAATACCGCGAACTCTTAAATATACCTGTTGCAAGATTAAGGAGGGTTATTTAACTGACGTTTCGGTCATTTTTTCAATATTCAAATGTTGGAAATATTCAAATGTTCAAATTTTGGAAGTTAATTAATAGATGAGTTTATTCAACTCCGTTCGGAGTTGTGGAATTTTTTTATCGATAATTACCCCCAATTGCATTAGGGGCTAATCATATTGAACCCATATTCAAGGGTTCTAAAATTAAGTATATTGTTCAAAAAAAAATTACATTCTTATTTATTTTAGGTACCCCAGAAAGGGGTTAAATACGAATAACCCTCATTGCAAATGGGGGGCATAACAAGTCAAAATCTCCAACCCAGAATTGGGTTGAATGTTAGCACCATGCCATTAAATTATCTAAAGGATCTTGTAAAGTGTTATGGTATATTAACCCTTAATTTTTGAACTTTCCATTAACTTTTCAGGAGGACCATAAATAAAGAGTAAAATTTTCACGTTGTCTTTTCTCTTTTATATCATCAAACCTTGCATAAATTCATGGTGAATAGCAAATTAACGGAGCGAAGTTGATTTAATTTACCTTGGTTTTTTCCAAATGTAAAATCTTATCCTTCTTTGATTTTGAGGTTAGAATTTATTTAATTATCATTGTCACTCAATAGTAAGAAATTATTAATCAAAATTGGGTACAGACTGTACCTTGATGATATCTTACAAATTTTATTTTATCTATAAAAACATAACAATGATTAAAAAGTGTTCAAGCATTCTTTTTTTAACCTTAATCAATCTTTTTGTTTTCGGTCAAGCTGCAAAACTAGACTTGGAGCAAATGAAGTCTCTCAAATTTAGAAATATTGGTCCAGCAGGAATGTCAGGAAGGGTTACTGCGATAGATGTCGATTTATCCAATGATAATCGCATCTACATAGGATCTGCAAGTGGTGGTGTTTGGTTATCAGAAAATGGTGGAATATCTTGGAAACCAATGTTTGACGAACAAAATACACTTGCTATTGGATCAATTAAGATAAACCAAAAAAACCCTAGTGAAATCTGGGTAGGAACTGGAGAGGGTAATCCTCGTAATTCTTTGAACACAGGGAATGGAATTTACAAAAGTCTCGATGGTGGTAAGACTTGGAAAAACATGGGTTTGAAAAATACCAAGACCATTCACAGAATAGTCATCAACGAACTAAATCCTGATATTGTTTATGCGGCTTGTCTGGGTTCGCCTTGGGGTAAAAGTGAAGATAGAGGCGTATTCAGAACCAAAGATGGTGGGAAAACATGGGAAAAGATACTTTATGTAAATGATTTAACCGGTGCAGCAGATATGGTAGTCGACCCAAAGAATCCTAATAAAATCATTGTAGCTATGTGGGAACATCTGCGTCAAGCTTGGACTTTTAACAGTGGTGGCAAAGGATCTGGAATGTATGTTACGACAGATGGTGGCGATAATTGGAAAAGAATAACAGAAGGATTACCAACAGGTGATTTAGGTAGAATAGGTCTTGCGATTGCACCATCAAGGACGAATATTGTGTATGCTTTGGTAGAAGCAAAAGAAAATGGGTTATACAAATCAACTGATGGGGGTATGAAGTGGTCATTGGTTACTAAAGATAACATAGGTGGAAGACCATTTTATTATCACGAATTATATGTGGACCCCGTCAATGAAAATAGAATATACAATTTACACACTTATGTGACCTTAAGTGAAGACGGTGGCAAAACATTTAGAGATATCATGGATTACGCTACAGATGTGCATCCTGACCATCACGCATGGTGGATCCATCCTAACAAGCCCGAGTACTTGATCAATGGTAATGATGGGGGCATGGCTATATCGAGAGACAGAGCAGAATCTTGGACATTTGTCAATAATTTGCCTTTGGGCCAGTTTTATCATGTCAATGTAGATAATGATTTTCCTTACAATGTGTACGGAGGGCTTCAAGACAATGGATCATGGGCAGGTCCGAGTTCGGTTTTAAAAACAGGCGGAATTAGAAATAATGATTACTTAGAATTGTATTTTGGTGATGGTTTTGACGTGGTACCAAATTTAGAAAATAGTCGCTACGGCTATGCAATGTCTCAAGGAGGTAATGTAGGCTATTATGATAGACAGACAGGTGCAACAAAATTTATAAAGCCCGTCATTGAAGATACAACAGAGTTGAGGTTTAACTGGAATGCCGCCATTGCACAAGATCCATTTAAAAATAGTGGATTATATTTTGGAAGCCAATTTTTACATTACAGCGATGATCATGGCGAAAGTTGGAAAACTTTATCTCCTGATCTAACGACCAATGACAAGAGTAAACAAAAGGCAGATCAAAGTGGAGGATTGACCATAGATGGTACAGGTGCAGAGAATCACTGTTCGATTTTGGCCATAGCTCCAAGTCCTTTAGACAAAAATGTAATTTGGACGGGTACAGATGATGGTAATCTACATATCACACAAGATGGAGGTAAATCATGGAAAAATGTTATTACCAATATAAAAGGAGCACCAAAAAATGCTTGGATACCTTACATTGAAGTTTCTAAATATAATGCTGCCGAAGCTTTTGTAATTCTCAACAATTATAGAACCAATGATTATTCAGCATATGCATACCATACATCTGATTATGGTAAAACTTGGCGACGAATAGCTGACGATACTCAAATTGGTGGCTTTACACTTTGTATTGTTCAGCATCACAAGACGCCAAATTTGTTGTTTTTGGGTACGGATGTTGGTTTGTACGTTTCATTTGACAAAGGTGCGAATTGGCAACATATTAATAAAACATTACCTCAAGTACAGATTGCCGATCTAAAAATTCAAGAAAGAGAAAACGACTTGGTAATTGGAACTTTTGGACGTGCATTGTATGTATTAGACAACCTTTCAATTTTCGAAAAAGTAGTAAATGAAAAAACAGTAATGGATAAAGATTTCGCAGTCTTTGAACCTAACAAAGGTTACCAAGTTACATATAGATCTGTAGACGGTATACGATTTAAAGGGCAAGGGGAGTGGACTGGCGACAACTATAATATAGGTACCGTAAATATCCCGGTATGGAAAAAACCTTCCGCAGAAAAGTCACCAGCTGAAGAAATACCAACTGAAACAATGCCTCAAGGTAGAGGTAGAAGAGGAGGTCGAGGTGGTTCTGATAAAGATAAAATCAAAATTGCCGTTTTAAACATGAGTGGCGATACGGTTAGAAACTTTGAGGCCAATGCAGTAGATGGACTTCAATATGTACAATGGGGTATGGAGTCAAATGGCATGAGAACACTTGCCAGAACAAAATCTGAAAGTACAGTACCTCCAGCAGGATTGTCGGTGTTGCCTGGAAAATACAAAGTTGTTCTTTCTTACAAAGACAAAAAAGATAGCACAACAGCAGAAGTAATCTTTGATCCTAGAAAAAAAGTGGATGTCAATGAAATGAAAAAAATCCAAGATTTATATAGAAACTATATGAATAAAGCAGCCAAAGCTGGTAAAGCTTATGATGCTATTGTGGATGCTCGTGAAAACATTAAAATTACAGAGTCAGTACTTTCTTTTCAAGATGACAACGTTCAAAAGGAGTTGAAAGATAAGCATAAGGCAATGAATACAATTTTAGACAGTTTAACGGGTTTGTTTTTTATGCCGGAAAATCTAAAAGGTATTCAAAGGTCTCCTAAAGTATTGTCTGCTGTTTTGTTTGGTCCAATGTCATATTTTAGAAATAGAAATGATGAAATTGGTAGTAATGGATTAATAGCTATTAAAAATGCAGAAACCCAGATTGATGGGGTAATCAGTAAAGTAAATGAATTTGTAGGAGGAAGTGTATGGAAAGATTATATGTCGAATGTTAGTAATTTAAAGCCTGCTAAAATAAAAGAATTGAAGATGGTAGATAAGTAATTTACCAAAAAAGTAAGTCAATTTACTGACAAATCTAAAGTGTCACTTTAAATTTAGCTGCGAAATTTAAAGTGGCATTTTAGATTTTACTATATTTGTAGAAAACAATAATTGTTTAATTACTCCTATCTTTCTCCTCCTCGATACTCGTATTTCTTTTTTTAGATTGTTTTAAATTTTGATTACCAAAGTTATAATTTAGGCTGAGGCCTATACTTCTAGAGTCGCTACCACCCGTCCCATCTATGGTGATGACACCGTATCTAGTGACACCTCGCCAAGGAACTGTATAGAAAATATCATTCAATATTAATCTTGCGGCGAGCTGATTTTTTAAGAATTTTTTCTGGAAAGCTAAATTTAATGAGCCTATATTTTTTGTAACATAGGTACCACTCCAGACAGATGGAGAGCTGTACCAGCCACTGACTTCAAAATCTATTCCTTTGGGTAGGGAGAAATTACTCTGCGCATATAAGCTCAAAGTCTCTTGTGTGATAGGAAAGAAAGCAGGATTATCTGACTTGTATTTACTTATGTAGGCATTGATACTGGTATAGGTACTCCACCATTTTTTGATCTCTCTTGGATAGGAAATAGATAAATTGTATACCTCTTGATTCGCAATGTTTTGAGGAGTTAAGAAGTTTTTGTTTTCGCCCTCTGCTTCGGTTATTTGAGCAAAGAAGTCATTAATGCGGCTGTATGAAAATGCAGTATTTAGTGTGTATTTGTAGGTGTTTGAAACTTTAAAGTTATGAATGTATTGAGGCTGTAAAAAAGGATTTCCTTTACTGAATGAAAGTTCATCTATTTTAAATTCGAATGGGTTTAAGGAGGCGTAATTTGGTCTTTGAATTCTCTTGCTGTAAGTGACGGCGATTTGGTTATTTTGATTCATTTGATAAGTTAATCCTCCACTAGGAAACCAATTGAGGTAGTTTCTTTTTACATTATTGTCCTCGTTTGAAGAAGCCAAAAGATTTCCTTCTGATATTGTATTTTCCACGCGCAATCCTATTTGATAGCTCATTTTTTTGATGTTCTTCTCGAAGTTGAAATAAGCGGCATTGATAAACTCTTGATATGTAAAGGTATTGCTGCGTCCATTATCCACAATAGGAATCATATTATTTATGTTAAAAAAGTCAAAAACATTGTTTGTCTGTACACTTGAAAGTTTAACGCCTGTAGAAAGTTTTCCTTTTAATAAAGTTTGGCTATAGTCAGTTTGAAACGATAGAATGTTATTGTCATTTTGAGTTTTTTGGGAGGTCAATCTTTCATTGATGATTATTGATTCGGTAGCGTTATAGTAGTAATTCGGTTGAAATGCATCTGAGGTCTTGGACAAGCTACCATAATCTATATCGAAAGTGAGACTTCGCTCTTTTTTTAAGTCTATTTTATACTTGGCACTTATAAAATAATTATTCCCCTTGGAATTACCATCATTTTGGGCAATTAATACGCTATCAATACTGGGCCTTGATACTGATCGTATGGGAGTGCGGGAGTCACTAAAGTCGTCATTTATATTAAATACAGAATTGAATATCAAGCTTAAAGTGCTCTTTTCTGTAATCGAGGTCTCATATCCTAATCTTAAGTTGTTGGCATTTTCATTGTAAACGGACTCAGTTTTAGCATTGAAATTATTGCCATTTTGAGTGCGATCGAGGTTTATAAACCCTGTACTTTTACCAATATTATTACTAATGCTACCATAAAGCAAACTCTTTTTAGTTTTGTAATTTAAAAGTAAAGAGCTATTATTTCTAAAGTGATCACCTTTTGTCAAGGTCGAACTTATACTCCCATTAAACCCTAGGTTTTTGTCCTTTTTAAATATGATGTTGATTATTCCTCCACTCCCTGCAGCATCATATTTTGACGATGGTTGGGTAATGATTTCTATTTTGTCAATTGTAGAGGATTGGATGGACTGGAGATATGTTTGAAGTTCCTGACCTGCCAAATTTAAAGGGCGACCATCAATAAATATTTGAACACCTGTTTTTCCCTCTAGAATGATACTTCCAGAATTGTCTAAAATTACACCAGGCGCCTTTCGCATCAACTCTTGTAAATTTGTGCCTGTAGCATTAAGTGAAGAGGATACATTAAATATTGTTTTGTCTGCTTTAACTTCTATCATTGGCTTTTGAGCAGAAACAGTAACTTCTTGCAAGTTTTCTGACTTTGTGTTGAGATAAATCGGACCCAAATCTAGGCTAGTTTCTGTGATTAAAATAGTCTGATTGATAGTGTTAAATCCAATGGGGGCCAAATACAGTTGATATTGCCCTGTACTCATATTTTCAAATGTGAATGATCCTAGACTATCCGTCAAAGTTGATTTTACCAAACTGTTGTTTTCTGGATTTAGCAAATAAATCGGTTCATCCATAAAAGCCACTTTTTCAGATGATAAGACGAAGCCTTGTACTGAAAGATTTTGGGCCAGCATAAATTGTGGAAGTAGCAATAAAGCAAATACAATTTTTTTCATTTTTAAATTTTTTATTGGCACAAAGATGAATTGTAATTTTTTAAGGTGACTCGTCTAAACGTCGAAGCAGCATATAGCTCGATGAAATGACAAAGTCAATTCATCGACAATAAGGACATTTCAACGATCTTACAGACAAAAGTTTTATTACCTCTAAGAAGTTTGATAATTTTAGCCTTCGATATTTTAAATATATGAGGCAAATTATGATTCAAAAAGAAATTAATTTATCCACCAATAGTAAAAAGCAATCCAACCTAACATATCAGGTTAGTGGTATTTTCTTTCTGATTTTTATAGGTTTTTCTATTTTTTATCATGTAGTTTTAACCATAAATACTAACCCAAAAGAAAGATCTTTGGTCGATGGGATTTTTAATTTTAGCAATTTTTGGTATCAATCAGGCTTTGCCTATTTTCTTTTTTACATATGCTTCATTCTTATTATTGGTCTCAGTGAACTCATCTCCAATCAGATTTTTAAAATTGGTATTGTCTTTATTTTGACATTTCTATCCTCCTATTTTTTAAGAGAGTTAAGATATCTTTTTTATGATACATGGGAGGTTGGCAGGTTGACAGGTAGCGGAACAATTTGGGATCTTTACATTCCTATTTTATTTTTGATGATTCAGTTTTCGATATTTTTTGCTTACACCTATTTCAAAACCGTAAAACACAATATGATCGTTCAGTCGGAGCTTCGCGAAGCCACTTTAAAAAGTGAATTAATCGCTATCAAAGCACAACTAAACCCTCACTTTCTTTACAATATATTTAATACCATCAGCGCTTCTCTTCCTCCAGAAAATGAAAAAACGAGAGAAATGATCGCAGAACTTTCGGAATTATTTAGATATCAACTGAAGGCATCAAAAGAAGATTTTGTAACAATTGGAGAAGAGTTAGAATTTGTAATGAATTATTTAAAACTAGAAAAAGCAAGATTTGAAGAAAGGCTGCAAATAGAAACAGATATTAACCCTTCACTTTTATCGGCAAAAATCCCACCGATGTTGTTACAACCATTAGTAGAGAATGCAATAAAACATGGTATTTCACCAAAGATAGAAGGTGGCACTGTCAAAATAAGAATATTCAAATCAGGAGAGAAGATTGCTTTTGAGATCATTGATACAGGTGTAGGTTGGAAAGAAAAGGACATAAATAAAGAGGTAGGTTTTGGTTTGGCAAATACTCGAAAAAGACTAGAGAAAATGTATGGAAGTCAAATAGTGATAGAAGATAATATACCAAATGGATTGATAGTAAAATTTAAAATATAGACAGTGCTTATGAAAAAAGTAATCATCGTAGATGACGAACAAGCGGGTAGGCAGTTAATCAAGCAATATCTATCGGAGTTTAAAGATCTTATATTGATCGGTGAGGCAAATAATGGTGTTGATGCTGTAAAAATCATCAATGAATTTAATCCTGATTTAATATTTTTAGATATTCACATGCCTGGATTAAACGGATTTGAAATATTGCCACACCTCAATGAAATACCCAAGATCATTTTTTCTACAGCTTATGACAAATATGCATTAGAGGCTTTTGAGGTTCATGCGGTGGATTATTTGTTAAAGCCATACACCAGGGACAGATTCACAAAGGCAATCCAAAAAGTAAAATGGGATAGTGAAGTGCATGATCTATCTTCACTAGCAGAAAACTTAGTTATAACGAAGCAAATTTTTAGTGATAAGCTTTTAGTAAATAAAAATCAAAAATTAATTTTGCTCAATGTCGATGAGATTATACGATTAGAAGCTTATGGCGATTATACAAAGGTTATTACATCGGACAATGTTTTTATTAGTAGTTACGGCATCTCTGTTTTACTTGAAAAATTGGATAATCAGCGATTTATCAGAATACATAGAGGAGATATTATTAACTTAAATAAAATCAAGGACATTATTAAGCATGGCAAAACTTTTGAAGTAACCATGATTAATAGTCAAAAAGTCAAAGTTAGTCTTAGCTATATGGATAGGATAAAGGAAATTATGATTTGATAATTTCATGATACTTGATTTCAACATTGTAACTTTTTTTGGGTATGGCATCTCTTCCAATAAAGGGCAACCATATCAATTACGGTTTAAAAAACCTTTCTCTTTTAGAATTCTAAATTCGGGTAAAACATATTTTAGATTGTTAAAATCATCAAAGTAAATGTATTTGCCTATTTTTGGCAATAATTTATAGTGATGCTACGGTACATTTTAATTTATGGGTTTTTATTCGCGCTAATTGCCATTTTATTGGTAGTCAATGAATATTGGTTTTGGTATAAAATTAAATCTTTCAATAGTTATGGTATGGTGGTGGCAGCCATATTCTTATTAATAGGTCTATATTTTGGAAATAAAAGAAATCAAACCACTCAAATACCTCAAGAGCAAACATCAAATAGCGATTATGAAATAAATCCTGAACTTAATAATCTCAGTAAAAGGGAGCAAGAAGTTCTACTCCAAATGTCAAAAGGACTAACTAACCTAGAAATTGCAACCCAACTTTTCATTTCAGAAAGTACCGTAAAAACACACACATCCAGAATTTTCGAAAAACTGCAAGTCAAAAATAGAACAACAGCACTCATCAAAGCAAAAGAGTCGGGGATTATCAAAGAAGTTTTGTAAACTAAAGTATGAATTTTAGTAAATCAGTCAAAAGAGTACTTTAGTTTACATCTTATGTGAGACAATCCATAGTTTCTTTGTGTCATTGTTAAATAAATAAAAATTATTCAAAATGAAAAATGTAATTCTTAGGTACGGTATTATCTCAGGCATAGTCATTGCCTCTATCATGTTGCTTTCTACCCTTATTATTAAAGGATTAGGAATTGAAAAAGCAAATTTTGAATATGGTATGATCATCGGTTATACCAATATGATTTTAGCTTTTTCTGCTATCTATTTTGCAATCAGAAAATACAGAGATACGCATAATGATCATAAGTTGAGCATAAAAGATGGCATATTCATTGGTTTAGGGATTACAGTGATTGCTACTATCTTTTATTCATTGATGTGGTTATTTGTTTATTACAACATCATTCCAAATTTTATGGAGGATTATTCTGCTTATGTTTTGGAAAAGTTGAAGGCTTCGGGAGCGTCGGGAGCAGCAATTGAACAGCACAATAATGACATGACATCATTTAAAGCAATGTATAATTCACCTTTATCTATATTTTTAATCACTTTGATCGAGCCACTGCCTGTTGGAATTATAATTACGATAGTCTCTACTTTGGTGTTGAGGAGGAAGTAAAAGACATCAATTTTACTAAACAAAAAAGCAGTTTACTAAAGAAAATGATCTTTTTAAATCCAAATTCTTTAGAAACTGCTTTTATTTAAAATAGCCTAAACGAAGTATCTAATGAAATCGTAGGCCTTTGAAAAGCAGCAGATCACTTGTTCTTAGTATAAATTCCATCTAACTTTATGTAATTAGTTGATATTCAATAGCAAAAATTTTATCATAAAAGTTAGTAAAAGCCTTCTTTATGAGCTTGCCCATAAATCCTAATTTGGGTTTAATTATCTTTTCCTACAAAAGCTATTAAAAAGAAAGGAAATGTTTAATTAATGCAGCGGAGTCATAATCATAAACTTTTTAAATCTACACCTCTACTTAAAAGTTCTTTACCGACGTTCAACCTTGTTTCTTCCACTTTTTTTATCACATCAGCATAAATCATTATGCTAAATTCTCGAGCAATAGCTATTTTATAAAAATATATTCTTACTTTATTCTTTTTCTCAAGGGGCATTGTATGTACTTTTCTAAAGATAATACGATCTTCTTTTATTTCTGCATAGGGCATGAGTGCATCATTGACATCTTCAAAATACAATTCATTAATCTGATTTTCTTTGTACTGTTCTTCCAGTTTTTCTATCATTTGATAGTCTATTTCATACAATTTGACCAATTGACTTAACAAGGTGTCATTAGAGATTTTATCCAAGCCCACAGACTTCAATGATTCGTAACCAGAATTATTTTGAATGGAAAGAAATGTTCTGAAAATGGTATTATATTCGAAATAAATAGAAAAATCCAGTGTAGTATCTTTTGTTATGATAGGTGATATTTCATTTAATAGTGACAATCCTGTTTCATGTCCTTTTTTATTAGCCTTCATATCCTTTCTATCTGCTTCGAGACCTCGATAGATTTCTTTCAATATTTTTGTTTCTAAGTTTGTGTTATTCTTGTTTTCGTTCCATTTATTGAGGGCAAAAGCTAAAGTAACTGCTAAGAAAATAGATACCATTTCTACAAGCAATTTGGTAGCATTTGCGGAGGAAAATAATTTTGATGAATTAATTTTTTTAAGATCGGCCCGAATCTTTGAAAGCATATATCTAGTTGTTAATTTGACCTAAAGGTACTATTTTCAAAAATATGAAAACGTTTAGATTCATAAGATTTTCTTAAAGTAACGATTTTTTCAAAAAAAGGTTAAAAAGATATTCCAATAAGAGATACAAAAAGAAAGTTTTTACGTTACAAAATCTGAAAAGTTGGTGAGATTAGTCTAAAATTTCTATTTTTGTAGAAATTTGCTTTTCTTGCATACTTTTAGAAACACTTTAATCAATAAAAATTTTATAATTTAAAAACAATGGGTATTAAATTCAACATGAAAAAGATTTTTTTTAACTTATTTTTGGTAGGTGGATTAGGCATTTCAGCTTTTACCAATGGGAATTCACAAGAAGCGGTAGCTACAGTTGCTGTAACTGGTGAGAAATCTGCAATTGCTTTATACAATGAAGGCTTAGAAGCGTTAAAAGCAAAAGATTTCAAAACTAGCTTTACTACTTTTGAGGCTGCTATTGCTAAGGCTACGGCAGACAAAAATGAAGAAGTATTAGGCTTGTCAAAAAAGAATATTGTATCTGCGGGTTATAGCTATGGCAATGCTCTTTTGACTGAAAAAAATAACAAAGAGGCATTAAATATTTTTCAAAAAGTCTTAGCCATCGATCCTGCTGCAAACTTAATGTATCAAGGTATTGGTAAGGCAAAAGAAACTGATGGAGATATTGACGGTGCAGCAGACGCTTATATGTCTTACCTCGATGGTGGTATAGCTGAGAAAAGTGACAAAAAGATCGGAGACGCCAGATCAAGAGTAAAAAATATGTTGATCAAACAATTAGCTGCAAAAAGTTATAGTAAGATTACAAAGATTGGAGTTAGTTATCTTGCTAAGGATAGTCATAGTGATATCGCTTATTTAGTAGGTAAAGCTTATGCTGATAGCGGCAATGCAAAAAGTGGTATTCAGTATTTACAGCAAACGGTGGAACTAAGTGGTAAAGAAGGTACTAAGGTTGAAGATAAAGTATATTTTGCTTTAGGACAGTCTTACGAAAAAACAAAGGATAAGGCCAACGCTATTAAGTATTTAAGCTTAATTACAGATCCTAAATTTAAGCCATCTGCTACAGCAATGATTGATGCACTTAAAAAGTAAATTTTAAATAAGAAGTTGCCTTTACAATTTCTAAGCTTTATGAAAACCTTACTTTTTTGTCATTTAGCCTAACATATTACTATCAATAACTTTTCGATTTGCTAGAAATTATTGACCTAAGCATGGAAATCTATTCAGGTATGCCTGTGTTTAAGGGGATGCCAGAAGTTAGAATTGATATTCATGACACACATGAAGCTTGGGAAAATATATGTGACCCAACCACCATCACCCCAAGTGTTCATAAGCTTCAATTAAGTGAACATACTGGAACGCACGTTGATTCTATCAGTCATATGGGTCGTGGCTTTGCATCTCAGTCCATCGATAAGATGCCTTTGTGTACATTCTACACAGAAGGGATATGTTTAGATTTTTCTCATAAAAATCTTAGAGAATTAATAGAGCCTCATGAAATCGAAGAAGCATGTCAAAAATCAAATATTGAGATAAAAAAAGGTGATACTGTCCTGTTTTATACAGATCATTATAGAAAACATTTTTTCGGAGATGATTGGAAAAATGGACCTGGATTATCTGCAAATTCTACAATTTATTTGGGGCAAAAGGCTATAGCAGGATTTGGTGTAGAAACCATGTCTCCAGGAGTATCTAGTGTTTCCAATAAAGATGTTCATCGAATTTGTGGCGAAATGGGATTTACTCATTATGAAAACTTAATAAATTTACATCTTTTAGTTGGGCGGGGCCGTTTTAGATACATCGCTTTTCCTTTGAAAATTAGAGGTGGTACAGGTTCGCCAGTCAGAGCTGTAGCAATATTTTAATACCTTAGGAAGTGTAAAGTAATAGCATTTTGACTCTTTCTTTTGCATTTTTTAATTCTAATTTTTTTAATTCAATAACTTTTTAGTTACCGCGACCTTCAGGTAGTGGAAAACCAAAAACTAAGAAGGACATTGCCATTTTTAACTTTAATTGTATTACTAAAGATTCTGATTTTCACTTGACAAAGTAGAATTAATTGTTATAAATTCGTCAAGTAGCTAATGTAATATAATTGTATTTTGTCTAAAGATGAGCTATCTCTATATGGGATCTATAGTCAAATGTAGATAATTGATGAAGATTTGGCTGGAAAGTAAGATATTTGCCACCAAAAGAGACATTTTTATCTCAATTTGGCCGAAAAATTTATTTCCTGAAAAGATTGATAAGTATATAATTCAATATAAATATGACAAACATACCTGATAAAAACACCTTGTTCCCCTTAGCCAATTACGAAAGGCTTTGCTATTTAAAAAATTTGGTAAAAAATCCTAATATCATTGTTGGGGATTATACATATTATGATGATTTTGAAACAGTTGATAACTTTGAAAAGAATGTTAAGTACCTTTTTGATTTTACGGGTGATAAACTCATTATTGGAAAGTTTTGTATGATAGCCTCGGATGTAAAGTTTATTATGAATGGAGCAAACCATCTAACAGATGCGATTACAACATATCCTTTTGCTATTTTTGGAAGTGATTGGTCAAAGGCTATGGATGGAAAATCTTACCCTCAAAAAGGCAATACAGTGATTGGTAATGATGTATGGATAGGGTATAATGCGACGATAATGGCTGGGGTTACTATAGGTGATGGTGCTATCATTGCCACCAATTCAACTGTCGTAAAAGATGTACCAGCGTATACCATCGTTGGAGGTAATCCTGCTCAGGAAATTAAAAAGAGGTTTTCAAAAGAAGAAATTGATGTATTACTTGATGTGAAGTGGTGGGATTGGGATTTAGAAAAGATCACTACTCATGTTCAGCTTTTGACAGGAAAGGAGGTCATGAAATTGAAAGGGATTTAACATAAATTAAAATTATTTATATACGCTTCTTTCTAAATTTTAGTAGTTTTGATAATTAATATCCAAACGTGTAAAATGAAGAGTAATATTTTTATTGGTTTAGTTTTTTGTTTTTGTTCTCTCTTCACCTCAGGTGCACTCTTAGCTCAACCTTTGTCAAAACACAGGGTAATTATTTTGTCTGATATCGAGGCAGATCCTGATGATACACAATCTTTTATTCGGTTATTTTTATATGCTAATGTCATAGATATAAAAGGCATGATAGCCACAACTTCTTGTTGGCAGAAAAGTCGGATAGCTCCGGAATCAATTTCTAAGCTAGTTTCAGCTTACGGTAAAGTGAGACCAAATCTACTTTTACATGAGGGTGGGTACCCGTCTGAATTATATTTGAAATCAACAATAAAAAAAGGGCAACCCAAGTATGGGATGAGCCAAGTAGGGAGTGGTAAAGATTCAGAAGGTTCTAATTGGATAATCAAGGAATTAGAAAACAACGACCCTCGACCTCTGTGGATTTCAGTATGGGGCGGGTCTAATACATTGGCTCAAGCGCTTTTTAAGTTGCAAGCGACTAAAAATCAGGAACAATTTAGAGCCTTGGTTTCAAAGCTGAGGGTTTATACCATTTCTGATCAAGATGATAGTGGTATCTGGATGAGAAATACATTTCCCGATTTGTTTTATATCGTTTCACCAGGAGATTTTTATTCTTCAGCTACTTGGTCTTCAATCAATGGAGTTCATGCTCACATTAATAATGAATCAATAAGTAATACATGGTTTGCTAAAAATATCCAGCAAGGTCATGGATCCCTAGGGTCATTGTATCCTGACGTGTCTTGGGGGGTGGAAGGTGACACGCCTGCTTTTTTATCTCTAATTCCTAATGGTCTAAATGTTGCTGAAAGACCTGATTGGGGTGGCTGGGGAGGAAGATACGAGTTTTATAAACCAGAACTCAGTAAATCTACTAGTGCGAATTCAGGAGTTCCGTTGGATCCTGAGACACGGGCTATTTGGACAGATGCAGTGGATGAGTTTACACCATTGAAGCCCAATGAATATGGAAGACCTTATAAACCGGATACCGTGAAAATTAAGGACAATAAAGTAACCTTGTGGCGTTGGCGAGATGATTTCCAAAACGACTTTGCAGCGAGAATGGACTGGTGTACGCAGTCTTACAAAAGCGCTAACCATGCACCTGTCGCGAAGATTAAACCCACAAAGCAAAACTTCTCCGTTCGTTCTGGAGAAACTGTTTTTATGGATTCTGCCGATTGTTTTGATCCTGATGGTGACAACATTAGTGTCCATTGGTCTACTTATCCTGAGGCTGGAACCTATAAAGGAAATGTAATCTTAAGCACGGAAAATTACCCATCCATAACTTGGACTGCTCCAAAAGTCGATAAAGAAGAAACTATTCACATCATATTGAAAGTGACGGACAAAGGAAGCCCATCACTGACAAGTTATTTGAGATCAATTGTTACAATTATGCCTTAATTTCAGATTACTCATTTGTCTTATTTTCAAAGATTTATTCTACTTCCTCTACCACACAATCCTTTAGTGACCAAATGTCAAAATTTGTAGTATTAAACTGAACCTCTAAGGTAATCAATGCTAGTCCACCTGGAGGATTTGAAGGTACTTGCATGATGTTGCCTAACACTAGATTCATACTTCCGTTGATATTTATAGGCGAAAGTGAATAAGTAGTTGGTGTGCTACATCCAATTTTAATTGTACCTCCGCCACTTGAATATCCACCAATTCTAATAGTGAATTGTAGTTTACTATTGCGTTTGACATTTTGAAGGTAAAAGTATACTTTACCACCAAATTTGTCTGATCGATCATTCATAAAATCGAAAGAAGGATTTGTTGGAAAAACATTCCTGCATGAAACCACTTCAACCCAGCCTTTGTTTTTTATGCTAGTGTTAGCTGCAGAAAGCACAACTCTTTCCTTAAGCTTAAATACACTTGTGTCTAGCCCTTTTTTAACCCACTCGTGTTTGCTTTCGTTTGTTACTTCCAAAGTCGAATTATGCTCATACCTCCTTTGAGAAGAGGGATTTAATACGACTTCATCTTGGTAATCCATTACCATCGGAGAATCAATTCTTAATTTTGCCATTTTATTAATTTTGTAAGGATAATTATTAATAAAACAATATTACTAATAATTCTAGTTACTTAGCAACCTAATTTGTTGAAATCAGTGTTTTTACCATATAAAAAGGGTTAAAACACGGTGAAATATTGCATAACTAGTATAGGATTGCATAGGATTGAATAGGCTTGCATAGAATTTGCATAGAATTGCATAGGTTGCATAGGATTGCATAGAATTTGCATAGAATTGTATAGGTTGCATAGGATTGCATAGAAATGCATAGAATTTCGTAGGGTTGTAATGATTGAATAGAATTGAATAGAATGAGGATTACATGGGTTGCGTAGGATTGTAAAGAGGTGCATATGCTGCAAAACTCTTATTCTATGCCACTATGCCATCTATGCTTCTTTGCTACCAATGCTATCAATACAAGGCCTTTAATGTCATTTCTTCGACGACACAGTCTCTAGCCATAAAAGAAGGAAGAGAAAAATAGTAGGTTTTTCGAGTAATACAATTTGAACCATCAACCTATGCGCTATGCAATCTATGCACTTTGCAACCCTACTAAAAACTACCGCCGGTAGTCTCCGCCACTTTGATCATCACATCCTCCACATGGTGTACAAGTTGAGTGTATTGCTGGTCTCTCTTTATTTCACGTGATCGATTTAAAGGTAGATCAACTTTGATATGTTCCACAAATTGACCTGGTTGAGCTTTCATAATGTATATATCATCACCTAAATAGACTGCTTCACTAATATCATGTGTTACAAAAATGATCGTGCTGTGGTATTTTTCCCACAGGTCCGTGATAAGATCTTGCATTTGCAATCTCGTTTTGATGTCTAAAGCACCGAATGGTTCGTCCATTAATATTATTTCAGGATTGCTAAGGACGCTTCTTGCTATAGCTACTCTTTGTAGCTGCCCTCCAGAAAGAGTAGGGTAGATCGCATATTTTTTTTCATGCCCCCCTAATCCTACCATTTTGATGATTTCCATAGCTCTTTCGTCCCTTTCTTTTTTCTTTACACCTTGGTACTCTAAGGCTAAGCCAACATTTTCTAATACAGTCATCCAAGGTAGGCTGCTGTATTCTTGAAAAACCATAGGTATACGTGTGTTTTTATCAATAGCTTTTCCCTTGATAAAAACTTCACCTTCTGTAGGGTTTTGCAATCCTGAGATATACCTTAGAAGGGTCGATTTGCCGCAGCCCGACATGCCAAGTATGATCACAAATTGCCCCTGACCAGGCTTATCTTCTATAAGAAAATTGAGGTCTTTTATCACCCAATTGTTTCCCCCATCATAAGATTGACTAACCTTTCGAAGTTCGATGATATTTGCTAAATCTGGATTGTCAGTTTGTATAAGCATGCTTGGAATTATTTAGATAATTTTTGATAGAGGCCATAAAGTAGGAAACCGACATATGTTAAAATTAAGAAATGAATCGTCCATGCTCTATCACCAAAAAAGTAAGAAAATAGATTTAAACTACCCAAAATACCAAAATATTGATCTAACACCAACAGTAGATAAAGGCCTAAAAGTATATACCCAAATATTTGGAATGCAAAGGTTGATATGGCATCAAAAGGACCTATAGGCTTTAATAGTTTATTTTGTTCATATCCCGTTTTTGTTTGGTATTTATGCGGGAAAAACTTCTTATCCAGATATGCAAAAACTCGGTCTTGGACAACACCTATAAGAATAATTAAAATCAATATGGCAAATATCTTATCCACTCTTGCCTGCCTTTGTGCTGCGAAAGTCAGCGGACCTAATCCACCATCACTTGCGGTGGTTTCAGCTACGATGATGTACGTCCAACTTATTGCGGTCAATACTCTTATATCATCAAATAATTTTGACATCACTGCTGGGAAGAATACAGTCCTAATAGTTTGCCATTTGGTGGCCCCCAGAGTGTGTACCGTCCGAAGGTAGACGTCCCCGACTTCATCAATCCTGTTTACAACTGTAGGCAGTAGATAAATGAAAATGCCAAAAGCTAAGAAATTGATCTTCATTTCTGATCCGATACCATACCATAACAGAAATAAGGAGGTGACAGCAGTCAATGGCAAAAACCTGACAGAATCAATAATATATTGGAAAGCTCCTCTTTTTACAGGAAATAAGCCAATGATAAAACCAATAGGTATACCCCAAAGTATTGCCTTAATGTATCCACCAAGATTTAAAGATATTGACAAAGTTGTGTTACGCAAAAGCTCATTTTCTCTGTAAAGATCACCAAATGCACTTAAAACCTTCGCAGGATGAGGCAAAGCAAAGGATGGGATAATTGGATTGGCTCCCATTGATAACAAGAGCCAAACCAATACTATAATTGCTATACCTGATAAGATCAGAATGTTCTTAAACTTTTTTGGGACAGGGCCCCTCAATTCAAACATCCATGAAAACATATCTTTCAAGACTTTAATTTTTAGTTATCTGCGATAATAAGGAAGTCAGTTCTTCTATTCTTAGCTTTACAGTCTGGTGTAGCATTGGTCTCGCATCCAGGCACTGGCTTGTCTGGACCATTGCCCACGATGACAAACTTATTTGGATCCATACCGTATTCAGATTGCAAATACTTAGCAACTGACCTTGCTCTCTTTTCTGACAGGGCCACATTGCTTGCTTTCCCCCCTACATTATCACTGTTACCTTCTATTCTGATTTTAGAATTTCCAAAGGTTTTAGCTGTTTCAGCAAATTGTAAATCAATAATGGTTTTGGCATTGACAGATAGTTCTGATTGTCCAGTTTCAAAATTGATGGTTACCGGTTTTGAAGAAATAGCTGCTGCTACTTTATCGCTTGCCTTTGGAACAAATTTCTTCGGTGCTTCTGCTCCAAACTTCGCGTCTGTCAAGGTGCTCGAAGCTCTGGTAACGGTGGCTGTATTGATGACAGACCTCCAAGCAGGTGCAGGGTTTTCAGATTCTCCGATTTCTACAAATCTTCTTGACATTTTGGTATACAGATCTTCACCTTTTATACCTTTAAAGCTCGGGTTGAGTCCAAAAAAGTTTAAATTGTCTCCATGATTGGTCCAATAACAATTGGCCATCATGCCTTTTGCATCATCAGCACTTACACCGTTTAATTCTCCTAGATATCTTGCTGCTTTGTCATAGTTAGCATCTACTTTTAACTCTGCCAATCCTTGCATCCATCCTTCATAAAATTGTTGTGCTCTTTCTTTATTGCCATTCAGCCATTTTTCTGACGCAAAGAATATATCTGCAATAATGTTAGACTGCTCTCTTGTAGTCAGTAATATTTTCGAACCAGCCACCGCTTGTGTTGCCAAGACATCATCTGGACTCCAAACCACAGCCGCATCCACATCATTTGTTTTGAATAATTCAGCTGCTTTAAGGTTATCCGTCGTTTTTATAACCACTACATCACTATACTTTAATCCAGCAGCCTCCAATGTAGATATCAAAAGTGTCTGCGAAGGTGCAGGAGCTGCAACAGCTATCCTTTTGCCTTTTAAATCATTTACCGTGTTAATACCTCTTTTTACGATAATGGCATCTCCACCTCTCGACCAGTCTACTTGCATGAACACTTTAGGACCCATTGCATTTATATCCGCAGGTGCTGTGTATAATGGGAATGCATCAGCAGTTTGTACCATGATATCATACTCTCCAGCCATCCATGCACTCAAAGCATTATTCAGATCATTTTCTAAGATAAAGTCTACTTTAAAGCCATAATCTTTAAAAAATCTACTATTTAAATTTGCTGCTGCTCCTTCATTAAAATATAAACCAGGTGCATAACCACCCCAAGAAACTAATTGCACTCTTACCGTATTTGGGTCTCTTTCGCCAGATGGTTTTGTGCCTGTACTACCAGTTGATGAAGAATTAGAACCTTCACTTTTTGCACTTTCAGTTGCTGCTTGTTCTGCTTTTTCTTTTATAGACTTACCCGCTGATGTATTGTCTAGCAAATATTTACCTCCAAAAAAAACTGCTGCAATAATCAATAGTGTGATTACCAATTTTGAAAACGATGTTAATCTAGCTGCCATTGTAAATGTTTTTAATTTTAAGTTATTTTAATCGTTGATTTATTCAAATAAAGAATCGTATTGATTCCTTCTTTCTAATTTAACAGGTTCTCGCTCAGGATGTTCTAATTCTAAGATATTACTGTCATCATTTGCATCTTGAATGATGGTTTTTTTAGTGTCTCCTAATAGTAGAGATATACCCTCATTTTCCCACTTTTCGAGCATTTTCAAGCCCTCTTCTTCAAAAACACCATTTTGGAGGTCAATACTCTGCATGAAATTTTCTGATAATGACATAAACTGTTCCATTTCACCCACTTTTTGACTTACATCATCAGCAATTGCCTCTAAAGCTGCATCAAATATGGCTCGTTTATCTTTGTCACCCTTTATTACGCTCATTGCTGATTTCATGGCAGAGTTTCCAGCTGTGATGGCTTTATATTCCTGCTCTTTGATCTTTACTTGGTCTTCAATATCTTCTACAAGGATGGAGGAGTTTTCATACATTTTGGTCAAAACCCTATAGAGGACCTCCATTTTGCGATACAATTCGTCTAGTTTTAAGTTAGATTCTTGTAGTCTTCCTGCTTTTCTTGTTTTGAGTATGATTTGGGCCTGATCATTGGATGACTTTGCCTCTTGTGCAAGTGTGAGGTTGCTCTCGATGTCTTTACTGTTGTTAAGAATCATCTCTTTCAGTTTATGCATCTGACCTCGCAATTTGGCTATTTGTCTTCGCATACTTTTAAGATTGTTTCTCAAATCGTCCACATAACCTTTTAGTATGGCAATTGGATTAATTTGGATAAACATACTCGTTATCCATTTCATTGCAGATTTGTACATATAGCTTACTAAAGCTCTGGTCTGACCATCTAATGCCATAAATACAATAGCTCCAAGCGTTAATAAACCTACTAATATGCCAGTAGTGGTCATTAAAAAGGCAAGTATACTTCCTAAGAATGTGACACTCAAATAGCCAATGCCCAAGCCTAAGCCTGCTAGGACTAAAGCTCCAGTGACACCTTCGGGTTTGTTCCAAAATGATTTTGGTTTTATTTCTGTCATTGTGATATCTAAATTCCTAGTTAACGTATTCTTTTATTTTGTTTAAATCCTCGTTGATTTGCCCTGTAACTAATTGGTAAGCAGCATGAAAATTGGCTGCTGTTTGACTAATTTTTAACGAAGACTCCTCTATAGTTCCTTTTAACTCACTAAGTTTTATCTTGTCTTTTTCTATTTCAGCCAATAGGTTTTCGACTTGCTTTTGCTTGTTTGCAATGCCTTGTTCTAAGTTAGTAAGGCCGCTTGACTCAGATTGTGCAAGTTTTTGTTTGTTAGCATTCAATGCTTGAGAAAACTTTGTCTCCTCTTGTTGTAAGATACCCAAGTAGTGTTCAGCTGTTTTTAAGATTTGTGCTTTGTCTGCTCCCATCGTGCCTGCCATGGCAATCGCTGATTTATATTTGGTGACTTCATCCATTCCGACTTTGCTTAAGGACTGTAAGGCCTGCTTGTATTCGAGATAATCGTACCCTTCAAGGTTGTTCTTATCAAGGGCACCTAGTAAAATATCTATAAACTTACTGTCTGGCGTTCCCTCAATGGTTGGATTGGGTATGAAAGTGGGCTTTTGGGTACTCGATGTTGATTGATTACTCATTGAAGTATCCATTGGCTCTTCAACTTTTGGCGTCTGAGCATTAGGATCTTCTATTATAAAAAGTCTTTTTAATTTGTCTAACATTGCTATACATAGATTTCAGAATGTAAATATCTGAAAAATTTAATTCATAGTTTAAATTTTTTCTATGATAGTTTAATTTTTATCGTCTAAAGTGCGAGATAGTTATGTTGATGATAAGTTTTACCCCACATTGTAACCTGATATATTTTTTTTCTTTAATCAAAAAAGTTTTTCATACCAGCTGTCAGTTGACTTTTTATTTCAGTTAAAGTATATTTTTCCTTAATCCATGTTTTAAACCGATCAAAATTTGAATCCCAGGAATACTTAGAAATTTGTCTATTATTGACCAAATTTATAAGTTTTATAAGGAATTTTTGCTTGTCGTATTCATAAAAGTCATCCCAAACGTAGCTGCAAAGATAAAGGTCACTGCCATCACGAATTTTTTTCAACGCTTCGTTTAGCTCGCTATTTAGCAAATGAATTTTCAGCTTGATGGAGAATGTATCTTTTTTATTAATAAAGTTAAATTTCTTAGATTTTTCTGCATACAGTTTGATAAAATTACTTTTTTCTTCTTTAGTTGTTTTCGAAGCGAGTAGGAAAGTAAAGTCCGAGTAACTTGCTCGACAGTCTAGGAGCAAAGTACGTATATATACTTCTAGATCATGGTCTTTTCTTAAGTTTATAAATTCTTCTAATAATTCGAAATAATCATAATTGTACCCGTAATCTGTGTTACTCATGATACAAGTTATGGCATAATCAACCGCTTTTCTTTCAAGACCTGACTCAAAAACTGTTGAAATGAGGGACTTATTAAAGTCATTTTCGTGGGTTATTACACTCAAATTGGGAAGTGCATATTGCAATAGGTTGGTTTCTTTTAGCCACTTTAAAAACATGGATTGTGTTTTTCTGTCTATTCTGTCAAGGTAATAGTTGGGATAAACACGCATTTCTTTCAAAATACTAATTCCCATTTCTTGATTTTGTTCATTGACAATATTAAAAACATACTGCCAAAATCTTATGAAATTATCTCTAGTATTTTCTTTGACCAATTGCTGGTAGTTTTTGAGAAAAGTTTGAATTTCATCTTGATGTAAACTTATTACTTTAAGACTAACTTTTTCTGCAATCTTTGATTCAAAAGTAAATAGCTTAGTGGTTGATTTAGTGAGCATCCTATCTAGTGACCCAATATTAGTATGAATGGCTTGAATACATTTTATGTGATGCATTTCATGAACTGTTGGGCCTATAGAGTCGATAACTTTATCAAATAAGGGCTTCCAAATATCCAATATCAGCGTCAATTCGGGTAGTTGTATGGTCTTTCTTCTATTGATTATAGCCTTTAATCCCTCTAGGCATGCAGCATTGATATATGTTTCATCGATGATATAATCCTTTTTCTCAAAGTGATTTTTAAAATTGGTCAATAGCTTTTTATCCTTTGTCATTTCATCCATCAGCCATGATAGAATGGATTCTTTAGAATTATCCTCAAACATTTGTTGTAAAGGCGTAAGTGGTTTAGCTTTTACAATCTTTACTTTTTTGGTAGTAATAGCAGTGCCACTTATCTCAGCATCAATAGCCATCAAGACCGCTAAAATATGGTTACATGGGGTATCATCTTTCTCATTGCAATCACAAGAGCTTTTAGAGACGTTTTTTTTGGTGTCCAACGTTATGGATACATCAAAACTATCTTTATCTTGATCTACAAAAGCTATATAATTGCCTTGAGGATCCTTTTCTAATTCTCTTACAGATTTTACAAGTGTCTTGGCAACTGCTAATTTTGTAGCTGTCACTTTTTTGATGATGGATGGAATGGTCATTTTCTATGATTAAATTCTAAAAATTGAGTGCTGTGCCCAAATAAAAATTATTTCCATTTTACTTTGACTAGTCATCGAGAGTATGTAATTAGGCACAAATATTAAAAAAATAATTATGATTAAAAAATTCACCTAGTTGAATAAGCATAATTTTTTTCTTTTGTTTTTATCTAAACAAATCTTCCATCACAATTTCATTTTGCACAAGAGAAAGAGCATGTTGATTTTGCTTTAATCCAAAAGTGGTGATCATGGTAAAAAAGACAGATTTTTTTGTTTTGGTTATTTGTTTGAAATTGCCTATTTTCTCTCTGATTTTCTTTGAGTAATCTAGGTCAATTTCAAATTCGTTGATCGAAAATTTGGCTTCACAAATATTGATTACTTGGTCCCTTCTGTCTATCAAAAGATCTATTTGGGACCCATATTCTTCACTTTTTCCTCTCCACGAAAAGGCTTCGCTTTGTATTCCCGCGATACCAAGTTTAGACTTGATCTGAGGTAGGTGATCTATGCAGATTTGCTCAAAAGTGATTCCTAGCCACGCCCTTACAGCGGGGTCATCAATATGATCGCTCCATGAAGCAAATTTCTTTTTTCCTTGCAAGAACCTAAAGTAAAACACCGTGTAATAGTCACTCAATTTGTAGATCGTTTTGTTAATGGTTTTATCTAAAGAGGGGATAGAAAGTATAAAACCGCTTTCTTCAAGATCGTTTAATATTTTTGTCAAAGTGCCACCTGAAGATACTGTCTTAGTATTTATAATATCTTGGCGGGTCAATCCGTAAGTTTTTGTAGAAAGTGCACTTACAACTTTTTCATAAGCCTCATATTTTTTAAATAATGCTTTATACAGATTTGAAAATTCATTTTTAAGCAAAGCAGACGGTTTGAAAAATAACTCGTCTATACTTTGTGCTGCTGATCGTCCTGCTTTTATTTGATTGAGATAAAAAGGTATACCTCCAATGGCCATATACAGTTGAATTATAGAGTATTGATCTAAGTAAATATGTTTGCTTTTAAAAAAATCTTCAGTTTCTTTTAAAGTGAAAGGTACAAGTTTGATATGAGCAGTGACCCTATTGTGCAAACCTCCTACATTATTGATCAATTTAGAAGTCATCCATCCTGTAGCAGATCCGCATACTATTAAGAAAATGTCCTTTCTTGCAGAAGCCCAAGAATTCCAAAAGTTTTCAAGCCCACTTACAAAATCCGACCCTCTCGTATCCAACCAAGGCATTTCGTCTATAAAGACTACTTTTCTTGCAGAATTATCCTCTGTTTCTAGATAATTACTCAATCTTCTGAATGCTTCTATCCAATTTTTTGAAGGATGAGCATAGTCTGCACTCGATAATTTAGATAGTGTGTAATCAAAGTTTTCTAATTGGTCAATCATGCCCTTATTAGACAAGCCAGTATGGTAAAATGAAAATTTTTGATTAAAAAATTCCCTCAAAAGAAATGTTTTACCAACCCTCCTCCGACCATAAACAACTAAAAACTCTGAACTTTTCCCAATGTAAAGCTCCTCTAGTTTTCTTTTTTCTTCGTACCTTCCTACTATCATATCAGCCAAATTACACACAAATATAGTATTATTGGCTGATAAAAGTAAGATAATCAGCCAAAATGTATGATTTATATATAAAAATGGCTGATTAGATAAAGATAATCAGCCAGAAATTATAAAAAAAGTGTAAAATTGGCTGATTATGATTTTGATTTAATATTTTTTATTACTACTTATAAGTGTAAATATCTAATTTTTGGGGGATACATGACTTAGACTTATCAACTTTTAATTTTCACTTAGCACTTGATTTATATTATAGGCCAAATACTTATAGAGGGGTTGCCCAACCAACTGCAATAAGTTATTCGGATAGAACGGGAAGATTTGGGATGCTAGGGCTTGGATATAGATTTGTAAAGTCAAAAAGGAAATAGCTTGCTTTCAAGTCGATAATAGTACTGCAGTACCGTAATGGCAAAGAAATCAAGGCACTTGGTATAACTCCATTACTGTAGGCAAAGGCGTCGGTGTAGGCATTTATAATAAGTGAAGAGCCTGACTTTTATAGCTATGACTTAAGCTTTAAAATCACACATAATAACCTTCATTTAGCAATCTTTCCCCAACTAATCGCTAACCGCTCACAGCTAACAGCCCAATAGTTAAATCTCCTCAAAATACCTAAACCTCTGACCCGCCTCAATATCCAATAACAAATGATAAATCAACTTCGTAACATGCTCAATATCATCCACATGAGCCATCTCAACGGTGGTATGCATGTATCGCAAAGGCAAAGAAATCAAGGCACTTGGTACACCTCCATTGCTGTAAGCAAAAGCGTCGGTGTCGGTACCTGTGGTGCGCGAAGAGGCTGACATTTGGATAGGGATGTCGTTTTGTTGAGCAACTTTTCTGATTTGTTGTAGCAGTAGATTGTGTACAGCGGGGGCAACAGTGAGTGAAGGGCCTTTACCACATTTGATATCACCATCTTTTTTGACATTGAGTAGGGGAGTGCCTGTGTCGTGGGTTACGTCTGTCACGATGGCGATATTGGGCTTGATGGTCTCAGCGATCATTTCGGCACCTCTAAGGCCTACTTCTTCTTGTACGGCATTAACGATATACAAGGTGTAAGGGAGCTTTTTTTTGTTTTCTTTGAGGAGCCTTGCTACTTGAGCAATGCAAAAACCGCCCATCCGATTGTCTAATGCGCGACCTACATAATATCTATCATTGAGCTTAGAGAGCGACTCTTCGAATGTGATGACACATCCTACGTGTACACCCATTTCTTCCACTTCTTTTTTGTCTTTTGCACCAACATCGATGAAGATATTGTCCAAAGAGGGTGCAAGTGTGGCGTCTTTACCTGTGCGCACATGGATAGCGGGCCACCCAAATACACCATTGACAATACCTTTTGGAGTATGAATATTCACTTTTTTAGAAACGGCTATTTGGGCATCACTACCCCCATTGCGTATCACGTAGATAAATCCTGTATCGGAGATATGATTGACATACCATCCGATCTCATCAGCATGGCCTTCTATGACCACTTTGTAAGGTTGGCCAGGATTAATTATGGCATATGCAGTGCCATAATTATCTAGATGCCATTCGTCTATATAGGGTTTTAAGTATTGTAACCACATCTTTTGTCCAGCACTTTCAAAACCTGTAGGTGCTGTGGTATTGAGATAGTCAAATAAGAATTTTTCGGCTTTTTTATCTAAAATTTTATCCACCTTTCTTAATTATTTTGATGTTTGAAAATTTTCTGACCAAAACTGTGGATCTTTATTCCAATCTTTTAATACGTCCAATTGGCTCGAACTGATATAATCCATCTTGATTGCCTCTTTGATCAAAGATTGGTAATCGCAGACAGACTTATACGTACATTTAGCCAATTTGAAGTTGTTGCGCGCTTTTTCAAATTGATAGTCGAATATGGCCAATACACCAGCTACTTCATAACCTTCATTTTTTAAAACTTCTAAGACTTGGATACTGCTACCACCTGTAGATATCAGATCTTCGATGATCAATATTCTCTGACCTTTTTTCAAATCACCTTCTATTTGGTTTTGCCTACCATGTGATTTAGCCTCTGATCTGACATAACAAAATGGGAGGTTTAACTCATCGGCCATTAAAGCACCATGAGCAATACCAGCTGTCGCCACACCCGCAACCATATCAAAATTGCCAAACTCGGCAGACTTAATAGCCAGGGCACGTTTGATCAGATTTCTGGTTTCAGGATAGGAAAGCGAAAGGCGATTGTCACAGTATATAGGAGATCTTAGTCCAGATGCCCAGGTGAAGGGTTCGTTAGGACTTAATTTGATGGCTTTTATTTGTAATAATTTTTGTGCAACTTGTTGGCCGTAATCCATATTTTTTCGATACTTTTGTGAACTAAAATAGTTTGAAATAATAAATTTTTACATAAGAACGGCAAATGTACAAAATCTATATAAATGAAATTCCATTTATTTTAAAGTCTTCTGAGGAAGTATCGCAGGAGGATTTAAAATCTGAAGGAATGATCGTCGCGCGGTATACAGGTAAAACCAAGCATATACTCAATTTTGTGGATCTTTGTGAGAAAGGTGGCAAGATCAACGGTGTCATTTTATACCACGATGATTTTTTAAAATTAAAGACAGATTTTAAATCACTATTCACCACCATCACAGCAGCTGGAGGGATAGTCGTCAATGAATTTGATGAAATACTTTTTATATTAAGAAGGGGATTTTGGGATTTGCCCAAAGGTAAGATTGAACCTAAAGAGACGAAAAAAGCTGCTGCAGTGCGGGAAGTACAAGAGGAGACAGGTATTAGTGATATTACATTGATTAAGAAAATTGGTATCACAAGACATACCTTCAAAATTAAGCCGGGGTCTCGCATCCTCAAAAAATCTTATTGGTACTTAATGACTACCAAAAAGCAAAGGCTAAAACCTCAAAAAGCAGAAGATATCGTCAAAGCTGAGTGGCTAACTTTAGATACATTTTACAAAACATGTTCGCCTGTTTACAAAAATATCTATCAAATTTTAGAAGCGTATAAGACGGCTTCAAAAGTGGTTGAAATATAGTCAAAATGAAAAGAATTGCAATCCTAACAGGTGCTGGAATAAGTGCAGAAAGTGGTGTCAAGACCTTCCGAGATGCGGGTGGGCTTTGGGAAGGCCATGATGTTATGGAGGTGGCAAGCATCGATGGGTGGCATAGAAACAAAGAACTTGTACTCGATTTTTATAATGCTCGAAGAAGGCAGTTGAAAGAAGTTTTGCCTAATAAAGCACATGAATTAGTTGCTAAATTAGAAGAGCAATTTCATGTAGATGTTGTCACTCAAAATGTAGATGATCTGCATGAAAGAGGTGGTTCGATAAGCATCATCCATTTGCATGGAGAATTATTGAAAGTAAGAGGTGAATATTCACCAAGAGAATCTATTTTTTGGGAAGGAGACCTAATACTAGGTGATCTCAATGATCGAGGTGAACAGTTAAGACCTGCCATCGTGTGGTTTGGTGAGGATGTGCCTTTGATCCAAAAAGCGGCAGAGATTGTGTATGATGCAGATATCATCATCATCATTGGCACCTCGATGCAAGTTTATCCTGCAGCGGGCCTAGTAAGTTATGCGCAACCTGGCTCAATGATTTATTACATCGATGCCAATCCAGCTATTAATCACGATTTAAAAAGGCTCAACAACCTCAAGGTAATGGCAATGAAAGCATCGGAGGGGATGGAGAAGTTGTATAGTCAATTGGTTACGGGTTAGGAATAATTTTGGTAAGAAAATGAGGGATATAACATGATGTACAAAAATGTTTTTGATTTTACCCACTAACTCCCTTGAAAGGGAAAACCAAATCAAAAACATTAAGAAATCTTGCCTATGGCCCTTTTAGTCAGTTGGGTATGGTTTAGGAATAATTTTGGTATGAAAATGAGGGGTATAACATGATGTACAAAAATGTTTTTGATTTTACCCACTAACTCCCTTGAAAGGGAAAACCAAATCAAAAACATTTTGAAATATTGCCTATAGCCCTTTTAGTCAGTTGGGTATGGTTTAGGAATAATTTTGGTATGAAAATGAGGGAAGAGGATTGTAAATAAAAATCACCATTCTTGGAATCTTATACTAACTTGCTTATCTGTAATTGCAAATTCTTTTGCACCCCAAGGCCTGTGTGTAACTTTATTAAGATTTGGATGGAATAAATCAGGATGGGATGCTGATATCCTTGCATACACTTCTTCAATATTATCTGTCTCGATCCTTAACTCAGGATAATGTTCTTTAGCTAATTGCTCGTCTTGGAAAACCATAAGCCTTATTCCATCCTTTCCCAATACACAGTAAGGTTGAGAAATCTTTAAATCTGCATGTTCAATTTTAAATTGCAGACAGTCAACAAATAGTTTTATTCCCTCTGAAATGACGACATAGAAAACACTGGGTACTAATTTTGAAAAATTCATGGTTACACTATTTGTTTGTTTTGTTTTTTTTCAATGAACGCTAACTTTTACTCTTTGAGACAAAAAGTTCTCATTATTTAGACAAATATAATAACTTCTCTTAAAATTCAAATTTGATCACCAATCGATTAGAATTTTTCCCCAACGCTATTTTCCCTACTCCAAGCACTTTCATTAAATAAAAGCCAACTTTCTTTCAAATTGAATTTTAGAATTGACAACTTTCTTCCTAATTCAACCTACTTTTGTGCTTGCACCTAAAAATATTTAATGGATTTCCTATTACAGCTCAAAATTACTTCAAAATCAGTACTTTTTGCTCCGCACCATAGCTGTGGCTATGATTTGTCACAAAAAGTGCTGATTTTATTGTACTTTTGACCTTCATTACGGAACCCATTAAAGATTTTTAGGTTATAAATAAAAATGAGCTTCATGCATCATAATTTTTTTTTAATTGCGGGTCCCTGTGTCATTGAGGATGAAACTACACCTTTTAAAATTGCTGGTGAGTTGGTCGGCATTTGTAAAGATTTGGAGATTTCTTTTATTTTTAAAGCGTCTTTTAAAAAGGCCAATCGTACAAGCAACACCTCCTTTACCGGTATAGGTGATTTCTTAGCTCTGGAGATTATAAAGGCTATAGGTGATCAATATGGTATACAAACTACGACCGATATCCATCTAGACGAAGAAGCAGCATTAGCGGCAAGGTACGTGGATATCCTTCAAATACCAGCTTTCCTTTGTAGGCAGACAAGCTTATTAGAAGCTGCTGGGGATACTCAGAAGATTGTGAATATCAAAAAAGGTCAATTTTTAAGTCCGGAAGCGATGCGTCATGCGGTAGAAAAGGTCAAAAATACGGGTAATCATCAGATTTGGCTTACTGAGCGGGGTACTACCTTTGGCTATACCGATTTGGTGGTAGATTATAGAGGTATACCTATTATGCAATCATTCGGTGTGCCCGTCATCATGGATTGTACACACGCGTTGCAACAACCCAACCAGGCATCAGGCGTAACAGGTGGTAGGCCTGATTTGATTCCTACTATTGCAAAAGCAGCTGTGGCTGTGGGCGTAGATGGATTATTTATTGAAACACACCCATCTCCTAAAGATGCTAAATCTGATGGTGCCAACATGCTCCCTTTATATAAAATGAGGTCCCTTTTAGAAAAATTGGTCAAAATTAGAGCCGCTATAATTTGAAAATATGATCAAAGCAGTAGAAATAAAAGTCCTTCCGTCCAAAATAAATGATCACACATATCTAGAAAGTACAACTTTTCAAAAAGCGGGGATCAAATTTGCTCATGATCTATTCTTCGTAAAAATGCTGAAAAGATCGATTGATTCGCGTAGTAGGCAGCCGATATACATCTGTCGTATGGGCATATTTGACAAAAACGAACTTTCAATTCATACACCTCACCATTCAAAATACCAAGATGTATCCAATGGCAAGCGTGTAGTCATCATCGGTGCAGGACCTGCAGGATATTGGGCAGCCTTAGAATTAATCGAGTTGGGACTAAAACCAATCGTGATCGACAGGGGTAAGGACGTGCAAGCAAGGCGCAGAGATCTCAAAGCTATTCAACAAGACGGAGTGGTAGACCCGCACTCCAATTATTGCTTTGGAGAGGGTGGGGCAGGTACCTACAGTGATGGTAAGCTCTACACCCGATCACAAAAAAGAGGAAGCATCCAAAAAGTATTGGAACAATTTGTAGATCATGGAGCCACAGAAGATATTTTAATAGATGCACATCCACACATTGGCTCTAATAAATTACCAATTATCATTGCAGCGATGCGTAAAACCATTGAAGAATTTGATGGCGAAGTACATTTTAATACCTACATCACAAATTTTGACATACAGTTTGGACAAATTAGGAGCATCATCACTGCAAAAGGTGAAAAGATCGAAGGTGAAGCCTTTATTTTGGCCACAGGACACTCTGCAAGGGATATTTATACTTTATTACACAAATTGAATATTTTTATCGAGGCCAAACCATTTGCCCTTGGTGTAAGGATCGAACACGCACAATCTTACATTGATCAATTGCAATATCATCAACAACCTAGAGAAGAAAATCTACCTGCGGCTGCCTATAAAGCTGTTTGTCAAATCAATGATATCGGTGTATTTTCGTTTTGTATGTGTCCGGGTGGCTTGATTGTCCCAGCGAGTACTTCCCCAGGTGAGATTGTAGTTAATGGTATGAGCCTCTCTCGACGTGATAGCGTTTTTGCCAACAGCGGTTTTGTCACGAGCATTGAGTTGGATGAATTATCCAAACATGGTTTTAACGGCATCTTTGCTTCTATGGATTTTCAAGCAATGGTAGAGAAAGCCATGTTTGAAGCTGGTGATGGCACACAATCCGCTCCAGCCCAACGGGTAGCTGATTTTGTAAACAATAAAACCTCCTCTTCTTTACCTTCCACATCCTACATCCCGGGTATTTTAAGTAGACCGATGCAAGAAATTTTACCTAAATTTGTTGCTCAGCGATTGCAAAAAGGTGTGGTAGAAATTAATAAAAAAATGGAAGGTTACCATACCAATGACGCAATAATTGTTGGCACTGAAAGTAGAACCAGTTCTCCCATAAGAATACCAAGAGATGCTGACACCATGATGCATCCACAGATTCAAGGACTATTCCCATGTGGTGAAGGAGCAGGGTATGCTGGGGGAATATTAAGTGCTGCCATGGATGGACAAAATGTGGCGAAGGCTATTTTTAAATATTTGAAAGTGTAACAATGCAAAATTACAATCTACCATAGTTTCAAAATTTTGTGTTGTACTCGTGATTCATTATTTATAATTTTATCCATCTGATCAAAGGTTAGGCTCTAAGTTGATTTGTGTGGGTAAATATGGATCGTACCTATGGCACTCAAAAATTATTTATGGTTTTGGCCCCTCGGTTTAAAAATCGTAGTTACAAAATTAGTCAACCCTACGGGTTTCGATTCTATTACTAATTTTTAATTTCAACCCAAATTGGTCATTATACCAAGACTTATTATAAAATAGTCCAAACTATTTTATAATTTTAGTTTGGTTTATACCGAGATAAATTGAAAATAGTGCAATTTGAGCGAGCGAAGATTGGACTATCTAGAAATCATCATCGGTATTAGAATACCAAATATTCCTTTGAAAAAGACCTAAATAAAAATTTTTAAAATTTGTGAATTTGTTGCTTTTAGACTTAATATTATTCATAATATTGGCGTTTTAATGATAAATTTGATGATACTTCCTCTCGATTTCTACCTCCGCCCTGTTACCAGAGTAGCCCAAGAATTACTAGGCAAAACCATCATCACCAACATCGACAGTCATTATACCGAATCCATTATCGTCGAAACCGAAGCCTACGAATATCCACATGACAAAGGTTCACATTCCTATAATAATAAACGAACCCCCAAAAATGAGTCAATGTACCTTCAAGGCGGTCATACATACGTCTACAAATGTTATGGTGTTCATGATATGCTCAACATTGTTGCTGAGCCTGAACAGATCGGCACCGCAGTGTTAATCAGGGCAGTAGAACCTATAAATGGTATCGAAATCATGCAACAACGTCGTAAGACCAATACGATCAATCATATACTTACAGGTGGTCCAGGCAAAGTGTGCGAAGCCTTAGGAATCAATAAAGAACATGACGCTTTACTACTCATTCAGGAGAACACTACCATTCAAATACTAGACAACGCTTACCAATTTAAGCATCATTGCAATTGCCCCCGTGTAGGTATGAGTCATAGGGTAGGGGATTGTGCTAATTATCCATATAGATATTATCTCAATAGTAAGTTTGTGAGTAGGCCTTTGAGTGTTTTTTACCATTATTAGCCCAATTTTATAGATTTTGATCAAAAATTATCAATTATAGACTTTTAAATAGTAATTTTGATTCAAGTTTATAATGAACTTTGAATTGTATGGTCCCATAGTTCAACGGATAGAATAGAAGTTTCCTAAACTTTAGATATGGGTTCGATTCCCGTTGGGACCACTAATGAATCACACTTGTTTTGGGCATAAAAAAAGACCAACAATCTTTGCTGGCCTTTTCTTTAAATATATCTTATGGTGTTGATTCTTATTGTTTAGTTCCTTTGATTGGACAAACATCTGCGGCAACTGTTGTCCCACTTGCAGCAACTGTTATTGCAATGTTTATAGTTCCATCTAGTGTTTTATTGTCAGCAGCTAGTTTTGCAGATCCTGTTGCTTTGATATTAACTGGTGCAGGTCCAAAAGCTGGGTTGGAAATATTAGGTATAGTTTGATCAATTTTTAATCCTTCAACTTTATCGATTTTACCAGCTAATTTGCCTGGAGCTCCGAATATTACTAGATCAATAGATACGTCCTCTACAGTACCGCCTGCTCTTTCAGATATTGCGAAGTCATAGGTAGGGTTGTTAATTGCTCCTTTCAATGGTCCGTTACAAATTAAAGACCCTTTGTAATTTCCAATATATTTCTCTCTTGGATATACACATAATGACGGATCACTTTCATCTGCATCAGCATTTGTATTTTCAGCTAATGGATCTGTACATCCTTTTGTCTTTGCACAAGAATTAAGTGAGAACATTATTGAGCAAACTACTCCAAATGCTAGTACACTTTTTACTAAATTTAATACTTTCATGTTTTCTAATTTTTAATGATTTAATAATATTTGCAAAATTAATAATATTTATGTTTTCCTTCTAAATAATTAACATATGTGTGTGAACCTAGGTTGATTTTGACATTTTTTTTGGTGTTTTTAAAGATTCGGTCTTCCATTTTACAAAAAAAGGCCTGATGTACATACTTTGGAGCAATAGTATTATTGGGAGTTTCATTTTTGAAGGAAGGGAATACCAACTGATTTGATATTTGATAAAAGGGTTTGGCCGTCTTTTTTTCAAGAGAGAAATTACTTCTTGAAATATTGCTAAATTTAAATTCTTGAGCATTAAGATAAATGCTTGTTAATAAGAAGCTACATACAATACAATATTTCAAAAACGCTGTCAAATTTTCCAATTTTACATATCTAACGTTTAAGGTCAAGGAATTGTTATGAATTTTTATTTCTTAGGGGCTGTGAAATAATAAATGGCACAGAATTGACGAAGATATTTTTTTCTTTATCAAGGCAAAATTTTCAAGCATCTCGTCAAATTATTGACAAGACGGTTTAAAATTTTAACGCAGAAAAAGGAAAAAAGAACTAGTCAAAATGTATCAGTTATTTTTTCACAGACCCTTATTGTTTTCGAGGTACTTGATGATTTCTCCGGCAATATCATATTGTGTAGTACCTTCTATGCCTTCTAATCCTGGGGAAGCATTTACTTCAATTACTAAAGGACCATCATTACTTTGGAGTATATCTATGCCTGCTACAGGAATGTTTAAAGTTTTGGCAGCTTTGATAGCCGCTTCTTCTTCTGCACTAGATAGTTTGACGATGAAGGCATAGCCACCACGGTGTAGATTTGATCTAAATTCCCCTTCTTGAGCTTGTCGTTTCATAGCACCAACAATTTTTTCACCTACTACAAAAATTCTTAAATCCCCACCTTTGGATTCTGGAATAAATTTTTGCACCAACGCACTTTGTTGAGTTTTCAAAAAAGCCTCCAAAATAGATTCTGCGTTGGAGGTAGATTCTGATAAGATCACACCAAGTCCTTGCGTACCTTGTAGTAACTTAACGATGTAGGGCGGTGTAGAGACTTCTTGGAGGAGAGATCGTATGTTAAATTGGTTGTTTGTGATTCCAGTTTTAGGGATAGGTACGCCCGCTTTTGCTAATATTTGTAAACAACTAAGCTTATCTCTACTGATGAGTAGACTAGCAGCAGAAATTGTCGAAAATACACCTTGTGCTTCAAATTGCCTAAGGACTGACGCTCCATAACTTGTGGCTGAATAACCAATCCTAGGGATAATGGCATCAACATCACTAAGCTTCTCTCCTTGAAATAGGACATCATATCGATGATTGTCTAACATCAAATCACACTGAAAATGGTCAATAACCCTAACATCATGACCTCTCCGCAAAGCTGCATTGACCAAAGAATTGGTACTGTATAAGGCCGCATTTCTAGATAGAATAACTATATTCATTTTTACTTGCTATTAAGGATTGACATCAATTTATCATTCAAAACTTTTAAATCGGCCTTATTACCTACTTCTCTTTTGATTTGCCCAATAAAGAAACCCAAAAGTCCTGTTTTACCATTTCTATATTCTTTTACCTTATCGGGAAAATCTTGAAGTACTTTACTAATTATTTCATCAATAAAAGATTGATCTTCACTCGTTAGAATTCCAAGATTTTGGGTAAGTTCTTCTACTGTTTGATTTTTATTTTTAATGATTGCTGGAATGAGCTCTTGATAAATTGAGGCTTTTGATGCTTTGCCGGAGTCAATCAAGTTTATAATTTGCCTAATTTTTTCGAAAGGTATGAGCTCATCTAATACTGTATCTGATTCTATAGCAAGGGGTATCATTTTCAAGACCAATAAATCAGCACATTCTTTTGGATTTAAGCCTTGACTCAGCAGTGACAACGCGTACTTGCCTATCCCCACACTTTCTGTCAATACCTCTATATGGTGGCTTGGGACATGATATTTAGTGGAAAGCTCCTTGGCAAGTGTTTGGGGTAGCCATTCAATTTGGTTTTTGATGGTCTCTAAGAGTTGGGCTGAAATGTGAATGGGTGGTAAGTCAGGCTCAGGAAAATATCGATAATCGTTTTCTGTTTCCTTTTTTCTCATAGGTCTGGTAGTGCCATTTTCAGGATCGAAAAGCATAGTTGTTTTATAGATGGTATTTCCTGCTGTGATTTCTTCTATTTGAGCTTTTGCTTCGTATTCAATGGCTATTTTAGCAAACTTTTTTGAATTAACATTTTTGATTTCTCTTCGTTCGCCATAGGTTGGAGAGCCGAGTGGTCTGACAGATACATTGCAATCACAACGTATAGATCCTTCTTCCATGTTGCCATCAGATACATCCAAATATTGTACAATCTTTTGCAAATGAGCTAAAAAGTCATGTGCTTCTTGGCCTGATCTAAAATCGGGTTCTGTCACTAATTCGAGTAATGGGGTACCTGCTCGATTATAATCTATGAGTGAATAGGATGACTGGTCGTGCGATGATTTACCAGCATCTTCTTCCATATGAATATGGTGTATTCTTATAGTTTTTTCTACCCCTTGACTCATAAAAGTGATCGTCCCACCTTTACAAATAGTTTGGGCATCTTGTGTGATTTGGTATCCTTTTGGCAAGTCTGGGTAAAAGTAATTTTTTCGATCAAAGTAGTTGATTTCATTAATGTGACAATCAAAAGCTAAACCAAGTTTGATGGCTTTGTGCATGTGATTTACATTTGCCACAGGTAAGGTGCCTGGTAGCGCTAAGGTTACAGAACTTATATTGTTATTGGGATTTAAATCAAATTTGTTTTTTTCTGTACTAAATGCTTTAGAATTCGTATTCAATTGAATATGAACCTCTAATCCAATAACAGTTTCAAAATTTTGCATTTATCATTTAATTTAATGACAAATATAAGGTATTTAAATAATGTGTGTATAACAAAATGCACATTTAGAAATCTTACTTATGTTTTACCCCAAACCCTATAGGGAGCCATAGGTAAGATTTCTAAATGTTTTTAATTTGGTTCTCTATTTCAAGGGAGTTAGTTAAGTAAAATCAAAAGCATTTTTGCGTAATTTGTTATTTAATCTTAAATAATTTGTATCTAAGAATTCAGAAAAGGTCTTATTAACTGATATATTTGATGAGCAATTTTTTTACTATCAAATTTTGAGATGACCATCTCTCTACCTTTTTTCCCGAGTTCTTGTCTGGTTTGATCATCTAAATTGATAAATTTTTCGACAGCTTCCAGAAGTGATTTGGAATCTTCTACATTGACTAAGTAGCCATTTTCACCATTAACTACAGTTTGTCTACAACCTGCTGTATTGCTCGTGATGACTGGTTTTTCCATAGACATACCTTCTATCACAATTCGAGGTAAACCTTCTCTGTAGGAAGGTAAGACCACACAGTCTGACGCTGCGATAAATGGTCTGACATCTTTTACAAAGCCTTTGTATTCTATGTATCCTTTTTGAATCCAAGTGAGTAGTGTTTCTTTATCAATGGTAGATGGATTCTCAGGATCAAAATCTCCAAGAACAATAAAATGTATCTTATCCTTATATTTTAATTTTAGGATACTTGCCACTTCTGCAAACTCTCTCACGCCCTTATCCTTAAGAAGCCTACCGATAAAAGTGAAGTTGAAGGGAGGATTTTTTGCTAATTTAGGTACTGGATAATAATAATCCAAATCAACTCCGCATCCATTTACGCTCGCAGCTTTTTGATCATCAATAATATTGAGCGATTTGAACAAGTCTAAATCATCACTATTTTCAAATATGATCAATTCTTTTTTACCTGCCGAAATTTTATACAAGAAGGTCATTAATGTATTGAGCCACCCCTTTCTAATAAACCCATAACCTAGGCCAGTGATCACAGATACAGATTTAATCCCGCACCATCTTGCAGCCAAAGAACCATAGATATTTGGTTTGTGTGTGTAGTGTATGATGAGATCAGGTCTCTCCTTTTTATACTTTTGCACGAGCTCAAAAATCAGTAAAAGATCTTTTATAGGATTGGTACTATCGCGGTCAAGTGTTCTTAGACCAATATGTTTTAAAGAAGGATAATTGTCTGTGTAGGTAATAAATTCATCGATTGGTGCGTATACGATCACTTGATGATTCTGTTTGATCAATTCATCAATTACATTTTGCCTGAAATTGTATATATTCCAAGTGCTATTTGCAACTAACGCAATTTTTTTTACCAATTTTTATAAGAGTCTTAGTGATTCGAGGTGCGAATCTATCATTTTATAATACTTTTAAAAAGAAAAGATTAAATTAATTCTATGGAGTTGATCTTTGCGTATACTTTTGTGGAGGGATTGTTATCTGAAAATCTAAAATGGGTTCTGTAATAGGAAATCCATTTTAAATTTTCAGGTCATATAAAAAGAGAACAATTAAAACAAATAAATGCAGTCAAAAAGTAAGTACGCCTCTATTCATTACAACAGTTATTTGCAAATAGACAAAATCACCTCTAGTCAAAACTTGAGAAGTGAAGAGTTTGGTAACGCAGCTCATGAGGAGATGCTTTTCATTATCACGCACCAAGTGTATGAGCTCTGGTTTAAACAAATAATTCATGAGCTGGATGCAGTAAAATCTGATTTTAGTGAGAACAAAGTTAATGAAGGAACTATTGGCATAGCTGTGGGAAGGCTCAATAGAGTAATTGAAATATTTAAATTATTGGTTCAGCAAATTGGCGTAATGGAAACCATGACTCCACTTGACTTTCTAGATTTTAGAAACTATTTGTTTCCAGCATCTGGTTTTCAAAGTTTTCAATTTAGGACGATCGAAGTAATGTTAGGTCTTAAAAAAGAAAGAAGAGTCACGTATAATAATAAGGCTTATGAACTGGAATTCTCATCAGCGCAACAAGAAGTATTACAAAAATTGGAGGCAGGAAAAAGTCTATTTACCTGTATCGAGGAATGGCTTGAAAGGACGCCTTTTCTGGAATTTGGAGACTTTCAATTTATTAATGCATACAAGGCATCAGTAGAACAGATGCATACAAAAGAAAAAGAAAGTATAACAAAATCGGACTACCTTGATGAAGAAGGAAAGCAGATGAGAATAAAAATGGTAGAAGATACCCAAAGCTATTTTTTAAATATTATGAATGAAGATGTCCATCTAGAATTGATAAGTCAAGGGAAAATTAAGTTGTCATACAAAGCGACAATAGCTGCTCTTTTTATCAATTTATACAGAGACGAACCCATTCTTCATCAACCTTTTCAGTTAATATCAAAACTCATCGAAATAGACAATCAGCTGACTCAATGGAGGTCCCGACATGCTCAAATGGTCATGAGAATGCTAGGTAAAAAAGTGGGTACAGGAGGTTCGAGTGGTCATGAATATCTAGCAAAAACTGCTTCATCTCATTATATTTTTGACGACCTGCACAATGTGAGCACGCTCCTTATCCCAAGGTCTGATTTGCCAACTTTGCCCGATGATTTTAAAAGAAGTTTAGGTTTTTACTTTTCTTCAAGCATTTAAGGATTTAATCATGAAAATTGTAAAAATAATAGGTGGATTCATCGTTTTATTATCATTGATTTATGCTCTTGGACCAAGAACCAAGTTTGATCCATTACAATTCGATTCCAAGATTGTCTTACCGGATATATCTTCTCTTGAAGAATTTTTAGCTAAACAAGAATCACAAGTAAGCCATATAAAACCAGGCTGTTATTCAAAAATCATATGGGCTGACACTTCAAAGGCAAAGACTCCATATGCTATCGTCTACCTTCATGGCTTTAGCGCATCACGAGAGGAAGGAGCACCTATACATCAAGATATTGCAGCTAGATATGGAATGAATTTGTATTTACCTCGATTACAAGGTCATGGATTAGAAGACACAAATAGCTTTATAGACTTGACGCCACAAAATTATTTAAATTCTGCAATAGAAGCCTTAAGAATAGGAGAACAACTTGGTGACAGTATAATCTTAATGTCTTGTTCGACAGGTGGTACTTTGTCTATATTGCTAAACGATCTCTCTCCTAAGATAGCTGCCCATATCATGTATTCACCTAATATTGATATGTATGACAAAGCCTCCAATTTATTGACATGGCCATGGGGTAAACAGATTTTAAACCTTACTTTGGGAGGTGAACACAATAGAATTAATTATATAGAACCTGCAAAACCATTTTGGAATGAAATATACCACAGCAACGGTATACTCACTTTAAAATGGATTATAAAGAACTACATGACCGAAGAGAATTTTAAGAAGATTGAAAAACCTGTATTTGTAAGCTACTACTTCAAAGATGAAAGTCATCAAGATAATGTCATAGATGTGGAAGAAATAGAAGCGTTTTACAGTCAAATCGGAACAAAACCTTACCACAAATCTAAATACGTCAGCACTACGGCAGGTTCCCATGTCATTACTTCGCCAATTTTTAGTAAAGATTTCGAAAATGTAAAATTGGCAACCCAAAAGTTTATCGACCAAGTGTTACAAATTGAATAATTGGCAATTTTCAGGGGAGTTCTAAATACTCATTTTCGTAGTGAAAAAAATACGAAATAGTAAAGGACAAGGCATGAAGAGCGTAAAGAAATCGTCGCAAACGATTTTAGCTCTGAACTAGGGTCTCCGTGCCCTAGCACAGAGAATATTTGATTACCTGTTCGCTACATCGAGGACATTTTTTAGCATTCAACGCAGTAATTTGCTATTGCAGTTTTTTGTAATAGAAATAGAGTTTTTAGAACTTCCCTTTAAATAGATATGAGTAATTTAGTTAAATTGCAGAATTATTTATAAAATAAATTGCTTTTTATGTAACTAAATTTGGAATTATTATAGATTTTTGTGGTAATAATACCAAAAATTGGGTTTACTCAGTTGTTTTTCTTTTTCATAAATTGTGTATTAAGATTAATATAGTGAGTATTTGGTTTGTAAATATCATAAAAATAAAATAAAATGGTAAGAATATTAGTAAATGACGGAATAGAAGAATCTGGTAAAAAGATGCTAGAAGCAGCTGGTTTTGAGGTGGATATGAATAATATTCCTCAAGAAGATCTGATTAATAAATTAAACGATTATGATGCAATCTGCGTACGGAGTGCAACTAAGGTTAGAAAGGACTTGATAGATGCATGTCCCAATCTAAAAGTAATAGCTAGAGGTGGCGTTGGGTTAGACAATATCGATGTAGAATATGCTAGGTCTAAAGGAATAAAAGTGATAAACACACCTGCAGCTTCGTCAAGATCTGTTGCAGAATTAGCTTTTGCCCACCTTTTTAGTATTGTACGGTTTTTAGATAAAGCCCACCAAGAGATGCCTCTAAAAGGTGATACGGATTTCAATGCTTTAAAAAAATCTTATGCTAAAGGGATAGAAATCGAAGGTAAAACTTTAGGTGTAATCGGTATGGGAAGAATAGGTCAAGCCACTATGAAAATGGGACTAGGCTTGGGAATGGAAGTTGTTGCATTTGACCCCTTTGTCGATGAAGTAAATATCACTCTTGGCAACAGCCAATATAAAGTAGATGTGCCTGTTAAAAAAATCTCTTTAGAAGAATTATTAGGTAAATCTGATGTTATTTCTATTCACGTGCCAGGCTTATCTCAACCAATAATTAATGAAAATGAATTCTCTGCAATGAAAGATGGAGTGATATTCATCAATTGCGCAAGAGGTGGTGTGGTAAATGAAGACGCTATGCTACAAGCTTTAAATAGTGGTAAAATCTTAGCTGCGGGTGTTGACGTATTTGACAATGAACCAAATCCAAGAGCAGATATTTTGAAGCATCCAAAAGTTTCGAGTACTCCTCACATTGGTGCATCTACCTTAGAGGCACAAGAGAAAGTAGGAAGTGAATTGGCAACACAGATTATTGAGATTCTTGGTTAATTTCAATTTTAAATAAATAGAAATGAAAAAGGTCTGGGTTGAATGATTCAGGCCTTTTTTATTTTCTGTTTTGAAATACTTCACCAAGATAGTTAACAATAATTTTATAAACCTCCTTTGACTGTAGTGAATGACCGTAACCTTTTGTCTCAATAAATTTAGAATTCGACCATTTTTGATGAATATTTTTACCATCATCAACTAAGTTTATAAGGTCAGTACTATCGTGAATCACTAATCCAGGTATGGTCAACTTAGCTGCAAAATCTTCAGAATTGTAATATGATTGAGGATTTGAATGTGTCGCAAAAAATACATCTTCAAAAACATTTAGAATACGATCATTTATACCTAAAAACGAATGAAACTTTGTAGCAACTTCCAACCATTTATTTGAAGATGCCATAACTATTAATGCTTGAACACTTGGGTTGTTAAAATGAGAAGCTAGATATAGGGTAGCCATCCCACCAACAGAATGCCCGATAATACACTTTGGCTCATATTCTTTCACCACTTCATTCGCAAACGCTGCATAAAGTACGGCATTAAATTTATTGCTGCCGCTATTGCCATGAGCAGGGGCATCCATTGCTACTACATTGTATTTATTTTGGTGCAATATTTTGATGAGTAATCGCCACCTCCATGCATTCGATTCCCATCCATGTAGAAGAAGTATCGTTGGACCATCTGTCTGCCAATGGTAAGTTTGTATATTTAAATTATTCTGATAGGAAAGTACTTTTTGGCTTGTTGCTGTTTTGAGAAATTCCTTCATGTTTTCTTCAACCTTGCCTTTCATTGGCTTTGAGTACAATGCTAGTGTGTATTTAGCTCCTAATTTAGGGCTAAAAAAAGCAATTAGATTGAGTAGGGCACCCACATTACGGGGTAGTTTTTCCCTAAATTTTAGTTTTAGCTTATTGAGCATCTTTCATACAAAATAGGTTCATAAATCATAACTCTTTTAAAAAGATTTATATTTGGCTGCAAAAGTAACTTTATATTAGCAATATCATATATATTTGTCTAGTTGAAACAAATAAAAAGAATATTTCGTTTTACCTATGAACAAATAATTTAAGTTCAATGATGTTAAGGAAAATTATACCAATTATACTATTTTTATTTTCAAGTTATCTCGTGAGTGCACAAGAATCAAGACTCGCAGATATTTACTACAATGATGGTGAGTTTGAAAAAGCTGCCATGATTTATAAGTCTTTGTATGAAAAAAACAAAGGAGTTGTCTTATATTTTCAAAAGTACACGGACTGTCTTATCTCATTAAGAAACTTTGAAGATGCCGAAAAAGCATTAACTTCAGAGATAAAATCAAGGCCATACGATGCCACATTGCTTGTCACACTTGGTAACTTGAAATCAAAAATGGGAGAGGAAGAGAAGGCTAAAAAATATTATGAAGATGCAGTTAAAAATTCTGCAGACCCATCTCAGACAGAGTTGATTGCTAGAACCTTTCTTTCTTTAGGTTTAAATGAATACGGTGCCAAAGTGTATGAAAATGCACAAGTCAAAATGAAAGACAATAAATATTATGCCTATTCCTTAGCTGAAATATATCGTCGAATTGGTGACACTAATAAAATGATTGACAACTATTTGTTGAGTGTAGAGTCCTTTGGCAATAATCTAAACTATATGAAAACTATTTTCGAGCGGTTTTTGAGTTTAGATGAAATAGCCCTACTTCAAACCAAACTTTATGAAGTCATACAAAAAGAACCAAATCAAGTCTTGTATTATGAACTATTGGAGTGGTCTATGTTATTTCAAAAGCAATATAAGAAAGCTTTACGTCAAGCAAGGTCATTGGATAGACAATTGAATGAGAATGGAGCTCGAGTTTTTAATATTGCCAATATAGCCTATAGTGATAAAGATTTTGATACTGCCATAGAAGGTTTTCAATACATCACGGACAATATGGCTGTCAATAGTAGTTATTACTTAGATGCCAAAAGGTCGTTACTTAACGCAAAAAGAGAAAAAGTAGTTGGAGGATACAATTATAAGAAGGAGGATTTGTTTTCACTTAAGGAAGAATACCTTAAATTTCTCAATGAATATGGGAGAAATTCTCAGACCGCTTTGTTGATGACAGAATACGCTGACTTCGAAGCATTATTTTTAAATAACCTAGAAGAAGCAAAAGTCATCCTCCACGAAGTTATATCTTTTGGTGGTGTCCAACCCCAAGATATTGCAAACGCTAAGCTTAAATTGGGTGACTATTACCTAATAGAAGAAGATAGGTGGGAGGCTACACTCCTCTATTCTCAAGTCGATAAAGCTTTTAAAGAAGGTGTACTAGGTGAGCAGGCTAGGTACAAAAATGCACGTTTATCTTATTTTACTGGCGACTTTGAGTGGGCTCAAAAACAGTTTGATATCCTAAAATCAGCAACATCTCGGTTAATTTCAAATGATGCAATAGATTTATCTGTATTCATTATGGACAATTTAAATTTGGATACTACGGCAGTACCCCTTGAGATTTTTGCAAAGGCAGAGCTCCTGGTTTTTCAAAATCAACTTGATGCAGCTATCAGTACGCTTGATTCGGTTTCTGTCAAATTTCCTGAACATTCACTTGTTGATGATATACTCTACACCAAAGCCCAAATATTAAAAAAGAAGCTAAAACCAATGGAGGCTGCTAAACTTTATGAAGAAATAATCGCAAAATACCCCGAAGAAATAAGGTGTGATAATGCCATGTATGATCTTGCTTGGATGAATGAAACCGTATTTAACAATACAGAAAAAGCGAAAGAATTGTATTTCAAAATATTTACTGATTATGCTTCTAGCACATTTGCAGTAGATGCAAGGAAGCGATACCGATTACTAAGAGGAGATAGCGTACAATAAAGGTTTTAACCATTAAAACCCTAGTGTCTTATATTTTTTTATACCCTCAGCAAGGCATACCAAAGCATCTGACAGATCATGTTCGTTTAAAATGTAAGCTATTCTCACTTGGTCCAAACCATAGGCTCTATGAAAATAAAATCCTGAACCAGGTGCAAACATCACCGTCTTACCTTCATGATTGAAGCTCTCCAACATCCACTGACAAAAATGGTTAGCATCTTTAAGCGGTAAAGCTGTCATATTATAAAATGCAGCCTTGGGTTTGTAGCAATTTACTCCTTCAATGGCTTTCAACCCATTATAAAGAACCTCCCTTCTTTTTCTATATTCCTCTTTGGCTTTAGGTATGTAATCTTCAGCATAATCATAACATACCTCAGCTAGTTTTTGTCCATAATAAGGTGGACATAATCTTAATTGTGCATATTTTTCTACTACTTTTTGGATAGCTTTATTTTTGGTCACCAAAAATCCAACTCTTGCCCCACACGAACTAAATACTTTAGAAATAGAATCAATTACAATAATGTGCTCACTCATTTCATCAAAAGTAAGTACAGAAGTAAATACCTCATCATAACAAAATTCTCGATACACTTCGTCTACGATCAAGTATAGATCATATTTTTTAACCAATTCTAGTAACTGCTCTAACTCTGCTTTTGAATATAGGCAGCCCGTAGGATTACCTGGATTACAAAGGAATATTGCCTTTGTTTTAGGTGTAATTAGTTCTTCAAACTTTTCGACAGTAGGAAGCGCAAATTCACTTTCTATAGATGAGGGTATTGGGACAATTTTTATACTACTTGTATGGCCAAAACCAATATAATTAGCATAGAATGGTTCGGGTATAATGACTTCGTCAAATTCGTCACAACATGAAAATAAAGCAAATAGTATAGCTTCAGATGCACCTGTTGTAACAAAAATATCTTCACTATTTACAGAAATGCCAAGCTTAGTGTAGTAATTAGCTACCCTCGACCGCAGTGTTGGTAGCCCTTCAGAAGGGCCGTAGGGTATGATAGATTCTTTGTTCGATCTTATAGCCTCTAGAGCTTGTGGAGGAGTCTCTATATCCGGTTGTCCAATGTTTAAATGAAAAACGTGGGTACCAGCCTCTTTTGCTTTTCTAGCATAGGGCATAAGTACTCGTATGGGTGAGTGATTTAATGTTTCTCCTCTTTTAGAATGTACAGGCATGTTTTATTAATATATCGTTTTGCAATTTGTTGCGCAAAGATGGTAAAAGAGAATAATATTTGGTGAATAATTCTTTAATTTATGTTTTAAAAATCACCAAAAAAGTGATAACTGTATAGATATTTTGATTTTTGAACAACAAATTCTATTCTTGTTGATATAAATTTTATTTCAATTTTCAAATTTCTTAGATTTTTTGGTTAAAATCAATATATTTGCTCTAACAAGAAAATATAATATGATTGACAAAATTGAGATATACGGTATACAAATAGAACTCAATGAACCATTTGTGATATCAAAAGGAGCTTTAAGTCATGCACGAAATACGGTCGTTAAAATTTATGACCATCAAGGAATTTATGGAATAGGAGAATGCTGTCCTTTTAGATCTATTCATGGAGAAACTCAAGCTGGTACAATTGCTTTCGCTAAAGACTTGGCAGAAGCACTTATTGGCAAAAATCCAGAAGAAATTCATAATCTTGTTCACTTGATGAATAAGATGATCGTAGGTAACGCTTCTATAAAAAGTGCCGTGGACATGGCATTGTATGATTTAAACGCAAAGAATGCTGGAAAACCTCTTTATGCATTTCTAGGAGGTTCAAAAGATAAAAAAATTGTTACAGATAACACGGTTAGTTTACTATCGGAAGATAAAATGGTGGCTAAAGCTGAAAAATTTGTAGATCAGGGATTTAAAATACTAAAAATTAAAATAGGAGATAGACCTGGGACGAATGATGTAAGTCGAATCAAAGCCATCAGAAAAGCAGTAGGTGAACATATAACTTTAAGGGTGGATGCTAACCAAGGTTGGAGCTATGTTGACGCCAAAAAAGCTTTATTTGGAATGGTAGATTATAACATAGAGCATTGCGAAGAGCCGGTACATGCTAATAATATAATAGACCAAGCTCGATTGGTAGCCATTTCTCCAATTCCATTGATGGCTGATGAAGCAGTGTTTAATCACGTTGACGCATTAAGGGTAATACGAAATAAGGCAGCAGATTTAATCAATATCAAGTTGGGTAAGTCTGGAGGAATTTATAATGCTATGAAAATTGCCGCTATTGCAGAAGCAGCTGATATGAATTGCCAATTGGGTTGCTTTTCAGAATCAAGATTAGGGATAAGTGCTATGGCTCATTTTGATCTAGCTTGGAACAATATTTTGTACCATGACCTAGATTCTCCTTTGATGCTTTCAGAAGACCCTGTTGTTGGCGGCATAACGTATAATGCTGATTGGTCGATAAATATTACAGAAACACCTGGACACGGTGCAGATTTTGACCCAGCGTTCTTAGCCAGATTTCCAAAAATAGAAATAAAATAAATTGAAAAGACTATTATACAATACTACGTATCATGTTGCTCACGAAATTGTAGATGAATGGGAAGTTTGGATGATCAATGAATTTATTCCTATGATTTTGACTGCTGAAGGTTTTAACAGTCATAAGTTATTGAAAATCATGACAGATGACCAACATGGGGGAATTTCTTTTGCTATGCAATTGATGGTGAATAATATCGATGATCTGGTCAATTATCAAGAAGGTATTAAAAAACAATTGATTGCTGATATGAATAGCAAATGGGGTGAAAAATGTTTAACTTTTGCAACGTTAATGGAGGTAGTTGATGAGGGTTAAATCTATAAATTTCGTTTTAATTTAAAGTTATATTTCTAAATACATCAAATCGTTAAAAAAATGGATAAAACTAGAAGAACATTCGTAAAGAATACAGCTTTAGGAAGCTTAGCTATGAGTATGTCAGCATACAGCTATAGGCGTATCATGGGAGCTAATGATAGAGTAAGAGTGGGATGTGTTGGTTTTTCAGATAGGTATAGAAGTTCACTTTTTCCACCATTTAAAAAGTTACATAAGGAAATGAACTTTGAGCTGACTGGTCTATCTGATATTTGGAACAAAAGGACAGATGAAGGTGGGAAGTTTTTCGAAAAAGAATTGGGAAATAAAGTGACCATTTTTAGAAACAATGATGAGTTATATGATTCAAAATCAGTTGATGCTGTTTTTATTTCGACGGCTGACTTTCAGCACGCTGTTCATACGATAGAAGCTGTTCGAGCTGGATGTGACGTATATGCAGAAAAGCCGCTTGCAGAGACAATGGAAGATAATCGCAATCTATTAAAAGCGGTGAAAGCGAGCAAACAAGTATTTTCTGTCGGATCTCAAAGAAGATCGGGACCTAACTATCATCAGGCAAAGGATTTTATTAATTCTGGACAATTTGGACCCATTGTGATGGTGGAGCTCTTTTGGAATGTTAACCAGCCGGGTCGATGGAGAAGACCAGATTTGGTAGCAGGATTAAAGGAAAGTGATGTAGATTGGACAAGATATCAGATTAATAGACCTAAGACTGCTTTTGATCCAAGGAAATATTTGGAGTACAGATTGTTTTGGCCTTATTCTTCAGGTATTCCTGGTCAGTGGATGGCTCACCAGATTGATACTGTACATTGGTTTAGTGGATTCCAATATCCTAGAAGCGTTGTAGCTAATGGAGGAATATATCAATGGAAAGATGGAAGAACAAATGCAGATACAATGGCCGTAACATTTGATTACGGTCCTCTAAATGATAAATCAAGCGGTTTTCAAGTGATATATCTCAGTAGATTTTCCAACTCTGCTGCCGGAGTGAAAGAATTATACTACTCAAATGCAGGTATGATCAATCTGGATACGAATGAGATTTCGAGTGAAGGTGGATTGAGAAAAAGAGAGGCCGAAGCCATGGGTTTAAAAGAAAATTTACTCAGCCCTAGAAAACTAGCGGGAGAAAGTGCGGCTTCTGATGCTGTGATGGGTAATGATCCAATGACTTTTTTGCATGTCAAAAACTGGATGGAGTGTGTGAGAGATAGAAAAGAAACCAATGCCCCAATAGAAGTAGGGTATAGTCAATCGATAGCAACTATTATGTCCAATGCTGCATACAGAACTGGCCAAAAGGTAGAATTTGATCCTAAAAGGCAAGAAGTGATTGCTGGTGGTAAGATTTTTAAGTACTAGATTTTTATTTGGTCTTTTATGAATAAAAAAATACGTGTTGGAATTATAGGTTTTGGATTGTCGGGAAGGTATTTACAAGGTCCTTTTTTTGATGAACATGATGGCTTTGAGTTATCGGCTTTTGTCACTAAAAATAATGATCCAACGCTGGTTTTTTCAAAAGTAAAACATTACCGATCTGCGGAGGAATTAATCAGTGATCCTGATATTGACTTAATCAGTGTCTGTTCACCAAATGAAACCCACTATGCTCTTACAAAGCAAATTTTAGCTTCAGGTAAACATGTTCTGGTCGAAAAACCATTTGTTGCAGATGTCTATCAAGCACAAGAGTTGTTCGATCTTGCTGATGCGTTAAAGTTGAAAATTTACGTTTTTCAAAACAGGAGGTTTGATAGTGACTTTTTGACCGTAGAGAAGATTTTGGAATCAAAGGTCTTGGGTGAATTAAAGTCGCTCGATATTTACTTTCATAGGAATAAACCTTTGCCGAACCCTAAAAAATGGAAAGAAATTGCAGCACCTTCGACGGGTATATTGTATGACTTAGGCTCACATATTTTAGATCAAGCACTCAGCCTATTTGGAAGACCAAAATCATGGTATGGACAAGTATTTACAGAAAGAGAAGTGTCAGATATAGATGATGCCTTTATGATTTGGCTTGATTACGGGGATAAAAAAGTATGTCTTAGAGCGTCAATGTTGATCAGTATTGAGCAGCCAAGATATATACTCGTTGGTACAAAGGCCATGGCAGTAAAGTATGGAATTGATATCCAGGAAGATCAACTGAAATTGGGTATGGAAGTTTCAAACCCGAAATTTGGTATCGAAGAAGAAAAGAATTCAATGACTATTTGTAAAGACGATACGATCACTAGGTTTGTAACTGAAAAAGGTAATTGGATGGCTTTATTTGAAAATTTATATCAAGTTATTGTAAATGACGAAAGTCCAATGATATCAAGAGATCAAATTTTATTACAAATAGAAATTTTATCATCGGTGAAGAGGCAAGTTGATAAATGATTCTGCAATATGTTCATTTAGGCTTAAATATAAGTGATTTATGAAAATGTAAAATTTATTTTCGTTCAAGATTCCAAGTTTTATTTTATATATGTAACTTTGTGACAGGAAAATATGTTATTTATTTTAAATTAAATAAACATTATGGCAATTACAATTAAATCTATACCTGTGCTTAAAGCTAAAGAAGCAAAAGTTTTTGAAAAGAAAATAGAGACTAATATTAGAAAAAAGTCTACCGTTAACTTTACCAAACAAACCTCTATGGCTACAGCTATATTAGAGAAAGCCAGTTTATAAATAACTTGAGTTTCCTCTTAGATAAATGTACTTTAAAAGTATTTAACAATAGTCTTTTAGATTTTTGCCTCCCTTTTGATTGTGGAAATGACGATTTAAATGAGTTTTTCGCTAAAGATATTATTAATTACTCAGCCCAATTGCTAGGTAAAAGCTATTGTTTTACCTTAGATGATGATCCAAGAATAATTATATGTGCTTTTACAATATCAAATGATAGCATTAAGACAATAAACCTTCCAAACGGAAGAAAGAAAAAACTTACAAAAGTTATTCCTCGTGATAAGCAAATGCGAAGTTATCCTGCCGTTTTGATAGGAAGATTAGGTGTTAATAAATTCTATAGAAAAGATCTTGTTGGAAATCAGAGAGTTGCATATCAATTGATGGATTTCATTAAATCTTGGTTTGTTGATGAAAAAAATAAAACGGGCTGCAGATTTATAGTTGTAGATGCATATAATGAAAGCTATGTTATTAATTACTATGAGAAAAATGGATTTTTAATGCTCTTTGGCTCTGAAACCCAAGAAAAAGAATATTATGAACTTGATGCACATGATTTGTTAAGTACAAGATTAATGTATTTTGATCTTATCTTGTTACAGAGCACCAGTAAGCTTTCTGAAAATTAATTAAATTTAAATTTAAAAGTAAATAGGCCAAATAAATCTTTTGAATGACCTGCCTACAAATACTTCAACGTAAAATCCACAATTTTCTGCTTAAAGTCATTATAAGGAGGAACCAACCTATCCAACACTGTAGGATATTTTTGATTTAAGATAGATCTAGTATTACAAAAATCCTTAAATCCTTCGAATCCATGAGATTTGCCTATTCCGGAGTTGTTAGAACCGCCAAACGGGAGATAATGATTATAAAAGTGGATCGCACAATGATTGATACAACCTCCTCCAGCTCTCGTATTATTAATGATATAGTCTATTTTATCTTGATTTTGACTAAATACATATAAACTTAGCGGTTTTGGCTTGTCTTGAATATGTTTGATTACATCATTTATATTCTCATAGGCTATAATAGGCAAAATTGGACCAAAAATTTCTTCGTTCATGATTTCAGAATCCATGTTTATGTCTTTTAGAAGCGTTGGAGCAATATAATCAGTATTCTCATCTGTTTCACCACCGTGAATGATGACGGCACCATGATTGATTGCATCATTAAGTAGATTTTTTAGCCTAAGCGTGTGGCTGCTATCGGATATTCTACAAAAGGATTCTGATTCTTTTGGCGTATTTCCAAAGAATTCTATAATTTTATTTTGTAATGCTTGAATTAGTGGTTCAAGCTTGGACTTATGAACAAATAAATAATCAGGAGCAATGCAAATCTGACCATTATTAGCAAATTTTGACTGACATATTCTAGAAGCAGCTAACTCAATATTTGCAGTTTCATCAACAATTACAGGGGATTTGCCTCCTAGTTCCAATGTTACAGAAGTTAAATGTTTTGCAGCAGCAGACATAACGATTTTGCCAACCCTTGGTGATCCTGTAAAAAAAATGTGATTAAAAGGTAAGGTTAATAAATGGCTAGCTACATCCACATCTCCTTCGAATACTACGGCCTCATCTTGACTAAATACTTCTTCAACTATGCTTTTAATCAAACTCGAGCAATGAGGTGTTATCTCCGAAGGTTTTAGTATTACCGTATTTCCAGCTGCAATAGCCGAAACTAGGGGTATTAAGCTTAAGTTAAACGGAAAATTCCAAGGAGAAATAATGAGAACAACTCCTTTCGATTCATACTTGTAGTAAGATTTTGAACCGAGTAAGGAGATAGGTGTTGATGCCTTTTGCTTTTTAAGCCATTTGCGTAAGTTCTTTTTGACATATTTTATTTCACTAATGATTGGGTAGATATCAACCATATCCGTTTCCAATGGGTGCCTTTTGAAATCTGCCATCATAGCATTTTGAATAGAAGTTCTATTGTCCAAGATTACTTTTAGAAGTCTTGACAACTTTTGTATTCTTTCTTCAGGTAAAGTATTGCCAACTTTATATTGGTTGCTTACTAAAGTTTCAAAAGCATTATTGATGTCAGTTTTATTCGCAGTAGCTTCTATTTGATTTGTCATTATTTATCATTTAAAGTTCAAAGGTATAAACTTTCTTTTTTAAATGCAAGTAAGCGTTTTGGATACGATGTTCGTTCATTAAGATATATAGTATAAATGAGTTTTTTTTATTCATTAAACAGTTGAAAAGTATCCATAAAACTAATATTATGAAAGTGCTGATGGTATGTCTAGGTAATATTTGTCGATCTCCGATGGCTCAGGGCATTTTAGAAGCAAAAGTTGAAAAATATCATTTGGATTGGTCTATTGATTCTGCTGGTACTTCAGGATGGCATGATGGAGAGCATCCTGATCAACGAGCTATCCAAACTTGTCTAAAAAATGGTATTAACATTAGGGATCAAATTTCTAGAAAGATCCGCCCAATAGATTTTTCTGCCTTCGATCTTATATTGGTTATGGATCAATCTAATTATGACAATGTCATTAAGTTAACATCACATCCAAAAGAAAGGGCTAAAGTTCAACTCATCTTAGATTACAATAAAAATACCCAAAGAAGAGAAGTGCCAGACCCTTACTTTGATAACAGCTTTGATGTAGTGTACGAATTGCTAGATGAAGCTATTGAAGAAGTCATAGCAGCTCATCGTAAAGTTGAAAGTGTTACCTAGATAGACTAGTGCTCCGTCCAAATAAAGATCTTAATTAAATGTTGTCCTTTTTCCAAATCTCTGCGTTAAAAATTCTCAGCGTAGCGGTGCTATGCTTCTAATTTTTGTCTTGATATTTGAAAAAATTACTGCCATTTTAATTTAAGTCTTTATCTAGACGGAGCACTAGGATATCCCATTAAGATTATCAATTTCGTCGCCTACCTTTACCGTTGGCCTACTTGAGATATACACGAGAACAATAATGAATAAAAAAACAACAGGCCTAAATTGCATCGATATTTGTTTATTTGCGATGCAAAATTAAGCCTGTTTGTAAAAGGTTAATAATTTTTTATTTTTAATTTACTATAAGCGACAGCCATTGACTAATTGGTCTTTAGCTTTTGGTCTCCCGCTCTGGCGGGATTTCGCTTCGCTTAAGTAGTTTATGGCTCGAAATTTACCTTATTGTCCATTGCCAAATTGCTCATTGAACTCATTGACTAATTGGTCTTTAGTCTTTGGCTCGAAATTTACCTTATTGCCCATTGCCAAATTGCTCATTGAACTCATTGACTAATTGGTCTTTAG
>JALHLK010000001.1:63072-539990 GCA_022844565.1 Saprospiraceae bacterium
CCATTGCCAAATTGCTCATTGAACTCATTGACTAATTGGTCTTTAGTCTTTGGCTCGAAATTTACCTTATTGCCCATTGCCAAATTGCTCATTGAACTCATTGACTAATTGGTCTTTAGCTTTTGGTCTCCCGCTCTGGCGGGATTTCGCTTCGTTTATTTAGTCTTTGGTTCGAAATTTACCTTAGTGCCCATTACCAAATTGCTCATTGACCACCTTGTCCATTGAACTCATTGCAGCTTTAGCTAATTGAAATTATTGCCCATTGAAATTATTGCAGCTTTAGCCAATCGCCCTAATTCCCCCCTAATCTCTTAGCCTCATTCTCAGATCCCGTTGATCTTTTTCTTGCAGATTTTACATTATTGTTACCAAATCTATAGCTTAAATTCATTGTAAGTCTTCTTGACTCCCATCTACCAGATCCATTGATTACCAATCCTGGAATAACATCAGATCTCATATTCCAACCTGCAGTCGCTAAGATGTCAGTATAGCCAATTTTAAGATTTGCCTTTCCATCTGCAAATTTGAGACGGTATGCTACATCAAGAGAACCTTGAGGTCGCGTAATCATCGCCCCCATTATAGACGCTGAATTAAACCATCCAGATATTTCAAAAGCATGTTGATCATTCAGTTTAAATGAGTTCTCTGCATAGGCGTTAAATGCCACAGGAGTATTAATATTAAAGCTATACTCATCAAACATCGCTTCAAAATAGGTTTGATACATTGTCAAAGACATATATCCTTGCCACCATTTTTTGATAGGTAATGGCGTACTTAGGCCTAAATTCCACTGCTCTCTATTTGCAATGTTTCTATAAACAATATAAGAAATATTTGGAGTGTTAAAATCTCTTTCTATAATATCCGATACTTGATCTCTTGATTTGGAATAAGAAGCAGAAAGGGTGGCTGATTGTAAGAATGTGTAAGAAAAGGCTAAATTATTGTCGTATGATGGTCTCAAGAATGGATTCCCTTTTCTAAATGTCAATTCATCCAATCTCCATTCGAATGGGTTTAAGTCGCGATAATTTGGCCTGTCCAATCGTCTACTATAGGTTAGATTGAATGTGTTTTTGTCATTCATTGTATAGGTCAATGCAGCAGAAGGGAAGAAATCCGTATACGATCTTTTTACATTGTCTTCTTCTTTGATAGGTAAACTCGGATCTTTCATTAGATTACCTTCCGTATTGGAATGCTCCATTCTCAATCCCATTTGAGTGGTAAATTTCTTACCTAATTTACCATTAGCATTGACGTATAGAGCACTCACACTTTCATTATACAAAAACTCATTACTATTGTTTATGTCCTTTATTTCTTGTCCATTGATCAGATTATTGAGAACAAATGTATTGTCTGATTGAACATTAGAATACTTGAAGCCGGCTCCCAAATTCCACCCCGATGCTTTCAGTGTTTTGGTGTAATCACCTTTTACAGTAAAGATATCAATGTCAGAAGGCGTGTCATTAGTGAAAGTTCTACTGGTAAGCATCCTACCTCCTAAGGAAGTAAAATATTCATTAGGTTGATTACTAAATGAGTTAGCGCTATATATCCCTCTATCTATGTCAAATACAAACTCATTGCCTAACGTATCACTAAATTTGTAGTTAGCATTAAAACTCACATTGATAGCACGGTTGTTAATGCTATTAGAAGCAACGAGTACAGAGTCAACGCCTTCGCGATTTTGTGTAGATATCAGGGTTTGGCTATTGCTTAGATAATCATTATCAGCATACTGTGCAAAACTATTTACCATTACTCCAAAAGTATGTTTCGGATTTAAATAGTAATCCATTCCAATTTTTGCATTAACGGGTTTGTTGTGATTTACTTGCGATTGATAACTGTCAAAAATCTTTCCGTCTTGCTGTCTGTAAAGAGACATGTCATTAAACCATTTGCTGTTACCTATACCAAAATTGCCAAATGTATTGATCTTACCCTGCCTATTGTTTAAGGTGAGGTTGGCATTTGTTTTGTGATATTTGCCGTAACCTAATCCTAAGCTTGCACTACCATTGGTCCCAAAGTTTTTATTCTTTTTAAGCCTAATATTGATGATTCCTGCATTACCTTGAGCATCGTATTTAGCAGAAGGATTGGTGATAATCTCTACCGCTTCGATATCATTGCTTGTCATGTTTCGAAGTAAATTAGCAAGATCTTGTTGGGTCAGTTGACTTGGTTTGCCATCGATGTAGATTCTTACTCCACTTTTACCCTTCAATTGGATTCCATCATTGTTGTCTACTAAAACACCAGGTGCTTTACGTAGTAAATCAAGAGCGCTGATGCCAGCCATGGAGATACTTGCGTCAGGGTTTAAGACCATTTTATCAGCTTTTACTTCGATCAGAGGTCTTTTTGCCGTAACGGTTACTTCATTAAGCTTTTGAGTTACATTTTTTAATGTTGCATTAATGGTGACATCTGAATCTTTAAAATTGATAATTTCAGATATAAAATCCTCAAGCCCTACAAAAGATGCTTTGATGATATATTGCCCTTCTTGTATTTTTTCGAAAACGGCAATGCCTTTTGCGTCAGTTATTTCGCCTTTTACAATAGAACTGTCTTTGGCATTTAACAAGGCTACTGTTGCAAAATCTATGGCAGTACTTGTTTCATTTTGAGTATTAACGGTAATCTTTTGACCGTAAATTGATGAAGCAAACAAATAAATGATTGTAAATAATAAACTTTTTTTCATGGTAAATTCATTTTTAAATAATACTCCACTAGACGACCACCATCTTAAATTAGTTGCAAGCCTTTTGATTATCTTCGACCAAAGTGATTGTATTCTCTACCACATTCTATCAGGGTAAGATGAACATAAAAGCGAGTTTTGATATTTTTTTTAAAAAGTATAATGTTGAGTTTTGGTTGTGAATTTTTAATTGCTTTCAGCAACGCATGTTTAGTTACAAACACAAGAAAGAGTCATAATCCTTTTGAATAAGAAATTGTCAGTTAAATTATATTTGTATTATATTATTGACTAATAGTAATTTATAATTGTAGTAAATATCATATATTTGTAGTTGAATTAATACAAAATCTAATTGTGACAGATCAGCTTCAAGATTTTTTTGATTATTTAAAATATCAAAAGCGATATTCTCCTCATACATTATTGTCGTATGAAAATGATTTAGACGGTTTTTTTCAATATCAAAACACCATGTATCAAAATTCCTCTTACAAAGATACACAAAGCATGATCGTACGGTCTTGGGTAGTACATCTTTCAAAAGAAGGATTTGAACCTCGATCCATCAATCGTAAAATATCAGCGTTAAACAGTTGTTTTAAATTCTTTGTGAAACGAGGTGACTTGCTCACTAATCCCATGAAACACATCAATCTTTTGAAAGTAGCTAAACGTTTACCTTCGTTTTTTACGGAAAATGATATGGATAGTGCCAAGATTTTGATCAATCCCAATCTCAGTGAATTTGAAATATTGCGCAATAAATTGATAATTAATATTTTATATCAGACAGGTTGTCGAAAAGCAGAATTGATTTTTCTAAAAACATACGATATATCCTATTCGCGTTTTGAAATCACCTTCATGGGTAAGGGCAAAAAAGAACGCAATGTACCCATTTCACCCGAATTGGTCAATGACATTAAAACCTATGTAGAAATCCGTAAAGACCTAATAAAAGAGATCGAAGCAATACCTGACAACCTCTTCTTATCCTCAAAAGGTAAAGAAATGCAACCCAAAGCCATATACAATATTGTAAAAGACCAATTACACCTACTCTCCACTTCTGACAAAAAAAGTCCACACGTACTGCGACACACCTTTGCCACCCACATGCTTAACAATGGTGCTGATATCAATGCGATAAAAGAATTGTTGGGTCACGCATCCCTCGCTGCTACTCAGGTATATACCCACAATTCGATTGCAAGGTTGAAGGAGGTGTATGAGAGGGCGCATCCGAGTGCTAATAAGGGGGAGTAGGGGGAGGATCAATTTTGCAAAAGAGCTTTCTGAAATTAATTTGATTTCAATATCAAATAATTGTGGATGCTCAAACAATTTTTAATAATAACATGAAGAAATAAATTCGAACCAAGTTACACCTCCTCCTCATCAAACCAATCATACGAAAAATATTCATCCTTAAATTCATCGATCTCCCTTCGCTCCTTTTTTGTAGGGCGACCGAGGCCTCTTTCGCGATATTCTACACCACTTTTACCAACGAACCAATCTTTGTATTTATTCAATTCTTCCTGAGGAGTCTGGTCTTCATAACAGGTGATCGCTATAGGTGCACCCACCCTTGATTTTAAAAGTTGGATTACCTTAAATTTTAAATTAAACCCATTTTTCATGACTTCTATGACATCATTAGGACTCACCGAAGAAGCCGGTTTGGCTATACCTTTCACCAAGCGCACTTTCCCACTTTTACAAGCGTCTGCTGCTAAAGTCCTAGATTTGTAGATTCTTACTGCCCATAGCCATTTATCAACACGCATCGTATCCATATAGCCCTTACTTTTTCTCGATTGTAGGAAGTTTACAATCAAAAGACTCCAAGGTTTCCTTCACTTTTTGAGCTACAAAGTAATTTCTATACCATTTATCGTCAGCAGGTACGATGTGCCAAGGTATTTCAGAATTATTGAACGCATATTCATAAGCTTCCATGTATTTATCCCAATGTTCTCTTTCTGCCCAATCGCCTTCATTGTGTTTCCAATGCGACTTTGGATCATCAATCCTTTCTTGTAGTTTTCTTAATTGTTCTTCTCTTGAGATATGCATATAAAATTTTAAAACCGTAGTCTTATTATCGTATTGGAGTAGGTCTTCAAATGCATTAATAGATTTCATTCTTTTTTCACGTCTGGTATCGTCTATCCAATGATGTACTTTTTGTATTAAAATATCTTCATAATGAGATCTAATAAATATCATAAGGTTCCCTTTTTTTGGAGCAAGGGCATGGCATCTCCAGAGGAAATCATGAGAAAATTCAATTTCCGAAGGCTTTTTAAATCCAAAAGTATCGAGCCCTATTGGATTACAAGCATGAAATACATTCTTAGTCGTACCATCTTTACCACTTGCGTCCATACCTTGTAAAATAACCAATAGACTTTTTTTCCCTTCGGCATACATCACATGTTGTAAGTCACCGATATCAGAAGCAAGTTCTTCTAAGTGCTTTTTAGTCTCCTTTTCATTCATTCCAGAAGGTGCTTTTGTAGAAATTTCAGAAAGTTTTATCATAATTGACCTAAAGTTTTATAATTTTGTATAATAATTAGTCGGTAAAACTAATATATATATTTTAAAAACTATCGTTTAAAGCTACATAATGATTAAAACAAAAATAGCCGGTATTGGAAAATATCTTCCCTCAAAAATTGTAACCAATGCAGAGTTGTCCAAAATGATGGACACAACGGATGAATGGATCGTAGAAAGAACAGGTATACACGAAAGAAGGCATGCCGAAAAACATACCGAAACCACCACCACTTTAGCTGCTCATGCTACAAAACAAGCTTGTGAAAGAGCTGGAATATCGGTCAATGATATAGATTTTATAATTTTTGCAACACTCAGTCCAGACTATTATTTTCCTGGATGTGGTGTCTTATTACAAAGAGAATTAGGCATTACCAATACAGAGTGTGGTGCCCTCGATATCCGTAATCAGTGTAGTGGCTTCATTTATGGTCTATCTGTTGCTGATCAGTTTATTAAGTCGGGTATGTACAAAAACATTCTCCTTGTAGGGTCAGAAATGCACAGTATGGGATTGGATTTCACTACCAGAGGCCGAACCGTAAGTGTCATATTCGGAGACGGTGCAGGTGCAGTTATATTACAACCAACTCAAGAAGATAATCAAGGTGTACTTACCACACATCTACACTCTGATGGCACCCATGCCGAAGAATTAGCAATGATCAATCCTGGAAGTCATGGTGGTAGACATCTAGGTACGGAACAATTTGGATATCCAGACCCTTCTGTTTGGGGAGAAGTATTCGTGACTCAAAAAATGTTTGACGATGCCTTATTTTATCCAAACATGAATGGCCAACTGGTATTTAAAACAGCAGTAACAAAATTCCCAGAAGTCATCATGGAAGCCCTCAACAAGACGGGTCATACACCCGCAGACATCGATATGCTTATCCCTCATCAAGCAAATCTTAGAATTAGCCAGTTCGTACAAAAAGTCCTTAGACTACCTGATGAAAAAGTATATAACAATATTCAGAAATACGGCAATACTACAGCTGCCTCAATTCCTATCGCACTTTGCGAAGCATGGGAGAATGGATTGGTGAAAAGTGGGGATTTAGTTTGTCTTGCAGCTTTTGGTAGTGGATTTACTTGGGGGAGTGCTTTGTTGCGTTGGGTGTAAGATTCAATGGGCAATAAATTCAATTTGGCAATTTGTTCAATGATCAAATCGATTAGAGTAGAGATAATTAATTAAATTCTAAAAATTAGGTAAAATTCTTTTTGCTCACCACCCTTCAGGGTTTGAGCAAAGGGAGCAAAAAGCTATGTGGTAGAGACTTTTTTGCTTTGCCTCGATCCTGAAGGAAGGCAAAAAAGGATTGTCTAAAAGGAAAGCAATTGTAAAAAAAAACTTAACCTTTCTTAACCTGCACTTAACCTTCTAAACCATTAGTTATAGGGCAAAAAAGGATTGGGTTTCGAAAACGGAATTCTGAAAATTAGGTACAATTCTTTTTGCTCACCACCTTTCAGGGTTGGGGCAAAGTGAGCAAAAAGCCATGTGGTAGAGGCTTTTTTGCTTTGCCTCGATCCTAAAGGATGGCAAAAAAGGATTATCAAAAAGGAAAGCAATTGTAAAAAAAAAACTTAACCCTTCTTAACCTGCACTTAACCTTCTAAACCATTAGTTATAGGGCAAAAAAGGATTGGGTTTCGAAAACGGAATTCTAAAAATTAAGTACAATTCTTTTTGCTCACCACCCTTGAGGTTTGGGGCAAAGTGAGCAAAAAGCTATGCAGTAGAGGCTTTTTTGCTTTGACATCTTTGGCATTTTAGGTTATTAGTGCGGCATCTTATTCTAGCCAAAGACTAAAGACCAGAGACAAAAAGCCAAAGCCCATTTTTCTTTGTTAAAAATTTAACAGTTTATCTATTTTTATTCTGACGTATCAATCTATCTTTGCAGTTCAAAATTTTAAAAATTAAGTGTGAAAGTTATTAATGGCAAATATCAGTTGTCTGGAGGCGTAGATCCTCTAGATCTCGTAGCTAAATACGAAGCTCCTATTTATGTATATGATGCAGCGATCATCAAACGACAATACGACAAGTTGGTTTCTGCTTTTACCGTACCTAAGCTAAAGCTAAATTATGCATGTAAAGCATTAAACAATATCAACATTCTCAAATATATGAAGTCTCTTGGAGCAGGACTGGATACCGTGTCTGTGCAAGAAGTACAATTGGGGCTTAAGGCGGGCTTTGCACCTCAAGAAATCATCTACACACCGAATTGTGTAGGTCTTGACGAGTTAGAACAAGCCAAAGATCTTGGAGTAAAGATCAATATAGATAATCTTTCTATTTTAGAGCAATTTGGTCATTTATATCCTGATTACCCAGTTTGCGTGAGGATTAATCCACATATTTTAGCGGGTGGTAATACTAAAATTTCAGTCGGTCATATAGATTCTAAATTTGGAATTTCTTTTCACCAAGTGCCTCACATATTACGTATTGCTAAGGCAAATAATATGAAGATAGAAGGTCTACACATGCATACAGGCTCAGATATTTTAGATGCGGAAGTTTTTTTACAAGGCGCTGAGATCCTTTTTGGTTTAGCCTCTCATTTTGATGAATTGGAATATCTTGATTTTGGTAGTGGATTTAAAGTTTCTTACAAAGATGATGGTATCGAGACAGATATTAAGTCTTTGGGTAAAAAAATATCCAAAAGATTCAACGAGTTTTGCAAAAGTGAAGGAAAAGATTTGACGTTAATTTTTGAACCTGGCAAATATTTGGTAAGTGAAGCTGGATACTTTTTTGTTAGAGCCAATGTGGTCAAACAGACTACTTCTACTGTATTTGTAGGTGTAGACTCGGGATTAAATCATTTAATAAGGCCAATGTTTTATGATGCTTACCACAAAATAGTTAATGTATCAAAATGCAGTGGTAGAGAGCGAATATATACCGTGGTTGGATATATTTGTGAAACAGATACTTTCGGTGTCAACCGTAAAATGCATGAAATAACAGAAGAAGATATCCTTGGATTTTATAATGCTGGAGCGTATTGCTTTACCGTGTCATCCAATTATAACTCTCGATACAGACCTGCAGAAGTTTTGGTAATAGATGGCAAAGATTATTTAATATCAAAACGAGAAACCCTCGAAGATTTGGTAAGAAATCAAGTGCAATTGGATATATTTTGATGCTTTAAATTATAATTTTTATTCATATTTAGCAATGGATTACTTTGAACTTTGAAAAAAAGAAGTAATTTTGAACTCAAATTACACAAACATCGTTTGTACTTTTTGTTAACAAAAAAATAATAATGGCGATTATCATCACTGATGAATGTATAAATTGTGGAGCATGTGAGCCCGAATGTCCCAACAATGCAATCTACGAAGGAGGCTTAGAATGGAAAATGAAAGATGGCACCAAATTGAAGGGGTCATATCAGCTCGAGGATGGTACAGAAGTAGATGTTGACAAAAATAACTCACCTATCTCTGATGATTATTATTATATTGTCCCTGATAAATGTACGGAATGTGTAGGCTTTCATGAAGAGCCACAATGCGCAGCCGTCTGTCCGGTAGATTGTTGTGTTCCTGATCCAGATAGGGTAGAGTCGGAGGGTATACTTTTAGACAGAAAAGAAAGATTACACCTTTAAAAATTTTTAATCTTAATTGAATAAATATCAATTTTATGAGTAAAAAACCTACATTATTAGTACTTGCTGCCGGAATGGGAAGCAGGTATGGAGGTTTAAAGCAAATGGATTCTTTTGGCCCTTCTGGAGAAACAATTATCGATTACAGTCTCAAAGATGCCATCGATGCTGGTTTTGGCAAAATTGTTTTTATCATAAGATCATCTTTTAAAGAAGCTTTTGTCAATAAATTTGATCCTATATTGAAGGGTAAAGTTGAAGTTGAATATATCTGTCAAGAAATGGACGTGCTACCTGAAGGGTTAAAGTTAGAAACGGACAGGACGAAACCTTGGGGAACAGGGCATGCTGTATGGGTGGCTCACAATGTAATCAACGAACCATTTGGTGTGATCAATTCGGATGACTTTTATGGGAGAGCATCTTACTTCCAATTAGCAGAATTCCTAACTCAAGATACGAGTGAAAATTATGCAGTCATTGGATATAGGATGATCAATACACTTTCTGAACACGGAACAGTGAATAGAGGCGTTTGTGAAATTGAAAATGGTAAATTAAAATCCATAAAAGAATGTCTAAAAATTGGTAAAACCCACGAAGAAATTAGTTATACAGACGATCTTGGTAAACATGTTTTAACGCCCGATACACTTGTATCTATGAATATGTGGGGTTTTAAGCCCAGTTTTTTTCAATATTCTGAAGATATCTTACGAGGATTTTTTAAAAGTAATGGGTATGAAAAGGATGAACTATACATTCCAACAGTAGTCGATTATTTAATTGATAACAAAATACTCGACGTATTAGCTATTGAGACTGATGCTATTTGGTTTGGTGTAACCTACCCTGACGATAAGGAAATGGTCATCGAAGCTTTAAATAAATTAATCAAACAAGGCGTCTATAGCGAAAATGTTTGGCAGTAACATATACATTTCAAAATTGATGATCCTAATAGGGGTCGTTCTAATTGTTTTGGGAATACTCAATTACTATTTTGGGAATATTTTCTCTTGGTTTGGTTCTCTGCCAGGGGATATAAATGTTAAAAAAGAAAATTTTTCTTTTTATTTTCCTTTTACATCAATGATTTTATTAAGTTTGCTATTAAATGTAATATACAAGATTTATGTTAGGTTTAATTTGTAATCTTTCTACAAATTTTAAAATAAAATGTACTTATTAATTATTTAATCAATATTAAATTCTAAAATTTTTATTTAGCAATGAAATCTGTTAAGTCGAAAAAAAAATTCAATAATGAAAAATTGGATGATTCTGAGTTTTTAAAAGCAAAAAAAAAGCAAGAATCGCCAACGAAAGCCAAAGTTAGTATAAAATCAAAAAAAGTTTGGGAAGACTTAGAAGATGATGACATCGAAATAAAGTATAAAATTAAAGGAATGTAAACTAAAAAAAGGTTTACAATAATTTTTAGATTTTTAGGGGTAAGCCATATTTTTTTAAAAATATCGTAGGTGTATTCACCCAATTCTGAATGCGAACTGAATAAAAAGGTGTTTTACGACATTATTTAAAAAATGTTGGCAACGTTTTTGCAATATTAACGTTATTAAAGTAAGTATTTTACGAAACAATGTTTAAATCCCCCTCATCATGGACAACATCTTAAAATTCGTAAAAAGGTTTGTATTAAATCTTTTCACGAAAACGAAAAGAATTATTTCTATTCCTCAGGGCAAAGAGTTCGACTCTTGGTTAGGAGTTTGAGAAGAAAAATTCTTCAAAATTAAAAAGCATTTTAAACCTCTGGTTTTTAATGCTTTTTTTTTAATTATAGCTATTCCCCCATCAATGTTCAATCCATTTTTTCTGACCACCACTCTTCTCCCCCTATTTATCCAAGAACAGTTAACAATTAACAATTAACAATTATCACTTTTCACCAACCTTTTTGTAACTTTATCCGTCTTAGATTTTAAAATGCTAGACAACTGAGTTTATCAAATACATACAAATTAGAACAACAGCTTCTTCCTTCTGAAAAATTAAATTTGTCAGAGCAGATAGGCATTGACGTAAATGTATTAAACCTTTGTGCTGAGAATGATAGAAAAGCACAAGAAATAGTATATCGTAAGTATTTTGATTCAATGATTCGAATGTGCCAAAGATATACCACTGACCAAGACGAACTCATATCTATCGTAAATGATGGATTCTTAAAGGTTTTTAAAAAAATTGAACAATTCGAGCGGAAAGGCTCTTTTGAAGGTTGGATCAGAAGATGTGTTTTTACAGCACTGTCTGATTATTTTAAGAAGAAAAAAGAAGGTATTTACTTTATGGATGTACCTGAAGCCCCTTCAGATTCAGATAATGCTTTAGAAAAAATGTATTTTGATGATATCGTTAGTCATTTACAAAAACTACCTGATACTTCAAAAAATGTTTTTATTAAATATTGCATAGAAGGATACAATCATAAAGAAGTAGGTGAATTATTAAATATGTCAGAAGGGAATTCAAAATGGCATCTTCACCAAGCTAAAAAATTACTCCAGTCTTATATTATTAGAGAAAAAGAACATTCTAAATCTGTGAAAAATGGATAAAAAAAACAATTATAGTTTTCAAGATAAAGGTTGGGACAACATGAAGTTGATCCTAGATAAAGAAATGCCTGAAAAAAAGCGTCGTGTTATTCCATTTTACTGGTTGTTATCTTCTGCTGCAGCATCTATTGTTTTAATTTTTGTTTTAAGGGGAAATTTTATTGAAGGTCATACAAGTCAAAAACTTGATCTTACCCATAGAAACATCGAACAGGCTGCACAAACGGACGATCATTTAAATCACCGAAGTGCAAACAAACAAAATGAGAAAATGGATAAGAATAGTAATGAAGTGTCTCACGTACAAAATATTAAAGAGCACCAAGGATCAAATTCACTTGTTATTGTCTCAAACACTGTAATTCCAAAAACGAAAACAATTGATTTTTCTAGTAAAAAACAGAAGGCAACGAGTCCTACTAAAAGTTTGATTACATTACCAATATCTTCAAATATCCATAAAGGAGATATTACATCTGTAGCTGAAGAAATCTCAAGTGATCTAAAATCTAAAGAAATTAATGAGGAACCTAAATCAACTAAATTAGATTTGTCAATAAATGAAACATCTAAAAATATCCTAAATGATCGCAACACCAATTCTCAAGCAGTTGGAAATCAGATTCAAAAAGATGAAAGTATAAACAATGACGTAATTAAAACAGTTGACCACAAAATCTCTCAAGAAATAACAAACGCTTCAACTTCAAAGAATAATGATTTTATTGCGAATAATTTACTAACAGAAAGTATTGACAATAACATAAGTGAAGCGTCAGCCATAACAGTTTTCAAATCTGAAAATAAGGGTAAATTTGCCTTAGAATTGGGTGGTGATTATGGCCTCCCTTTGAAAACTTTTACATACAATGTAGGTGCAAGATACCAAATCCTTGAACAGACCAAATTGAATACATTTGTCGGAATTGGAGGTTTTTTCTCACCAACCGATGTCGCTTATTCATCTATTTTTTATAATAAAGATAATAATAACTTTTTTACTCAAAGCAAGGTTAATAACACTATTGATCAAATAGTCGGAGCGAGATTATTTACTCAGATAAACTTTAAGCTGTGGAAAGATAAAGAATTTTATGCACACTTGAAAGGTGGCCTCCAATATATTAGATTATTAGCATCATCAGAAAAACAAGAAAATATTTCTGTGGGAATATCCAATGCACCAAGTTCAACTTCACGTGATCAAACCCCTATCATTGAAGTATCTAATAATCCACTTAACCTCTTTGGGCAGATTGGCCTAGGATACAGAATTAAAAGATTAGGGATTGAATTGCATTATGGTTTATCGCAAAATACATTTAGAAATTCTCCTTTACAAGGTATTAACCAAAAAGTCAATCATAGTATTGGCAGCACTGTTCTTTGGTATTTCTAATAAGTACGATTAGTTAATTTACTTCATAATAGTAAGCCTTATTTAATTCTAGTGCCTTATCTACGCTGTAAAATTCAAGTTCAGAAGCTTGGTAGGAATTATTATTTACAAACTGAGCTGAATAATGATTATTTATTATGAATAGATAACTAAGACCAAAGGTTATTAAAAAAGCAGCGGCAACACTTGCTATTTTAAAATAAATGTTATAGAAACTTGGTCTTTTTTTAGAAAGTCTTGCTTCAATTCGATTCCATGTTTTAATGGAAGGATCTACTTTTAGATTACTCATTTTTTGTCGAAAATCATTATGTACCATAGTGAACTATATTTAAATTATATTTTTTTTTTAGTAATTGTGCCATCTTCTTTTTGGCAAATATGAGTTGTGACTTTGAAGTATTAATACTTATACCAAGGAGGTCTGCTATTTCTTGATGTTTATATCCTTCTACGACATAAAGATTAAAAATAGTACGGTAGCCATCGGGCATTTCATCCATCAAGGTAAGTATTTCCCGAGCATGCATGTCTGATTCTATATCAAAGTCATCTTTTGTTTCTAATTGAATAATATTGATGTCTTCAAATCTTACCTTTGAAGCTCTGATATGCATGAGTGACTCGTTAACCATGATTTTTTTCATCCATCCTTCGAAACTACCATTTCCTTCGAATTGGTCAATTTTTTGAAAAATTTTTGTAAAACCTTCTACAAATACGTCTTCAGCTTCCTGTACATTGACAAAGTATCGTCTACAAATACCAAATAGTAAAGATTTGTATTGCTCATACAGTTGCCTTTGAGACTTTGAGTCCCCTGCTTTGCATTTTGAAATGAGTAAATTTAAATCCATATAGTTTAAGTATTATTGCTTAGATGATTTAAATTAAAAAAATGGTGTATTTGATCAATAAAGTTTTTTACTACCATTATCAACCCAGTCTTTCATAACATTAAAAGCATCTGGGTCATCGATATGTTGCATAGGAATACTGCGCTGCCCCAGCGGGAGGGCTATTTCCTTATATATGAAATCATCATCAAATCCAATAGACGCAGCATCGTGCTTTGTACAAGCATACACCACCAACTTAGGCCTAGCCCAATATATTGCTCCTAGACACATAGGGCACGGCTCACAAGAAGTGTATAATATGCAGTCGTTGAGCTGAAAATTATTTAAAAACTGACAAGCTTTGCGAATTGTCACGACCTCAGCATGGGCTGTAGGATCATTGGTTTTTAAAACCTCATTGTTGCCCTCAGCAATGATTTTTCCGTCTTTGACAATTACAGCTCCAAATGGTCCCCCATCTTCAGCTTCCATACCCATTCTAGAAAGTTCAATTGCTCGTTTGATAAATGTCTTATGATCCATACGTACCTTATTTAATAAAAGACAAAGATAAATTAAATTATAGGAACTAATTTGTTCATTTGAAAGTTGAAATAGAGTGAATGTTCACTCACGAAAGTACTATGGAAATTTCAGATAGACAATTAGAGATTATCGAAGCAAGTGGTAAGATCATAACCAAACATGGTCTGGCTAATCTGACTATTAAAAATCTTGCTTCTGAAATGGGTTTTGTGGAAAGTGCTTTGTATAGACATTTTAAATCTAAAGAGGATGTTATAATTTTAATGATTCAATACCTTCACTCAAATATCAAAGAAAGATTGAATCAAATACTCGCTGAAGATAGCAAGGCTGAAATACAATTAAGGTTAGTTTTCAAAAGTCAGTTTTCTTTTTTAAAGGCAAATCCTCATTTTGTCATCACGATGCTTTCAGAAAGTTTTACTGATGAAAGCCCAAAGATTAGGCTGGAGGTCATGCAACTTGTTGATTATAAATTTACATTGGTACAAGGGCTGATAGAGAGGCTATTGCATGATAAATCTCTCAACGCTCAATTAAACTCATTTACCTTAATGCATTTCCTAATTGGTGCCTTTCGTACACTTTTGCTCAGATGGAAAATGTCTCAATTCACATTTGATGTTGAGATTGAGGGTAACAAAATGGTCGATGATTTCCTAAATTTGGTTATAAATTTTAAAAATACAACAGATGATTAAAAAGATTATCATTTTTAGTTTTTTAGCATGGTTTTATACTGGCTGTACCTCTGATAAGAAAGATATTACACCCACATTTCAAGACATTCAAGAATGGGTTTTTGCACCCGGACAGATAGATTGGGATGATAAATATAATTTGTCTTCACAATCAGAGGGTATATTACTCAATGCTGATTATGAGATAGGTTCTCAGCTTACTAAAGGCAGTATTGTTGCTTCTGTTGATAATAAAACGAGTCAAGTCAACACTACGACAGCCAAAGACCAATTGATAATTACTCAACAAAATTTGACATTGAGTGCTCCAGCAATTGCACAACTCAAACAAAATATCCAAATTGCCAAGAAAAAGTACGATTTTAGTAATTCCCTATCCAATCGCTACGAAGAACTTTTTAAAAACAACAGTGTAACTAAAGTAGAACTTGAAAGTAAAGTTTTGGAAACAGAAAGTGCTTTATTGAATCTCAATGCTTTACAAAGTCAATACGATTTATTGCTTCAACAGGCAAAACAACAAAACATTGTTGCAAAGGGACAGTTTAACAATAGCAAAATTCAAGAATCTTTTAACAATATTGTTGCTTTTAATGGTGGTACTGTGGTTAAAAAAATGAAATCTAGTGGTGATTATGTAAGGAAAGGTGACATTATAGCTTTAATTGCCAATCCAGATAAAATTGAGATATTTTTGACATTGGATGAAACCAATTTTGGCAAGATAAAAATTGGACAAAAGGCAGTAATCAAGCTCAATATCGCAAAAGATCAAATATTTAATGGAAAAGTCAATGAAGTGCAAAGTTCTTTTGATGAAATGACACAATCTTTCATATGTAAAGTAATATTAGATGGACCTCTACCTAAAGAACTTAATATATATGGAACACCATTGGAGTGTAATATTCTTGTAGGTGAAAAGAAAAAAGCTTTGCTTATACCTAGAGAGTACTTAGGTTTTGGTAATAAAGTTAAAGTCAAAGATCAAAAAGAAAGCGTCCAAGTCAAAACGGGCATCATATCAACAGATTACGTAGAAGTGTTAGAGGGCATAGATGAGCATACTATTTTACTTCCCATTAGACAATAACCAACAATAATTAAATTTAGCTGAATGAATATTAATGTAGATATCGCTAGCACCTATCTTTTTTCTAATAAAAAACTCACGATGGTTGCAGTCATGGGTGTACTGTTAGGCATGTCTATTTATATCTTTATGAATAGTCTTCTTGTGGGCTTTGACAGGACCTCTAATGTTTCAATTTTTAAATCTACACCTCATATAAGGATTTATAAAGATGACGAAATAAGTAAACCACTTTTGGAAAATAAAGCATCAAAATCAATCATTATTAATCCAAAAGTAGTGCCTAGTAGTAATACCATCATCAACTACAAAGATGTAATGAGTTTAGCAAGAAAACATGAAGAAGTTACGCTTGTTACCCCACAAGTGACCGCTACCGTTTTTTTTAATACGGGCAAAATCCAGATACCAGGCATGATCGTAGGCGTAGTCCCTGACGAAGCTGATATCATGTTTAATATCTCTTCAACCATCATTGAGGGAAGTTTTAAAGATTTGAAAAAGGACATCAATTCAATAGCAATTGGGAGTGGAGTGGCTGAAAAACTAAGTTTATACATTGGAGATAATATTAGTGTATCGTCTGCAAAAGGTGTTATAAGAAATTTAAAAGTAGTTGCTATTTTTAAAACCAATAATTCAGCAGTGGATAAGTCCAAAACCTATATTCACCTTTCAACGGCTCAGCAATTACAAAAAGAAAACAATGTCTACGTCACTGACTTAAATGTAGCAGTCAAAAAGCCTGAAAAAGCCGACGAATATACTGCTGACCTTTCGCAATTTACTGGTTACAAAGCAGAAGGATGGAAGCAAGCAAACGAGGCATTGATGGCGGCCTTTAGGATGAGAAAAATAGTGATTACTTTTGTTTCGTATACAATATTAATCGTAGCTGGATTCGGAATTTATAATATACTAAACATGACCGTATCACAAAAGATCAATGACATTGCTATCCTAAAAGCTATGGGTTTCAAAGGAAAAGACGTGATACGAATATTTTTAACACAGGCAATGTCAATTGGTGTCATGGGAGTGGTAGGAGGAATGTTGGCAGCCGCAACACTTATTACTATTTTAAGAAAAGTATACATTGGTGGTGATATTGGGTATTTTCCCATAGATTACGAGCTGTCTAAATTTATTCAAGGGGTTGTTGTCGGTTTGGTAATTACTTTTTTTGCAGGCTATCTACCAGCTAAGAAGGCTGCTGGTGTTGACCCTGTTTCAATCTTTAGGAAATAGTGAAATGGCAACAATTGTAGAAACAAAAAATATTAATAAGTACTTTTACGATCCTGTAGAGTTTCATGTACTGAAAAATGTTTCTTTTGCAGTGTCAAGAGGGGAATTTTTGAGTATGATTGGCAAGTCAGGAAGTGGAAAATCTACGCTACTCTATATTTTGTCAACGATGGATACAGATTATACAGGTGAACTCTACATCGATAATGAATTGGTGACTGGTTTTGACTTGGATAAATTAGCTATGATCAGAAATGAAAAAATTGGTTTTGTGTTCCAATTTCATTACTTATTACCTGAGTTTACTTGTTTGAAAAATGTAATGCTTCCAGCTTTGAAGTTTAAGAAACTGTCTACCAAGGAAATAGAGCAAAAAGCTTATCAAAAGCTAGAACTTTTGGGTTTAGCAGACCAAGCACTAAAAACAGCAAATAAACTTTCGGGAGGGCAACAACAGCGCGTAGCCATTGCACGAGCGCTAATCAACGATCCTGCTATCATCATGTGCGATGAACCGACAGGCAACTTAGATTCTAAAAATACAAAAATCGTGTTTGATACCTTTAAAGAATTGACAGTAAATATGAATCAGACCATCATCGCTGTGACTCATGATGAGGAATTTGCTAAAAATACAGACCGAACGATAGAGATGATGGATGGTATGATCATCAAACATACATCATAAAATGATATTATTGATCATTAGACATGGGTAAAAGACTCAATACAAACCTCATTGGTCTAATTTACTTCCCTTCCCACATCAAATATGCTTTGATAAATTCATCAAGCCCACCATCTAGCACAAAATCTGTATTTCTGGTTTCACATCCTGTCCTATGATCTTTGACTCTCCTATCATCCAAGACATAAGATCTGATTTGAGATCCCCATTCATTTTTCATTTTGCCAGCCTCTACCTTATCTCTTTCTGCCCTTTGCTTTTCTAACTCTATCTCGTACAATTGGGATTTGAGCATTTGCATAGCCTTATCTCTATTGACATGTTGAGATCTTTCTTGCTGGCATTCGATTACGATTCCTGAAGGCAAATGCCTGACTCTTACCGCGGTCTCTACTTTATTTACATTTTGACCTCCTGCACCAGAAGCTCTAAAAGTGTCCCATTCCAAATCTGCTGGGTTTATTTCGATTTCTATATCATCATTGACCATAGGATGTACAAAGACACTGGCAAAAGAGGTCATTCTTTTACCTTGAGAATTAAAAGGACTTACACGTACGAGTCGATGCACTCCATTTTCTCCTTTCAGAAGCCCATAGGCATATTCACCTATGATTTCTAAGGATACAGATTTGATACCTGCTACGTCACCAGCTTGATAGTACAACTCTGAAATAGTAAAATCATTTTTCTCTGCCCACATGACAAACATTCTATGCAACATTTCTGCCCAATCACATGCTTCAGTTCCACCAGCTCCTGCATTAATCTGAAGAATACAATTAAGCACATCTTCAGGATTATCCATGGTCGTCCTAAACTCTATATCTTCAATTTTGGTAAGCAATTCTTGATACTTACTGTCTACTTCAATATCTGTAGCTGCTCCTTCTTTAGAATATTCAAACAAGATTTCTACCTCATCCAATATATCCTTAAGATCATTATAGACACCAATCCACTTTTTGTGATCTTTTAATTCTTTAAGCAATGCTTCTGCTTTACTAGAGTCGCTCCAAAGCGCTGGGTCAGCTGCTAGTATTTCTTTATCTTCTATCTGGCGTATTCTATTATCGACGTCAAAGATACCCCCTTATGACTGTCAGACGCTCGGCTAAGTTGTTAATCTGCTCTATGGTCATGCCCTCTTTTTATTGTTTTTAAATTATAGTGCGAAAATAGCGTCAATACTTCCAAACTCACTACTTTCTTACATGGTTTTTGAAAATAATTTAATTATTGCTCTTCAGAATTTGGTTGAAATGTGTAGTTGATCTTCGCTACTTTTAATTATTTGTAAAGCGGTATATCTAAAAAATGTAAAAAAATCAAACCAATAATTCCCTATAAACCAAAAAATCCAAATCAATATTGATGTGAAAACCATAAAAATCCAAATCAAATTGATATCGCAATTATAAAATATTGCCTACAAGTAAGCTTACTATGGGGTAGCTTAAAAAAAAGTTTGCTTTCTTCAATAGTATTAGTAGTAAGGAATATTGAACTCTTTAATTTATGTATCCAAAATTTGTCCAGAATCATATTTTCGAAAATTTACTTTTATATAAATCTATAATTTGTTATGAAAAAAAATATCTTATGTCTAACATTTTAATGAAATTTAAATCAATAAAAGCGATGTTTTTTGTCCCTTTTTTCTGAATCCCCAGCTATAAATTGTAAAATTCACCGAAATACACATATATAACCAATATTATTTTGCTATGTAAATTAATTAGTTTAATTTTGCACCCGCTATTGTAGTATGCATGCATCTACAAAATGGTATTTGTTAATTTTAAATGTTTTAAATGTCAGCTTATTTAACATCAGAGAGAAAAGTAGAAATTTTCACACAGTTCGGGGGTCAGGCTCAAAATACTGGATCAATCGAAGCTCAAATTGCCTTATTCACTGAAAGAATTCAGGGTATGGCCACTCACTTAAAAGACAATAATAAAGATCAGTCTTGCAGAAGAGGTCTTTTAACATTGGTAGGTAAAAGAAAAAAATTATTATCGTATCTTCAGAAGAAAGATTTAGCTTCTTACAGAAGTTTAATTCAAAAACTGAATATTAGAAAGTAATCAGAAAAAAATTAAAGGGAGTGATAAATATTACTCCCTTTTTTTGGTCTTTACAGATTTGCATTTTCTAAAAATTTATTTCCCTCCTTAAGATTTAGAAAAATTGAATAATTAGAGATCATTGTCCAAAATAGATTAAAAATAAATTAAAAATTAAAGCGTATGGGAAATATGATTCCTACATCTGTAAGCTTCAAGTTACCAGATGGAAAAAATGTAACAATTGAAACAGGTAAATTAGCAAGTCAAGCTAATGGATCTGCAATGGTGAGGGTAGAGGATACAATGATACTTGCCACAGTAGTAGCTTCTAAGGAGATAAGGGAAGGTCAAGACTTTTTCCCATTGTCTGTGGATTATCAAGAAAAATTTGCATCAGCTGGGAAGATTCCAGGTAATTTCTTTAGGAGAGAATCAAGACTCTCTGAATATGAAATTTTGATTTCAAGGTTGGTGGATAGGGCGATAAGACCATTGTTTGCAGATGAATTTCTTAACGAAACTCAAGTTATTCTTACATTGATTTCTGGAGATCAAAGAAACATGCCTGATTGTTATGCTGCTTTAGCTGCAAGTGCCGCTTTTGCAGTGTCTGATATCCCTTTCCAAGGTCCAATATCTGAAGTGAGGGTAGCAAAAATAGATGGAAAATATGTAGTAAATCCTGAAAGAGATACATTATTAAGTGCAACATTAGACATCATTGTAGCAGCGACTGCCAAAGATGTAATGATGGTGGAGGGGCAAGCAAAAGAATGTCAAGAAGATGAGCTAATCGAGGCTATAAAAATTGGTCACGATGCAATTAAAGTACAAATTGATGCACAACTGCAATTGGCAAGCCTAGTTGGCGAGAAAGCAGCTGTCAAAAGAGAAGTACCAGTTGCAGAGATTGATGAAGAGCTTAAAAGTGAAATAGAGGCTTTTGCAAAAGCTAAAATTTATGAAATTGCTAAAGGAGGCTTAGATAAAGGCACAAGAAAAGCAGGTTTTGACGCTATTGCTAAAGAACTTAAAGAAATCTTAGTTGCTAAATATGGTGAAGAGGATTTTAAAGAAAATAAGGCTGTCAACTTTTCTGCATATTTTGGAAGTCTAAAGAAAAAAACTATTCGTGAAGTTGTTTTAAATGAAGCAATCCGATTAGATGGTAGAAAATATGATGAAATCAGACCTATATGGTGTGAAGTAGATTATTTGCCATCAGCACACGGTTCTTCTATTTTTACAAGGGGAGAGACACAGGCACTTACATCTATGACATTAGGTGCTCCAACAGATGCCATGTTGATAGATAACGCACTTGATCATTATAACGAAAAATTTATCTTGCATTATAATTTTCCAGCATTTTCAGTAGGGGAGGCGAGACCAAACAGAGGTCCAGGTAGACGTGAAGTTGGTCATGCAAACTTAGCTGCCCGATCACTAAGACAAGTTTTACCTGAGGGTAATCCTTATACAATTAGAATTGTGTCTGATATCCTCGAATCGAATGGTAGTTCATCTATGGCCACCGTTTGCGCTGGTACATTAGCACTGATGGATGGAGGTATCAAAATTAAAGCGCCTGTCTCTGGTATAGCTATGGGTATGATCGCCGAAGGTGGTAAAATTGCCATCTTATCTGATATTCTTGGTGATGAGGATGCATTGGGAGATATGGACTTTAAAGTAACCGGTACTCATAAAGGTATCACAGGTTGCCAAATGGATATCAAAATCGATGGTCTACCATACGAGCAATTAGAAAAAGCGCTAGAGCAAGCCAAAGCAGGAAGAATCCATATCTTAAACGAAATGGCTAAGTCATTAAGTGAAACAAGAGAAGACTTGAAACCTCATGCTCCAAGAATGATAGAAGTTGTCATTGATAAAGCGTTTATTGGGGCTATCATCGGACCTGGTGGAAAAATCATTCAAGAAATGCAAGCACGTACTGGTGCAATTATTTCAATAGAAGAGGTGGGTAATACGGGCGTGATAAACATTACTTCATCTAATAAGGATGCAATTGATGAGGTACTTAATGACATCAAAAGAATTACTTTTATACCAACTATTGGTGATGAATATGACGCAGTTGTAGAAAGTTTAATGGCTTTTGGTGCTTTCGTTAAATTCAATGGTAAGAGTGGTTTAATACACGTATCAGAGTTAGATCATAGACGCATAGAAAATGTATCCGATGTTCTTAAAGAAGGTGATAACGTAAGGGTCAAATACATAGGTGATGATCCAAAAACTGGTAAAATGAGGTTGTCTCGTAAAGCATTAATGCCTAGACCAGAAAGAAATTAAATAGCCGTAATCGGAAACAATTAATAAAAGAGGCCTCTACTTATATACAAAGTAGGGGCTTTTTTAATGTTTAAAGGGGAGCTAAAAAAGGTTGAGATGGTTAAGTTTTTAAGTTAAGGAAGGTTAAGTTTTTTGCACAACTGATGACACTTAACCTCTCTTAACGATCTTAACCTCCCTTAACCTTCACATGGACACTTAACTTCTCTTAACCATTTTAAGCTCCCTTAACCTTCACATTCTTAGGTTTTTAGGTTAAATAAAAAAAGCCAGATAAAAGTTAATCTACCTGGCTTTTTTTATGCTTCTTTACGAAGATTATTCCATATCGTTCTCATAATCAAATGGAAGAACTTTCTCTTTTTTAACTTTGCTTAAAGTCATTAAAGTTTTAAGTCTCTCAATTTCTTCGATTTGTGACAATGTTTTGAATAACAACTTTTCGTAATTTGCTATATCTTTACAAACTATTTTAAGTAAGAAGTCTGCATCACCTGTGATAATATAACACTCCGTTACTTCATCAATCAATTTGATTTTTTTGATAAAATTGTCTAAAGCATTAGGCTTCTGCCAAGCTAAGGAAACTAATACATAGGTCTTAACATTCAAGCCTATAGCTGTTGAATCAACTTTTGCATGGTAAGAAAGAATGATACCTGATTGTTCCAATTTTTTTACTCTTTCTAAAGTTGGAGCAGGAGATAGACCAATTTTCTTTGATAAATCAAGATTTGTAATTTTACTGTTTTCTTGAAGAAGTTTCAAAATTTTAAGATCGGTTTTATCTAATTTGTAATCTGCCATTTTTATTTTAATTTTTAATATAAACGTATTATCCCGCAAAGAAAATATAATTTCATGAAACAGCGAAATAAATTGACAATATTTTAACTTATTTAAGAAAAAAGGCCTTAAAAATTCGTTTATTGGGTGGACTTGAGGTTTTACAGTTATTGATATTTTTATTAATATTTGAATTGGGCTCAATTAATGGTATTTTCGTCGATTTGTAGGTGCATTTTAAAATTTTTATTCTTTTATTTGTGTTTTTAATTTGATTAAAATTTTATTCATTAATGATTATAGACATTTTTGCAGCAATTTTCATTTCTTTAGGTGCATATCTTGGGTACCAAAGAGGATTAATAAAGACTGTATTTGATACATTATCACTTATAATAGGAATAGTAGCTGCTTTGAAACTTTCTCCAATTACCATCAAGTTTTTACAAGGGCTACTAAAAATGAACCCTTCTATCACTTTTGTGATTGGTATAGCCCTTACTTTTATATTGGTCATGTATGCTATCCGATTTATTGGTAAAAAGTTAGAACAAGTATTGGAATTGGTTAATATCAATTTTATCAATAAAGCTGCTGGTGGTGCTTTGCAAGGCCTGTTTTTTGCCACCATACTTGCTTTTGTAATATCACTTTTTGATAAATTAAGTTTAGTCAGTCCTGAAACAAAAAGTGCTTCCGTTACTTATGAACATATAGAAAAAGTCCCAAAGCTAGCTGAAGGTCTCTTAACAACCGTCAGACCAATCTTTAGTGAATTTTGGGAATTGACGATGGAAACGGTAAATCAAATAAAAGAGAAGAAAGCGCTTTAAAAAGTAGAAAGAAACTGTTTATTTTATTTCTTTAGGATATCTTAATTCTTGAAAGATAAGCTTTGCTTTGTGGACCCAATGCAAAAAGAAGATCAAGAATAGAAGTGTCAGGATAAAATGGAAGTCTATCTTCAAACACCTGATTATATTTTTCAAAGTTAAATGCTATTTTTTTATCATTTTTTCTCAAGTCAATATAACTTTGATCATACTCTTTAATATACTCAGAGGTGTAAATTATTTGCTTTTCAATCTTGAGTAAGTCTAAACATAGTTTTAAAGCTTCCTTATTAAAGTCAACAAGTTTGTGAAATTGATTAGAATAGAGTGCTTCTATTTGCCCTATGTAAAACTCAAAATAAGCAGATTTTTGATAAGCAGCTTTTAAGGATTTAATATGATAGGATTGCCAATTTTCTTCATAAGCAATAGCAACTTCAGTGATTGGTTGTTGGTTGTTTTTTCCACTTTTTAATGGGATTGACAATGTCTGCCTACCTAAATGGTTGATGATGATAAATTTATTTCGCAATCCTCTTTTTTGGTAGTTTTCGCATGCTTCAATTTGGAAAGTTTCATTTTGCAGTATTAAAGCAAATAATGATTGTGGCCCGAAATTAAAAAAGGGTGTGATAACTTTCATAAATCCTTTTGAGAGTCATTATCTTTCATAATCACGTAAGGCAGTTTACCTCTTACATCTTCATAGATTCTCCATATATACTGTGCTACGATGCCTATGCATAATAATATCAGGCCGTTAAATACAGAAATCATAACTACTATGGTAGCCCATCCAGGTATAGGCAAACCAAAAAGCGAACTACCGCTGAATATTTTTAAGTATAAAATAGTTATAGATAAAATGATTGATAATATAAAAATAATAAAGCCAAGCCATGTGATTGCTTTAATTGGGAAAGATGAACTTGAAAAAAATGTATCTGTTGCAAGTTTCAGCTTTTTTCTTAACGTCCATCTTGATTTCCCTTCTGTAGGTTGACGTGTATAAGGGATAAGCACAGGTTTAAAGCCCAATCTTAGAACTTCAATGGTTGGAGTAGTATTATTTTTTCCAACCTTATTATTAATAATTTGGTACACTTCTTTATCTATCAATGCGCTATCGGAGCCTCCCGGGGGAAAAGAAATGTCTGAAAATCTGTTCATAAACTTGTAATAGGACCTCGAGAAAAGATCACTAAAAATTCCATCTGACCTTGACGATCTATGACTTAGTACAACCTTAGCTCCATCTTCCCATGCTCTGTACATTTGCACCACAACAGTTAATGGTTTTTGTAAATCATCAGTTATAGCAACCACACAAGCTCCATTTGCAAGTGAATATCCTGCAAATTGGCTATAAGGACTAGTGTAGTTCCTGCTAAGTCTGTAGGCCCTAACATTTGTATTTTGACTTTGTAAATCTTTAGCAACTTCGAATGAATTATCCGTCGACCCATCATCAACAATAATAAGTTCGAAATTAATACCTTCTTGATTCATAGTGTCATTGACCTTATTGAATACAGGTTTGATTCTTTGTTCACTTTGGTACGACAAAAGAATGATTGAAAGAAGTTCCTTTTTTGATGTCAAACTTTTTGTATTTGATTAAAGTAAAACTTAATCTTTCAATATTCATGCCATAAAGGATGAAGTAAGAAAACAGAAAAAATTATTTTTATAAATTTGAGATTTTGTCAATTTATTTGAAATGTTTGTTTTTATAAATCAACTTATTTTTCTTTCGATACAACCCGATAGTTTTTAAGATTTAGTGAAGAAAAAAGTGAGTAATGGGTCTCATTTTGACATAGTTTGGTGGCGTAATAGGATATTCATTCTAGATTTTAGTTTATCATAAAATCTATATCACCCCCTCCCTCTTCAATAAAAATGTAGCACTTTTGGATGTGCATATCCCCTCCCTCAATTGGTAGTCAAATGTAATATCGTTATTTACAATATTAGATTGAAAGTAGATTGCTTTGGCATTAGGAAAAGATTGAGTAAGGTCAGCCACTTCGATATCATGGGTAGCAATGACACCATTAATATTTCTTTGCAGGATTTTTTTTGAAACTTCTAATGAGCCATGAAGTTTATCTTCGGAGTTGGTACCCTTTAGAATTTCATCTAATAAAATAAACAAATTTTCTTCTTGAAAGTGGTCAAATATAATTTTTAAGCGCTGTACTTCTGAAAAAAAGTAAGAATAATTTTTGTGTAAAGCGTCATTTTGTCTCATTGAGGTCCATAAGTTGACGGTATAAAATTCTGCACTACTTGCACATACCTTAGCACCTGCCATTGCTAGAACCAAATTCAACCCTATTGTGCGTAGAAATGTACTTTTACCAGACATATTTGAGCCAGTTAAGATGTAAAAAGTATCTTTAAAGTCAATATTGTTGTTAATTCGATGATCATTGGGAATAAGTGGGTGCCCCAGCTCTTTAAATTCAATTGTTTTTTGGTCACTTATCTTTGGCATCACGTAAGTGGGATTATTGTAACTGAATCCGGCAAAACTTTGTAAAGCATCAAAGTCACTTACAACGTCGACCCATACTTTTACTAAGGTATTATTGGCTTTTTTCCAATCGATCAAGGCATTGTATTGATGTAAGTGGTAAAGAGAGACGCTGTTGACCAAAGTAGCAGGTAAAAGATTGTGTATGCTATCTAAAGAACTTAGAAGCTTCGAAAAATTGCTTAATGCTTCGCTACTCTTATACGTAGCTGTATTAAGCTTTTCTTGTAAGGTTTGAAGTAGATTTGTTTTAAAGTTTTCTTTTTCTACAATCTCTAATAAAAGACCATATTTTTTAGTTGTTTCGATGATCTTTTGAGAAACAGTGATCTCTTTTTGAATTTTTTTAAAGTTATATAGCAGTAAAATAATGTTTAACGTAATGGAACTGTATAGAATGGCTGTTAGGATTTTATATTCAAAAATGATTGACAATGTATAGCTCAATACAGGAATTATACTGAGGATTATTAGCAACGACTTGTTAAAAATATATTGACTAGTATCGCTTTTTAACCAATCTAACAACCTCTGATATTCAATTTTGTCGTCAGCTAGCACTGAACCAATCGCTGCAAATTGTGATCGAAAATCAGGCAAAGTACTAAGTTCCGATATAGCATGCTGGTTATCAATTATCTGGTTGGAATAAAGAGGTTTTGATAATCTTAATGCCAAATTTTCTTTACCACCAAAAGTGATAGTTCTATTGATGTGCTGAAATAAGGAATTAGATCCAAATATATCTAAATCATAGGAATAAGGATGATCACCATCGATGAAAGAAGAGCCATTATCGTTTTCAATACTAGCTGATTGGAGAAATGCTATTTCAGCCTTAAGTAGATCAATCTTTTTTGTAATTATTTTGATTTCCCATTGTTTTTTGCTGTAAATGTTGATTAACCATATGAAAATTCCTAAAATTAAAATACTAGAAACTAACAGTAAATTAGATTTGGAGGAAAAATAAAACCAAATATTACTAATCAGTAAACCAAATAAAAGAAACCGTGTAATACTTAATTTTAAAGATTGTTGGTTTAAAGTATCTAAAATTACTGTTTGTTTAGTAATGGCTAATTGATAAGTATTGATGACCATATTGTGATGATAGGTTATTTAAAATGCGAATATAGTTAATGAAAGAGTATCACAGTGCATTTTAAACTATTGGGAGATATTTATTTGAATTTATGTAATACCTAAAAATCTAAGATGGGTTCCGTTACGAAGGTCAAAAGTACAATAAAATCAGTATTTTTTGCGACAAATCATAGAATTGTTATGGTGCGAAGCAAAAAGTGAGCGAAGCGCCTGATTTTGCAGTAATTTTGAGCTGTAGTAGGAAATCCATTTTAGATTTTCAAGTAACACAAAGAGGCTACCCAAAATGAATAGCCTCTTCTATAACAAAACCTTAACAATACTTATTTTGAAGTAAATCTCAATCTACTCATTAAATCATTAGCAACACAAGCACCTTGTGTAAACCCTTCTTCACATGCCTTTCTCATATGAACTCCAGCATAAATTCTTGAATGAAATGCTTCTTTACCAGCACTGGTGAAATCAGCAAAGGAACGTACACCAAAACCCTTATCACTGTGTTGGCCATCAGTGAATGATTTATTTCCAAACATTTCTGTTAATATTGTCGAGGATGATCCAGCATTAGCTGAAGTGCCTGACACATAATCTGGATAAGGAGGAGTAGGTACAGGAGAGTTCCAATTTGGTTGTTTTAATACTCTTCTGATATAACTCACTGGTCTTTGTAAATTCCAATTGTATTTTGTCCACCATACTGCAAGGAAAGTATCTCGAGTTGATAGTGTGAGTTGAAGGTACATCCTTAACGTAGTCTCTAAGTCTAACTCCAATTGATCAACCAATTGGTTGGCTATGCCAACCCAAGCACCTGCAGGCGTTCCTGATTGATTTGGATTATTGGCCCAGAATTGGCCAATTCTTACTTTTTCAGGATTTCTCGTAGCATCTAATACTTCAAGTACATCTTGATAGTATCTACTTGCAGGATCTTCGCTGTAAGTGTATGGTGGTAAAGGTCTGCATATTTCTGATGTTGAAATCACAAAACTTCTTGAAGTCCACCAAAATGGAGCCATGAAAAAAGGCTCTGCTTGCTCTATTCCATCATAAAAAGCAGGATTTTCAGCTATAGATGGCATTCTATAAGGTCTAGCTAATGCTTCCTTAGCTCCATCACTTTCTGAATAGGCAATGATGAAGTCTGACAATGCGACTGCAAATTCTTTTGAATTATCTACAACCTCATCCGTTAAATTTTCCTCATTTTTTAATCTCCTTTCTTGTGTTCTTTCTAAACTGGTTATTTCTTGGACAATTGTGTTGTTAGCACCTTTCAACATATGAATTAAAACTCTGGGAGTTGCGTGGCATAAGACCATTGCCCAATCGTATTTTTCATTAGCAAGTGGTTTTGGTACATTGGTAAAGTTTTTTAATTGTCCTTCCATTGACAGTCCATTAGGATTGCCATAAGCCATAGATTCGTACATCGTTAAGGCAGTATATGCATACAATCTAGAAGCATCTAATGCAAAAAACCCTCGCGAACGCACACTTTTATATGCTTGTGTCATCCACTCCTGTGCATATGTCGCGTCATATTCATTGGTAGGTTTAATTTGATCAAATTTAAATCTAGGGTCTTCAGTGGTTATGTCTTCTTTTTGACATCCAAAAATGAAAATTACTAGTAAAAAGGGTAGTAGTTTTGTTGATTTCATGCTTTAGTTTTTTTTACTTTAATAAATAATAGTATTGCTATTGTACAGCAAAGATATGCATCCAATTTTGTTTTTAAAAGAAAATTTAAAAAATTAACATATAAAATAATGATATATGTATATATCCATAATTGTAAATAAGTTTTATAAAAATTAAAATATGATGTATGTTTGATGGGACTGATAGATACTTGGACTGTAAAGTGTCATATTGTATTACATTTTGGTTATATAAATTAAGTTTACAATTCATTTTATCGATAAAATAGTTATAATTGTATAAAAATTAGCTTCGGTCTTTTGTATCTTATTAATTTTACGTTTAAATGATAAATTGAAACGATGTCAGACCTTCAGGTAAATCATCTTATTAACAATTCTGAATTAAGTAAACTTGACTACAAGGATAACACATTAGTTTATTCAAAACTTACCTCATTTTATAAACCAATTTTGGCTGATGGTGTGAGTATTAAATATGTAATAACAGGAGAGGAGTTTTATTCTTTGAATAATAAAAGATTTTCGATTAAGGAAAATGAGTGTTTTATTTCTAATCAGCCACTAGATGGAAATGCACTCATTGATAGTAAGAAGGATGTGCACGGAGTATGTATGAATATAACCTTTAAAATCATACAAGACATTGAGTCATCATTAGCAGATTGTAAATTTTTAGAAGGAGACGCGTTGTATTCAGACTCGATCTTAAAAGGGGATATCTTCGAAGTTTTTCACCTAAGTAAGAATAATTTTAGTCAGAAACTGCAAGCACTTAGTTTAGCAAAGAATACTCATTCTTTGGATTATCAAAATAATAATGAAAATCTTTTTTTTGAAATCGGAGAGGCATTTGTTTTAGATCAAGCTCCAAAATTGAGTTATCTCACACGCATTAACACAGCTAAACCCGAGACCAAAAAGGAAATAGTAAAAAGATTGTGTTGGGCAAAAGAACATCTAGAATCTTACTTTTTTTTGGATATACAAGTTAAAGACCTAGCAAGAATTGCCACTATGTCAGAATTTCATTTTTCGAGAATGTTTAAAATGGTATTTCGGTATTCACCTTATCAGTATCAAATCAAATTAAGAATGGAACGGGCTAAGCAATTGGTGATCTGCAAAGATCGATTGATCCAAGATATTGCCCAAGAAGTGGGATATTCTGACATTCATGTATTTAGTAAAGCATTTAAAAAATATTTTGGAATGTTTCCAACGGCTTTCAAAAAATAATGAACAATACTTTTTAGTAAAGATACCATAAATCCAAAAGTATAAATAAGGATTAAAAAAAGGATTGAAGTATCATCAATTGCTTTTGAAGATTAAAATTTATTTATTGAAAGCATCAATAAGCAAGATATGACAAATTATCATTTGCACATTACCATATCTTTGACTCAGATTTAATATTGTAATGATTTATTTAAATTTTTTATCAAAGCAAATACACATGATTAAAACAAATTTTTTTGAAAATAAAAGTGAATATCTTAAAGCTGCAATGGTTGTCATCATTTTTGGCTCTGTCATTAAAATTTTCCAAGCAGGGCTTGCATTTGGTAAGTATTTATATGTTGTAATGAATTAATTGAGTTTTATGTCTTATAAAATAATCTTTACTAAACATTTTTTTAGTTTTATTTGCTTTTCGGTTTTATCCCTTACACTTTTTGGGCAACAATTAAAATCTGTAAAAGGAATTGTAAAAGACAAAGAAGAATTTTTGATAGGTGCAACAATCGCCATCAAAAATATCAAAAACAAAGATATTATCAAAGCAGGGTTTAGCGAGAATGGTGGAAACTTTGAGCTTCTCTTCTTGGGACCTGACACAGTGATAATAGAAGTATCTTATATTGGTTATGAAAATTTGCAAAAAGAGCTAGTTCTAGCGAATAATGAAACTTTAGATATTGGAACCCTAAGCCTAATTTCTGGATCTGTAAATGTAAAAGAGGTAACGGTGAACGCAGCAAAGTCTTTTGCAGTGCAAAAAATAGACAGAATGGTGATCAATCCAGATGCTTTAATTAGTAATGCTGGGATCACGGGTTTGGAGTTGATGGAAAGATCTCCAGGGGTTTCAGTAGATATGAACGGTAATATTTCCATAAGAGGGAAAAGTGGAGTGATGGTCTTCATAGATGATAAACCGAGCTATTTGACGGGTGCCGATCTTGCTAATTATCTCAGGTCTATTCCTTCATCTTCTATAGCTACAATCGAGATCATGACTAATCCGCCTGCAAAATATGATGCAGCGGGCAATGCGGGTATTATCAACATAAGATTAAAAAAGAATGTAGCCAAAGGATGGAATGGTGGACTAAATTTATCTTATGGACAAGGAAGGTACGCTAGAAGTAATAATAGTGGTAACCTTAATTATCGCGTAGGTAAATTTAATTTTTTTGGCAATGCAAGTGCTAATTATAATAAATCTTACCAAGATCTGACTATAGAGCGAAATTATTTTGATTTAGAAAAAAGACCATCTTCTTCTTTTGTACAAAAAACATTTATCATACCTATTGGTAGAAATGCTAACACTAAGATCGGATTTGATTATTATCTAAATGACAAAGTCACGCTTGGTTTTGCTACAGGTGGCCTTGTCACACAATCAGAAAGGAATTTGACCAATAAAGCAACAGTTACTGATGGTAATCAAAGAGTTACTTCATTTGTTGACGCAGATAATCCAACTGATATCCAATTTAACAATTATTTTGTGAATGGTAATCTAGCATATAAATTAAAAGATAAGAGTGAAATTACACTAAATCTTGACTTAATAGAATATGACAATAAAATTGACCAAACCTTGACAAACAAAATATTATCACCTCAGAAAGCATTATTATCCACTTCGGTACTAGAATCGGACCTCCCCACCTCCTTGAATATCCAAAGCATAAAGATTGATTACCTAAAGCCGCTCAAAAAGGGTAGGGTAGAAGCAGGTTTTAAATCCAGTCTTGTATCTGCCGATAATAAGGCACTTTTTTATGACATTTTGGCGACAGAAAGAAAAGTCAACAATGAATTCACCAATCAATTTTTATATGATGAGAATATAAATGCTGGTTATCTGAATTATTCTGTCGACCTCACTAAATTTTCATTTCAATTAGGGTTTAGGGTCGAAAACACCAATATTGAGGGTTATCAAGCAGGGAATGAAGTTGTCCGGGATTCGGCATTTACTAATAGTTATACCAGTCCTTTTCCGACGTTTTTTACTCAATACCGAGTCGATAGTGCAAATCATCATGTCATCGGTTTATCTTTAGGAAGACGAATTGATCGTCCTGCTTATAAGGACTTAAATCCATTTTCTTATCCAATGGATAGATTCACATATTATGGTGGAAATCCTTTTTTAGTTCCTACTTTTGCTTATAATATTGACTTAACGTATACCTATAAAAATTTCATTACAACCACCTTAAACTACAGTAGATCTCTTGATGTGATTTTTGAAACAAATGAACAAAGAGGGACAATTTACTACAGTCGTCCAGGTAATTTTGCTAAACAAACCACGTATGGCATTTCTGTCAACGGGAGTCAAAAATTGACAAAATGGTGGACTTTACAAATATATGCAGCAAGACTAAGAAATAGCTTTGAAAGCCCTATTTACACAGAGTTTCTAGACGATTCTAAATGGTATTCGGTATTAAGTCCTGTTAATCAGTTTGTAATCAACAAAAGATGGAGTGCAGAATTAGCAGGTCAATATCAGTCAGCCGTTTTGGTAGGCCAGTTTATCATTCAGCCTATTTATAGCATGAGAGCCGGATTATCATCTAAAATACTCAAAGACAAAGGCAGTCTAAAATTGAATATCAGTGATATTTTTTACACGAATCAAATTGAAGGAGATATAAGAAACATAGCTAATGCGAATGCCAATTGGTTTAGTTACTTAGATAGTCGCGTAGCAACTTTATCTTTTTCGTGGCGATTTGCTAAAGGGCAAAATGTGCGGGCTAGAAAAACAGGAGGAACTGACGATGAGCAAAAGCGCGTCAAAAGCTAGTCATAAGCAAATCTTTATGTTTTTTTTATTAGATTAGATTATTGAAAATATGAAACAAATTATTATCTTCATCATACTCTTTGCATCATTTTGTACATCTACCGCTCAACATTTAAAACGGAAAGGTGGGCTAGGAGTGGGATTGTTAAATAGTATTCCTGATTCCTTGAAAAGTAAATTAGATTACGAGACAGGAGCTTTAGTTTCTCAAGTTTTTCCGAATACTACCGCTCAAAATGCTGGTATTGTGGTTAATGATATCGTCACTAAAGTTGATAATACCAATATTTCAAATTCGGCGGAATTGGTTAATTTTGCAAAAACCTTAAGAGGCGAAGAAGAAGTTGTTTTTTACTTAAAAAGAGATAAAACTGCCAAAATATTAAAAGGAAAGGTTTTACCGCGACCTATGGAGCAATCAGCAACGATGGATATCGTTTATGGAGATTTCAAATATAAAAATGGTCTAGTAAGGACAATCTATAAGACTCCCAAAGGAAAAAAACCTAAGGCATATATTTATTTTTTACAAGGCTTACCTTGCTATTCACTTGATAACCTGCAGCCACTAGATAAAACTAAGCAGGCCATTGATAAATTAGTAGAACTCGGCAATGCTGTGTATATCATGGAAAAAGGGGACATGGGTGATAATGAAAATTGTCCTCCTTGTGCTACAATGGGTTTTATAGAAGAATTGGCTATGTATGATGCAGGTTATCAAAATTTTTTAAACCTCAAAGAAGTAGATAAAGACAAAATATATTTATTTGGACATTCCATGGGAGGCACTACAGCACCACTTTTAGCTTCCAAATATCAACCCAAAGGTGTGATTGTTTACGGTACAGGATTTAAGCCTTGGTCTGAGTATATGGTAGAGGCTTATTTAATTCAGCTCCAATTAAGAGGGCATGACTTAGGAAACTTGAGAGAAAATATTGAAAAGTTTAAGCCCTTTATTTATCAGTTTTTTTACACTGATAAAAGCGCAGATGAAATAGCAAAAGAACCATTGGGTCTTGCAACATTGAGTAATTTATTAGGTTATATTGGCAACGGTCAGTCAAGTTTTGGTAGGCATATATCAACTTTTAAAGAACTAAATCAGCAAAATGTTGCCAAAGGTTTTTCAGAATTTAACAATTACACCCTTGCCATTTATGGTGAATGTGATCTCAATGCGAACAGTCCCCTTGATAATATCGCTTTGGTAAATCATGTCAACGCATTAAGGCCAGGACACGGTACATTTTGGTTAGCACCTAAGTCTAGTCACTCTTTTGAAGAAATAGGCACAATGCAGGAGTTTCTTGAACTTTGGGATAATCCACAGGCTTATAATCAATATGCTGCTACAAGATTCAATGGAAAAATCTTTGAATACGTCAATCAATGGATTGATTCTACCCAAACTAAAAATGCAAAAGGTAAAGAGCCGGAATTTTATACAGATAAAAGCGACTTTTTACCTGAACCAGGAGCTAAAAGAGCGAGTATGGATTTGAAAGCTGTAGATATAGATCATGATGGTGATTTAGACATAATATTGGCTAATGAATTTCAAGCTAATACTATTTTGATCAATGATGGTAAAGGCCTTTTTACCGATGAGTCAGTCAGAAGATTGCCACAAGTAGTCCATGATAGTGAAGACATTGTAGCCAAAGATATGGATGGAGACGGCGATGTTGACTTAATTTTTTGCGCAGAAGATGATAAAATTCACGAGTTTTATTTGAATGATGGAAAAGGTTTTTATACACTTGCACCTTTCCAATTTTTATCATCAGAAGCAAATGCCGTTATCTCTGAAGATTTAAATAAAGATGGAAAACCTGATGTGATTTTCGGCAATAATGGTCAAAATCAAATTTATATCAACCAAGGTAAAGGTATCTTAAAATTAGAAGACAAAAGATTACCAATGATCAATCGAGTTACCCAAGATATTGCTCTTGTAGATATTGATAATGATGGAGATCTTGATCTGATTGAAGCCAATGAAGACGGCAATATCCTTTATCAGAACAATGGCAAAGGATTTTTTAAGGATATCACAAGTACTCATTTTATTACTGATGAAAAAATCGAAAGTCGCAAAATAGCTTTTCATGATGTAGATGCTGATGGCGATGTAGATCTTTTCTTCGCAAATGTAAATTTTAGAAGTACAAAAGATAATCAAAATAGGATTTATATTAATGACGGTAAAGGAAAGTTTAGTGACCAAACTGATTTGAGAATACCTGTAGATGAAGACCAAAGCATTGATGCAATATTTGAGGATATTGATGATGACGGAGATAAAGATATCGTCGTGGCCAATGTATTTGGTGGAAAAATGAAAGTGTATCTTAATGACGGCAAAGGATATTTTACATTAGGCGGAGACAAACTTTTGGGTGGGAAATTAATAATTGATGCACTCGGCGTCATCTCAGCTGATTTAAATGGAGATGGAAAAAGAGATCTTTATTTTTGTGATAGATATAATCCTAAAGTGGATAAAAAGGATGTTCTTTTGATTAGAAGGTAGGATTAAAAATTTATTGTTACATATTACAGATTTATTTTACATCTTGTATCTTTGTAATATTTTGTATTTCTTCTATTTTCAAATATAATGATAATGACATATAAGATTGGCACAAAAGAAAGCCCTCTTTTACTAAAAACGCCACCTTTGACGAGTGAATATTCAATGCATGTAGATCTAAAGGATGGTAAGGAAATTTTAGTTTGTACTGTGGGTAAAACTATACTACATTATAATATTGATTGCATCGCTGATCTACATATGATGCTTACTGCTCATGGTGATTGGATGGAATTAGGAAGTGCAGATGAACAAAAACCGGCCAAAGAAGGCACTGTAGAAGGATGGGGAAGGTCTGAAGTAAATCCTGCTGGTGGATGGTATGGACTTAAAAAGGGATTTAGGGGTCGATTTGGTATGTATATTCCACCATTGATGGAAGCATTAGGTCTAGCTGAAGTAACACACGATCCTAAGAATAATAGAATGAGAGCTAAATAAATATGGTGGCAATTATACAATCTAAAAATCTTAATTTATTAGGAGGAACTAAAAGCATTTTAGAGGCTGCTTTAAATGGTGATGAAGATTTGTCAAAAGTACTAGGCGTCCTTATCTCCGAGAATTGGACAGAATTTGGAAGAGGACCTTTCCAATGGGCATTAGATAAGTTTCTTTCAGATGAAAACGAACAAAATTGGCTTACATATTTCCCAATCCATAGGGTAGATAATAAGCTCATTGGTAGTGGAGGATATAAAGGCAAACCCTCTAAAGATGGAGTCGTAGAAATAGGATACGAAATTGCACCAGCTTATCGTAATCGTGGCTTAGCTACAGAATTTTCTAAAGCTTTGATTGATTATGCATTTCAAAATAATGAGGTGCAAAGTGTGATCGCCCACACTTTAGCTTTTGAAAATCCTTCAACATCTGTTTTAAAAAAATGTGGCTTTGTAAAAGTTGAAGAAATTGAAGATACTGAAGATGGGCAGATTTGGAAATGGGAGTTAAAGAAATAGTTTTAATCTTTAATCTAAAGCTTTTTTAGGTTTACTCCTTTTTATTAAATCAAATACGTTTCGCCTTCCACTCCAGCCATTACCTTGTCAAATACAGTCTTAGCTTCCTTCTCCAACATCGCCACATCTTTATATCGCGAGGAGAAATGTCCTAGAATTAATCGCTTTGCTTCTATTTTTTTAGCAAAGTTTGCAGCGTGGATGGAAGTACTATGGCCTCTTTCAAAAGCTACTTTTTCAAGATCATGTAGGTATGTGGCTTCATGATATAAAAGATCTGCTTTTTGTATGATTTTGGGATATTTATCCAATGGTGAGGTATCGGATGCATATACATATTTTCTACTTGGGTTTATCGGAAGGCAAAATTTACTTGCCTCTATCTTTTGATCACCAATTTCTATGGGCTTTCCCTTTTTAATACATTGAATTTGGCTATTACTTAATTTATATTGTTTTATTTTTTCAACATCAATTTTAAAATGATCCGTTTTTTCGATGAAAATATATCCTTGAGTGGGCATTCGATGTTGTAAAGGAAAACCAAAAACCTGACAAGCATTATCTTCGTGCACAAGAAGGACATTATCTGGTATTTCATTTTCTATGATCTCTAATGGATATCCAAGATGCACTTGAGATATTTCAAATATAGTTTCAAGATATTTTCTTAAACCGGTAGGTCCTATAATTTTTAAAGGCTCTGTTCTTTCGAAATTGGTATAAGAACTCAAAAGTCCTGGCAAACCATAAAAGTGATCTCCATGAAAATGTGAGATGAAAATTGCCTTTATTTTGTTTCTTTTAATTCGATATCTCGAAAGTTGTACTTGGGTACCTTCACCGCAATCTACCATATAAAGCTCATTCCCAATATTAATGATTTGAGAAGATAAAGATCTACCGAATGCTGGTAAAGATGAATTTATCCCAAGTATTGTTACCGAAAATTGAGACATTATTTGAAACGACTAAATTTACTCCTCTTCACTAAGGAGTTCTTTTTCTATTTTATCCATTATTGAAAACTCAATGGACTCCTCTACTGTTGGTATAATTGTAAGAATAGTTTCTAACCTAGAAATTTCGATTAGTTTTTTCACAGGATCAGCCAAAGGACCGGCGATAATAAATATTCCATGATCTTTCCATAGTCTATTTGCTGTTAATATTGCGCTCAATCCTGATGAATCAACATAATTAACTTGAGTCATATCAAAAATCAAGTTTTGGACTCCTTCATTTCTTAAGAAGATAAACTCAGATTTTAGGTCAGGCGCTACTATTGAATTTAAATTTTTTTCTTCTAATTTAAATATAGTATAGTTTTCATTTTTATCTAAAACAAACTTCATTTTTAATATGACATTTTAATTGAACCGCAAAATTAGCAAAATCTACCAATATCTCATTATATTATCAAAATAGATTTTTTTTGAAACATGATTGTAAGCATGTAGACCAAATTAAGAAGTTCATTTCCAGAACTAACCTATATAATTGGTATTAAATTCTAAACTCTTTTGTTTTCTCTTTGTTTCGCTCAAAGTATTTTATTTTTAAAATAGCATCTCATCACATTATTGGTCTTTGGCTGTTGGTCTTTAGTCTTTGGGAGCGTTTACAAAAGACCAAAGACTAATATTTAAAGACTGACTAAGGGTTGTTGGTCTTTGGCTGTTGGTCTTTAGTCTTTGGGAACGTTTGCTAAAGACCAAAAGCTAATACCTAAAGACTGACTAAGGGTTGTTGGTCTTTGGCTGTTTGTCTTTAGTCTTTGGGAGAGGTTGCTAAAGACCAAAGACTAATACCTAAAGACTGACTAAGAAAGACACTTGTAAGAATTAAATAAAAATAGAGAATCCCTAATTTTATAACTAATTGTAATTTAAAGATTTGAATTCCTAAAAATTTAGTTTTATAAAAGAGAATTTATTTTTTAAATCCCTTTGAATAAAATAGTTAAAAAAATCATATATATTTGTCACAATATAATCATTTTGATCGTTTTTTTGTTAATAACTTCAATTACTACATGACAAATTGCCCGTTAAAGTTTTTTGGCATAATTTTGATGATAAATATGTAAATAGCCCATTGATTACTTATATCTAAATAACATACAAATTAATTATTTCAAATACATGAATAATAAATTTTCAAAAGAAGTTAAAAGTATTATCCAAAATAGTCGAGAACATGCTTTAAATCAAGGCAAAGGTTATATCGGCACTGAGCATTTATTACTTGGCGTATTATCGATGAAAGATGGTATGACTCATAAAGTAATAGAGTCTTTGCAAATAGACTCAGATTTACTCATCGATAGAGTTAGAGAAATAGACAATACAGACATAGCAATTGACCAAAGGCTAAATTTGGATTCTGTACCGTTGACAAAACACGCAGAGAAGGTCCTTAAAGTTACGATACTTGAAGCCAAGTCGTACAAAAACGATAAAGTTCTGCCTGAACATTTGATGCTTAGTATCTTGAAGCACAAAGATATTACCTCAGAAGTTTTACTAGATGACTTTGAGTTAGATTACGAAACTTTTAAAGACGAATTGGAACATATTATGCAGGAATATAATGAAGTGGTAGACGAGTTTTTAAATCAAGCACCTTCAGATTCTGACGCGCCTATGGATGACGATACATCCGATTCATTTTCAACACAGAGAAAGCAAAATACAAAATCGCGCACACCTGTGTTAGACAATTTTGGAAGAGATGTCTCAAGACTAGCTGAAGAAGGCAAATTAGATCCAATAATTGGAAGGGAAACAGAAATAGAGAGAGTTTCTCAAATTCTTTCTCGACGTAAAAAAAATAATCCAATTCTCATCGGAGAGCCTGGAGTAGGTAAAACTGCAATTGTTGAAGGTCTAGCACTTAGGATTTTACAAAAAAAAGTGAGTCGAACTCTTTTTAATAAAAGGGTTGTAATGCTAGATTTAGCAGCACTTGTTGCAGGTACCAAGTACAGAGGTCAATTTGAAGAAAGAATGAAAGCCATCATGAATGAATTGGAGAAGGCGAAAGATGTCATCCTTTTTATAGATGAAATTCACACTATAGTTGGTGCGGGTGGAGCTACCGGTTCTTTGGATGCATCCAATATTTTCAAACCAGCCTTAGCTAGAGGTGAGTTACAATGTATAGGAGCATCGACATTAGATGAATATAGACAATACATAGAAAAGGACGGAGCATTGGATAGAAGGTTTCAAAAAGTTCTCATTAATCCTCCATCTGTAGAAGAAACAATAGTTATCCTTAAAAATATTAAAAACAAATATGAAGACTTTCATAATGTAGTGTATACAGAGGCAGCTATAGATGCATGTGTTAAACTAAGTGAAAGATATATCACAGATAGGTTTTTGCCTGATAAAGCGATAGATGTATTGGATGAAGTAGGTGCTAGAACGCACTTAAAAAATATTCATGTACCAAAATATATAGAAGATTTGGAGGCCCAAATCGAAGAAGTAAAGGAAAAGAAAAACCAAGCAGTTAAGAATCAACAGTATGAAAAAGCTGCTGACCTAAGAGATAACGAATCCAAACTTCTTAAAAGACTCGATCAAGCAAAAGAGGAATGGGAGGAAGAAACCAAATCAAAGAAATATCCTGTAGGTGAAGAAGAAATAGCTGAAGTAGTTTCGATGATGACAGGTATACCAGTAAGGCGTGTGGCAGAATCTGAAAGCAAGAAACTTGTCAAAATGGCAGATGACATGGAAGCAATGATTGTAGGCCAAGAAGACGCTGTAAAAAAAGTAGTAAAAGCAATACAAAGAAACAGAGTAGGACTTAAAGACCCTACAAAACCTATAGGTTCTTTTATATTCCTAGGTCCAACAGGTGTAGGTAAAACTCAACTTGCCAAGGCTTTAGCGAAATATATCTTCGAGTCTGAAGATTCGTTGATACGTGTCGATATGAGTGAGTACATGGAGAAATTTTCCATCAGTAGATTAATTGGAGCTCCTCCAGGATACGTTGGGTATGAAGAAGGTGGTCAGTTGACTGAAAAAATCAGACGAAAGCCTTACAGTGTTGTTCTTCTCGATGAAATAGAGAAAGCACACCCTGATGTTTTTAACATTCTTCTACAAGTATTGGACGATGGACAACTTACTGATGGATTAGGTAGGAAAGTCAACTTCAAAAATACGATCATTATCATGACATCAAATATTGGTGTTAGACAGTTAAAGGATTTTGGAATGGGAGTTGGTTTTGCGACTTCTACACGTCAAGAACAATCAGACGACCATAGTAAATCGGTAATTCAAAATGCGTTAAAGAAAACCTTTAGTCCCGAGTTCTTGAATAGAATAGATGACGTAATTGTCTTCAACAGCTTAACAAAAGAAGATATTTTCAAAATTATTGACATTTCTTTAGCAGATTTATATAAGAGATTAAGTGGTTTGACTTTTACGATTGAATTAAGCAATGAGGCCAAAAATTTTGTTGCAGAAAAAGGTTTTGACCCACAATTTGGTGCTAGGCCTCTAAATAGGGCAATACAAAAATACATAGAAGACCCATTAGCAGAATATATACTATCTCATACACCTGAAGAAGGTGCAAAACTAGTGGCATCATTAAATGAATCTGAAGGTGTAATAGTTATTTCATCAGAAGTTGTTCAGGATGTCAAATAATATTATATATTTGCAAGAAATAATTTTTTAACAAACATAATATCATTTGAGAAAACAAATTCCTGTTCCTAAAAAGGAAGTTAAAAACGAGCTTCGAATCAATGAAGAGATAAGAATCCCAAGACTAAGATTAGTTGGTGATAATTTAGAAGATGTTAGTGAAGTTGCTGGCAAAGAAATTGTTACTGGTGTATACTATACCAACGATGTACTTAGATGGGCTGAAAAACTAGAACTCGATTTGGTTGAAATAAGTCCCAAAGCTGACCCACCGGTTTGTAAGATCATGAACTTCAAAAAGTTTATTTATGATCAAAAAAAGCGTGAGAAAGAGCTCAAGGCTAAAACTCAGAAAACGGTTATAAAAGAAATTAGATTTGGACCAAATACGGATGATCATGATTTTGAATTTAAAACAAATCATGCTAAGAAGTTTTTAGAAGAGGGATCAAAGGTCAAAGCGTATGTGCATTTCAGAGGTAGGGCTATCGTATTTAAGGATAGGGGAGAGCTTTTATTATTAAAGTTTTTGAAAGAACTTGATGAGTATGGAGCAGCAGAAGAATTGCCAAAATTAGAGGGGAAGAGGATGATTGTAGTCGTTTCTCCAAAGAAAAAGAAATCATAAAGTATTTAAACGGGGGATTAGCTCAGTTGGCTAGAGCGCTACGCTGGCAGCGTCGAGGCCACCGGTTCGAATCCGGTATTCTCCACACATTATGGCTGATAAAAATATTTTAATTAATTTTTTATCAGCTATTTGTATTTTTATTAATTGGGTGCCTAAAATAATTAATAAAACAAGCATTGAAAATTAGTTCTTAAGATACATTGCACCACATCTTTTCAATTACCTCAAGTTTTACTTTTTAACTAACAATCTAAAATACAAAAATGGATTGGTAGTCGTTTTCTATAAATAGATTTAATTTTTTGTACATTTGAGCCGCGAAGGAGTACTTGTTTTTAAAGTACATCCCGTTTTTAAATTATCATAGATTTTTAAAGAAGATGAATGTAAGCTCAATTATTGGTGACATTAAAAAGGGAAAAGTTTCACCAGTTTATATATTGCATGGGGAAGAATCCTATTTTATCGATCAAATTTCTGATTATATTGAGCATAATTTACTTGACGAAGCATCAAGGTCCTTTAACCAGATCGTAGCTTATGGTAAGGATACGGATGCCAAATCCATCATTGATGAAGCAAAACAATATCCAATGATGTCCGAAAGAAGACTGGTAATTGTAAAAGAAGCTCAAGATTTGAAGAATTTGCAAGACTTAGCACCGTATGTCTTGAGGCCTGTACCTCACACCGTTTTGGTCCTTTGTCATAAGCATAAAAAACTCGATAAAAGACAAGCCTTGGGTAAGGCATCAGCGAATATTGATGTTGTATTCGAATCAAAGCCATTTTATGACAACCAACTTCCAACATTTATAAATGAGTATGCTCGAAATATAGGCTTAATGATGGATCACATTTCAACTCAAATGATAGCTGATTATCTGGGTAATGATCTGAAAAAGATATCCAATGAACTCGATAAATTGTTTATCAATTTAGGTTCGGGTAAAAAAGTAACCCCCGACCATGTTCAGGAGCAAATAGGAATAAGTAAAGAGTTTAATATATTCGAATACCAAAATGCGTTAGGTCTTAAAGACGCGACGAAAATATATTCAATTACCAATTATTTTATCGAAAACTCAAAGACAGCTCCAATTCAAGTAGTAGTTAGTACATTATATAATTATTTTTCAAAAGTTTTGATAACAATTCAAAATCATCGAAGTAATGATGCAGACCTTGCAAAGCTTTTAGGTTTAGCCAATGCATATTTTTTAAAAGATTATAAGAGTACAGCAAAATTATATTCTGCTCAAAAAGTGATGAATATTTTAGTTTTTCTTTCAGAAATAGATTTAAAATCCAAAGGAGTAAACAGTAGAAGCTCTAATGACGGTCCATTGTATAGGGATCTTTCTCATTTTGTATTAAAAGATTAAATAAATTGACGATTTTAGTCCAAAGTGAAAAAATACTGCAGAAGTCAAAATGAATGTGTTATTTTGCATTCCATTTATCACACATTTGCTAGTGGACGTATTAAATACGTGGTTCAAACACTCAGTCAATATAATTAGACATGGATGTCAAATGAATAGCATTAAATATATTTGCATAATTGTACTTTTACTAGATGGTATCTATATGTCTTCACAAAGTAGGATGCGAAAATCGGTGGAAGCACCACAGAGTATTTTTAAGTTTGGAGTAATAGCAGGGCCACTTTTAAGCCAACTCGACGGAGATGGTTATACTGGCTATAATAAACTTGGTTTATATGGAGGACTGAAAGGAGAAGCGGTCATTTCCAAAGATTTTACTTTTGAAGTTAATCTTGCTTTTTCTAATCTTGGCTCGAAGATTCCTCCAGAAAATCAGCTTAATCAGCTTCTAACCAAATCTAGAATCATAAATATCACCTTTGCAGAAGTGCCTCTTTTAGTAAATTATCGATTGCCACATAAGAAATACCCTCTTAAATTTGAACTTGGTTTGGGCCTTTCTCATCTCATTAGTTATAATGTCAATGAAGATGATGTAAGCGCTTTGAAAAAGTCATTTGCAAATCTTGAAGAAGACTTGGATAAAAGAACGTATACAGCTATTTTCGGAATAGAAAGATTTCAAGGAAATTGGACAGTGGGAGTGCGGGCGACAATAGGATTAAGCTACTTTTATTATAATGAAACTTATTTTGAAATGTTAAGTCAAAGTAAATCCATCGAATTTTTAGTGCCATTATTAAGAAGTTATTACATATCTCTTGTTGGTAGTTACACAATATACGGTGCAAAAAAACATTAGTCTTCGAATGTCGCTCTCTTTTCTAAACCTACTTATTTAAAAATAATCATTAACGAATTAATTTCTTAATCGTTAATTATCTAATAGTTAAAGTAATGTTAATTTACTCTTATTTTCTAAAAGCTATAGTATATTTGTTGAGTAATCATATTACATCTAATATTAAAGAATTAAAGAAAAGGTTTTCATAAGGTGGGGGGTCCTAACGTTCTGTTAGGGCCCTTTTTTAGTTTATACATGAAGATATAAAATCAAATAATCAAATTGGGTTTTGAATTTTACTTTAAAACAGATTTGTAACTTTGCATCAAATGAATTTAAGTTCGCAAAAAAATGTTTTGTTTGTTGTAACGGGGGTAGCTTGCGTTTTGTTTTCATACCATTTGATTTTGGATGGTTTGGAATCCAAACGGAATGATTATGGTTATTTCTTTTCTGAATCGGCACTTTTTAGCATTGTTTGGCTATTACTTATTCCATTTATTTTCGTGATATTCCAATTAAAATGGTTCGACCTTTCAAATAAAAAGTTGATACCCTTAATTCTGTTATTAGTGTTATCCCACATCACAATTTATTCAATCTTAGTTTGGATATGTTCTTATGTTATATTTGACCATACCTTTGATATAATTAAAAACTTTCAATATGGGTTTTTAGAATTCTTTTTAATTTTGGTGACCATTTACTTTTGCGTATCAATCTTATTTAAGTACAAATATCTATTCAATTCTATCACACAAAAATCTTCCGAGCGTAAAAAAATCGAAAATATTGTTGTTTCAGACGCAAATAAAAAGGAACTCATAAAGATCAATAGCATTCTTTATATTAAGGCAAATACTCCATACATAGAAATACAAACAGCTCAAAAGAAGTACCTAGAGCACATTTCCCTAAAGCATTTTCTTGATAAAGTTAATAAAGAATCTTTTATAAGGGTACATAAATCAGCAATAGTAAACATAGCGCACGTCGAAAGCTATATCTCTAGAAACAATGGAGATTATGATATCACCATGAGTAATCAGCATACCATAAGATTAAGTCGGAATTATGCAAATGAGTTTAAAACATTAATGACTAATAAGATTGGGCTTTAACTTCTCAGGTTGGGTAATAATTCACTCAGGTCAATTAATTCTGTTATAATCGAAAATATGCTCGAAATACCTTTACAAAAAAAAAACAAAATGAAGGTTTACTATTTTATTTTAATATTTTCAGTTTTAAATTGTTGTTTCAAGAAGCAGCAGAATGATATAGCTAAGGAAAATCAAAATTTGATAAAGGGAGCATCTAACGTTCAAAATAAAGATGTCGTCGGAGGAGGATGTGATGGTTGCGAATTGATGTATGTTGATATGCCTTCTGAGATCAACTTCATTGACACTAGTGATGGATGGAATGTAATGGGTGCCCAAAAATTATTAATTACGGGTACTGTATATAAAACGGATGGTAAAACTTTAGCTCCAAATGTTTTAATATATTATTGGCATACAAATCAAAAGGGATTATACACTTCAATAAAAAGTGGTAAAGCTAAGGTTCATGGTGACCTTCGCGGTTGGATAAAAACAAATGAGAAAGGTCAATATCAAATTTTCACACTAAGACCGAATCCATATCCAAACGATACATCTCCAGCTCATATTCATTTTTCTATCAAAGAGCCAGGATTGTCAAATGAATATTATCCGGAGGACTTAGTTTTTGACGATGATCCTTTGTTGATACCTTCTCTTAAGAAATATCCCCCCAGTAATCGTTGTGGTAGTGGAATAGTCAGAATATTAATTGAGGGTGAAGTTCAAGTGGCAGAACATGATTTCGTTTTAGGACTTAACGTGCCTAACTATCCAGAAGACTCTTCCTTTATTAAACAAAATATAGAATCAGGTCTTTCAATAGGAGAGGATCAACCTTCGTTTATTCCATATCATGTGTTTGGTCCAGATAAAAATACCACGACTTGTCCCGTGTGTAAATATGGAAGATATCATGGCATAATATTTTTTTCAGAGTTTCCTAATCCTGATGATGATTTGATAAAATGGATCAATTTTTTTGAAAATGAAAGTATTCTAAGAAATAAGCAATTAAAGGCCTACATTGTTTTCAATACAAATTCGGACAAATCAGACTTAAAACCTAATGAAAATATTGAAAATATTGGGAAAGAGCTTAAATTGAAATACACCGCACTTACTATAGTACCTTCATGGAATGACCAAAAGACAGAAATCTTTCTTAATAAAATAAATCCTAAGGCAAAAAATACAATCGTTATTTATAAACATCGAAGTATAGTAGATAAATTTATTAATTTAGACCCAAGTGAGGAAAGTTTTTCGAAGATCAAATTTTCACTTGATAAAAAAAATGATTATTTTGATTTGCCAGAGTTGGAAGGACATTAACCCCGCAAAGTTATTTGGACTTTGTTAAGAAAGCTAAAAGAGCAATGAAATCAAGACTTTTTGAGAGTAAGCATAGTGTGTATTATGTTGATAAACCAAATGAAATCTAAAGACTTTATTTTGCAGGCACGCTGAATTGGAGTATATTTTCAAACTATTTTTTTGATTAAACTAAAAAAGGCCACATTTCAGTATGACCTTTTTTAAATTTATTTTGCTTAATACTAAAAATCCCATATAAGGAACTCTAAAGACCAAGTCAAAATTATTTCTTTACAACTTCTAAAACTTATAAGCCATCGTAAGTAATACCCTTGATGCTTTCTCGTCGAAGTCAAATCTTTGACCATCTATCATGATATGGTCACCAAAATTGGATAAGTTACCTTCGTAACCTAAGTCAAAGCGCAATTTCCAAACATTTATACCAATACCTGCTTGATAACCGTATGTCGCAGTTTTAATTTTGTCACTATATCCTTTAATATCCCATAATTCACTTGATTTAGCCAAGTGAATATTCGCTACAGGACCACCATATAATCTGAAAAGTCCTAGTTTTATCCCTGCGACAACAGGAATTGACATGTTAAAGTACCTTTCGCTTAGCACTTTGTCAAAAATTCCCCTTTCAGAATACTCGTCTAGTGTATAGTTAATTCGACTAGAATTAAAAATCAAAGAAGGCTCTAAAAAGACGCCCAAAACAGTAGCACGAGCATAAACTCCAAGGTGATGACCATATTCAGCATTTCTAAATTGGAGTTTGTATAATGCTTTTCCCTGATTGAAATCAATGCCCCTGGCTGCTAAGTCGAAGGACGAAACACCAGCTTTTACACCAAATTCGATTTGAGAAAATCCGAAGGTAGACAAGCCAGCAAGCACGAAGACCAATATTACCTTTTTCATTTTTGATATTTTATATTGTAAACGCATTCTTTCAATTTAAAGTAACTATTATTGCACTTTGTTAACTAGATTTTAACCTGTCAACAAAAATTATATTAAAAGTATATCTAATATATCAAAATCTGTGCCTAAAACAGAAAGTAATGGAAATAATAAAAGCTGAATATATTGCGAGTTATGTAAGGGAAGAACAATGTCCAAAAGAAGATATTCCTGAGTTTGCTTTCATAGGTAGGTCTAATGTAGGCAAATCTTCTTTAATCAACATGCTCACTAAAAAAAGTGATTTAGCTAAAGTATCAAAGCAACCTGGTAAAACGCAAAAATTAAACTATTTTTTGATTGATAATAAATGGCACTTAGTTGATTTACCTGGCTACGGATATGCAAAAGTCTCTAAAAATCTGCGAGAGGAGTGGGGTAGAATGATCAAGTATTATTTAAGAGTTAGACAACAGTTATCGGCAGCTTTTGTATTGTTAGATGCGAGACAAACTGCCCAAAAAGTGGATATTGAGTTTATAAATTGGTGTGGAAGTGTACAAGTACCTATTGTCATAATCTATACAAAATGTGATAAAGTAAATGACTATCAATTAGATAAAAACATTAACAGCATCAGAAAAGCGTTACTTGAGACATGGGAAGAAATGCCAACTGAGTTTTTTTCAAGTGCACTTGCAAGTAAGGGACGAGAAGAAATATTATCATTTATCGATGATATTGTAAAAAATTATCAAGTCCAAAGTGATTAGAACTAATTTAATTTTCTGCATTTTATATTTTGATATGATTCAATTTTCATGGTTTATTGTAAGTTGGGAATTTTTAACCCAAAATTTGCATTTTTTACTCCTTGTCGGAATACTGCCTGAGAACTACTACCTATTCTAAAGTACAACTTGCTTTTTGTAGTTAAATATTCTAATTTAAAAAATACTGCTAATAAAAAACATTTATTTATAAGATTATTGGGCTGTTCTGCTTATTTTTGCAACTTATATTCAGAATTAAAAAATACTTGGGAACGACATATAAACACATTATTGACAGGATTGAAGATTGGCCTATTACAGGGTTTTATGAGCGTAGAGATGAGTTTATAAAAGAATTGAACGTTTTTGTATTTGAAAAACTTAAAGAAAATAAAAGATCTAAGGAAGAACTTATTGCTAAGTCTTTATATTTTGAAAACTTAAGGGTTACAAATACACCTTGGAAAGTTGATCCAGAAGACGATAAAATCTATTGGAAAGAACTAACGGAGGAACTCAATAAGGCCATAACAAGATCAGATAAAGAGGAGGTTCTAGACTCAATTCTGATGAGAATGATCAATAGGTTCAATCAAGAGATTGTTGCAGATTTTAAACCGAAGACATTCAGGTTCGCAAGAAAATTTCTTACGTCTCTTTTCAAACGGCTGTTTAATAAATTTAAGGAACATAAGGGGGGTGTTTTTTGGGGAAATAAAGACTCATTAGCTACAAAACTTCATGTAGAAGGTCATATAGAGAAAACTAGGGCATTATTTAAAAAGGGAACAGTTGTTTTGGTACCCACACATTTTTCTAATTTAGATTCTATCATGATTGGCTATGTCCTAGATACCGTTGGAGGATTACCAGCATTTACATATGGTGCAGGACTCAACTTGTATAACGTAGAATTGGCAGCGCATTATATGAGTAGATTGGGAGCTTACAGGGTGGATCGAAGAAAGAAAAACCCCATTTATTTGGAGTGCCTCACTTCAATGGCGTCTTTTTCACTATACAAAGGTCTGAATAACATATTTTTTCCTGGAGGTACTCGTTCAAGAAGTGGTGCTATTGAGAATAAATTAAAATTAGGATTACTAGGTAGTGCTATCGAAGCTCAAAGACTGATCATTAATGATAATAAAAACGAAAAGATAATAATTGTGCCAGTTGTACTTGGATATGATTTCGTTTTAGAAGCAAAATCTTTGATTGATCAATTTTTAAGGGCAGAGGCAAAAGAAAATTATACAAAATCGAGAGATACCCTCATTACTTTTCAAGACAGATTTCGATTTTTTAAAAAATTATTTACCCGAAAAGCTACCATGTATATGTCATTTGGAGAACCAATGGATGTAATGGGTAATTTCATAAATGAGGATGGCTGTAGTATAGATAAATATGGTAAGCTGATAGATTTAAAAGATTACTTTAGACTTGGAGAAACATTTGGTGAAAATGCGCAAAGAGAGACGGTTTATACTAAACTATTAAGTCAAAAAATAGTAGAATCTTATTTTCGAAATAGTATTATCACACTACCACATTTAGTTTCGTTTGTTGCCTTTCAAATTTTTCAAAGACAGCGTAAAGAGCTAAATACCTTTCAAATATTAAAACTTCACCCAGAAGAGCTTGTAATTCCTTTTGATGTTTTTGAATATACTTTTAATTCTGCGCTAGATGATATTAAGGAACTAGAAAAGGAAAATATGGTTAAGCTTATACCATTACATAATAAAAGCAATAAAGAACTTATTCTAGAAGGCTTGAAAAATCTAGGAATTTACCACGGTCAACGGGTGCTTTATGTCAATAAGGATAAAATTAGAACCAAAAGTCTTAAGTTGTTGTATTATTACCACAACCGGACAATTGGTTATGACCTAGAGAATAAGATGGACTTCACTTTCGTGAAAGATTTAAATTACTTAGAAAAGTTACAAGAAGAGATTTGAGATATATAATTTATGACTTAGAAGCAACTTGTTGGCGAGGAAGACCTCCACATGGTATCAATGAAGTAATCGAAATTGGAGCATATAAGGTTAATGAATATGGCGAAGTGCTTGGCATGTTTAATAAATTTATAAAACCAATGCTAAATCCGGTATTGTCAGAGTTTTGTAAATCATTAACTTCAATATCCCAAGATAATGTTGATAAAGCTAAAATGTACCCAAAGGTAATTCAAGAATTCCAAGACTTCATTAATATTGATGATGATAATTATCAATTATGTGCATGGGGAAAGTTTGATGTACAGCTTCTTCGTGTCAATTCTGTGCTACATAAAATGGAAATTGAATGGTTAGAAAACAACATTAATGTTAAAGACCAATATCATAGAATAAAAGGTGAGCATAAACTAAGTGGACTGAAAAATACGATCAAAACTGAAGGAATGGAATTTACAGGTATACAGCACAGGGCGATTTCTGATGCAGAGAACTTGGCCAAAATATTCATTAAATATATTGATGAGTGGGTAATATAGTGGGAAGATCTAAAATCTCTTTTTCGTGTGAAAACAATACAAAAAACCAAGAATAAGGCATGAAGAGCGAAACAAAATCGTCGCAAACGATTTTAGCCCTGAACTTGGGCCTCCGTGCCCTGGCATAGAGGATATTTATATCAACTAAAATCCAATGAGGACACTTTTTAACTTTTAACTCAGTAATTGGTTTTAGCAGTTTTTTGACATAGAAATAGAGTTTTTAGAACTTCCCTATTGTAACTTTTATAGATAAAAATCGTTAATTGGTAGATATCTATCAATTTATAGAACAAAATTTTATATTTTTGAATTATATATCATAAATTATCTAATCAAACATTAAATTTAAAATGAAAAAAGGAATTTTATTATTATTTTTTGCCCTTACTAGTTTTGTTGTTTTAAAGGCACAAGACAAATTATCAGATCTTACTGTTATTATGGAAATAGTAAAAGTGGAAGCTGATGACCCGAACATGGCTATGCAATTGGAAATGATGAAAGGGTCAAAAACTGAAATGCTAATAAAAGGTAAAAAAACAATGACCAAAATGGACATGATGGGTGGTATGATTAAAATGAATATTTTGGCAGACACCGACTCAGACAACATGGATATGACTATGGATGCAATGGGCCAAAAGTTTTGGATTAATACAAAACCATCAGATTCGAAAAATGATCCAAAGCAAAAAGCGGTACTTGACGGAGCTGAAATCGTAGTTGATAAGAATGTAAAAAAGACTATTGCTGGTTACGAATGTTATTTAGTCAAAATAAGCTCTAAAGAAACTCCAGACATGAAATATGAAACTTATGTGACGGAAAAGATAATATCAAATTCAGGAATGCTGCAAGGATTTCAAGGTTTAGAATTGCCTGGTTTTCCTTTGGAGTTTACCGTTACAAATCCAATGATGAAATTAACAAGTTCTGCAAAAGAAATAAAGACAAGTGTTGATGAGTCTAAAATGGTAATCAAAACAGATGGATTCAAAAAAATGTCTATGGAGGAGTTTAGACAAAGTATGGGAGGAGGATTCGGTTTCTAATCGGATTTTTCAAATATATAATAAGGGCTAGGATATACTTCTGGCCCTTTTTTTATTTAGAATTGGATTAAAAGTGAGAAGTAATCCATAAAAAGCGGAATTTTTTAAAAAGGTATATTTTGTTGTAAATTTCGAACATCAAATTTTCAAATTTTGATTAATAATCCGTTTAGGAAAAATAAATTTTAATATTAGTAGTTATTAACGAGCGTTCACGTTAATCAGATACTTTAAGAGAATGTTATTTTAAAATGGTTTTATTGTTAAATGAGCCTCAGGTTTTTGATATATTAAATATTATGTAATATATTTGGGTTCCAAAATAATTGAATGAAAATACTTCAGCTGTGTAAAAAATTTCCTTATCCATTGAAAGATGGAGAGTCAATAGCTGTTACGTATTTAAGTAAAGCATTTTGTGATTTGGGCTGTGAAGTAACACTTCTCAGCATGAATACAAGTAAGCACTATTTTGATGTTTCGAATGTGCCAAATGATTTTGATCATTACAAATCTATGCATACTATCCATATCGATAATCGGTTAAAATGGCATAAAGCATTTTTAAATCTATTTTCTAAAGATAGTTATCATATTTCAAGATTTATTTCTACCGACTATGAAAAAAAGTTGATTGAAATATTAAGTCAAGAAACTTTTGATGTCATTCAATTGGAGACAATGTATTTGACTCCATATATAGACACTATCCGAAAACACTCAAAAGCAGTTATCTCTCTAAGAGCCCATAACATAGAATTCGAAATATGGGAAAGAATAACGTCTAATACCAGCTCCATACCTAAAAAGATCTACCTAAATCACTTAACTAAAAAGCTAAAAAAATATGAATTAAATAATCTTAATAAGTATGATTATTTAGTTGCAATATCTGATAGAGATTTATTTAAGTTCAAATCTTTAGGTTATAAAAATGGGGCAATATCTACTCCTATTGGAATAAATATTTCAGAATATGGTTCTGTAACTTCCTTAAAAGAGGTTAATAAGAAATCCTTGTGTTTTATTGGAGCTATGGATTGGATGCCTAACCAAGAAGGTTTAGATTGGTTTCTGAATGAAGTATGGCCGAAAGTTCGAGAAATACATAGTGATGCTGAATTGCATATCGCAGGTCGAAACACGCCTCCAGAAATCTTGAACTTAAATATTAAAGGGCTTATAGTGCACGGTGAGATAGAAGATAGCAAAACTTTTATGCTAGAACACACAGCGATTATAGTTCCATTGTTTTCTGGTAGTGGTATGAGGGTCAAGATAATTGAAGGAATGGCCTTAGGTAAGTGTATCATTTCTACGAGTATAGGAATGGAAGGCATCAATGTAGCTCACAATCATGAGATTTTGGTAGCGGATACAGCAAAAGAGTTTTTGGATATCATTGATGATATTTTCTCCAACTCTGAAAATTCACTAAAAATAGGAAGGGACGCACAAAAATATGTATCTAAAATGTATGATTATAAAAAAGTCGCTAAAGATTTATTAGTAAAGTATAAACAGCTGATTTTCAGTAATAAAAAATCCCAACTTAATACTTTTTTTTAAAAGAGTATTTGATCAAAATCTCGATTTTATTATAACACTGGATTAGTCATTGATTTTAGTTTCTTCTTCAGGTATTCTATTTTTTAATTGGATATTGACATAAATAATAATTAATCCACTTACAATCATACATAGATGAATTAAAAAAGCCATAGAATTTCCTACGGCATTGTTTAACCAACTTAGGAAAGTAAAATTAAGTCCAACAAGGCTTAAGAAAATTGACATAAAGCCAATAACGAAGAGTAAAAACCCAATGAGATTTATGATATTATTTTTATTCATGTTCATTTTCTTAATTGTGATGTAAATTTACACTATATTAAGATTTTAGTAATAAAAAAGTTGAATAAATAGACATATCTTTACTTCATGTTTAAATCTTAGTTATTGAAATCAAGTATATTAAGTATAATAGAGTGTCCAAGAGATGCCATGCAAGGCTTAACGGATTTTATACCTACTCAATCTAAAGTGCGGTATATCAATCAATTACTAAAAGTAGGATATGATACTATTGACTTTGGTAGTTTTGTGTCTCCAAAAGCTATTCCACAAATGGCTGATACTGCCGAAGTGCTTTCCATGTTGGATAGGAGTCAATCAAAAACAAAATTATTGGCAATAGTGGCCAATGTGCGTGGTGCTGAAACTGCTTCAAACTTTGAGTCAGTAGATTATTTAGGTTTCCCTTTTTCAATATCAGATACTTTTCAAATCAGAAACACAAACTCCACCATAGCAGAAGCCTTTGAATCGGTAAAAACTATAAACGACATAGTACTAAGAAGTAATAAGGAGTTAGTTATATACATTTCAATGGGTTTTGGCAATCCTTACGGTGATGTGTGGAATGCTGATATTTGCTTTCAATGGGTTGATAAAATTAAAGATTTGGGTGTGAAAATTATTCAATTGTCAGACACAGTAGGCATTGCAAACCCAGAAAGTATAAGCTACATTTTTAAAAACCTAATTCCAGCTTATGATAGTGTGACATTTGGAGCCCATCTTCACACACAACCTCATAATTGGCAGGAGAAAGTCATGGCTGCATTTCAATTTGGCTGTCGGCGATTTGATACCGCAATAAGAGGTTATGGGGGATGTCCAATGGCCAAGGATAGCCTTACAGGAAATATGCCAACTGAAAATTTGATTTCCTACACTTTCGAAAATAGAATAAAAACGACGATCAATATAGATGAGTTTTTTAGTGCAATGGCCATTGCTAACGAAATTTTTCCCCATTAAAATTAAGGTAACTTATCTGGGCTCAGACTGTTAAACCAAAAAGTTACATTTTAAGAATTGATTATGCTAAGAAAATTGTTTTTGGATTCGCACATAATACATTTATAAAATGAAGTTTAGATTCAATACTCTTTTATTTTCAACATGCTCTACGCTGCGAAAAGTGTTTCGAAGTTAACCCTAAATTGATATTTGGGTATCATTTTTACGGGTTTCATGATCAATTTTTAGCGGTACACATGTCTATAGCAATGCTGTTTACTTAAAAAAAGGGCCTTGTCAAGCTTAAAATATCCTTAATTTTATGATTTGAACGCAGGGTCCTGAATCGTTACAAAATAAGATTCGAATTGTTTTTTTATCTTTTTTATGCAAAAGGTTTTGTTATTCCTCACCAAAATTTCAAGGGAAATTACTATAAATCAATACTTTCAGGTTTGTATCTTTTAAAAGTCAAAAACTTTTTTTGAAAATGTCGCAATTTTCGTGCTATTTCGAGATAATAATATTACTTTTGCAGCCTGTGAGGACGAAACGAGCTGCTCCTTCTGAACTCCCCCAGGGTAGAAATACAGCAAGGGTAGGAGGTTGAGCGCTTAGGTTTTGTTCCTCACTTTTTAATTTGTGACACCTAGCTTTCATTAAAACCTAAGGTCATATCTTGGAAATAATACATAAAACAGTACTCTCAAATTTAAATAAGACGATATTATGATGTTTTTTATTGATACAGCAAATCTTGATCAGATAAGAGAAGCTAAAGATTTAGGTATTCTTGATGGAGTAACTACAAATCCATCATTAATGGCAAGCGAAGGCATTACAGGTAAAGATAATGTGATGAGACATTATAAAACGATATGCGAAATTGTGAATGGGCCAGTAAGTGCTGAGGTAATAAGCACTGATTTTAAAGGGATGATTGAGGAAGGCAAAATACTTGCTGATATAGACGAGAATATCGTTGTGAAAGTTCCTATGATAAAAGATGGTATCAAGGCTATTTCTTGGTTTACTGAGAACGGAATAGCTACAAATTGTACTTTAGTATTCTCTGCGGGGCAAGCAATTTTAGCAGCTAAGGCCGGTGCAACATATTTATCTCCATTTATTGGTAGGGTAGACGACATCAGTTGGGATGGGGTAGGCTTAATTAAAGATATTGCTGAAATATATTCTATTCAAGGATACGATACATTAATATTAGCGGCATCTATCAGAAATGCAAAGCATATCGTAGACAGTGCAAAAGCTGGTGCAGATGTAGTGACTTGTCCGTTGAGTGCTATATTAGGCTTGTTAAAACATCCACTAACAGATATGGGCTTAGCCCAGTTTCTTTCTGACCATAAAAAGGCAAACGGGTAGTTTTTTTAAAAGCTTTGTTTTACTACAAACCCAATCTTATTTTTACAGTAGGGTCTATTTCTTTATAACCAAGTGAAATTGCTTTTATGACATCATTTTTTGCCAAGTCTAATCGCTGTGTATTAAAATACAACAAGGCTCTTTGGTAGAAGTACAGTCCTTTTGATGGTTCTACAGCCATTGCTTTATTGATCATTTTTTCAGCCTCTGGATAGTTATTAAGAAGAATATTTGTTCTGCATGCTTCGTACCATATATCCGCGTTGTAAGGTCTCAAATTTAGATATTTCATGATGTCACTAAGTGCCAATTGAAGTTCATTTTTTCTATGGTAGATGACAGATCTATTTAAGTAGGCATTTGCAAATTTTGGATTTAGTTCTATTGCTGTCGTACAGTCTTTTAAAGCATTTTCAAAGTCTCCTAACCGTGCATAAGTTCCGCCTCTATTGGCATGAAATTCTGCATCTTTAGGTGTGAGCTCTATGGCTTTTGTATAATCTAAGAGTGCTTTTTTAAGTGAATCTGGTTGATCGAAATTATCAAAATACAACTTCGCCCTGCTGTTGTAGGTTTGTGCTGATGGTTCTAGGCGGATTACTTCATTATAGTCACTAAGTGCCCCCAAAAGGTCTTTATTATCGCGTCTAAAATTAGCCCGATTACCAAAAGGGGTTGATGTATTTGGGTAATATTTTATAACGTGAGTCCATAAAGTCTCAGAGTTCTTCCAAATCTTATTTTGATTGTAGGAAATTATGCTAAAAGCTGCAAATAGTAGCGTTAAGCCAATTTTTATATATTTTGCTTTACTTGTAGTAAGTGAATTATATAAATAGTTGGAAAAGATTACAAACAATCCTATATAGGGTATGTAAGTAAACCTATCAGCTAGATAACCTTGTCCGGCACCTAAAACCTGTAAAAGCATCACAATATTTGCAAGAAAGAATAATAAACCAAAAACAACCAATCGATTATCTTTTTTATAAAAATGCCAAATTGTGTATCCCAAAACTGGTAAAATAAGAATACTGATATAAAAATACCATAATGGTTCGGCAGGATAAGGATACAATGGCGACATGCGAAAAGGTATCACAGATTTTATCAAGTAAATAACCAAACTAAACATTCCAATAAATGGTCTGTGGTACCAACTAAAATTAAGGTCAGAGGCAGAATTTAAAGAACCTTCTTCTTTTAAAAACAGAAGTCCGATTATTCCGAAAATCAAAGAGAAAATGAATAAATGCGACTTAGCAAAAATTTGTTTCCAATTGATGCTACCTGTAAAATAATAGTCAACAAGCAACATACTTATTGGTAAAATTACAGCTTGAATTTTTGAAAAAAGGCTAAGAATAAACAAAAATAATATCAGTATTGAATATGACTTTTTACTTATGCGGGATCTATGCCTTATATACAGAAGTAATGCAAAGAGATAGAAAAAGCCAAACAATACATCTTTACGCTCAGTAATCCAAGCTACAGATTCAACTCTTAGTGGATGTAAACCAAAAAATAAAGCGGTAAAAATAGCTACCAACCAATTTAGGTTTAGTCCAATGACTATTTTATAAACTAAAAAAGTACATAATAGATGAAGAATTAAATTTGTTAAATGGAAGCCATATGGTTTGTCTAGACCATAAATCAATTTGTCAATTCCTAATGATAGAATACTAAGTGGGTTGTAATTTCCTATGGTAGGTGTAGTAAAAATCTTAGCAGTATTTTCCCAAAAATTTTCTTTTGAAAGTGTTTTAATAAGTTCGTTTTCATAGATATTTTTTTCGTCATCCCAGTTTACAAAATCATTCTGAATAGAACTAGAAAATACTAATGTTGTCAACAAGAGCACACCTACAATGTACCACTTCCCGTTATTAACTACTGGTTTTGCCATAGATTCAGTTGGATTTGAAACCTTGGTCTCACTAGTTCCATTATCTTTTTGTTTCTTTTTTGACATGATTCATATTTGTTTAAATCGAACAATTAAAGAAATACTCATCTGGGTTTGCATCTGACAAATCAAATATAATAGAATAAAAATGAAATTCTATGAAATTAGCTATAAAAAATTGACAATTAATTTCTAACCATAGCAATATGGGGAATTTCATCCTCTAAATAAAGGCTTCCTACAGCTTTAAAACCACATTTCCCGTAGAAATTTTGGAGGTGTGCTTGAGCAGATATTTTTATTGGGCTTCTTGGCCAATTTGTGTTACAAATTTTTATAGCTCTACTCATCAAATTATAGCCTTCTTGAGTTCCTCTAGCTTTTTGACTCACTATTACTCTGCCTATGGAAACGTAATCATTGTAGCTAATACCTTTTGGAACTATCCTAGCATAACTCATAATTTCACCATCTTTGTTTACCCCTATGAGATGTTCGCAGAATTTATCTTTGTCATCAAGGTCTTGATATAAACAATTTTGTTCAATAACAAAAACCTCGATTCTCAACTTAAGAATATCATAAATTTCAAAAGGTGTAAGAAGATTGAAACCTGTGCACTTATATGTCAATTCCATTTAGAATTTATGTTTTTAATTGTTTTGTGAAAATAACTTGAATAAAGTCCGATCTTACTTCCGTCTTCAAGTCTTACATCTTTTATTTCGTGACACATGAATTGGTCAGTATGAAAAGAAATTTCATTTTGGACTTCATTTGCAAATGGCAATGAAGTATTCCTACAATTTTTTAAGCCTGCCATCACCTTAAAGCTTTTAACTTCTTTAGACCAATATACATTATTAAATTGCCCCATGACTATACTTGGATATCCTGATTGATTAACTAACTCCGAAATAAGCTTTAATTGATTATTAGCAGTGGATTGTGATATTTTATCTAGAGAAGGAGTTATATAAATTGGTATAATATTTATAATGTCTTTTTTTATTTGTAATGAAACCGAGATTTCTTTAGAATGATGAACGGTCTTGATGATCTCATATTTTGAATAAACAGCTTTTCCATAGATATCTGCCGAAGATTTCATTACATGATGTGGGTATTTTGTCGAAAGATATTTAGGAATGAGTTGAACCCAATCGGGTGTTACCTCAAGAAAAGAAATGATATCAGGATTTTTATCATCAATCAAATTAAATAGCGATTCAAGGTTTTTGATGTCTGAAAGATTTATAACAACCATTTTTATAGGTTCTGCATTAATAAGCTTTTGGTATTTAAAAATAGTTTCACTTTCATTTTTAAGTTGCAGGCAAATTATTGTACAAAACCCAAAGCCTCCAATTAAGATTGACCTATTATTAAAGAAATAACCAATTAATCCTATGACAAAGAATATACCAACTAAATGGATAAAATAGTCTGAGATTATTCTTAAAAATCCAATGGTAGGAGCACTAATAATTACGATTGCTAACGAGGCGTATAAAATTATTTTTATTCTGTTGCTTGTTATGAATTTTTGCATAGGATTTTACAGGTTTTTTTTAAGGTTTATTTATCAGAAAGTATGCAAGGTTGATAAATTTGATAAGTCTCTCCATCTACATGAAAAAATTTGCCTACCAATATATATACGCCTATTCTTTCTAGTTCATCATTGGCATTAAATCCATCCCACTTAAAAAAGCCTTGTGATGCGATAAACTCACCTTTAGAAATGGTATTTATTAAATGGCCATCTTCTGCATAAACGTTAATTTCTGTAATAAAACCAGATTTCGGTAATTTGTATACAAAAATGAGTTCATCTTTTTCTCCATCACCATTTGGCGAGAAGCTTTTGCTCAAAAGTGAAAACATATCTTCAGTGTTAATAACGCCGTTGTTTTTGTTGGCATTTAAGTATCCAGGAGTACCGAAATTAGTAGATTGAATACCCGAAGTCCATATATTAGTAAAAGTCCCATCAACAATTGAAACTCTCTCTAAGCTAACCCCTTTTACATTATTCAATATTTTATTGTGTAATTCGTCGGTATATGAAAAAGAGTCTATCACAATTCCATTTTCGTTTTGAATACTGGCTATACCATCCGTTGCATTGTACAATGGCAAAGTTTGTTGAATGATTGTAGAATTGGTTGGAGGATTGTATTCATTTTTTACCCAATTAGGGTCACTGGTAAAACAAACAAAGTTTTTTGGATTTAGTAAAATATCATTTGTAATAGAAATGGATTGATTTCGTGAGATATTTCCAATTTTTGAGGATTTTAGATTAACGACCTTATCACTTGAATTATAGAATTCGATGTAATCAGCACCACCAGAGATTGGATCAAATAAAATTTCAGTTATAATTACCTCATTTCTGTTTGGGCTTTTGTATAAGCCAATAGCAGTAGAACGTTCTAGAGAAGCGTTGTTAGCGATGTCTCTTATATTACTTACCATAAGAATGTATGTTTTGCCTTCGTCAAGTCTTTTATCTAATGTTAATATAAGTTTATGACTATTAAAAGGGTCTTGGGTCACAGATAGGATTGTTAGTTCAGGATTTATTTTAAAATTTTCTTTTTGTGGTAAAATGATCTCCTCTGAGAACTCAAGCTCGATTTTTGACTCACTCAGGATTTTAGTCGAAATTAAGCTTGGAGGAGTAATGTCGCTGGTTAGTTTTTCAAGAATTAAATTATCAAAATAAACCTTATCCTTTCTGGTGGAAGTATATTCACACTCTATAGCAAAAAATCCAAAATTCTTAAAAGTCCAAGGCTCCGTAATTAGAAATTCTTGTTTAAGAAGGGCTTGTCCATCAAAAGCACTTCTAAGTTTCCATTCTTTTCTAGAATTGTAAGTTAATTCTAAAGAAATTTGATTTAGGTTTTTGGCTATTGCCCCAGAGGTACCGCTGGCAAGGAGAATAGGAACCCCTTTTGAGAGCTTGAACAGTTTTATTGCATCTTCATTTCCGTTTTCTCCAAAATTAAGATAATATCCATTAGCCACTGATACATTCAAGTCATCTAAGAATAGGTAGATTTTTACCAAATTGCTTGCACTTGGACTAAATTCAAGACCTAATTCTATTTTTAAATTGAATGAGTCTGGCATCGTATTGGAAGTTGAAATAAATGTTTTACCTGCAGCTTGGGCATTCAACCTTAATACGCCTTCGGCATTTGATATAAAATTATTAAGGTCTCCTATCCAACTCGGGTTAACTGAAAGATCACCGTCGTCAAAATCATCAATCACCTGACAAAATGAATTGAATACCATTATAAAAAACAAAATATAGGTGAATAATATTTTCATTTTTAATGTTTGCTGATATTGTAAAGGTACAAATTTTTATGATTATTGGTACTCAAACAGCCTTTTTTGTCGAAAACGTTGTTAAAATATGTTAAGAGAATTTAAAATATGTGTTTGTAAAATGCCAGATTAAAATATAAACATACATTTGTTAAAACAATAATCAAATATAAAATATGAGATCATATTTATTTTCTTTTATGTTGGTGATTTTCGCTACAATTTTAGTAGCTCAGGCACCTGTTAAACCCACTAGTGGACAAATTTATAAGTCTCTAGAAAGATTAAATTTTTTGGGAACGGTGCTTTATCATGCAGCCCATCCTGATGATGAAAATACTAATCTTATCGCATATTTATCAAATCATGTTAACGCGGAGACCTATTATTTGTCATTGACAAGAGGTGATGGTGGGCAAAATATGATTGGTCCTGAAATTTTTTCCATGCTGGGCGTTTTACGTACACAAGAATTATTGGCAGCAAGAAGACTGGATAATGGCAAGCAATTGTTTAGCCGTGCAAATGATTTTGGTTTTTCAAAAAATGCCGAAGAAACCTTTACCATTTGGGACAAAAAGAAATTGGAAGAAGATATGATATGGCTTATTAGGAAAGTAAGACCAGATGTTATCATCAACAGATTTAATCATTTGAATTCTGGAAGTACACATGGGCATCATACCGCAGCATCTGTGCTATCGAAAGATATTTTTAATCAGACAAATGATCCTAAAGTTTATCCAGACCAACTGAAGCTGGTGAAGCCATGGCAAGCTAGGAGGCTTTATTTCAATACTTCATGGTGGTTTTATGGTTCTCAAGAAGCCTTTGATAAGGCAGATAAGACTAAAATGACAACTTTAGATATAGGTGTTTTTTACCCACAATTGGGTTTGTCAAACCAAGAAATATCATCTTTGGCTAGAAGTATGCACAAGTGTCAAGGTTTTGGAAGTACAGGTACACGAGGTGAATCAAAAGAATACTTAAATTTGATAGAAGGCGATAATCCAGTTGCAAGAAATGATTTATTTAATGGAATCAATACTACTTGGACAAGGGTAGAAGGTGGTTTGCCCATAAAAACGATAATGGATAGAGTTTTAAAATCCTTTAATTATTCTGCTCCACAAAACAGTGTTGCAGATCTTATAAAGGCAAGGAAATTGATAAAAGGCATTAAAGATGATTTTTGGAGGGACAAAAAACTAGAAGAAATTGATAGAATTATAGCTGACTGTATGGGCTTATTTATTGAAGGAGTAGCAGATAAAAATTATGGTATACGTGGACAAAAGGTTGACATCAATTTTGAGTTCATTTCTAGAAATCTTGGAAATATTACTATAGAAGATATTTCACTATTACCTTCTAAAATCAAGGCTGCAAACCCTGCCAAAATCCTTGCAAAGAATGAAGTTTATAAAGCAAAGGCAACTATTGAAATAGATCAAAACGAACCATTTACCTCTGCATATTGGTTACGTAAACCTGGTACTTTAGGAATGCTGACAGTAGAAGACCAAACCTTGATTGGACTACCCGAGACCCCACGAAATATCAAGGTATCTTGTACTGCCGATGTGATGGGTGAAAAGATAGTGTTTGTTAGAGATATTGTTAGTAAGATCAATGATCGAAGTAGAGGAGAAGTATATCAACCATTTGAGGTTATTCCTGCAGCTTCAGTGAGTATAAAAGATAAGGTTCTAGTTTTTGCAAACGAGAATGCGAAAAAAGTAAGTGTTGAAGTAAAGTCTTACAAAAGTAAGCTTATGGGCCAATTAAAATTAGATCTTCCAAAAGGTTGGTCAAGTGAGCCAGAAGTTATTGACATAAATTACACAAAACCTGAATATGCAGATATTTTTGAGTTTATGGTTACACCTCCTGCTAATTCTCAAGAGATAAAAATCAAGGCTTTACTTACATCTGAAGGTCAAAATTTTACTGAAGAGTTGATATCAATTGACTATGAACATTTTCCTTTGCAAAGGGTCCTTGTAGAAAGCGAAAGCAGTTTGATAAAATTAGACATTAAAAAATCGGGTGAAAATTTGGCTTATCTCATGGGCACAGGTGATGAGGTACCACAAAGTTTACGTCAAATAGGTTACAATGTTACAGAAATTTCAATTGATGACATCACAAAAGATAGGTTGAAAACATATGATGCTCTGATTTTTGGGGTTAGGTGTTTTAATAAATACCCTGAATTGAAGAATAAGCTCACTATTGTACATGATTTTGTGAGAAACGGGGGAAACTTTGTTGTACAGTACAATGTAAATGGCAATGACTTAAAAGTGAGTCAAAGTGAAATGTTGCCATTTCCAATAGAGTTGTCAAGAGAGCGGGTTACAGTAGAGGAGGCACCAATAAAAGTATTGGCACCTGAGCATAAAGTGCTAAATTATCCCAATAAAATTACTGGTAAAGATTTTGATAAATGGGTACAAGAAAGAGGTTTGTACTTTCCATCAAAATGGGATTCGAACTTTACATCTATCTTAAGTTGTAACGATCCAGGCGAACCAGAAAGAAATGGAGGCTTACTTGTTGCACCCTATGGTAGGGGAAACATAGTTTATACAGGTTATTCATTCTTTAGACAGTTACCTGAGGGCGTACCTGGAGCATATCGACTTTTTACCAATTTGATTTCTCTTCCAAAGAAAGATGTCACTCCTTAAACATAGAACAAATATGCAGAATTGGCGAAAGGAATACAGTATTCTTCTAATTGTAAACATAATTTATATTTTACTTTTCATTCTTTTAACTAAATAGATGGGATTAGCATTTATTGATTGGGCGGTCCTATTTGGCACCATATTGTTTATAATAGTATACGGAGTTTACAAGACTAGAGGGCCTGTAAATATAAATGATTATATAAAAGGTGGTGATGGAATTAAGTGGTTTACGGTAGGATTGTCCGTAATGGCCACACAGGCGAGTGCAATCACTTTTATGAGCACTCCAGGGCAAGCATATCATGATGGACTTGGGTTTGTTCAGTTTTATTTTGGATTGCCACTTGCTATGATTTTTATTTGTTTGTTTTTCTTGCCAATTTTTCAATCACAAAAGATTATCACCGCATACGAATATTTAGAAAATAGATTTGACAATAAAACTCGTCTTTTTACAGCAATTTTATTTTTAATACAAAGAGGTTTAGGGGCAGGGATTACCATTTTCGCACCAGCCATCATTTTAAGTACAATATTAGGGTGGGATTTAACTACGCTTAATATATTACTCGGTGCACTCGTTATAATTTACACAATGTCAGGGGGCACTAAAGCTGTTAGCATAACCCATAAACAACAGATGGCTGTTATATTTTTAGGACTAATTTTAGCGTTCTTGATCATACTATACAAGTTACCTCCGGATATTACTTTGTCAAAAGCATACCAAATAGCAGCTGATGCAGGAAAAACAAAAATAATAAACTACTCCTTAGACTTTGGAGACCGCTATACTTTATGGTCGGGATTGACGGGAGGTTTTTTCTTGGCGTTGGCTTACTTTGGAACAGACCAAAGTCAGGTTCAGCGATATTTATCAGCTAGTAACGAAAAGCAAAGTAGACTAGGATTGATTATGAATGGTGTATTAAAAGTGCCACTTCAATTTTTTATTTTATTTGTAGGTTTGATGGTATTTGTATTCTTTCAATTCAATAAGGCACCTTTATTTTTCAACACTTCAACATATGACAAGGTAGTTAACTCGGCATCAAAACAAGATGTCATAAAATTGGAAAATACTTATAGTGAAATATTTGATCAAAAGATGGCAGCTATACAATCTAATGCCGATCCCGTAGTATTTACAGATCTTTTAGAAAAAGAAAATAATGTCAGGGCAGAATTTAAAGAACTGATTAAGACCAATCTACCGGGATCAGAAACCAATGACAAAGACTATGTTTTTATTTATTACATTTTAAACTATCTACCCAAAGGGATAATAGGTTTATTGTTGGCAATGATCTTAAGTGCCGCCATGTCATCTACGGCAAGTGAGTTGAATGCATTAGCTAGTACAACGACTTTGGATATTTTTAAGCGTAACTTTAATACAAATCTGTCAGATATTCAATCTGTAAACTATGCAAAATTATTCACTGTCTTGTGGGGTATAATTGCTATTGGTTTTGCTTGTATTGCTACATTATTTGAAAATCTTATTCAGTTTGTAAATATCGTTGGATCACTCTTTTATGGGACAATATTAGGTATATTTTTAGTTGGTTTTTTTCTTAAAAGAGTCAAAGGGAATGCAGTTTTTATTGCGGCAATATTATCTGAGATTTCAATTCTTTTAATTTTTAAATTTGTAGATATTGGATTTTTGTGGCTTAATTTTATAGGAGTTGTTATAGTAATGTTATTGTCTTTGATCTTACAGTATATCTTCGGCTTAAAAGAAACAAAAGCTTTTTAATATCGTTTTACTACAAAACTTATCCATGAGAACTACATTCCTAATAATTATATGCTCACTAAGTCTTTCACTTTATGCCCAATCCAATAAATGGCTTTCAAAATATGATAAAGATGGTGTGCAAGTGTCTGTAAGAGGGGAAAAAACCAATGAATACAAAGCAGAAGTTCAAGTCAACGCAAGTTTACAATCTTGTGTAGCTCTTATGCAAGACATTGATAGTCATACAAGCTTTATGGGGTCAGTAAAAGATATATCAATTTTAAAACAATACACTGAGCAAAAGTTTTTGATTCGAACTATTATCGAAATGCCTTTTCCCATGAAAAATCAAGAATTAATTAGTGAGGCAATTTTTAAAGTAATAGGCGATAACGAGAAAGTAAAAGTAGAGTTAAAATCTAGACCAGATGCACTACCAATGGGCAAAATGAAAAGGATGAATGTTGCGGATGGGTTTTGGCTATTTGAAAAAATTAGCGAACTCAAAACTAAAATAACCTACCAGCTGAAATTTGATGAATCAAACGCACCTAATTGGTTGGTCAATTATTTTGTTTTAGAAAATCCTATCAAGACTATGTCTGGATTCTCAAAGTTTGTTCTTAAGGACAAATACAAAAAGGCTACGATATCATGGCTTTAAACCAAACGAAAGTATTTTTATTGGCATGTTCCTATAAACTTGTGGTAGCTTTTGTTCTCACTAATGTATGTATTTCAGAGGTAAATGGTCAGTTTATTCCTAAATTTGACAAATCAAGAGGTGATACATTGGCATTATTCAGTTCCATGCCAGTAGTTGTAGTAATCAATTTGGGGCAGTCAGATCCTACACTTGTATCGCTAAGAAGTGAAGAGATAAATAGTTACATGATCTCAAAGTTTGATGACTCTACTTATGTCATTAATCTAAATAGGGTAATAGGAGAAACGAAGTTAAAACTTTATTACAAAGGATTGCCTGTTGATATATTTACATGCAGTATGAAAACAATTGAGTCGCCAAAAATTGTATTAAAGGATATGAATTTAGAAATTGATAAAGGTATTCTTTCAAGCAAAACATTTATAGATTGTGATCTTGAATCATTTTACAAATCAAAGTACCGAGTATCTCTTCATTCATTTAACATAAAAGCGACTTATCCAAACGGTCGGAGTGAGATCATGTCTAACAATAGTTTACAAATTAATGGTCATATTCTTACAAAGTTAAAATCATTACCAGTAGAATCAGTTATACAATTTGATAACATAAGGCTGCGAACGATATATAATAATGTTATCGAAGTGAGGGGAACTAGCGACAAATACTCTATAAAGGGTTAATTTCTTATAGAATTATCTCCAATAACTTGGTTGTTTATAAATTTTTATTTAATTTTATTTTCAATAAAGTCTAGTTATGGGGTATTTCAAATACTTTTTTTTGTTTGGGTCTATTTTGTTTTCATCATATACAAGTATAGGGTATGCTCAAAGCAATGTCAAGATTTCGAGGGACATAGGTATAAGAAATGAGTTTTCCTATGAGATTTTGCCGAATTTTTTTGGTAAAAACTTGCTTTTTAGAGATAGAGGTCGAGAATTTTTTATTGATATCTTTGACAACGAAATGGAGTTTATCAGAACTGATGAATTAACCTTTGATGTTAGACGATGTAAGGTAAATAAGGTACTTGTAAAAGATAGTTTACTTTACCTTTTTCATACTTTTAATAAGAAGGATACAACTGTTTTGGCGGTAAGATATTATGGTGAAGGCCTTAATTTATTAAAATCAGATACACTTTTAAAATACAAAAGTGAAGAATTTGACATAGACTTTAAGGAAATAACATCATTTGACGAATCAAAACTACTGTTGTTTCAACTGGTGAAATCTACTTTTTTGAGTATTGTAGTCAATGTGAATGGTTATGAATCTAACATTTACTCAAGTATAAAGTCTAACTTCATGGATAAAGGAGATCGTGAATCCTTTAGAGGAGTTAGGGTGACCAATCAAGGTAGTTATTTTGTCGTTTTTGAAGAAGGTAACTCTTGGGATAGGCCAAAAGATCATGCATTTTCTCTGTTTTATAATGCTGGGAGCGCTGAATTTATTGGATCTAAAATTACCCTCCCTAAAGTCTTATCTTCAGGAGTTCGTATAAATTATGATGAACAAAATAAGCGTATAGCTTTAGCAGGTTTATACAGTACCAAGTCAACAGATGAAATTGAGGGTATTTACTTGTTTAATAAGCCAATTTCTCAGATAACTCCATATGAAGAAGTAGAGTTATTGCCATTGGACAGTAAATTGGTACAAGAACTTTATGGAAAGAAAAAGGTCAAAAAACCGATCATTAGAGACCATGTCATAAAATTACTTAAACATAGGTCTGATGGAGGAGTAGTCATAGTGACCGAAATGGAAAAAGAGTTTTCTAGAAGGGGAGGGGCAGGTATTTCACCTTTTGCCCCAACAAATAACTTCAACAATAATGGACCTCTTTCAGTCAGGAATTTAGTGGATTTTTACAATGAAGACATGTTAGTTTTTAGTATTAACAAAGATGCTACGACCGATTGGAGAAAAGTCTTTTTTAAAAAACAATTTAGTCAAGACGATAATGGGATTTTTTCTTCATTCTTTTATTTTGCTACTGACAACAGAATGAGGCTAATCTTCAATGACGAAATCAAATCCAGTAATACCGTAAGTGAATATGTACTAGATCCTTTAGGTAGATTTGAGAGAAATGCTTTGTTAAATACAGACTACAAAGACTTAAAACTTAGGTTCAGAGATGCTGTTCAAATATCTGCTAATGAGTTTATCGTACCTAGTGAACGTAATTATAAATTAGCTCTGGTAAAATTAAAGATTTAACTAAACTTTTTAAGGAGATACGATATTCCAAACGTAATCCATTATTTGCTGCATGAATGGCATGTTTATAAGAATAATGAAATTTTAAAATCGTAATTGATATACTTAAATCTTTCCTGAATGAAAAACTGCAGAGACGAAATGCACAAAAGAACTTTTTTTTGGTATTTAAGTTATATTTGTACTTTTAATTAGAAAATAAATTGTGGAGTCACATTCTCTGTACGAACTTAATGAATATGTAAAAAGAGTAATTGCTCTTAACTTCCCACAACCTGTGTGGATCAATTGTGAGATAGCACAAATTAAAGAAGTAAGAGGTAATGTCTATTTAGATTTAGTGGAGCAAGATTCTCTTGACAATGTTATAGCACAGGCTTCTGCTGTAATTTGGCATAAATCAAATATTTTCATAAAAAATAAACTAGGAAGATTAGCTAATTCATTACTACAACCAGGGTCTGAAGTAAAGCTCAAAGTAATTATAGAATTTAATGAAAGGTATGGCTTTAAACTGATAATCGAAGATATTGACCCAACTTATACACTGGGTAAATTAGAAATTCATAGACAAAATGTAATTGAAGGCTTAAAAGCTGAAGGTTTGCTCGACTTAAATAAGAGGGTTAAAGTTCCTTTGGTTATTCAGAAAATAGCTATCATATCCGCGGAGTCTGCAGCAGGCTATCTTGATTTTGTAACTCAACTTGCGGAAAATCAGTACGGTTACGATATTGAGCATCACTTATATAATTCAGCTATGCAAGGTGTAAATACTGAGCGTGATGTTTGTGGAGCATTTGAGACTATATTTAAATCAAAACATAAATATGACGCAATTTTTATTATCAGGGGAGGAGGTTCTAAATTAGATCTTTCTTATTTTGATAATTTTAATATAGGAGCTAAAATAGCAAAAAGTCAAATTCCTGTTTTTACGGGTATTGGACATGAAATAGATCAAAGTATTGCTGATATGGTAGCAAATAGATCACTTAAGACACCAACAGCGTGTGCAGATTTTCTCTTGGAAAAAATGGCTAATTTTGAATCTGCTATTATTAATCTTAAGCGAAATGTCGGTTTACAAGCAGAAGAGGTATTTAAAACACATATCACTAGAATCCATGACATTCAAATGTTTATTAAAAGAAAACCTTTAGAAATCCTCCATGCAAACAAAATAAATATTGAACTCTTCCAAAAGCAAATAAAATTAGCTTGCAATCAAAAATTAAGTGAAGAGACAAATAAGCTTAATTTTATAGACCAAACACTAAAAGTATCTAATCCTGAACTCATTTTAAAAAGAGGATTTACTTTATTAAAACAAAAAGATACATTTATAAAATCTATTAGTAATTATAATCCAAATGAAATAACAGAAATAACTTTTTATGACGGCAAAATCAAAATCTAATATTAAACCAGAAATCACTTACGATCAAGCAATGGCGGAATTACAAAAATTAGTAGATGAGTTGTTAAATGAACAAACAAGTATAGATTACTTGTATGCTCATGTTGCTCGAGCCAATGAATTAGTCCAAATTTGTCAAGAGAAACTGAGAAAAGTAGATAGTATGATTAAGGAAATAATAGAGTAAGACATTTCAATACATGTGACAAAAGTTTTTTATCCTTCAACATCCAACTGATAGATATTTTTCAGATTTCTTCCTTTATCATTGTAATCCAATCCGTAACCTACCACAAACTTATCTTCGATTTCGAATCCACAATAATTTATGTGAAGGGGGTACGTGTGACATGATGTTTTGGACAAAAGAGAGCAAGTTTTAATGCTTTTAGCACCAAATTTTGTTATTCCTTCTTTTAAAAACTTTAGGGTTATTCCTGTATCAATAATGTCTTCAACAATGATGATGTTTCTGTCTTTAATATCTAAAAGATAGTCCTCTTCTAATTTTACAACTCCAGTAGATTGCGTACCTGAATATGACCGTGCCCTTATAAATCTTATATCACTATCAATATTTATTCTTCTTAAAAGGTCGGATGCGAATATAAAAGCTCCTGTCATCACAACCAAAAAGATGGGCTCATTGTGTACTTCTTCCGTATTGATTTCTTCAGCAAGAGACTTTATTCGCTCTTTTATTTTCTTTTTATCTATATAAGGTCTAAAGTTTAGGTCTAATATTTTGACACTTCTCGTACTATCTTTTGCCATAATCAAATTTTCAAAATGTAAAAGTAAGAAATTGTTAAGAATAACAAAAATATCATGAAAAATGAATCGATGATTGCCACTATAGATTATAACAAAAACTTAAAAACTTAAAAGTTTATTGACCATTTTTTCTAACTCTCGAAACCTCTTCGGTAGATATGGCTGTATTTTTATTACCCCAATTATTTCTAATATAGGTTAATATGGATGCAATACTACCATTATTTATTTCCTCATTGTCTACGAGACCTGTCATACTAGCACCATATTTTGCCGTTTGACCCACTTTGACCTCAATACCATAAAGAACTGTCCTTATAAGTATTGACTTTTCTTGGTTCAAAACTATTTTGCTATTGACTAAGCTTGGTGCTAAAGTTGGGACACCCTTCCCATCTAAATTGTGACAGCCGGCACAGTGTTTTTTGTAATTATATTCTCCGCTGTAAAACATTTCTTTTTCTGCTAGATTTAAATGATTTATTGAGATTGTGTTTTGTGTTGTTTTATTTGGACCATTTTTTAAGTATTTAGAAAGTATTGAATTTTTATTGGTTATTATGCTCAAAATTTCTTTGATTTTTTGTTTGTCGTCATATTCGAATATTTTTCCAGCAAAAACTGCGCTAAGGACGGTGTCTGTGGAGATTTTATTAACAAATTTATTTGATAAGGTAGAGCTTTTGAGGTTTTCATTAATCGTGATTTGTCCCGCTAAAGCGCTTGCATAGACATATTGGTCGAGTGTATCTAATCTTTTTTGGTCAATTATGTCGAATACATTTGATTGGAATGCCAATTGAATTCCTAATCTTCTAAGATGGGGGTTCGTGCTATTACAAGCATTTTTTATAATTGTAGTATCATTGATCGATAGTCCTTCAAGGGTGTGTAACACATGAAATTTAGTATAATCATTTTTAGTGGACATGAATAAATTACTTAATGATTTGGATAAGTGCGACATGTTATCATTAATTATTTTCCATTGGGCTAGGATTCTGACACTTTTGTTATCCGAGTTTAGTAAATCTACCAAATTTTCATCAGAGAGGTTGTTTAACTTTACTAAACTAGGTTTGTTTTGCTTGTTAAATACTTTATAAATTCGGCCTTGATTATTGATGGTATCAAGTTTGTTTTTGATGATATGATTCCTCAAATGATTGGTTAAGTAGGTGACATGCTGGATGACACCCTTGCGCATATCAACTATATAAAGGTTCCCATCAATTCCCGTGGTTGTAAAAACAGGTCGGAATATTTCACTTTTGGATCTTAAAAACTCTTTTTCAGTGTAATCATTTATCACATTTTGTTGACCATTTTTTTGATCTTTTATTACTAACCGTTTCACTAAATTGCCAGCAGTTTCAGCAATGAAAATATTACCATTATATTGTGATCCAAGTTGACCTGAGCCCAATACTGATACTCCGCAACACGATGTGCAATTGATAAGTCTTCCCAGTGTATCTAAGGTGCCTTCTTGATAAGCTCTATTTAAACCACCGTTCATTGTTAAAGGATATACCCGATCATTGTTTTGGATGTCAGGGATGATTTTATCTAATGAAGGATAAAGTGCATAGGAATGAATACTAATTATGTTGGGGGCAAAAACCTCACTTGTCATAACGATTCCATTATGATTATAATACAGTCTTCCAAAGTCGTCCTGATCAATTCCCCACTGACCTCTAAATCGAGTATCATCGATGATCCAAGTATCTCCTTTTTTCTTATACCTTTTTGATGATTTTGCAGAATAAATCCAATTGTCAATCCCTTTGAGTAGGCTGTTTGCTTGGTGCTCGGCATTACCTCCTACGGCATAGGTACTATCTACCAATTGACTGTTCTTACCATTTTTGTCATAAAACCAGAGCGATGGAGGAATAGCCACCAATACACCACCATAAACTGGCAAAACACTTCTTGGTAATACTAATGAATCTAAGAATATGGTGTATTCGTCATATACCCCATCGCCATTGTTGTCGTATAATTTTTTAATTCTGCAAATCGGAGCATTCTCTCCTAAACCATCAATATCACTCATATAGCTTTTCATTTCAATGGTCCAGGCAACTCCTTCTTCATCAAATACTAAACTTACAGGAGCAACTACCAAAGGCTCTTTGGCAACACATTGAATTGACAAGCCTTCCTCAAGTTCGAATTCTGTGAGGTTAAAGTCTGTATTCGATTCTGAATTTTTACAAGAATAAACAGAGATAGCAATTAATGCAATACAAAATGCTTGGTGTAATTGTTTAGTCATAAATGGTAAATACAATTTTAAAAGGACATGTTTACAATTTTCATTCAAAATTCCATCTAGTAGAACGTAATCTAAATGCATTTTCATTTACAGGCCATAACTCAGAATTGTAATTTGATTCTACAGATTGCTCTTCTCCTACTGAAAAAAGGCCAAAGAAGAAGTCAATTTTAGTAATTCTTTCTACTTCATCAACGGTTGTAGCGTATTCATGGATGCTTCTTTCGGATAGGTCATTTGCGATAATAAATCCTATTGAATGTTTTTTTCCTTTCATCTCTGCGAGCAAAACCCGGTAAAAACTATTAGGAATAGCCACACCACTTTTCATAAATTGTATCGGTTCTAAGAAAATGGGGCCAGTAACTACTTGAATTTCTCCATATTTCCATGCCCATTCTCTAGAAAGCTGCTCAAGCTCTCGCCAAATACCATTGTTAAAAGCCCTTTTTTGTGGAGCCATGTTGGTCATGTAATGTGTTTGAGCCATGGCTGCGGTATCAAAAGCTACATCCGCAGCTGGAACAAGATGTCCACGTTGATAGCCAGTTCCACGATAAGCAAATGGTCCAAGTTCTGTGGACGTTAGTTTTGGGTCTTCGGTAAAAAATGTTTTTCTTTTTTGATTAGGTAATCTCAAAGCAGCTTTGGTAATAGTCCAAGCCGCCCATTCTGCTTGTTTATATTCTGGCTTGAAGGATAATGTGAAGTTGTCATGAATCAATAATTCTCCTGTGTAAGAAGGTAAATGTACCAATGTATCATGTCTATTTCCTTCTATGAAATAGTCTTCATCGGGAGTGATGACATTTGAAGAAGTATTTACACTATCGAAAATAGCATTTATATAGTGTCTGCCTTTGTATAATAAAAAGAAAATAAGAACCCCTAATATCAGTAGGATTACTAAAAACTTAGAAATTCCACCTGACCCTTTATGATGATTCCTTCTTAAATTTGCCATTTAATCAATTATGATTCAAAAATATTGTTTTTCATTTAATTATTTTAAGTCTAAGGTGTACTTTTATCACAACAATTAAAAATCTTGTATGCATCCAACTTCTCAATCATTTTTACTATCTTCAGTATATAGGTTTGAAGAATCTCATGAAAGAATTATTAAATGTCTAAACGTACTTACAGATGAACAAATTTTGTTTCGGCCCAATACAGTGTCTAATAGTGTGGCCAATATTGTCATTCATCTTATGGGTAATATAACACAGTATATCTTATCAAGTTTAGGGGGAGCATCAGACGAAAGGGATCGAAATAGTGAGTTTGTACCAAGAGACCACTTTGACAGAGCTTTATTAACTTCAGAAGTAGATCAAGTTTTTAACAAGGCAAAAGAAACAATACAATCAATGACAGAAGAAGAGCTTTTACGAAAAAGGTCTGTTCAAGGTTTTTATTTTGATGGTATTGGTATCATTTTGCACGTAGTCGAACATGCCTCTTATCACGTAGGTCAAATCACCTATCTTACGAAGATGAATACAGATACAGAGACTAATTATTATGGAGGAATAGACTTAAATGTAAAGAATGACTAGTCTTTTGCCAAAAGCATGCGCAATATTTATTTTCCTCTTTGCCTTTGGAGCTGTCAAAGGGCAGATATCTGATCTAAGAGGAGGAGGAGCTAATAATGTGGGCACAGTTCGATTTTTTAATCTTTCGTCTGACCTTTCTGGTATTTATGGTAATTTTTCGTCAAGTCTATTTTCAGAGCAAAATACGATGGTTGACCTTTCTGGTATATTAAGGTATAGCGATGGTAATTTTGGTGAATATAGTACAGCTTATGTAACAAAAAAAGATTTTAACGCATTTGGTATCGCTTTAATGCAATTTGGAGTGGAGGATTATTTTGAGCGTAAATTGCAGGTTTCTTATGCAAGAAAATTGTTTCAAACAGGTGCATTAGGTATCAACTTAAATCTCCTTAATGTCCAAACTGTCGAACTCTCCAATATATATACTCCGACGGTGGATATATCATTTTATTCCGATGTTAATTCTACGATTGCTTTTGGAACAACTTTGCGCAATATACTTAAAGTAAATTCAGGTAAAATACAGCATCCATCTATATTATCGTTGGCAATATTCTATAAAACATCGAAGGTCGTGCAAGTAGGATTAGAAGCTACTAAAATCATAGACAGACCATTAGACTTAAAGCTATTATTTCAGTACCAACCTTCAAATATCATACACATTAATTTTGGGTTAGACCTATTGAATCAAAATATAGGTTTAGGTTTTGCATATACGTTGGGTACATATCGAGTTCAACTTGCAACGGGCCAAAGCAATAGACTTCCAATGTCTGCAGGAATGAGTTTTTCGTATTTGAAATAAGTTAATTTTTTCATTTCTAGAGTAAAAAGTCATGCTAAATACGAATTTTTAAAAAATACAGTACATATTTAATAATATTGTAATATATTAGCGTCTTAAATTACAATAGAAAAAGATCATGGCTAGAATTTTGATAATAGATGACGAGGCAAGCATAAGAAGAACGTTAAAAGATATTCTTGAATTTGAAAATTTCATAGTTGACGAGGCTGCTGATGGACTTGAAGGAGTTTCAAAAGTTAAACAAGGTTCATATGATGTAGTCATTCTTGATGTCAAGATGCCTAAGCTAGATGGTATGGAAGCACTAGAAAGAATACAAGTCATGCAGCCTGAATTACCGGTCATTATGATATCGGGTCATGGAGATATTAACACTGCTGTGGAGGCTGTAAAAAAAGGGGCCTTTGATTTTATTCAAAAACCCACAGATCTTAATCGACTTTTGATTACGATTCGCAATGCAATGGACAAGTCAAGCCTCATCGAAGAAAAGAAGACATTGCAGAAAAAGGTCACCAAGTCAAAAACGCAACCGATGATAGGTGGATCTCTTGCCATGGAAAAAATAAAGAAAACGATCGAAATGGTAGCACCAACGGAGGCTAGAGTTCTTATAAATGGTCAAAATGGTACAGGTAAAGAATTAGTTGCTCGTTGGATTCATGAAAAAAGTAACAGAAATGGTGGGAGTCTTGTGGAAGTGAATTGTGCTGCTATACCTTCAGAATTGATAGAATCCGAATTGTTTGGTCATGAAAAAGGTTCGTTTACATCTGCACACAAACAGAGATTGGGTAAATTTGAATTAGCCAATGGAGGAACACTTTTTTTAGATGAAATTGGCGATATGAGCCTTTCTGCCCAAGCAAAAGTACTGCGTGCATTACAAGAAAGTAAAATTACTAGGGTAGGAGGGGAAAAAGAACTTTCTGTAGATGTAAGAATAGTGGCCGCTACGAATAAAGATTTAAGAAAAGAAATTGATAAAGGGAATTTTAGAGAAGACTTATACCATAGATTGGCGGTCATTGTGGTGGAAGTCCCTTCTTTAGCGGATAGAAAAGAAGATATTCCTAATTTAGTAGATCATTTTACAACCGCTATATGTGATGATTACAATATCACAAAAAAAGAAATTGAGCCAAATGCGATCATGTTATTACAGAAATGTGCATGGACAGGCAATATCAGAGAATTGAGAAATGTAGTCGAGCGATTAATTATTCTAAGTGACAAAAAGATAACTGCAGAAGATGTAAATTCCTATGTAAAAATTGATGAAGTTAATAAAGAAGTAACTTTCAAGGAAGTATTAAATACGTTTGATTCTTGCGAAAGCTTAAAACGTTTTGTAGAAAATGAGTATTATAAGCTAAAATCGCCTGATTTTGAAGTGGTGCTTTAAAAATTCTTTATAAGTAAAAGAAAACAAGTGGAAAGTACAGCAATGAAAAAATGGACAACCATTAAGGGCGAAAACGCGTGGACGATGTTTAAGATCATGGCGGAGTTTGTTGATGGTTTTGAAAAGTTAAATCAATTAGGTCCGTGTATTTCGATTTTTGGTTCAGCTCGAACAAAAGCTGATAATCCGTATTATAAGCTCACAACAGAAGTAGCCAAGCGTCTTACTCAAGAAGGATATGGTATCATAACAGGTGGTGGTCCAGGTATTATGGAAGCGGCTAATAAAGGTGCTTATGAAGAAGGTGGCTTGTCAGTTGGGCTAAATATCACCTTACCTTTTGAGAAATTTTATAATCCTTACATTGATGCTGATAAAAATTTGGATCATAGATTCTTTTTCGTCCGTAAAGTGATGTTTGTAAAGTATGCCCAAGGTTTTGTAGTTATGCCGGGAGGTTTTGGCACACTTGACGAGTTATTTGAGGTACTTACCTTGATGCAGACTAAGAAAATCAGTGAAGTACCTGTTGTTTTAGTTGGATCTGAGTTTTGGACAGGTCTAAAGACTTGGATAAAAGAAGTGATGCTCGACAAATTTTCAAATATAAACGCTAGTGATTTAGACATCATTCCTATCACGGATGATCCAGAATTTGTGGTAAAATACATAGTAGAATTTTACAATCAAAAGCCTAATGAGCTATCTCCAAATTTGGATATCTAAGGGAAGTTCTAAAAACTCCATTTCTATTACAAAAAACTGCAATAGCAAATTACTGCGTTGAATGTTAAAAAATGTCCTTGATGTAGCGTAACCGCAATCTAATATTCTCTGCGCTAGGGCACGGAGACCCTAGTTCAGAGCTAAAATCGTTTGCGACGATTTCTTTACGCTCTTCTTGCCTTGTCCTTTACTATTTCGTATTTTTTTCATTACGAAAATGAGTATTTAGAACTCCCCCTAAGTAATAAATTTACCTCCTCGTTCCAATCACAACACCAAAAAAGCCCAAAATTCCTGCAGCAAATAAGCTAAACACAACGTATAGAGTAGGATAAACATATTCAAAATCACGGTAGAGTACTACAGAAAATAAGAGTAAAATAGTAATAGCGCCCGCTTGTGCCTTATTGGTATTAGCTACTAAAGAAGCTATCAGACCGCCTAAAAAACACATTAGTGCATGAACGATGATTTTTGTTATAAAAAAAATATCCGGAAGACCTTTAATAAAGTATTCCACGGAGGCCGTGTTTTTTCCATCTAAGTTTTCTGGCATAGGCCACAGATTTATGTTGATAAGAAATCCTAAAAACAAAGCTGCTAAACCTGCTATAATACCACTAACTACTGCTACTAATTGCCACACAATTTTTTTATTTGGAGGGCAAAAGTACTAATTATATTTCCTATTATCAAATAATTAAAAGATTTAGGACTGTAAATAAATAAAATGTTCAAAGTTGAAACAGTAATTTTGGTTTTTTGTTAGCCGTAAATAAGGTGAATAGCCTTAGGTATTTGACAAATCTACAACTATAGAAAAAGACAAAAGAACAATTCAGAATGTACACATTATTTCTATACTATTCCTTAATAAGCTTTTGCATCGTCGTCTCCTCTTGGGTCTGCACCACCTTGAAGTTTACCATCTTTTAAAATAATGGCTTCCACACGGCCTATTTTGCCTCGACTTGTGATCGTATGTCCCATCTTTTTTAATTCATTTCGCACATTTTCTGTAAGGCAATTGTCTTCTGTGTAGATCATGTCAGGTAACCACTGATGATGAAATCTTGGTGCTGCGACGGATGTTGGTGCATCCATGCCGTGATCTATTATGTTCAGGATCGTTTGAAAGACACTAGTAATAATCGTAGACCCTCCAGGAGTTCCAACGACAATATAAGGTTTTTCATCTTTGTTTAAAACTATGGTTGGGGTCATCGAAGATAACATTCTTTTGCCGGGTTCTATTTTATTGGCTTCGGCACCAATGAGCCCATATAGATTGGGTACTCCCGGTTTGACAGAGAAGTCGTCCATTTCATTGTTTAATATAAAACCTACACCTTTTACCACATATTTCGAGCCATAACCACCATTTAATGTAGTCGTAATTGACACAGCATTACCATCTTTATCGACCACGCTAAAGTGGGTTGTTTCTTCAGACTCTCTTAAACCCTCTTTAATATTTGCGCTCGGGCTCGCTTTAGATGGGTCAAAATCTTTCATTCTATCAAACGTATAATTTTTTTCAATCAATGCTTTTAATGGAACAGGATAAAAGTCACTATCGCCCATATGTGTAGACCGATCTGCATAGGATCTTCTTTCTGCTTCTACCATAAGATGTGTCAAGGCAGTGCTGTGAAGACCTAAAGATTTGATGTTGTGAGGCTCCATGGCATGCAATAGTTGGGCTAAGACAATACCACCACTCGATGGAGGAGGCATAGTGATTATTTTATGTCCTCTATAAAAAGTAATGATTGGTTCTCTCCATTTGGCATCATAGTCAGCTAAATCTTGTTCTGTCATTATCCCTCCATCACTGATAATAGATTGGCTAATTTTTTTGGCTATATCTCCTTTATAAAAACCATCTCTTCCTCTATCGCGTATAGCTTTAAGCGTATTTGCCAACTCGGGTTGAATTAAAATATCGCCTTCTTTCCATGTTTTAGGATTAAAAACGGTTTTTCCTTTATTAATTTCTTCCATAGATTTTGATATACCATTCAGACCATCAGCTTCTCTTTTAGTAAGCCCTAAGCCAAACTCGGCTGCGTCTATGGATGGTTGGATGAGTGCTTTCCAATTATTTAGTTTGCTATATCTATTGAAAGCTTGCCACATACCCTCTACGGTACCAGGTACACCTCCAGCCAAAGCGCCATCAAGACTTAATTTGGTGATTGGATTGCCTTGTGCATCAAGATACATATCTTTATGAGCAGCAGCTGGTGCCTTTTCTCGGTAATCTAAAGTGGCAATCTCACCTTTATCACTATAGTAAACCATGAATCCACCACCACCAATATTCCCAGCAGTAGGGTGACATACTGCAAGTGCAAACTGAACAGCTATAGAAGCATCTACAGCATTACCTCCTTTTTTAAGAATATCTAGCCCGACTTTAGTAGCAAAGGGATGAGCAGATACTACCATACCATTTCTCCCTTCTGCCGATTTAGTGATCGAATACTCTGTAAAAGGCTGTTTGATGGTCTTGCATCCAAAACCCACAAAAAGATAAACAATAAAAAGCGATAAAATTTGAAAAGACTTATTTTTCATTATACTATTAATTAGGTAGCCAAAGATATAAGCTCAGATTTAATTATTTAGAATTATTGATTTAAAACTTTAGTTTTTTATTATGTTCTCTATTATTTAAATATTTTTACGTGGCATAAGCAAATGTAAAATGAAAATATTGATCGTATCTGCTACTAGTTTAGAAATTGCCCCTTTAAGTGAATATCTAAATAAATTGCCATCAACAGGTTTATTCTCTTATGCACTTGGGCACAAGACCATTCAAACTATAGTGACAGGAATAGGAGGTATCAAGACAGCATATAGCATGGCAACTTTGCCACAAATAAAAGATTTTGATATTTTAATCAATGTTGGTTTAGCTGGGGTATATCATTCGAAATTCGAATTGGGGCAAGTTGTAGAAGTTACAAGTGACCAATTTGGAGATATTGGTGTAGAAGAAAAGGACGGGCAGTTTCTTTCGGTGTTTGAAATTGGCTTGGAAAATGGTAATCAATTTCCTTTTGTCAATGGTGTAATCCAAAATTCAGATGCGAAGTTTAAAACCCAATTTCAAAATGTAACTTCCATCTCATACAATATGGTATCTGGTAGTGCTTTAACTGTTGCACTTAGATCAAAAGTACAGGTAGACATTGAGACAATGGAAGGTGCAGCCTTTGCCTATGCTGCTAAATATCTGCAAATACCTTATCTTCAAATCAGAGGTATCAGCAACTATGTTGAGCCAAGAGACAAATCAAGATGGCAGATACAAAAGGCGGTTGAGCGGTTGAATAGTGAAATTATAAGATTAATAGAAGATTTTTGAAATAGGTCCTTTATCAGGAAATAGCACTTTGATAAAATATTTATGCAACAAAAATTAAAAGTTATCAATTATTATAATGTTTAATCAATTGATAATGTATGTTATGTAAAATAAAAAAAGGGCTAAACACATGATGTCTAACCCTTTTTTTGTGGTACCTCCCGGATTTGAACCGGGGACACACGGATTTTCAGTCCGATGCTCTACCAACTGAGCTAAGGTACCCTGCTTAAAAAGCGCTGCAAAGATAGTTGTTTTTTTGTTTTTTCAAAGAATGTTTTTGAATTATTATTTGAAGTGTATTAATTTTTATGGGATGTAGTTAATAAACCGCTCTTTTTGAATAAATTATAAAAAAAAATATTTTCTGAAATATGTATTTAAACTTTTTAGTCAATTGGATAATCGAAAAGAAATTTTTGAAAATGGGTGTATTAGTAAAATAGATAATCAGAAATTAAAGTAGAAAATATTGTCCAGACTATTAGTTTTATAATAATTTTCAAGCATTTTTTTCTTTATTGAAAAGAGCGAGTCCTTTTTGAAAGTTGCTTTTCTACAATTTACCTGCTTAAAAAATAGATTAAAGTATTATTAAAATTGTACTTTTGCGGCCAATAACATGAATAATGAAGAAAATAGTACTGGGCTTAATTTTGTTTGCGGTGCTTAGTTTCCATGCCGATGGCCAAGAAATAGATCTCAAATATGAAAAATATAAGAAAAATGCGCTTACTTTTGGCTTACTAAATGGAGGAGGGTTGATTGGTGCTGAGCTTGAAACCTTGCTGAAAGGCAGATTAGGCGCTCACCTTGGATTTGGATTTGTAGGCGCATGTGCAGGCTTGGACTTTCATTTGAAACCCACAACTACTAGTTCGGCATTTGTGCTAGAGTTGAGAGTTCAGGGTGTAAGTGAAATTTATACAGGTACAATGGTAGGACTAGGATATTTAATACGATACAAAGGTATTTCTTTACAACTTGGAGGCTCTTACTTATTGGATGAAGGACCCAATACTATTGAAAATTGGAATACGAGACCATTTGTTCCTCAAGTCTCCCTTGGTTTTTTTAACGCATTTTAAAAGCAAATATTAGTTACAAAGAGTTTATGGAAAAAAAAGCAGTTTTATCTTGCATACAGCCAACAGGAGATATGCATTTGGGTAACTATTTTGGGGCAATAAAAAATTGGGTAGATCTTCAAAAGGACTATCGATGTATGTATGGAGTAGTAGATTACCATGCTATGACGATGCCTTATGATGTAGATAAATTAAGGCTCAACACTTGGGAATTAATTACCAATTTAATGGCTTGTGGGATTGAAACTAACAATCTTTTCGTGCAGTCATTAGTCCCTGAGCATGCAGAGTTATCTTGGATTTTGAACTGTTATTGTTCTTATGGACAATTGACACGAATGACTCAATTTAAAGACAAGTCGTCTCAAGTTGGTGAATTAGGAAAGGATGATTTTGTGTCTGTGGGATTATTAAGTTATCCAGTACTTCAAGCTTCAGATATTTTAATTTATCGTGCAGATTATGTACCTGTAGGTAAGGATCAAGAGCAACATTTAGAATTAACACGTGATATAGCACAAAGATTTAACAATGCTGTTGGTAAAGAATTTTTTGTATTACCAGAAGCTTTATACACGGATACTCCCAAAATAAGATCAACGGCAGATCCATCTCGTAAAATGTCAAAATCCGCGGGAGAAAAACATTATATCAGTGTTTTTGCAGAATCTGAAAGAATCCGTAAACAAATCAAATCAGCTGTTACAGATACTGGAGAAGTTGATAAAAACCAAATGAGTGAAGGTGTTCACAACTTATTTGAGCTTATCAAAGCGTGTGGTAATTTACTTGCATATGATGCCCTTTTGGAAGATTACAATAAAGGAAAGTTGAAATATAGTGATTTAAAAGATGTCACTGCTTCGTCAGTTTTAGAATTAGTCAAACCTTTTCAAGAAAGAAAATTACAGATTAATTTAAATAAAAAGGATATTAAAGATAAAGTCAGAAGTTCTTCTCATGAAATTAGAAAAGTAGCTCAAGAGACCTTGAAAGAAGTGAAAGAATTGGTAGGCTTATTAAACGTAAAATTTTAAGATAAACTGAGATGAACGAAAAAGTTGTTATACTCGATTTTGGTTCTCAATATACTCAATTGATTGCTAGACGTTTGAGAGAGTTGAATGTGTATTGTGAGATTTATCCATACAACAAAAGTGCAGAAAATTACAAAGATGCAAAAGCAATAATTCTTTCGGGTAGCCCTTTTTCTGTTCTTGATGATAATGCTCTTTATGTAGATTTAAAGGATATGTTTGGCACGAAGCCAGTGTTGTGTGTGTGTTATGGAGCACAACTTACTGCTAAGCAGCTTGGTGGGGAGGTCTTAAAATCAGAAAAAAGAGAGTATGGTAAAGCGTCACTCAATGTTGTGAAGGAAGATTGTGCTTTGTTTAGTGGACTGCACGAAAAATCGCAAATTTGGATGTCACACGGTGATACCATTTCAAAAATTCCAGACAATTTTGAAATAATTGGAACAACAGATGACATACCTGTCGCTGCATATCAAAGTAAAGTGGGTGCATTTGAACATGGTGTCTATTGTCTTCAATTTCATCCTGAAGTGACACATTCTGTAGAAGGAAGTAGAATATTAGAAAATTTTGTTAAAAACATTGTAGGATTAGCTTGTGATTGGACACCTACATCATTCATTGACGATAAAGTAGCTGATTTAAAAGATGCCATCGGTGATGATCGAGTAGTACTAGGATTGTCAGGTGGAGTTGATTCTACCGTTGCTGCGATGTTGATTCATAGAGCAATTGGTGAAAAATTATACTGTGTATTTATAGATAATGGCCTACTTCGTAAAAATGAATTTGAAAGTGTATTAGATTCCTACAAAGACCTAGGCTTGAATGTCATCGGGATAGATGCAGGGAGCAAATTTCTTTCGGAATTAAATGGTGTGAGTGATCCAGAAACCAAAAGAAAAATTATAGGCCGGGTATTTATAGAGGTTTTTCAAGAAGAAGCAACAAAAATCAGTGATGTTAAATGGTTAGCTCAAGGTACTATTTATCCTGATGTGATCGAATCAGTTTCTGTTCATGGTCCAAGTGTGACGATCAAGTCTCATCATAATGTAGGAGGACTTCCTGATGTATTAAAATTAAAAATCGTAGAGCCCCTTCGGATGTTATTTAAAGACGAGGTTAGAAAAGTGGGGAAAGCTTTAGGATTGGCTCAATCATTTATCGGAAGGCACCCTTTTCCTGGGCCTGGTTTAGCCATTAGAGTGCTAGGTGAAATTACCGAAGAAAAAGTGCGGTTATGTCAAGAAGCAGACGCGATTTATATCAACAAATTGAAAGAACATGGCTGGTATGACCAAGTATGGCAAGCAGGCGCCATTTTGTTACCGGTTAAATCGGTCGGAGTAATGGGAGATGAGCGCACCTATGAATTTACGGTAGCATTAAGATGTGTAAATTCTGTAGATGGAATGACTGCCGAGTGGTCTAATTTGCCATACACTTTACTAGCCGAGGTATCTAGCGAGATTATAAATAGTGTAAAAGGTATCAATAGAGTAGTGTATGATATCAGCACAAAACCTCCTGCTACTATAGAATGGGAGTAAAATTTTAGGTTATTCAGGGATAATCTTTATTTTTGTCCTAGCGTATTTGAAAAATTGAAACTTTAAAATGAGATTTTTATACATATTATTTGGTTCTGTTTTATTGGTAGTTACTTCGTGTACTCCAACTAAAAAAATTGTACCAGTCCAGAAGGAAGAGGTTGTCGAGAAAAAACCTGACATTGTCATCAATAAAACCAATAATGTCAAAGTTGATACCTTGACTTTACAAGACAAATCAAAAACCATCTTTCCACCACCCATAAGTACAATAGAAAAATCAGCAAGTTCAGTAATTAGTTCTAAAAATATCGCGTTGATTCTTCCTTTTAAATCTGACTTGCACGATGTTTCGGTTAATGATAATCTGTGGGCATTGCAGTATTATGCTGGAGTGAAGCTTGCTGCTAAAAAGTTAGAGAAAGAAGGCATAAATCTCGATATAAAAGTGCACGATTCTGACAATTTTAATATCGGTGACTTAAATCCGCAGTTAGATATGATCATTGGTCCATATGCTACGACCGCTAGAGATGAAAATAGGACACTCTTTCAAAACATTTTGGACTATGGCAAGAAAAACAAAGTGTTGGTCGTATCCCCTTTTTATAGCAATTCAAAAACAACAGAAAATAATCCTTATTATCTCCAACTCAAACCCAACTTGAGAGAATATCTTAGCAGGATAGTTGAGCATATCAGTAAGAATTACGCTCCGGAAGACGTAGCTATCATCTTGAGAGATGGAAGTATAGACGATAGGTGGAATGAGTATTTGCAACAACAAAGTGCAGGCTTTTACAACAAGAAAAGTACTCAGCTTTTAGATGTAGTAAAAGTAAACCCTAATACAGTTAGCAGTAGTAATTCAATGTTTAAGGCGTCGGTTGATAAAGGTAAAAAGGTATTTATCTTACCAAATTACTCCTTTCAAGATGAAGTGTTTGTGTCGCAAATATTAAATAAACTCAATAATGAAAAAGGGAGTCAAGATATCATAGTTTATGGTATGCCATTACTTTTAGATAGCGAAAAAGTGGGTGTAAGTTTATATAATGCACTTCAAATCAGATTGGTTGTCCCTGATTTTTTAGAGCGGAATACCGAAAGAGCACGATCATTTTCAGGTAATTTCTTTTATGATTACAAAACCTCACCGTCAAAATATGCATTCGAAGGGTATGATATGATGTTATTTCTTGGGAGGGGTATTTCAACTTTTGGTAAAGAATTTCCCAAAAAATCAAGTAAAGATAATAGCCAATTTTTGCAAACCAACTATAGCGTTCAGGCCGTATACGAAGATGGTGACGATAGCTTTACTAAACTCTTATTTTACGAAAATAAGCATCTCGACATCATTGGTTTTACAAACGGAAGGTTTAGAAAAATCTAGCTTGTTTTGATATCAGAAGAAAGGATTAAAAAAATTGAAGATCTAACTAGGTTTTGGCAGCGAGATCTGACCGTAGTATTAGAAAATGTACATGATCCTCATAATTTAGGAGCAGTAATACGTACTTGCGACGCAGCAGGAATACGCGAAGTGCACGTTATTTATAATGAATTTGGACCAAATTCAGAAGAAAAATATGTAGGTAAACATGCCTCTAAAGGAGCTTTAAAATGGGTCGAAGTTCATTTTTATAAAGATATTGAATCTTGCATTCAAGTATTAAGGGCTAAAAATTTTAAAATATTTTCAACACACCTCAACGAATCTTCAGTTTCTATTTATGAAATGGACTTTACTATTCCTACAGCTATCGTACTTGGGAATGAACGAGATGGTGTTTCTAAACAAATGCTTGAATATTGTGATGGTAATATCAATATTACAATGTTTGGTATGGTGCAGAGCCTTAATGTTTCTACTGCCGCAGCGGTTATTATTTTTGAAATGGTAAGACAAAGGATGGCTACCGGTGCATATGATCGTGCACTTGACGTGTCAAATGCGGAGGTTGTTTCTAAATTTAGCGATTACATCTCAAAAGCAAGGGCAAGGGTGGCTAGACAAGATAAGTCTGTGATGGAGGACTTTATTAATAGGTTAATCAATTCGAAGAAGGAATGAGTGCATAGGTGGCATAGATTGCATAGAATTGCAAAGATTGCATAGGTGGTATAGATTGCCAAGACTGCCTAGAATTGCATAGTTTAATTTAAGCTGTTTAGGTAAAATGTTTACTTGATACTTTTGAATAATTTTGATAGCGATACTATTTTTTTAGAGCTAATCTCTCAAAGCTGATAGCTCAAAGCTTACAACTAACTGCTCAAAGCTTTAAAAAAGCCTCAACTATAGATAAATTCTGTTTCGATCTCATCAATAGGCATAAGTTGGGTCAGTTTTAGTAATACAAAGACGGAGGATTGTACGTCTTTTGAGCAGTATTCCATAATATCATTTATTCTATCTTCTTCCCAATAAGCTTTTCCTACTTTACTACCATCTAAGTCACTTTTAGGACTTTCTATATTTAGAATAGTACATAATAAATCTAAAGATGTGTATGATTTGTAGTCACCAAATCTCCATAAATCCATAGTATCCAATATATAGTCGGTCTGCCATGGTCTTTTACTCATAATGTCAAAAATGGAAGGTAGTTTAAGATTGTTGATAATCATCCTCCTGCACAAATAGGGAATATCAAACTCTTTTACATTATGACCACAAACGAAATGTTGCTTGGTGTCATAGTAATGATTTTCAAGTAAGCTGATCAATTCCTCCAGTAGTATTTTTTCGTCTTGATTGGCAATGGTTTTAATTCTTAGGTTACCCTTCTTTGATAAAAATCCAATAGAGATACATATTATTTTACCAAACTCTGCGTAAATTGCTGCCCTATCCTTATAGAAATTGGACAAAGCTTCTTCATCATCAAAATTAAAATCTTTGTTTAGGGTTTTTGCCTTTTTTAGCCAAAATGGTTTGATAGCATCTGGAACAGAAGAAAAGGAGTCAAATTGAGAGACGGTCTCAATATCGATAAATAATGTATTGTGAAGTTGTTTTAAAGTTAGATTCATTTTTAATGGTTTACATGGATATATTTTTAGCGTTTTCTCCCAATTTTACAACAATTGAGTATAAAAATAAAATATTTTTGCATCTTTACAACGTTAAATGATTAAAAAATAAAATAATGAGTAATAAAACAAATTTAACAGCTTGGGGTATTGTGGCTATATTAGGTCTTCTTGGCTTAAATGCCTATCAGTGGTTTTCAAATAACCAATTAAAAACCCAAAACACGGAGCAAGTTACACTAACCCAAAACTTGCAGAAAGCGCAAGCAGAATTGGATCAAGATTACCAATCTGCATTGGACAATTTAGAGCAATTAAGAGGCGATAATGTTGCAGCAAATGAGCTGATAGATAGTCAGAAAAAAGAATTAGAGATTCAGAAGTCTAAAATTGGAGACCTCATTTGGTCTAAAAGAGAGTTAGGCAAAGCACAAGAGGAAATCAAAAACTTAAATGTAAAAATTAAGGATATGATCGCAGAAGTCACCAAGATAAAAGAGGAAAATATGTTGTTGACGGATCTAAATACGCAGCTTACTTCACAAAATGAAGCACTTTCTACGGATTTGACTAAAGAAAGAGTAGAGAAAGAAGAAGTTGTTAGGTCTAAAGCTCAGTTAGCTTCAGAAAAAGAATCTTTATCTAAAACAAATGAAACTTTATCTTCTAAAGTGGATATGGCTAGTGCTATCAAAATTAATTACCTTGATGTAAAGGGTTTTGAAATAAAGAAGAATGGAAAGCTTGATGGAACGAATAGAGCCAAGAATATTGATTTGTTGAGGTTTTGTATAAAAACAGAGACGAATATGGTAACACCTTCTGGTATGAAAAGATTTTTTGTGCGCGTAATTTCGCCACTTGGTGAGACTGTTGCCATCGAAGATAACGGATCTGGTGTTTTGACCAACAGATTGGATAATACGCAGATTAGATATTCTACCTCAGGAGAAGTGGAATATAAAAATCAAGATACCAATGCATGTATTGATTGGACATTGGCTCAAAAACTTACTAAAGGCCTCTACAGTGTAGAAATCTACAACTTAGGGTTTCCTGTCGGAAAAGGTACTTTTCAAATGAAATAGTGAGCAATTTTTGAAATAAAAGTTTTTAAATATTTTTTTAAAATGTTCCCACAACAATTGACTTAGATATTAAAAAATTGTTTGGTGGTTAAATCGTAAAAACAAGGGAGTGTATTCATAGTACGCTCCCTTTTGTTTTATATACGCTTCTAAAAATATATTTCGGATATTTGGTCTACAACTTTCCAATAACATTTTACCATCTTTATGTAGTAAGTTAGCTATTCTGTGTGTAAATGTGATTTTAAGAACATTCAATCGATAAATTTATACCTAATTCTAAATTTATTCGTAATTTTGAAGAACGAGATAGGAAAAGATTGGTTTAATGTTAGTGAAATATAGTAATTTATTAACTGTTTGCTTTTTTTTAATATGGACACCTTTGTCAAGCCAACAAGGAGTGCCTTCATCTATCATTAATTTCAATCCTTACTTCGATCATGCCGCTTATGGAGGGATGGAACGCACGCTCAGTTTGACCTTTCAATCAAGGGCAGCGTGGTCTACACTCGAAGGCAGGCCAAGTACACAATATATTGGTGTTCACATGCCCGTATATGCATGGAAGGGTAGTATCGGAGGTGATATTCTAACTCAAAAAGAAGGTAATCTAAGAATTAATCAGCTCAGAACCTCTTATAATTATGTGATGCCCTATCTAGGGGGGTTGATATCATTGGGAGGTAGATTAGGATTATCTCATATAAGACTGGATGGCACCCAAGTGCGCACGCCCCAAGGGGTATACATTGATGGCACAACCAATCATCGCGATCAGGTATTGGATAACAACTTGCAAAATGGGATTGGTGGTTTGTGGGAAATAAGTGCTCTGTACACAAATCCCAGTTTCCAAATCATGGCTAGTCTTTCTGACCTCGTATCCTTAGGCCAATCTATTGGAAACGCTAAGTACAGTCAAGATAAAACCCTCAATGTATTTGGTGAATACAATTATGTTATCAATCCAAACCTTAAACTCATTCCAAGTATGTCATTAAGAACCAACTTCACCGTATTGCAAACTGAAGTAAGGGCATTGGCCAATTTTAATACAAAAAATTATGCTGGATTCAGTTTGAGAGGATACTCTAGTAAAACAATTGATGCATTAAGTATCATAGCAGGACATAGGGTGAGCCCAAAGTTTTCGCTTTATTATGCGTATGATATTGGTCTATCAGGTCTGCGAAGTGTTCATGACGGTACCCATGATTTGATAGTAAGAATAAATCTTGACCCAATATTTGGTAAAAATCTTCCCCCAAGAATAATTTATAATCCCCGATTTTTGTGAACAAAAGTTCTTAAATTAATTATGAAAGCTAAAATTTTAGAAAAAGAAATCCTTTCAAATCGATGGGGGGAATACAGCCAATATACATTAGAATATATTCGGAATGATGGTCGTGTAGAAATCCAAAAACGTGAAATGCAAGATACGGGCCATGGAGCTGCTGTACTGCTATACAACAAAGAGCGTAGGACAATTGTCCTCATTGAGCAATTTAGGTTAGCTGCCTTACTGTATGGGCATTCTACAGGGGTGATCACCGAGGCATGTGCAGGATTGGTAGACGATGGTGATCCGCACGCTACGATCATCAAAGAAATAAAGGAAGAAACTGGGCTCACGATAGAAAAAGCTGATTATATTTTTTCTGCTTTCTCCACACCCGGTGCCAAGACTGAGAAGACCCATTATTTTATAGCACATTACGATGATCTGCAAAGTCAGCACACGATGGGACTAGAAGAAGAGCAAGAAGACATCATCGTCAAAGAAATGCCCTTTGAAGCAGCCTATGAAGCAATCTTTAATGGCGATATTGAAGATGCTAAGACCATTATTTTACTTCAATATGCGGATAAGTATATTTTTGGGGGAGGTTAGAATGTTTGATCCAAAGGTTTTATGAGGTCAAAATAAATTGGATTCCACGGAGAAGGAACGTTTCTTTGATTTGCTTGATGCACTTATTAGGTAGGCTAAATTGGAAGGGGTGGGGCAGTGATTTTACTGTCAGAATTTAAGATAGTTTATCATGTAATGCAACAACTGGAATCTTAAATCAGCAGTTAGTTTTGGGGGTAATGTCGTAAACTTAGGGCAGCTGGTCATTTCGGAGCAACAAAAATTATAAGAATTTATTTAATCATGTATTTATGTATAGTATATTTGTGTTATTAAATTAAATGGGAGTTTTTAGAACTTCCCTAAAGTAAAAATTGGCTGACAAGCTAGAATACAATGACAACACAATTTGTAACTGACGACCGCGGTAAAAAATTAGCAGTAATCCTTCCTATCAAGGATTATAATAAAATGGTGGATGATTTAGAAGAATTGGAAGATATTAAACTTTATGATAAAGCTAAGCAGGGCAAACAGGAATTTATTGACGCCGAAGAGGTTTTTAAAGAAATTGAAGAAAGCCGTACAATAAATGTATAAAGTTCAGGTAGAACGAAAGGCACAGAAAAAACTGGCTAATACCAAATGAACATACAGATTAGTCCAATAAAAGTTATCTTTTTTATTGATTCTTCTTCAAAAAATAGTTCCGTAGCTCAGGCTACGTAACGATTTTTTTCATCGACTTAATAAAAAATCCATTCTTTTATTTTGGACTAATTTGTAAACTCATTTGGTATAAAATACCTTCGCCCCATTACATCAATATTAAAATAGCCATATTGAATTTATCCGAAGAACCAAGACCCAGAGGATATAAAAACTAAAAGACAGAGATGCATTTCGTATCCGTATTGCAGATTATCGGATTATTTATGAAATTTATGACAAGGTTCTAATCGTGCAGGTCATTGACCTTTGAAATAGAAAAGATATTTATTGATAAAAATCATTCTATGAAATCACTTTTGAAAGTTCGCCTTAGCAGATGAAATTTTAACCAATTATGATTAATGCAGATTAAACTTATGGAAATGTCTTATAAATATCTCCTCTAGGGCCAATAGTTATTATTAAAATATCCGGATAAATTAATTCAGCACCAATTCGATATTGTCCTAATCTAATTCTGATATAATTTTCATTTTTTCTTTGCCCCTTGATAAAAACAAAATCAATTTTTGCCTCTTCAAGTGAACTCGAATTCTCCAATTTTTCTAGCATCTTTTGGACACTTTTTTGAATACTTATTGGACAATTTATAAGCTCTTTTACAAAAGACTTTTTAAATCTTACTTCCATGCCATAACCTTCTTCAAATCTGAGGAACTAACTGACTCCTCATCTTTTTTAAGTCGCATAATATGAAGCATAAAATAATCTTCGACATCTTCATTTACTATTATTTTTAAGATTTTTTCAATTTCTTTATTAGAGAAACTTTGTCTACTTTTTTTTGCTGAAAAATTAGCTGGTGACAAATTTAACTTTCCTGCTATATACTCATTTTTATATCCTGAAAGCTCTATTATTTCATTAAAGTTTTCAATAATAAACCTATATTGAGTAACTGCATCTATAATCATTCTTATTCTTTTTGTTACAAATATAAATATTTTTATCAACATATTTGTAGATATTTATTAGAATAACATATTAACTACAAAGTTTAGGGATTGCGATCAGTTAAAGCAATGCAAGAAAGAATGCCCTTCTTATAGAGTGTAATGTTTCACTCTATGCTCTCCCTATGGTCGAGATCAGTTGGTCATCATAACTATAATTTCTGTTTTGCAAATAAGATCCACCAATTACTTGCTTAAAACTATTATACGAATTATCGGTAAATGAAAAGGGAGTGCTTGCGAGTTACATTAGTCAAAATGAAACTAGCCTATCTGACTAGTGATTCTATGAAAGAATAGGATTTGCAGAAGGGCTAATATGGATTTGAAGTCACACTTGTATTGAGTTTACCGAAATAATCTTCAAATAGCTGCTTCGGGGGTTGTTATTGGGGGCAAACTTAAGAGAGCGGGTATTGAAGTTGCAAACTTCAATTAACCGTTAATATTAGTAAGTGTGCAAACTTAGGGCAGCGGGTTTAGCTTAGTGAAGAGTAAACTTAAAAACGATATCAAACGTATCAAGGGAGCCAACACTTCATTCACCAAGTTAATCATATAATTTAATTTGATCATATAATATGTAGTTTTCTTTCGAAAAACAATCATATAAGGATTAGAGGTGATATAAACTTAGAGCAGCGGGGCAAACTTAAGATAGCGGATAATTCCTTATCTAAATAATAAAATTAATTCTTTAAAATTGTTTGTATCAAATATCATTTTTTCTATTCCACGACCATCATCCATTGAAATCCAAAATGATTTATTTTTAGAAACACAATTCCAAACTCTAATTTTTAAATTATCTAAAGTAATTGTCAATTCATCTTTATACAATATAGGTTTTACCTCAACCATAACACAAAATTTTTTTATTGACTCAATTAGATCAATTTTTTGTAAACTTACAAACTCTTTAATAAAAAATACATTTCCTACGGCATCAACTAAACACAAATCAGAATTATAAATTGATTTTTTATTTAATAATGATTTACCCCAAATTATTTTGTTGTCATAATTTGAAGAAAGACTAAAAAGTTTGGAATCATTTTTTGTAAATACTAAATATGGAGCCTTCATAATTTTATTTTTGTGAAGTTGAGTAAATATGCCCAGTTGAAGAAGCTATCCCAAGTTTAAATCCCAATGGTGTAGAAGAAATAGGATATAAAAACTTCCATCCCCATATTGCTGATTGATCTCCAAACTTATAACCATGTCCCCATCTTATATGACTAGCTTGACTTGAAAATCTTGTTAAATTCCAAGCTTGATTTCCAATTGGCTTTAACCATACATGTTTATTCATCATCGATTGAGATATCAGCCAATGGTGTTTATAACCTGACATGTCAACTCCAAGTCTAGACAATCGAGAAACTGTTGCACTGTATTCATGAGACATTCCTATTCCAAAATACCTTTTCGTTCCTTGTTTTAAACCAGCTTTAACAACTCCTTTGCCTAATCCAAAAAATAATGATTTTATCAAGAAAACATCAGTAATGAATAAAAACCCATTGCCTCCAGCTCTAAAATAATCTCCTCTCTCCATCCTGTACTTATAATCTAGATACGAGCCCATGAAAGGTACTAATGACTCTCCGACGGACGCACCTTCAGACTCACATGGCGGTTTTCCTGGGCAATCACAATTGCAATCATCTGATTGAGTCTCAGAAGAAGCAGATTTGTCTCCCGATGAATTTGTACTCATTTGAGAATGCTCATCAATTTCACCACTTGCAGCAGCTTTTGTAAAATCCCCAAAGGATCTTAAATTAGCATAATTCTCTTCAGCATTTTGAGTTTTCCTCTGATTTTCATTTACGGGCTCTTCAGCCATCCCTGTAGGGTCAGTATATGCAAGTGGATTATTAAACCCATATCTGAATGGTGACCAACCTGGAGCTGCTTCCGCCATCGGATCCACAGTCGTAAACCTCCCAATACTTGGATCATAGAAACGAGCCCCATAATCATTCCAACCCAATCCACCAAAGCTCTCCAATTCCTTACCATTATACTGATACGGCTTATCATTAGCCGCAGCATCATTCATCCAAGGGCCATTGGTATTCATCCCGAAGGGATAATAGTGATTTTCTTGTAAAATCTCACCAGGTACTTGTATAGATCCGTCATTGTTTTTATCTGTGAAAGTGAGTCGGGTATTACCGAGGTGGTCTTTGATGCAGAATTCGTGTCTTAAGGTGATGGTGCTAGAAGCTAAGTTTGTAATATCGGTATTGTAGATACGACCTTCGGGGTGGTATATCGCCTCTAATCGGTAGTTTGTAGTAGCAATTTGTTGTTTGTATTCTATACCGTCGAGGTAGTGTTGGATTTCTGAGGTGGTAGTGGTATTTAATCTGCGGGTTGTGGTAAGTTTTTTACCCGATGCGTCATAGGTGTAATCTATGATATTTCCATTGGCAAAAGTGATGGTGGATGGTAGATTGAGGTAATTGTAAGCTATTGTTGCTTTTTTGGTATGATCATATGTTAAATTACCACTTGCATCATAGCTATTGGTACTGGCACCTCCTCCTGATAGAATATTGAAGCCTAGGTGTCTGAAAGAGACATTGCCGTTGTCTACAACTGAAGATAATCTATTGGTTCCAGCTATATAAGTTAGTGTTAGATTATCAATTAAACCTGATGATGAGGAAGTATAATTGCCTCCTGATTGGTTTACTAATAAGCCATTTCTTATGATAGATGATATATTTCCTCTTGGTCCATCATAGGTAATATTTTCTGTGAAGTGACCTACAGCAATACCACCTACACCATTCATCCTTGTATGTGATGCGGTTCTAAGTCGGTCTAAATAATCATAGCTGTAAGACCAATATTCTTTTTCTCTACCTATAGTCTGGTGCTGAAGTTGAGCAATATTGCCATTTCTTTGTATTGTTGTGGTCGATCCTACATTAGTTTCGGGATTGTCATATTGAATGGCCATGTGGAATAAATCATTGTTCAGATTACCAGTACCACTAGGCAAAGTAGTTGGAAATTGAACAAAACTAGAAGGTATTGGCAATGCTGGATTAATAGAAGAAAGCCATCCTTGAGGATTGTAGGTATAATCTAGTTTTTGTAACGTATTGGTTACACCTATTGATTTGGATAGCAATTGATTTCTATGTGTATAAGTCATTGTGCTGATGAGTCTATTTGATTCGCCTACTCCTCCATTGAAGTTAACGTCTTGAAGCAGACCTTTATTATTATACACATTGGTTGTAGTTATAGTTCTTGTGTGTCCATTTATGTTGTGATTTCTTGTTTCTGTAATGATGTTATCAGCAAAATCATAGCTATAAAGCCATCTTTCAGGTGGGGAAAGAACATTTATACTACCAAGATTAAGATGGTTATTAGCTCTTTTAAAATCTATTCTTCCATACGTATCATAAAAATTGGTTGTAGATACGAAGTTAGAGGTACCAAGAATTCTAACTTGTTCTGTTGTCAATTTTCCTTTATCAATATTAGTAGGTGTTCTTGTAACACCAAGTCCACTGGCTCCATCATACACTGCTTGCGATAAAATATCAGGAATTGTAATGGATTCAAGATTACTTGGAAGTGTACTATTTGATGTCAAACCTGTAATGGTAGCTCTACCAAAAATATCATAATTATTAACTAACCATTTATTTTCTTTAGGTAGCCATGTTGCTGCAGGTAGGTCCCTACTATTGTAATTGATAGTTACGCCATCCATATCAGGAACTTTCTTCCATGTCATTTTATCTTCTCCATCATATAAATAAGAAAAAATTAAATTAGTTGAGCTTGTGGTAGTACTCGGAGGATAAACGTTTCTGATTCGTCCTTTATCATCAAAATTTGTATAAGTATCTGCGATTTCTATACCTGATGAATTGGTTTTTCTTACTAAAATTGTTCTTCCTAGCTTATCTTTAAATGTAATTGTTCTATTGCCATTGGGATCTGTAGCTATTTCTTTTGATAAAGTATTATCAGGATAATTAGTAGAAAGATTGGATGCATATTTCACAGCATCTGTCGAATTGTTAGAGCCATATGATATTAATGTAGCATGCCATGTGGCTGGAGTTGAAGAAGCAGCTCTGTTTAGTGGAGAAGGTTCAAAAGCTATCATTGTGTGTGGAGCTGAAGTAGGAATATCAAAATATGACCCATTAGAATTGGGAGATTGATAAGGTTCAAATATCTTATCTGCTCTTCCTTTATTATCAAACTTTTTAGCATCTACTATCAAATCAAAACCATTGGCTGCTTGATTCTTTTTAATGGTACTCGTATGTCTTCCGAAGCCATCAAAATAGCTAATATCTTCTAAAATATTAAGTGCGCTATTGGAAACCGGTGTAAATGTTTTCTTGACTTTCATCCAATTAAAAGGATCGGTTGGGGTTTTAAAATTGTAAGACACATCAGTTAAAACATTTCCCCCTCTTTCAGAAACCCTTTTCAATCTGCTCAGTTTATCAAATTCATAGTTAGTCGTTTGACCATCTACATCAATAAACGATTGTAATAATCTTGTATTTGAATAGTAATTGTATTGCTTGACAAAGTTATTGAAGGTTTTTGAGAGTAAAGAGCCATTATTATTCCATGTAAAATATTCTGGTGCCCAACCTTCTTGGGTCATTTGAGATATATTTCCTCTGGTATCATATGCATTAATAGTAGCTTCTAGTACTTTGTTTGTTCCACTTATTACTCCAGTACTAGACCAAGTATATTTGTCTCGGTAAATTTTATGGAGTCTAGGTTGACTATTATTGAAAAGTGCATATTCTTCCTCAGAACCATCGACTTTAATAGTAGCAACAAGCTTTTCGTTTTTATATTGTTTTATTAAGTTTTTAGAAAGCAAACTCTGTTGGATTGTTGTATTCGGGTATTCATGAGAATAAAAATTAGTTTCTACCACTGTTTTGTTATCTGAGTTTGTTACAGAAACAGTTTTTGGAAAAGTATGTCTGTTAAGGTTGTCATAAGTATAATTTGTGATGGTTTCAACCCCGTCTTTAAAATGTTTTTTAGATAATAAAAGAGATCTTGAACTATTCAAAACATAAAGAATTCTGAAAGTACTAGGTGCTGCGTAGTTTAAAACTTTTAATTTAATATTTGTGCCTGTGGAGTTTTGTGTTATATAATTATAAGTAAATTCCTCCTTTTCAATCAATGTATTACCTTCATTAAATATTTCCTGTATCAGCAACTTACCTCTCTTATTAAATTGAAAAAGTGGTGTTTCGACGCAGTTTCCTGTTAGACATGTCATAGCAGTGGCAGTAGGTAAATTAGCATTATTTGTACAAAATACAGTTGTGCCAAAAATAGGAGAACTCGAAGCATATGGAGCTAAAAGTAATAATGTGTCATAGGTAAAGTTTGTATATCCATTTCCGACAATATATTCTCTTATTTTACTGTAAATTACAGTGTTTCCATAAGCAGGATTTGTATTTACGGGTGAATCGCTCCATGTTACGCTAGTACCTTGGTCATTAGTTAAAGGCCCAAATTCGACATTTGAAAATCCAATTGCATATTTAGGTTCAATGGTTCTTATATTGCCTGAAGATTTACCATTTGATCCAAGGTAGGAGAATTCTTTTGTGATTTTAGTATTTAAGTTGCCTTCATTTACAATAAGAGTCTTTAACCTTAGTCCTGGTGCTAGTTTTTCAGTAGTGACAAAAGATTGTGTATAAACGATGAGAGCACCTCTCCCATCTTGAGACTGGACCCTGAATGTGTAATTTATTCCAGCCGTTAGACTACCAAACACAGAAAGAGGTAAATCATTAACATTCCCACTCGATTGACCTGAAGCTAGATTAAATTGATAATAACCCACTTGGGTTGCACCTTGCCAGACGCTAGCAGTCACAGTTACAGGATTATTTTGGCAAGTTGACCCAAATATTCTGGTTGCTTCAAGCCTGAATTTAGCAGAAGCTAATTGATTCGCTGTAAAGGTAAAATTTACTTGATTGGTTAGAGAGCCACAACAAGCTTGAGAAGGCGTACCACATGTTGCAATATTTACAACATTTGTATTTGTAGGAGCTCCTGTATTGGCAGTAACTACATTATTTTCATAGATAAATTCAGATTGGCCACCAGTTGGCCAAACAATTTTGTTTAAGGTGCCAATTTGGGTAAAATTTGCATCAATTTCTCTATTAGCAGAGCCATAACTAATTGATCCAGTAGGCAAAGTAACAGACTCATTTGGAACATTTACAGTTAATGAATTATTTGAAGTTTTCCCATTGTTATATCCCCAATGATCAACTTCATTTGAAAGAATGTTCGGTAAAAATATGTCTTGTCCTATTTTGGTACCAATGTAGTCAAATGTTGTGGCGGGAATTAATACAGATAGATCACATGATTTTTCTTCTATTTTATCTAGTTTTAATTTTCTATGATGAGATAATGTCGGTGTAAATCTATTATCTAGAAAATGAGAATAATGAAAAGTAAACTTTTTACAAAAATTTGTTTGGTTGCCAATAGGGTAGATATTGATCTCATCAAGTCTATTGCCAGTAACATCTTGCCTGGCTGTATTCGCAATAAACTCAATTTTTGATTCTGGGCTATTAATCTCAGTAAGTCGTCTACTTGTTGAGGAATAAATTCTACTAATAGGGGCGTTAGTGCCACCACCGTTTCCTATTGAGTTGCTTGTATGTGAATTAGATGCTTTAGTAGTATACGTAATAGTTTCATCTGCATAGACAAAATTAATAGTATAAATAAGATCAAAGCTTTTTACATTTGTTAGATGCCATCCAGTTCTATTTGTAAACCCAGTGCTGCCTATTTGAGTATTTTCATAATTCAATGGATCGGTAGCTAAACTTCTACCAAAGGTATAGATATTGCCTTTGTCTGTAGTAATTTCTATCCCCGCAAAAATATCTGTTCCAATTGTGATTATACGAAGTTTATCATTGTTGTCGTCGTTCAATTTAATAATCGTTTGGTTTTCATTTATATAAAATTGGTAGTTACCCTCAGGATAAGAAACACTAAACATATCTGATTCCATATCATACCCTCCTCCTTCCGCATTATTATAAATTTGACAATAATTTGGGAATGAATTTATAATATCGTTAGGAATATTTGCCCCATTCGTGTAATATCCCTGAAAATTTTCATCAGGAATTCCTTGAACTTGTCTTGAAATCATACCACCTGCATTCAAAGACCAATTAAGACCAACCCAAGATGCGTGCTCTGCTAATTTTACGCCTCCAGCATGATAAGACAAACTTACAGGTACGGATAGATTGCCATAATCTAGAGACGCAATTGGTATGTTGATAGAGGGTATTCCAGAAGCTCCTAGAGTTGGTATATCTATAAATTTATTCATCATGCCAGCATTTGGCGATGGTCTGTCTATATCTTTAATTTGTTTATTAATAGGTTGTCCAATTAGACAAAAGGATAGTGATAGAAATATAACTACGATTAAATTTTTCATTATTATTTATTTATTAGTGAGAAACAACTAAAACTTCAGAGGCCTTAAAACTTCCTGTTTTTATATTCAGAATATATTTTCCATTTGGCATATTTCTCACATCGATTAAATATTCCCCTGATACATGAGGTAAAAATTTATAGTTCGAAATCAATTTTCCAACTTCATCATATATTACTACATCTAGTTGTTCCTTAAACATCCTTTTTGTATCGAATTTGATTTTGACATCATCTCCAGCTGGATTTGGAATTAAGCTAAGATTTATGGGTAAACTTATATCGGAATTTCGTTGTTCAATTTCGAAATTATCGAGTGGGTTTTTTGCACATTTTGAATTGCCTTTTGATAAATTTTTACGTAAGCCCTTATTACTTAAAACTGATTGAATTCTATATTTCTGACCTTCAGTAAGAAGAAATAAACTTTCATCGTCACTATTATCCATTATGTTCATATTCATTTCTACAGGATTACCATCACATAGGCTTATATGTTTATACACCTGTGCAACACCATAATTTGGGGCATTATGAATGGGCGTGTCTGAAACATTATCGTCCGAACATGGTGAGTAATCATTCCATAGTTCATATAAGCCTAGGTATGAACCTATTAAGTGAGACAGTGTTTTTCCTTTATTATATGGAGGCTTGGCAAATTTCGAAGTACCAAAAAATTTGAAATCTATTACGATTCCATCTGTTTTGCTTGCTCCTCCAGGCATTTGTGCAAACCCTGCCGTATCTCCAATCATGTTACACACCCATACATTAAGATATTGATCAGTATCCCATGGATCCACTCCACCTGTTGCTTTTGATTTGAGACTATCAGAGCATGTCCATTTTTTCGACCCAACCGGTACCCAATTAATACTTGGACTTTTGTTTTGGCCATTTCCATCAGCTATGCAAAATTCGAGATCTAGTCTTGCTATTTTTTTATCAAAGCCTTCTAGCGTCAGTGCTTTTGTAACTACTGGTAATATTGCTTTTGTTCCATAATCTTCTGTTATAACTTCCAGTTGTCTATATATTTCATTATCATCTTTTTCATTAACATTGGGGTCATATAGCATATGAAAAACAACAGGAATTCTAATATTTTGAAATTTACCATTAATTTTAAATTCATAAATTTCTTTTTCCATAATAGCTTTCTTTCTTTCGTAGGCTGTGTCAAGTAAATTTTTATGCATCATAAACTGTGTTGCATAAGTCCTATTTATCTTTACGTTTTTGTCTTGCGCCCTTAAAACCAGATTAAATATTACCAAAAGAAATATCCAGTACCACTTATTATTCATGTCCAAATTAATTTGATGCAAAAATATTTTAAATTTTTAAAAGATATTTCAATTTTTTGTTCTATCTTTATGTTGTATTTGTTCTAACCGCTTGAACTTTATTTTTACAACTCAATAATTTAACAATGAATCGCGCACTTTTATTCAACATCCAGCAAATAAGAAATATTAAAAACCTTGATCAAGCCTATCTAGCAGACCAATTAGGAGTAAGTACAGAATGGTATTCTAAAATGGAAACCGGTAAAACCAATCTCAAAGTAGATCAACTAGAGAAAATTGTAAAAATATTAGGTATTGAAGTCAAAGATCTATATGAATTTGATTCTTCTCATATTTTTGAAAAAACAAAGCAAATAGGTCTTGATGATGCAAATTTTCAGAATTCTTCTCTAGATAAGGAGATTATAGAAAAACTACTACTAGTGCTAGAAAGGCTTTCCCGCGGATTGGGCAGTGTTAAAGTTATTCGCAAGGATTATAGGAAAATCATGACTAAAAGAGGTAAAAGGCCTTAGTTAGTATGTCGGTATCAAATACTCACCGGTGTCTCGGTTTTTGAAATCTAGATGATCTTTTCCATAAAAAGTGCAGAATATAGCAACCTCATCTCGCACCCCCATCCATCTTCCCTCCATACTCATACCCCTCAACCCACCATTCTTTCATCAATTTTGGATTGAAGTAAAATGAATGTTCGGTCAATACACGGGGAGTGTAGTAAAAGTTGAATTTGATATTTTTGTTATAGATACTTTCGAGGGTGCCGATTTTAATGTCTTGATTACCTATCTGATTGAGCATAAAATCTAGGGTGTTGATCAATACATCAAAAGGGTTTCGGGAGACAGTACGACGTACTTTTTTGTTTTTGGGCTGTAGAATGATGACGTCGAGCTCGGTGGCACCTGCATCAATGGCTTCTTCGAGCGGGATGTAATTGCCAAATCCTCCATCAGCGTACTCGAGTCCATTTTTTTCGTAGATGCTCATGAAAGGGACTAGGCAGGTGCTAGCCCATATCCAATCACAAAAATCTTCGTAGTTGTGGTCGGACAGGTATTTGTATTCTACGATATTGAGGGTAAGATTGGAAACGGTGATGGCTACTTTGAGGTTGAGCTCTTTGGCTTTTTCATGGAGGTCTTCGGTGTAAATATTTTTGATGGTTTGTCTTAATGCTTTTGTCTCTCCGAAAGTACGCTTCCTTCTAATAAACATCATGATGTTACTCAGGTGATTCATACTGCTTTTAAAGGTACCATCCTCAAATTCTTTTACTTTAAAAGGTGAAACGTTGAAGACATCAGCTTGGTTTACATTGGTGTAAGCTTGCTTGATGCGCTCGATTTCATTGAGTGCTAAGAAGGGTACGAGTAGGCTACCCGCACTACAACCTACGAATATGTCGTATTTTTTCTTTTGTGATAATATAAAATATTCTGCTAGGCCCCCTGCAAATGCACCTTTAGAGCCTCCTCCTGAGATTACGAGTGCTTTCAATGGAGTTAATTTAGGTTGTATTTTAAATAATTGGACATTCCCTTATATTACTTTTTGTTTTTTTATAAAAATGTCAAACAACTTAGGTGTTAGTTTCTTAAACCAAACGGCAAAACCCTCTTTAAACCCGCCTATGATCACTTCTCTTTTTCTTTTAGCGATCGCATCAGCTGCTTTTATTGCAAAAGAGGCGGGACTCAAGCCTTTGTCATTGGCACTGTTAATGATGATGTCTGCTGTGCTTCCTATGGAGTTTTTGGTAATATTCGTGGCAACAAATCCGGGCATTATATTGCACACACTCACACCTTGATCTTCTACCTCAATCCTAAGACAATCAAAATATCCTGTCAGCGCATGCTTCGAAGCGGCATAGGCTGACCTGTATTTGGTATTGATCTTACCCATCACACTGTTGATCACCACTATTTGGCCTTTATTTTTGATAATTTCTGGTAGACAGGCTTTGGTCAGGGCTAATACTCCATACAAGTTAAGGTCTATGATCTTCTTTTCATCTTCAAAGCTGGTATCGACGGCTAGACTACGTTGACTTATCCCTGCATTATTGATGAGGATATCTACTGTCCCAATTTCTTTTAATAAATCAGCTATAAAAACGCCACCTTGATCATATTTTGACACATCAAAAACCTTAGCTATGCTTGGCGATGTTTTGTCCAGTTGGTTTAGTACCCGCGTCAATTCCTTTTCATTTCTTGCCACTAATATGACATGTGCTCCTCTTTTGTTGAGTTCTATTGCAAGGTGTTCACCAAGTCCTGAGGAGGCCCCTGTGATCAGTACTTTTTTATGATTGAAATAATCCATAGTTGATTGAATTTAGTGTTTATAAGGCTAAAGTTCAAAAGTATAATTTTTGTAGAGGATTTCAAAGTACTTGGAAGGATTTAGTTGGACTTTGTAAGTTGTAAACTAACTTTTGGCTAATTTTACCCCTAACCCTAAAGGGAGCTTAGCCAAAAAAAATCAAATAACCAACAAAGATTCTTTTTGAAAATGAACGCTTTTTTGCCTCCCTTTAGGGGCGGGGCAAAGCAAAAAAGGGTTTACAATGAACTCAGAAATTTCTACCTCCCTAATTGCTGCCTTTTCTTACCATCGATTGTCTTGTAAGTATAAATTTTTATATTTTTAAAACAGATTTTTTCATCGTTTTCGGCATTCCAAACAGAACCGACAACTTTTGTGGTATTTTTAGGAAGTAGAGCGTCTATCCAAACGGTGGTCCATTCATTGTTGGTGGTGAATCGTTGTACGCGGATCATCTCATTTTTGATATTGGCGTCTTGGTCGTAAAAACTGATCAGCATTTGAGCAAAATGCCAGGCCTCAACGTCAGTTGAAGATGTCAAAGCATCTAACATAAAGCGGACTTGATTATGCGTAGTATCTTGTCGTAATGCTTCCCATCTGCGTGTGTATTGAGTTTTTTTGTCTAAACAATACCTAAGTCTATCTTTAATAATGACGATAGAATCTTGAATTGGACCTTCGTAGATGATTTCGGTATCCAATAGTTTGATGGTCTGTGGAGAAAGGTCTTCGCGGCCTAATACGTGATAAAAATAGTCTCGCGACATTTCTTTAGAGGCGATGAAATTGCCTGATTGTTTGTGATAGATCAACCAATAATTGAAGTAACCACAGATGACCAATGCGAGCGCAATAGGGACGAACCAAAATGTCTTTTTCTCTATAAAAAATTGATAGAAACTAGCACTACAAAATATCAATATTGGATAAATACCTACCATATGAGAGTTGCCGATTTCAGTACCAAAACTATTGACATTGGATGAGCCAAGTAGGCCTTGAAAAACTAAAAAGGTGATTATAAATGGATAAAACAGTCTTTTATTTTGAAAATAGAGTGTAATAAAGCCTAAAAGTGAAATAATCATAATTGGTGTGTAAACTAACCACCCAAATCCTACACTAAACCATGCATCAAGAAAGTTGGGCCAAAAAAAGCCAAATATCCTTCCATCGTAATTGTAAAACTCATAAGTATCCAATACATATTTTGTATAAAATAAATGCAATGATAGCAAGGCTCCTGAAATTAAAAAAATAAGAATATAGTACTTAAAATGACGGAGAAAATGAATGATCTTAGCTTTAATATGTCTTATCTGAGGTGATGAATACCATAAGAATACAAGCAGTAAAAAAACCAAATAATTTAAATCACTCAAAACCAAAATACCGAGCGATAGCCCAATCAATACGGCTGATAAGACAGTGGGTTTATTCCAATATTTGTCTAAAAAATATAGAAATGAGGCTGTTAAAACAAACTGACCATAAGGGAAAAATTCTGTTGAAGTTGCAATGTCGGTGAGTTGGGTGCTGAGTACCGAAATCAATAAGGAAAAGAAGGTGACCGCAGGACTGAAATATTGAGCTAAATGAAGGTAAGAAATGGCCAAACCAATCAATAATAAAATTATTTTCCAATAGTGCAAGCTGATCTGATAGGGTAGTGCGTATCCATCTTTGGGCTGTGTCGTAAAGTGGCAATATAGCTCAGCAATGTAGAATGCGGGTAAATATAGCACCGCCATTCCTGGACTATTTCTGATTAATTTTAAATTACTTTTATCGTGGTAATAGAGCGCATTTAGGTTTTTAAAATCATATTTTTCGCTTAGTGTATCAATCCATTCAATTTTTCTGATGTCATGATAGGTAAGTATGGCTGGTAAGTAGATATAATCATTAGGCAAAAGATCCGTGGCTAATTTACTTTGATGCTCTTCACCGAATTGGGTATACTTTGCATCAGTTACTAGAAAGAGTATTAAGGAAAGAGCTATGAAGATGTATAGGTTTCTTCCCATTTTATTACTGTTGCTATACTGTCTTGAAAGGAAAGAAAGTTATTGGTATTCTTTGATTTTATTGTAAATCAACTCATGCTTCTTGACCAATTCTTCATTATTTTTAATCTTACTTTTAGCTTTTTCTATCTCCTTTAAGGCTTTGTCTTTTTCACCATTTTTGACCAAAGTGATGCAATAAAGCTCAAGGTTTTCTAAGTTCTCTTGTTTGTTGTAAAGCTGTTTAGCAAAGTTGGCAGCTTTTGCTTGTATTTCACTACTATTAGTAAAACTTGTACACATATCTGTAATCAACTTTTGAACTTCTAAAGGATTGTTATTCAATGTCTGTTTTACAAAGGCTTCTGCCGTCTCTAAGTAAGTCTTTTCATTTTTGAAGGCTTTGTAATAATCCAACTTTAATTCATTTTCTAAAGTTTTATTGGTGGTAAGATGTTGTTTAGCTTTCGAGACAGACTCCTGAAGTAAATCCACCAATTCAAATTCAATGGCTTTTTGTGCAGTTTTTCGACAAGCTGTTTCAACTTTTTCTTCAAATTTTGCTAGAGAGACCATTTCTATGATTGATTTTTTTAATTTAATCATTTCTTCAAAAATCTTGCTATCCGCCCCGTCAGTACCTTCAAAAAGTATCATCGCTTTTTCACTTTCCTTTAAGTCTTTAGCTTTTTCGAGGTAATCCATGATCACTTTAGTAGTAGATTTGCCCGATTTGTTTAAAGCGGTCACATATTTAATCATTAAAGGGTATGTTCTATCTCCAGCTGTATATTTTTCTTCAAGAGTGGTCAAAGAAGGACCAGCACCTTTCAAAGCCTCCTTGCCTAATGCTAGTAAACCTTCAAGCTTTTGACCTCCGACTGCTTTTTTAACTATATTTCCTTCCGCATTGATGAACATAAGTGTAGGGTAAGCGCTTACTGGGTACTTACTTCCAAATGTTTTACCAGGACCACTTTCCATATCCATTTTTACATTTACAAAATTGGTGTTGTAAAAACTACCAGCTTCAGAAAGCGTAAAAACGTTGGCAGCCATCGCTTTACAAGGCCCGCACCATGTGGTATACGCATCAACAAAAATCAACTTGCCTTCTTGTTCTGCTTTCTTAAGTGCATCATCCCACGTCCCAGTTTCAAATACGATACCTTGACCAGTGGCTGAAAAACTGATAAACAATCCTACTACGAAAAGTAATTTATTCATTGTACTTCGATATTTTATCCACAAATATAAAAATTATTTAATAGGTAATAGCTATTAAGGGATTGGATAACAAAATCTTAATTCATTCCTAAATTATCAATGTGAAAAGATTCTCTTTGGAAATTGGATAATATCCCTTTAAAAGTCTTAGTTTCGTCTTCTAAATTATAAAAAATGCGTAAAATAGTTCAAGTTATTATTGCAGTCAATATGATGGTATGTTCAAATGTTTTTGGACAATATACCATTATGAATAAAAGTGGTGAGACGATACCTTTATTAAGTCTGATTAATCAAATAAAGGATGTCTCTGTCGTCTTTTTTGGTGAACAGCATGACGATTCTTTGGCTCATAAAGCACAGTATGACGTGCTTTCTGAACTACACAAAGCCAAAAATGGCAAAGTGGTCTTGTCGATGGAAATGTTTGAGAGCGATGTCCAATATATTGTAGATGAGTATTTAAAAGGGCAAATCACGGAGCAAAGCTTCAAGACGGATGCCCGATCGTGGCCGAACTATGAAAAGGATTACAAGCCGATGGTTGAGTATATGAAGGCGCAAAAGGGCCATGTTGTTGCAGCGAATGCACCAAGACGATATGTCAGAATGGTCTCGCGTAATGGATTAAGTATTTTGAAGACTTTAGATAAAAAGGCATTATCATTTTTACCGAGCATGCCGATTGATACATTGACAGGCAGGTATTACGAGCGATTTGTCGAGATCATGGGTGGCCACTCTACAGGTTTATCAAAAATTTATCATGCTCAATGTCTTTGGGATGCCTCTATGGCTCAAAACATAGCTTCAGCGGCAAAAAAACATAAGAATAGTACAGTCATTCATATGGTCGGAAAATTCCACTGTGAAGAAAGCTTGGGTACGGTCCAACAATTGCAGAAAAAGAATAAGAAACTGACCGTGAAAAATATAGTTGCTCTTAAAAAGACAGAATTTGAGGGATTGACACAAGAGGATAGGATGAAAAGAGCGGATTATTTGATTGTGACGGATTGATGATTCTGTTTTTTTATTTAAATTTCTAATAATGAAACTTTTATTTTGTTAGTTTTGTTGTCAAATTAGATAACATTAATATAGAAGTAATTAAATCAAAATGCCTTGTATTAAAAAGTTAGATTCTATTAAAATTTATATTTACTCAAGAGATCATAATCCACCTCACTTTCATGCCGTTTATGCAGAATATGAGGAACTTATTAAAATCGAAGATTTATCAACTTATTCAGGAGAAATACCTTTTAAACAAAGACGAAAAGTGATTGTATGGGCAGAAATAAACAAGGATTTCATAATTAATCAGTGGCAAAAATTCAATAAAAATTAAAATGAGAACAGTTAAACGAATTGTCAAAATACATAGAATAGATGGATATAAAGTATCAGTACTTTTTAATAATGGTGAATCTAGAGTAATTGACTTTACAAAATTATTCAAATTGTGGAAGGTTGATAAGAATGACATTGAGTACGAAATAAGTACAAATCAAGATAAATTTAAAAGGCTTGAATTAAAAGATGGAACTTTGGTTTGGGAAGAACTGAAGATATCTAATTTGGATGAAAAAGGTAATTTTATTGAAGCTTATTATGATGTTGATCCGATTGTACTTTATGAAAATAGCAAATTGGATAGTGAGAGGCAATTAGAGTTAGGTATGCTTATTAAAAAATCTAGGACTGAACTAGGACTGACCCAAGAAGAATTAGCGAAAAAAAGTGGTACTACAAAACATTATATTTCGAGGTTAGAAAATAATAAATCAGGAATCGAAGTATCGACTTTACGTAAAATAATTGAAGGAGGCCTAGGTAAGCAGATGAAAATAGAGATTGTCTAATTTAGATTGTCTAACAAAGATAGAGTTTTATAATTACTCGTTTACTTTTACGCCACCGTATACAACATACCCGCAATCGCAGCCGTCAAAAAACAAGCCAATGTTCCTCCAACCAATGCTTTTAAACCTAATTCCGTAAGATTTTTCCTTTGGCTTGGGGCCAATGCACTGATACCCCCAATCTGGATGCCGATCGACGCGAAGTTAGAGAACCCACACAACGCATATGTAGCAATTAATACGGATTTGGGATCAATGGGAACACCTGAAGTCTTTAAAGTGCCGAGGTCTGCATAAGCTACAAATTCATTGATTACCGTCTTTTTACCTAACAACTGTCCAATTGTTAGCAAATCGTCTGCTGGAGTACCTAATATCCACGCTATGGGAGCAAATAACATACCTAGTATAAAAGTAAAATCAAATTGCTGGAAACTTCCATTGGTAAACGTCACCACCCACTCATTTAATCCTGTCCATCCACCTAGAAATTTAGCAATGATCTGATTGACAAATGCCACCAAAGCTGTAAAAACAAGTAACATTACCCCTACATTTACCGCAAGTTTTAAACCATCTGTTGATCCGGTTGCAATGGCATCTAATAGATTTAGATTTTCAGAGTTTTCCATTTTTAGTTGTTGATCGATGGATTTACTATCGGTCTCTGGTACAAGGATTTTGGCGGCTACTATGGCTGCAGGTGCCGATAAAATGGACGCTGTCAATAAATGTTTAGCAAAATAGACCCTCATCACAGGATCATCTCCACCTAGATAGCCCACATAAGCGGCAAAAACTCCTCCTGCAATGGTTGCCATGCCACCTGTCATTAGACACATGATCTCAGATCTTGTCATATTGGACAAATATGGTTTGATAAGGAGTGGTGCTTCCGTTTGCCCGATAAATACATTGGCAGCAGTAGCTAAGCTCTCTACACCTGAAATCCCCATCGTCTTGGTCATCACCCACGCCAGTGATTTTACCACTTTCTGTAATATCCCAAAGTAATACAATACAGAGGAAAGTGCTGAGAAAAAAATAATCGTAGGCAAAACTTGAAATGCAAAAATGTACCCAAATGTATCTACCTCTGTCACCAAACCAGCAAATAAAAACTCTGCACCTTTGCTACTAAAACTGAGCGTACGTTCAAACATTTTAGCCAACCAATCAAATATTGTCGACATAAATGGTACTTTAAGTATCATCAATGCAAGGACTAATTGAAGTACCATACCATATATAACCAATTTCCAAGATATCGCTTTTTTATTGCTGCTAAACAAATAAGCGATGCCAAGCAAAAGTACTATTCCTAATATGCCACGACCAATATTTATGAGTAATTCCATTAAATGTTACTTTTTTATTCTAATTTGGCTGAAAAATAGAAATTTATTTTAATTTTTGTGGCGTTTATCACTTTTATTTTAATAAGTAGTTATGCTAATAGGAATTTCTGGAGGTAGTGGATCGGGTAAAACATCTTTTATCAACGAGTTATGTGCTCCATTCGAAAAAGAACAAATTTGTGTGATTTCGCAAGATGATTATTATAAGGATCGTCGTAATATTGCGAAAGATGCAAATGGGATTACTAATTTTGATGTACCCGATGCTTTTTTTATGGATGAGTTTTCTCGCGACCTTAAGCTTCTTTCAGCTGGTCAAAAAGTCAGCCGTAAAGAATATGTTTTCAACAACGAAACGAAGGAGCCAAAATTTGTGGAATTTAACCCTGCACCTATTATTGTAGTAGAAGGTTTATTCGTTTTTTACGATCAAGAAATTTTTAGCCAGTTGGATTTAAAATTATTGATCAATGCTAAAATGAGTGACAAAATAATCAGAAGAATTAATAGAGACCGAATTGAGCGAAATTACCCATTGGAAGATGTGCTCTATCGATATCAAAACCATGTACTACCAGCATTTGAAAAGTTTATCTTTCCATATAAAGATGAAGTTGATCTCATTGTCAATAATAGTCGAAACTATAATAAGGGTTTAGAGGTGATAAAGGGGTATATTAGAAATTTTCTTTCTGAATTAGGGTGAAGTAGGGGTTAGGTTTTAGGGATTAGGTTTTAGAAAATTAGAAATTTAGGAAATCTAGCAAACTTAACCTTTCTCAACCTTACTTAACTTTCTTAACCACCTCGAAGTAAAGTTTAGAGAGGTTAAGTTTTGGTGTTAAGGGAAGTTAAGTTTGAAATCTTAACTTTCTCAACCTTTTTTAACCTTTCTTAACCTGCAAAACCTTCTTTTTAATCTCCATCCCAGTATTTCGTCAAAAATTATATAAATTTGCATTTTATTTAAACACCTCAAGCAAATAAGAAGAAAAATGTTAGCTACACTTATAGCCATTTTTGCAAGTATAATCTCGGTCGTGAATCCGTTAGGAGCAATACCAATGTATAATTCTCTTACAAACAGTTATACCAAAGGGGAGAGACAAACTTCAGCCCTACATATAAGTCTATATTTTATTGGAATCTTAATGATTTTCTTCCTTGTAGGTACATATATTTTACAATTTTTTGGAATAAGTGTCAATGCAATGAGGATAGCAGGAGGCTTAGTCATTTTATCTAGTGGGTATGGTCTGTTACAAGGTAAATTTGAGCAAAGTAAGATGAGTGGTAAAGTGAAAGAAGAGGCACTTCACAAGCAAGATATATCATTCTCACCTATGGCTATGCCGATGTTGAGTGGACCAGGTTCGATCTCCCTTTTGATTACATATTTTAATGAATACCAAGACATTTATTACAGGGTCGGTATTGCACTGATGATCATACTCAGTGGTTTTGTTGTTTTCATTACCTTGAGAGCAGCTCCCTTTTTAGATAGGTTTTTAGGAGTGTCCGGTCAGAGGGCAGTATCTCGTATTATGGGATTTTTAGTTATGTCAATTGGGATTCAATATATTATTGCTGGTGTTGTTGCTTTGGTAGCAACTTTTTCAAAATAATTATCTTTTATTGTACTTAGGAGCTGTAAAGAAATAACATATACATTTTGACTTGTTTTTTTGCTTTTTTTCTTCGTTATAAATTCGTCAATTAGCTAAGGCTATTCTTCTCATTTATGCCTCGAAAAAAAAACAGAACTACTTCGTCAAATTTGTACACTTTATTTCTTTACAGTTCCTTATCTTATTTTTCTTGATGCAGGTTGAGGGCTTACCACTCTTTTAAAATAATTGCCAGACAAGCTAAAAAAACCATTGACTAGTGCTATTATTAGCCCTGTGATAAAGAAAATTGGTATTTTACCAACGTTTTTAAATATTTCAGAGACCATATTTACTATACTGACTTCAGCACTATTTTCTTTGATAAATGCTAAAACGATCCATGTTAATCCGGAAACTAAAAATGGAAAGATAAAAGCTGTATATCTTTTGTTAATAATAAAGAATCCGCAAATAAAGGAGATCAACCCCGAAATCCACCATGGTAGTACTTCTTGGCCAAATACGATGGTCAATACTATGATAACGGCTACAATTGATAACTTGATACTTTTCATGATGTTGTTATTTTCTTTTGATAGTTATGGTTTGGACTATGTTTTCTTTTGCGATATCTTCTGGAGTATTTGAAAAGTGAAGTTTATAATGTTCGTTTCTTAACCAATTTGGCATGAAGTTTTTATAATATTTACTTGCAGGACTGCCCATTTGACCTCCAGGATACACCCCCCATGCCTCAATTTTCTCACCTAACTCTACTACCATTCGCCAACTTGGCCCCCAAGCGGTACCAATAGCATTAATGGTTTCGGGATGGCCATCAGTTGCTAAATCTAATTCAGAAAAAGCAGGCAATCTCAAGATATGATATAAATTAGTTTTTCTTGATTGGCCCCAGACTGTCTTTTTGTTGTGTGCTGAGTTTTCGTCTTTTAGTAATTCGCTTACACTAAGATTAAAAATATCTTTTGCAGTCTCTACTGCAGGTGTATGTTTCAAATCAAAAATAATATGCTCAGGCTGCTCATTTACAAGTTTTATTAACATGTGGGATTCTGGGTGCCTTACATGGTAATTCTTAGCAAGAGAATCAATCTCATCAAATGTAAGACTTGTCATCTTATCAAACAATTCCATAAAGAGGGCAGGGGCTTCGTTATTCTTATCAAAATAATAATCCCATTTTATCAATTTATTAAGGTAAGCTTTATTACTATCATCAGAAAATTTCATCACTGCTTGTACAAAATCTCTAGCTTTGTAAGAGACACTGTTGCCATGCATTTCTTTCATCTCTTTCAACGTAAATATAGGCTTCTTGGCGAGGAGATCGTTTATTATCCTATTTCTGTGGTGATCGGGGTGTCTCATGGTGTAAAAATAAGGATAATTGTCACTTGTTGATTTTTGATTGGAAGATGTGATGTAGCCAGAAGTTGGGTTAAGGATATATGGCAATTCTTCAAAAGGAATTTTTTTAGCCCATAAATTTGTTGTCTTTGTTCCATCTTCAATATATAAACCATCATTTGGCCCTCGTGCAGGAAAGTCGCCATTGATTCTCAATCCAATATCACCATTTTTACTTGCAAATAGAAAATTTTGTGGTGGGTTTGAGAAAACTTTTAAATAACTATTAAACTCTTCGGTATTTTTTGCCTGCATCAGATTGACAAAAGTGGTAAAATCTGGCCTTCCAGTTTTTTGTGCGGGCATCCAACTTGATGCTAAATCATTTTTTGCATCATTAGAAAGTTTTCGAACATAACCAAATTTTGTGATATATGCTGTATCAAATACAGATGGTTTTCCTTTTACTTTTATTTCTTTTATATTCAGTATAGCATCATGGTAAGTGCCATCCGCAAGGTATCTTTTTCTAGATGCATCTTCCCATTGGACGGTGTATAAATCCTCCATGTCCATACCGACATTGGTTTCAGTCCAAGCCATATTCTCATTAAAACCTATCATGATTCCTGGCATTCCTGGTATTGATACACCATAGGCATTAAAATCTGGGGTTTTGATTTGTAGCTCAATCCATACAGATGGTAGTCCCAACATAAGATGTGGATCACCGCACAATATAGGATTACCTGTGCTTGATTTTGAGCCATTTATAGCCCAATTGTTAGACCCTATACCTGGAATGTATTTTTCGAAAGATACATTCGCTATTGGCTTTATCATTGTGGTGTCTGCAATTGTCTTTGAGGTTGAGTCTTTTTTATAGATTTTATCATTGGGAATAATTGGGTATGTTAAATTATCAGGATTTAGATACAAACTCGTAAATATTTCTTCCCCAAGAAGGCCTCTTAAATTGGTATTTGCAAGATCATTGCTCCCGTAGCTTAATACATCTGACATATACTTAAATACATGGGCACCTTTGGTCATATCCCAAGGTTCAGGTTTAAAACCCAGAAGTTTGTACTCCATTGGGTAATCTTTTTGTCTTAAGTTTGAGATATATTCGTTTACTCCGTCTATATATCTTTGTAATAACGCTGACTCTTTTGGATAGTTTTTCCATTCCTCTACCGCTATTTGAGCTGCATATTCCGTTCCTTTCTTTCTTCTATCTATATCAATGGGTAGAGCAGTTGGTCCTAATACTTCGGCTAACCTACTAGAGCTTGCCCTCGACAAAAAGTCCATTTGAAATAATCTTGTTTTCGCTTCTACATACCCTTGTAGAAACAAAGCATCTTCTAAAGATTGTGCATAAATGTGTGGAATATACCGCTCATCAAAGATTACTTTAGAATCCTCATGAATTATATCACTACTCAATACAATGTCATCGTAAGAATGAATTGCATTGCTCCAAATACCTTTGACAGGATCCAAAAACTTACCTAATGCAGGCAGCGGTAGTTTTTCTAGCTTAATATTGCCATTGAAGAACAAAAGAAATAGAAGACCTAGCAATGCATTAAAGATAAATCCTATTATATTTTTCATATATTAATATATTTTAATATGACTTATGAAGTATTGTCTAATTTATGAAGATTATATCAAATCTGAATTCCAAAATTTATGCAAGATATAATAAAGATTTTACCTAACAAAAACTAACTTAATTTCAGTTGAATTTTCTGGTGAATATCTATAGTTTTCCAAGGCGAAATGCTTCAGATCATCCATTTTAGTAATCTTATTTTGGAGGATATATCGCGTCATGAGTCCACGAGCCCTTTTGGCATTATAGGATATAAATTTTAATTGATTATTTTTTTCTTCTAAGAAATCAAAATCTACCCAGATATACTTATTTAGTTTGGTCTTGTCAATAGCTTTGACGTATTCAGAACTAGCTAAATTAAGTATCGTATTTGAGTTAGCGTTTTTTAAATCCTTTAGTATGGAGTTTGTAATGATTGGTTTCCAAAAAGGATATAGTTTTATGTCATTTCCTATCAAATGAGCATAAGCAATCTCTAAACGGTAGGGTAATATCAAGTCAGAAGGTGTTAAGTATCCGTACAAGCCTGAAAGAATTCTCACATGATTTTGTGCAAAGTCTAGTGCTTCGTTATGCAATGTTCGAGCATCTAAGCCTCCATATACGTCTCCTGAGTAGGCAAATATGGATTGAATCATGTTTTCCCGCTTAGTAGTTGACCAATTTTTATAAAGAACTTGTGTCTCAATGGCCAACTTTTCGGAGATTTTCATATTTGACATAAAATCATCAACTGAAAACTTTTTAAAATGGGTAGCTATTTTTTTACTTATTTCTAAATGGGCTGGTTTGCTATCTATCCAAGAGTGATCAATTGGAGAATCGTCCATACCTTTAGAAGGTGATAATAAAAGAAGCATAATTTTGGCTTACTTAATTTTTAGCTTTAAAAACCATAACCCCTAAAGGTATGATATCCAAACTCAGTGAAAACATTCTCCCATGAATCGCATTCTTTTTTGAGTCATAGGATGTTTTTACTTCAAAGCCGCTGCCATTATATTTTTTGTCATCAGAATTAAAGATTAAGTTCCATTCGCCTCGAGTTGGTACGCCTAATGTATAATTTTTCCATGGTTCTGGTGTAAAATTACAGACTATTATCAAGGTGTCTTCAGGATTATCAGTTTTTCTCAAAAACGAGAGTAGGGATTTTTCGTGATCTGAATAATCCAACCATTCAAAACCTTTGGGATCAAATTGTAAAGCATGCAAAGCAGGTTCAGTTTTGTAAAGCTTATTTAGGTCTTTTATGATATTGTTTATCCCTTTGTGGGTATCAAGTTCTAGTAGATTCCATTGTAGTCCTTGTTTGAAATTCCATTCGTCATATTGAGCTATCTCATTGCCCATGAACAATAGTTTTCCTCCAGGATGGGTAAACATATAAGAATATAGGGCTCTAAGATTTGCAAATTTTTGCCATTCGTCGCCAGGCATTCTGGTAATCATAGAACCTTTGCCATGAACAACTTCATCATGAGATAGGGGTAAGACAAAATTTTCACTAAAAGCATACACCATGCTAAAGGTGATATTGTTATGGTGAAATTTTCTGTAGATAGGTTCTTTTTTAAAATAGCTTAGCGTGTCGTGCATCCATCCCATCATCCATTTCATGCCAAAACCAAGTCCTCCTTGGTCTACGGGATTAGTTACTCCTGCAAAGGCTGTACTCTCTTCAGCAATGATATGAGTATTTGGAAAATTTTCATATAGTGCTACATTCAAGTCTTTCAAAAGTGATATGGCAGCAAGATTTTCATTATTACCGTACTCGTTTGGCTCCCAATCCCCTGCATTTCTACTGTAGTCTAGATAGATCATACTGGCCACAGCATCTACTCTCAATCCGTCTGCGTGATATTCCTGCATCCAAAATAAAGCACTACTTATAAGGAAAGATCTTATTTCATTTCTTTCATAATTAAAAATCAAGCTTTTCCAATCAGGGTGATATCCTTTTCTTCTGTCGGGATGTTCGTACACATGTGACCCATCAAATTCTGCCAAAGCCCATGCATCAGCGGGAAAATGTGCGGGTACCCAATCGAGAATAACTCCAATGTTGGCTTCATGAAATTTATCAACTAGGTATTTAAAGTCTTCGGGCGTCCCAAACCTACTTGTTGGTGCAAAAAAACCAGTAACTTGATATCCCCAACTCGGCTCATAGGGGTGCTCCATTACCGGCAACATTTCGATGTGTGTAAAGCCCATTTCCTTTACATAAGTTACCATCTCATCTGCCATTTCTCTATAAGTGAGGGATGTTTTTCCATCACTTTTTTTCTTCCAAGATGCTAGATGAACTTCATAAATTGAATAAGGTTTGTCTAGGTCATTGTGATCAGCTCTGGTTTTCATCCAAGCTTTATCTTTCCATTCGTAGTCTGCACTCCATATTTTTGAAGCGGTGAATGGAGGTGTCTCTGTATGTCGTGCATACGGATCTGCTTTTTCATAGTATCCGCCATTTACACTTGATTTGATCTTGTACTTATAATTGTCACCTTTTACAACTCCGGGGATGAAGCCTTCCCAAATACCCGAAGAGTCAAACCTCACGTGCAATTCGTGTGCACCACCATTCCACAAATTGAAATCACCGACTACACTTACAGAATCGGCAGCTGGAGCAAAAATTGCAAAATAGCAACCTTCTTGACCATCCAAAGAAATTAGGTGGGACCCTAGTTTCTCGTAGAGTTTGAAATGTTTTCCTGCCTTGAATAAATATATATCAAAGTCTGTGAGTAGGCTGTGTTTTATAACGTTGTTCATTTGCTTTACTTTTGAATTCTAAAAGTATCAATATTTTTTTTAAATTGATATCATTTTTATCACTTATCGTTTATAAAGATAATGTTGATACCTTAAATGTAAGTAAAAAAAAAGTCATCCCTAACTAAAGAGATGACTTTTTCTATAAAAATTATATTTTGCTTATTTTTTAAGTCTTATTTGACCAACTTTTTCAGCAATAACTCTACCTAATCTAATCCCTTCTTCGCAATCAAATCTAGGATGAACACCCAAAGGAATTCTTGAAAATGCATTTTCCTCACCTAGTTCTCTAAAGTTAAGAAAAGTTCTTGGGATACCATAAAACTCAGACCTGTTTTTGTGACAATTGTCCGTAAAGGTATATTCCATACCAAACTGTTGAGCAAATATATCTCCACCCATTCCCCCAAAAGTAGAGTGACCAGAAGGGTAACCTGGAAAATCTGGTGTTAAACCTATTGCTCCAATAGCACGACCTAATGTAGGCGTAAAGTTAGGATTAATATGTTTTCTTATGAAATCTATTGGTCTTTCTACATTATGTTTATATTTTCCTTCCCACGCAGCTACGGATGCATCATTAGATCCAATTCCGAGTTTTAAGAAAAACACAAGTGTTTCTTCTAAATTTAGTTTTTCATTGGTAACAAGTTGTTCTGCAATAGCTAAGTTTCTTGCTGGTGGAGAAAATGTTAAACCTACGATATCATCACTCCAGAATTCTGCTTGCCACTGTCCTTTAAAGTCATTTCTTGTTACGGCGTCATTCACTTCCTTAAAATCGTCGTAGTATTTATCACCAGGCTTTGTGCTGAATGGTGGTGGTGGAATAACTTTCATTTCTTCAGGAGTGATAGCAAATGTTCTAGCTTTACCCCAATACGGGAACATTGCTCTACCATTAAATGGTGCTGTTGGTTGCCAGTTACCTTGGCCAACAGGTGGTACGTAAGAAGATGGACGAGGATCTCTTGCTTGCTTGTGCCCTTCCACATCAGACTCTGCATATTTCGACACAGCCCTAGCAACTCTAACTCCCCAATCCTCTGAAGCCTTAATAACATCAGGTGAAACTCTGTTAGTATAAGTTGTTTTTAAGCTTTCATATAATTTTAGAATCTCATTGGTTTGTGTTGCATTGGTTGAATGCATCATATCAATAGTGATTTCTTTATAAGCTATATTAAGCGCTATATTATAATCAACGTTTGTTGTTGAAACTAATTTAGGCAAGTTAGGTATACTGAGTGCTTCAGATAATGATCTATATTGGGTCATACCAGGTATTGCGGTTTCATAACCTACCATAGCTATGTATGCCATTGCTCTTGACGTGGGTGCAGGTCTGAAACCAGCTAGATGCGTTTCAATACCTAAATACAGTCTTGCCCATTCTACGGCAACTTCATTTTTTAATTCTGATACAACTTTTTGATCACCTTCTCCAGGAGTCTCAATTTGATCTCGTGTACAGCTTGCAAAAAATAAACTAAAAAGTACGATAGAGTAAAATATTCTTGTCATTGGATTATAATATTTAATTAGTGTTGCAAAAATAAAGGTTTAGTTTTTTAAAAAATAATTTTTTAACAGTTTTGTTGATATTTAATTTAAAATATATTTTTTATAATTGTATTCTAACTTTCTATATATGAATTAAAACTTTAATTTGTTATGAAATGTATGGATATTTTATATTTAATATTAAAAGTTACTAACATATATTAACAATATAAATTTTTTATGAATTGATTTTCAGGTAATTTAAAGAAAGGTAATTGCAGAATTAATGACATAGTATCGGATTCTTAAGGGCGTCAAAAAAGTTTAGACTTAAAGGCATGTTGATTAATATGCCTCTGAGGATCATCATTATTCCCAAAATACCAGTCATTGTTGGCAGTACTTTTTGGTAAAGGGTAGGGAAGTGCTTTTTAAGGTTGTTTCCAAAGTAAACGCTAACTGCCAAAAGTGGTACAGTTCCCAAGCCAAAGAAAAGCATAAAAAGACCTCCACTTAACGCACTACCTGTAGTTAATGCCCCAGCTAATGCTAAGTATACGAGTCCACAAGGTAATAAGCCATTAAGTATCCCCATTACTAAGGCATTGGGTATGCCAAACCTTTTATAAACAAAAGTATTTATTTTTAATGTATAGTTGCTTACCCCTTTAATGAGTTTATTGTTGGTCAACAAATGATCAATATTTGAAGAAGACAGTGCAAAAAACACTAAAAAGGCTCCAGCAACAATGGAAATAATTTTTTGAGCCCCTCCAATCACAATTAAGTGGCTAAATAGACCAATAATTATCCCAAGAATAAAGTAAGTGAGTATCCTTCCTATATTATACACTAAAATGTTGGATATCAATTGATTGCTGGTATTTGCACTTTTGCTGCAAACCCCAAGTGCTAAAGGACCACACATTCCCATACAATGTAGACTACCAGTAAGTCCTAGCGTGAATGCCATCCAAAGGAAAATCATATGAATAGATTAAATTCTTTGTAGAAGGGAGTGTCACCTTCTGTCCAGTCTATGATAAGAATCCACCTTCCAGCTTGCATGTTCTCTGTAGAAAGTGAAATTTTCCCTGTGGCATCGAGTTTTAAATCTACATCAAAATCTCTAGTATTATCGGATGGTCTGTAGAGTTTTATCTTACCATTTACCGTCGATTCAATATCTTTAAACATCAAATCGATGGTTTTTCCATCACTATTTTGTTGCAAAATAATTTTATTGGGGTTGGCTGCTAGGTTATTCTTTGCATCCATTCTTTTTTGATATTTCAAGTCAAGATCATAATAGTTTTCAGATACTAAATTGTGATCTTGATTACGGGAAGCAATCAACACAGTAACTAACATCGATATAAAAAATATAAAGAAAATAGTAATGTAATGTCCTGCATGTAATTTTTTCATTTTAAATTATTTTATTGGTCCAAGAAATTTGGTTGTTGTTTTATCAAGTAGTCGACCTTTTTTGTCAAATACTTGTACATTGACAGAAGTAGATCTTTCTTTTAGGTCATTTTTATTGATTTTTAAGAAAAGTGACCCTTCTGTTTTTTGATTTGGCTTTAATACAGGAGCTTCGCCAACAAAGGTGTGTTCGATTTTGTGTTTTCCATCGAATACGATCTTGATTTCTAGTTCGTCACGGGTCTTATTGATCAATTTATATCCGTAAAGATTGGTAATATTACCATCTCCGGAATCAATAAATGTTTGGCCAGGTGTTCTTAAAACTAATATTTCAATGCTTGTTCTACTTGCGATTAAAAAGGATTCTAAGCCTATTAAGATTACCAAGACAGCCGTATAAGCCAAAGCTCTTTTGTTCCAGATTGTTTTTTTTGCATCAATTACCCTTTCGTAACTGTCAATACGGATTAGACCTGTAGGCTTATTAATTTTTACCATTACTTCATCACACGCATCCATACATGCAGTACAGTTGACACATTCGAGTTGAATACCATCTCTTATATCAATACCTGTTGGACAGACCTGTACGCACAAATCACAATCTATACAATCTCCTTTTTTTGGAGAATTAGTTACATTATCCAATTCAAATTTCAACGCATCAGCAGGGCACATACCCCCTTTGTCTACGCAGGTAGAGCATCCATCCTTACAATCAGATCTCTTACCATCTCTTGGCTTTATCAATTTTCCTCTTGGTTCACCTCTCACAAAATCATACGTTACAGCAAGTGATTTCTCGTCAACCATTACGCCTTGTAATCTGCCATAAGGACAAATGGTGGTACAAACCTGTTCTCTTAAAAATGCAAATACACCATAAAATGCAGCCGTGAATACTATCATAGCAATAAAACCAGTCATTTTTTCGCTAGGAGATGTACTTAAAAGCGCCCATACTTCATCTACTCCTATAATGTAAGAAAGAAAAGTATGGGCTATCAAGATTGAAACGAATACGAAAATTGAATGTTTTAGGGTTTTTTTGAAGACTTTTTCTGTTGTCCATGGTGCTTTCTCTAATCTCCTTTGTGCATTGGCATCTCCTTCGATAGCATATTCCACTCTTCTGAAGACCATTTCCATAAAAATAGTCTGAGGGCATACCCAACCGCAGAACAGTCTGCCATAAATAACGGTAAAGAGCACTATAAATAAAACACCGATAATTGCAGCAATAACTAAAATATAAAAGTCTTGGTGTGTGATCGGTACCCCAAATATAATAAATCTCCCTTCTAAAATATTAAATAAAACCAAGGGTTCGCCTTTATATTTTAAAAAAGGAAGTCCAAAAAGTATTACAAGGAAAATATACGAAAGATATTTTCTGTACTCATAAAATTTTCCTTTAGGCATTTTGGGGAAAATCCAAACTCTTTTCCCTTTACTATCTACAGTGGCAAGCGTATCTCTGTAAGATTCTTGTTGTGTATTCATTTTATATTCGTTTCTGCTCGTAAAAAATAATACAAAATCTCTTGATTAAACCTTGTATTTTTAAGTATTAGGAGGTGTAACTTAGATTAGATCAGGCTTTTTAATCGATATAATTAAAGAGCCTGATCTACAAAAAAAAAATAATTATTTTTCTATTACAGTACTTTGGGATGGATCGTATAACTCACCTTCAGCTGCTTTTGGGTTTGGAGGACTTGTACCTGCCAATGTAGTGATGTATGAAGACACCTTTTGCATAGCAGCAGGATTAAGTTGTGTTTGCCAAGCAATCATTCCTTTTTCAATTACACCATACTTTACCACTTTAAAAATATCATTGATGGTGCCACCATGTTTCCAATAATTATCAGTCAAATTGGGTCCAATTGTACCTTGTCCTTCGTTACCATGACATACAGCACAATTGGCTTTAAAGATAGCTTTACCTTCTGCTAGTAATGGAGCGTCTTTTAGTATCTCAACATTACTTTCGTCTATGGTATTGGCCTGTAATTTTAGGAAAGAAGCTTTTTGGATTTCTGCATTTTCCATTTCCATAGCATATTCCTCTGCCTGTCTTGGTCCTTTATCTGTAAATGTATAATAATAAAGATACACAGCCGAAAATGCAATGGTGAAATAAAACAACCACAACCACCAAGGCGGTAAGCTATTGTCCAATTCTCTGATGCCATCGTATTCATGACCAAGATCCAAGTCTTGTTCCTTCTCTTTTGGTACTAATCCTGCCGCGTAAGTCCATAACTTAGAAATCCACGATTCTCGAAGCACAACTTCTTTGGCTTCGGGAGCATCAGGGTCGATTCCTTTAGCGATTAAAAAGGCTTTTCGGTGGTACTCTGTAATGTCATTCATCGTACCCCATAGTTTTCCAAATACTAATGCAATCAGTAAGAATGTGGCGACAATGAAGATATTATTAAAGGCCCAATTTAAAGCATCATCCAATACACTCACCTTTTGAGAAGTTGCGAATAATGGCAATAAAATAAAAGTCACTAACAGATGGGTTGATTTAAAGTATGATTTCATATCCTTTTAGTTTTATTTTATGAAAATTATAGATCATCATTTTCTAAAGGAATAGCGGCTATTCTCTTTATTTCATCTTTGTCTTTAACAAAAGCTACCCATGCTCCCACTAAAAACACAAACATGAATGTGAATAAGGCAAATAGTGCCATCCAATTTATATTTCCTGCTGATTCTAAAATATATTTATACATTTTTATTATTTTTTAATTATAATTAATTGGTTAACATTGGTTTTACCTTGATATCAGTACCTAATCTCTGCATGTAAGCGATGAGGGCTATGATTTCTTTAGTTTCAAGATTTTCTTGTGTTATTCCTTCTTTCTTAAGTGTTGCTACAATCTCTGAAGCTTGTTTTTTGACCATATCTTCGATTCTGTCCTCGTAACCAACTGGATATGGTTGATTAAACATTCGTAAAGCTTTTATTTTTGCAGCTGTATATTTAGTGGAATAGTCATCTTCATACATCCATGGATAAGGAGGCATAATCGAACCCGGAGAAGTACTCGTAGGCTCAAGCATGTGATTGTAATGCCATGAATGTGGATATTTACCACCTAATCTATGAACATCTGGTCCTGTACGTTTACTACCCCATAAGAAAGGTCTATCGTATACAAATTCACCTGATTTACTATATTCTCCATATCGCTCTGTTTCAGATCGGAAAGGTCTTATCATCTGTGAGTGACAGTTGTTACATCCTTCTCTCACATAAATATCTCGTCCTTCTAACTCAAGTGGAGTATATGGTTGTACTGAAGCAATCTTTGGAGTGTTCTCATCAATAAATACCATAGGAAGTATTTGCACAAGTCCTCCAATCATCACTAAAACTGCACTAACTCCCAACATGGTCATAGGTTTGTTTTCAATCCATTTGTGCCAGTATTGTTTGCCATGAGTATGTACTTCTAAGGCCGGAGCAGATGCATTAACATTTTCAACTAATTTACCAGATTTAGCAGTTTTATAAAGGTTGTATACCATTATGACAGCACCAATTAAGTAAATAAGGCCTCCCAAACTTCTCAAAGCGTACATTGGGACAATTTGAGTTACCGTTTCAAGGAAATTGCCATATTTTAATATTCCATCAGGAGTAAATTGTTTCCACATCATACTTTGAGTCCAGCCCGCCCAATACATTGGCAACGCATATATTAACATACCTAGTGTACTCATCCAGAAATGTGCATTGGCAAGTTTTAGAGAGTGTAAATTGGTATTGTATAATCTCGGCCACAACCAATATAAGATTCCAAATGTAAGCATACCATTCCATCCTAATGTGCCGATATGCACGTGTGCTACTGTCCAGTCAGTATAGTGACTTATAGCATTTATAGATTTGATACTTAATAGAGGACCTTCTAATGTAGCCATACCATATGCAGTCACCGCTACAACCATGAATTTTAAAATGGGGTCAGTTCTTACTTTATCCCAAGCACCTCTTAAAGTCAATAAACCATTAAGCATTCCACCCCACGATGGTGCTATCAACATGAGACTAAATACTGTGCCCAAAGCTTGTGCCCAATCAGGTAGCGATGTGTATAATAAGTGATGCGGTCCTGCCCAAATATAAATAAATATCAGTGCCCAGAAGTGAACAATCGATAATTTATAACTATACACTGGCCTATTTGCCGCTTTTGGCATGAAGTAATACATCAAACCAAGATATGGAGTTGTCAAAAAGAAGGCAACTGCATTATGACCATACCACCATTGTACTAAAGCGTCTTGTACTCCTGCAAAGATTGGAATACTGTCGGTCAAAGAAACAGGCAATTCCAAACTTCTCACTACGTGTAATAAAGTTACCGTAATCCATGTACCTATATAGAACCATATGGCTACGTAAAGGTGATTTTCTCTTCTCTTAATAATAGTACCAAACATGTTGATGCCAAAAACAATCCATACAAGTGCAATCAAAATATCAATTGGCCACTCTAATTCTGCATATTCATGTCCACTTGTGAATCCAAGAGGTAAAGAAAGTGCGGCTAATACAATTATTAATTGCCAGCCCCAGAAATGTATTCGGGATAGTGTATCACTAAACATTCTTGCTTTTAGTAGCCTCTGAAGTGAATAATATACTCCCATGTAAATTCCATTGCCTACAAAGGCAAATATAGCAGCATTTGTATGCAAAGGTCTAATCCTACCATAAGATAAATAGGGTTGACTAAATCCTAATTCGGGCCAGACTAGCTGCAGCGCTGCCAGTAATCCTACCGTCATTCCGACCAATCCAAAAATCGCTGTAGCTATCCCAAAATCTCTTACGATTTTGTTGTCATAACTGAAGTGTTCTAATTGACTCATATTGATATCCGTTTAAATTATTTACTGATTTCTTTTTTTGGAAGCATATCATCTTCTAATAAGATTCTTATTGAAGGTGTACAATCATCATCATATTGTCCATCCTTTACTGCCCAAAAAAATGCAGCCAAAAACCCTAATGCGGTTATTAAACTTATGATGATTAGTAGAAGTATTATTGTCATTTTAACAGTTTAAGTTATTCGATCTTCCAAATAATGGTGCAAGGTAGGAAGTGAATGCTCTGGCAAGAATGACACTCGTCAATAAGGTGCATGACCTTAATCAATTTTGGGCAATCATGGAATGATCTAATGATCTAATGGTGGAATAATCTAATGATCAAATGTTTGAATGATCTAATGTTGAGTCCACTCCGAAAACTCATTTTCGATTAGTTTGTGAAGTTAAAATGATTTTAATTAATTGAATATCAGGTGTTTGAAAAATTAAAAATTTGTCAATTTGTGGCTTTTAGACTTTTCGGAGGAGACTCAATGTTGAAATGATCTAAATGATTTAAATGCAGGTACTGATCTTAATCAAGGGCTTGAAATTGGTTAATTAATAGATCAAGTTTGTATACAGGATAGTATTCAAATCCGCTGGACCAAAGGATACCAATAGAGTCTATGTGGGATTTACTTATCTTTTTTACGTCACTTTTATTTTTAAACTTATATGTTGCTTTAAAAATGGTGTTTCCTGTATTATTCTCTATTTTTCCGATGATGTTGTCCTTTGCTGTCAAAAACATGGAATGTCCATAAATAAAGTTAATTTTTAAGAAGTCACCTTCTTTGATAAATCCGTAACTTTTTTGAACATCACTTGAACTAAATCTTAGTTCCAAAGTTAAAACGAAATCTTTATCTTCTTTTTCGATTTGTGCAAACCCTTTGATAAAATGATCATCTTTGTAATAATCTTTTAAATTGGAGGGTGTATGGAGGATGAATAGGTTGTCTTCATATTGCTTATTGATTTCCCAAGGTCTTCTGTCGTCAATTGTTTGATTATCGTTTAAATTGGAATTTGTTTTTCTAGAGTTTTGTGTTGTTACTTTCTCTATGTCCTTTTGGTGCTTACCTTCATTAGTAATTGGATTATTATTAGCGGTAATAAGCTTCTTAGAATAATTATTTATTAAGTTAGATATATCTTTTTTAGACTTAAATGTATAGACTTTGTTAAAGGAATCGAAATCAGTTTTGAGTTTTGAGTAATTTGCTTCGTTAGACTTTTTAAGGTTATTCAGGTCATTTTGTTCTGCGTTAAGTTTTTTGACTTCTGCATTGTTTTTAGCTAAATTAGCTGATTGAAGAGCACTTTGGTTAGATAATATTTCTTTATTCAGAAAAATTCGACGACCAAAGTAGTTTAGGTCCTTTTCTTGAAAATCTTTGGTAATTTTGTCTAGCTTTTGCTTATCTTCATTGTCTAAAAGAAAATTAAAATTGGGATTCTCGTAAGGATTGGTATAAGACTCCGAGACTTTCAGACTTCCGTCTTTGTCAAAATATACTACAACTCCAATTTCAGTGACAAGCGTCTTTTGTCCGAATAAATCGATATTTACAGCTATTAGGTTAGTCAATAATATTATGAAGAACTTATTTTTTAAAGACATTTTTTACATTTAAATGAAGCACAAAGTTATCTACAAATGTTGTATTGCGCTATATTTTATGCAAATTTCAAATAGAAGTCTTTAGTGAGGCTCATGTATTTATCGGTAAAAAGATTGTTATCCTTCGATTTAATGATCAATTGGTCTTCTTTTTTATTTTCTTTTGTCTTTTTTAAAACGATCAGTAGTCTTTCAATTGGCCTTCCTTCCACAGAAATAACATGTGTAAGTTGAGTTGGATACAAACCAAGATCATTTGCAAGTTTTATAAATTTCAAACCTTCTACATGAGGTAAAATTAGATTAAAAGAACCATTCTCGTTTAATAATTTCGAAACAGATTCTAGTAACTCAGCGTGTGGTAATTTTATTGCATGTTTGACAGTAGCTACCTTTGAGTCAGATGAAGAAGTTCCGTCCGTGTAGTAAGGAGGATTACTTATGATTAAGTCAAATTTATCCGATGTATTTAAAGAAAATTGTTGAATGCTGCAGTGGAATAGACTGATTTTATCACAGAATGGGCTATTATTAAAATTCATTTGAGCATCTAAACATGCATGTTCATCAATTTCTACCGCCGTTATTGTGGATGATTTTTTAGATTTTTGGGCCATCATTAATGCTAAGATGCCAGTACCAGTACCTATATCCAATATTTTTGAAGCATTTTTGACATTTGTCCATGCTCCCAACAAAACACCATCAGTACTCAATTTCATAGCTGCTCTTTCTTGAGCAATACTAAATTGTTTGAAATGAAAGGATGGTTTGAATTCCTCAACTATCATAAACTACCTTGTAATACCTTTATTTACTTTTGACTTACATCAAAGAGTCCAACAAATATAACATATTCTTTGTTTTAAATCTATTTTTAATTATTCATTTTTATTTTTAATGGTAATTTTATTTTGAAACGTACCTACTAATTGTTGATTTCTAAGTGCTTTAAATTTAAAATTCTTATGTCAAAAATTCGGATACCATAAATTTTTAAAAATTTTTTGCTCTTTATCTTGGTAGAATAATTTTTTGAAGTACATTTGATAATTATATTATTTACAATTGTTCATCGTTAAAGTCAATTCATCATGTTAAAGCATTCATTATTAAAGTATTCTATTTATACTATGCTTCTTTTATTTTCAACTTTCACTTTTGGTCAGAACGTACTAAAAGGTAATTTAAAAGATGCGGATGATAATTTACCCCTCATAGGAGCCAATATCATAATTAAAGGAACCATTAAAGGTACCATTACTGACTTTGATGGTAATTTTGAAATAACCAATAACGAAAAATTACCTTATGTAGTGATTTTGACAATGGTAGGTTATGATTCTAAAGAAGTTACCATTAGTGAGCAAAATGCTACAATAGATGTCGCTTTAGAAACTAAGTCTTTTTTAGCAAATGAAGTTGTTGTTTCAGCTTCAAGAACTGAGGAAAGAATTATGCAAGCACCCGTGACTGTCGAAAAACTAGATCTCGTATCTATCAAAAACTCTGTGGCAGCAGATTATTATGATCAAATCCTTAAACTAAAAGGTGTGACCAATAATATGGCTTCGCTTACTTTTAATACGATCAATACCAGAGGATTTGGTGGTGGTGGAAATACCAGATTTGTGCAATTACAAGATGGTATGGACAATGCTGCTCCATTATTAAACTTTCCAACCGGTAACGTAGTAGGTATTTCTGAATTAGATATCAGAAGTGTAGAGCTTATCCCAGGTGCAGGTTCTGCATTATATGGTCCCAATGCCTTCAATGGTATATTGATCATGAATAGTAAAGACCCTTGGCAATTCCAAGGTTTGAGTGCATCTATCAAAACAGGTATGACGCAAGGCAGAAGGGTTGAAGGGCCAAATGGTACGTTTTCTGGTGAAGACTACAATGATCCACTTTTTGGTGCTGCTATAAGATATGCAAAAGCATTTAATGACAAGTTTGCTTTTAAACTTAATTTTTCAGGGTTTCAAGCAAGTGATTGGAGAGCACAAAACTATTTTCAAGATAGAAATCTTGTAGGTCTGGCCACTACTGCAAATGCTGCATCAACGTACAGTAATCCTGGAGTTGCTCTTTTCGATGGATTAAATACCTATGGAGACGAATCTTTTATACCTGTAGCAGGAGGTATGCGAAGAACAGGTTGGAAAGAATCTGATTTATTAGAAAGTAATGATGCTAAATCATTCAAATATGATGCAGCACTACATTATAGAATCACAGATAAGATTGAAACAAACGTATCTTATAAGTTCGGATCGGGATCTACCGTATATCAAGGTTCTGAAAGATATGCATTGAGAGATTTTTCTCAACAATTTGCAAAGTGGGAATTAAATGCAGCGGATTGGAATATAAGAGCATATGGTTCATTTACTAATGATGGTGATTCTTATAATTTGACAGCTTTGGGTGCCTTTACTAATGAGAGTATTTGGAGAAGCAGTTATCCTTCAATTTTTAATCTTGCACCAGGTGTCAATATACCTCTCACTGGTGGGTGGGCAGTGGCAGCCAATATTGCTGCGGGTTTGCCAGGGTTTACACCTGCTGCTGCAAAACAATTTGCTGATGCAGGCGGCTTTTCTACTTTTAATGAAACACAAAAAGGTGGTGTTGCTTCGCAGATAGCAGCGGGAAGCACTTTTGCAGCAATCCAACATCCAAATCCTGCGGTACAAAGTGCTTTAAGATTAGCTGCCGCCAATGAATTAATTAGATTAGCTAGTGGTCCTGCAAGACCAGCAGCTGGTTCTCCCGAATTAGAAAGAATCATTAGTAGAGTAAGAGATACGTTATTATTCCAAAAAGGAGGTGCAGGATTTATTGATCGAAGTAGAATGTACCATGCTGAAGGAAATTACAATCTTAGTAAGCTTGTAAATAATGTGGTATCTTGGCAGATTGGTGGTAATTTAAGGCAATTTGACTTATTCTCTGATAATACAGTATTTAATGAGACAGCGGCTAATACCAATTCTGCTGGACGTATTATCATCAATGAATTTGGGCTTTACACACAGATAGCAAAAACATTCGCAGAAGAGCGCTTGAAATTAACAGGAAGTATTAGGTATGACAAAAATCAAAATTTTAATGGCAATGTTACTCCAAGATTTAGTTTGGTTTATTCAGGTGGCGAACAAAAGCAACACAATTTTAGATTAGCTTACCAAACAGGTTTTAGAAACCCTACCACCCAAGGTCAGTTTATATTTTTCCCTACTACAAATATCTTGTTAGGAAGTACAGAGGCAAATGCTGGGCCATTTGGAATACATAATGGCAATGCATGGTCGAAGGAATCGTATGATAGATATGTATTAGCATTAAGATCGGGCCAAAGCATAGATAACGCTAGACAACTTTTACAAACCATCACATTCGATTATATTCAACCAGAAAAACTTCGATCAATAGAAGGAGGATATCGTGGTACAATAGGCAAGAAGCTTTATTTTGACGGAAGTGCTTATTTCAATAGGTACAATGATTTTATAGATCAAGTATTGGTAGTCAATAAAAATGTACAAACAGAGCCAAGAGCACTGGCCGCAGGGTCAGGTGATCCAGGCACAGCACCGGGTACTCCAGCTGTAGTTCGAACTACTTTTAGTCCATACATCAATGTACCAGCAGATATCTCTAGTTATGGACTAGCGGTAGGCTTGGATTACAATATTGCAAAATCATGGTCATTGTCTACCAATTACTCTTTCAATGAAGTAGATAAAAGTAAAGCTACAGGTGTGCCAGGATTTGGAGACTATGATCCAGGGTTTAATATGCCAAAACATATGGTAAATCTTTCATTGTCAAATCGTAGAATCATTAAAAACTTAGGCGGTACAGTGAGTTGGAGATGGCAAAATGAATTTTTCTTTAAAAATTCTTTCGGAAATGGTTTGGTACCTGAATTTAATACATTAGATTTGCAAATAAATTACTTCGTTCCTTCATTGAGATCAGCTTTCAAATTAGGTGCGACAAATCTTTTAAATAGAGGTTATATAACAAATATCGGTAATCCACAAATAGGCAGAATGATACATCTTACGATGACTTACGATCAGTTTGCTAAATAAAGATCTAACAGTTTATTACATTTTCGCAGCCCTTGGTCATAGATTAAGGGCTATTTTTTTGCAATTTTTGGAAGTTAAATACGTGACAAGAAACATTTTGGAATTGAATAATGGCTCTATGTCGATTTAAACGGGTAAATATGGATCGTACCTATGGCGCTTAATATTTATTCCATTCGGGGTTCTGATTACTCAGACCACCAGTGATTTCTTCAAAAGCCCTGTATCGATGGCTTTTTACATTCCAACCAAGATTTGGGAGGGGATTTACTCTCACCATTTTACTCATAGGCTTACATCTCTCGATATAAAGTTAGCTAAACTTTTCTTTATTCGCAGACATGTTTGCGCTTGAATAAAAATTTGGGTTAAAATAATTTACTTTGTAGCAGAAAGCCTAAAATTCAATTATCCACAGTATTTGACATAGAGCATAAATAATTCAGTGCTTTATAGCCTGCTTCTATAAACTAGTTGTACAATAAAAAAACTTTATAGACGGGTTTTATAAAGTAAATATCACCTTAATAATCATGGATTAGAATATGGCTATACAAAAGATCAATTATTCATCTTCAACCTTACTTCTATTTTTTTCCCATTCCCATGCAGTTTCCATAATTTCGTTGATACCATATTTTGGTGACCAACCAAGATTTTTATTGGCTTTTTCGTAGTTAGCGTATATGGCGATCACATCCCCTGGTCGTCGTGGCCCTATTTCGTAGTTTAGTTGATTCCCACTTACTTTTTCAAAAGCGTTAATTGCTTCTAAAACAGTGACACCTTCTCCAATTCCAAGATTGTAGACATCGGTTGTGCTTATCTGATTTCCTTCAATAAGGTAATCTAAAGCTTGAGTATGGGCTCTAGCCAAGTCCATAATATGAATAAAATCACGTATACATGACCCATCTCTAGTTGCGTAATCACTTCCAAACACCATCATTTTGTTTCTTTTACCAATCGCTGTTTCCGTAATGACAGGTACAAGATTTTGAGCTGGAGTAGAGGGGGCTTCACCTAACTGTCCACTAGTGTGTGCACCGGCAGGATTGAAATACCTTAGCAAAATTGCTTTGTGATCAGTATTTTTAAATGAATCCTTTATAATTTGCTCTCCCATTTGTTTCGTTCTTCCATAGGGAGATTCAGCTTCTTGCCAAGGAGTATCTTCGGTTACAGGTATATTCTCCGCATTGCCATATACGGTGCAACTTGAACTAAAAATCAGGTTTTTTACACCATATTTTAGAGCCATTTCTAAAATGTTAAGCGTGCTATTCAAGTTGTTTTTAAAATATTGTATAGGGTATTTTACAGAATCACCAACCGCTTTAAGTGCTGCAAAATGAATAATTCCTACAAATTGATGGTCGTTAAATATACGTTCTAGTTTTGTTTGATCACAAAGGTCAATAGGGTAGAAAGCTAAAATCTTATTAGTCAACATAGAAACTTTTTCCAAAGTATCAGGATCACTATTACATCCATTGTCGACACAAATTGGCTCATATCCAGACTCAATGAGATCAATAATCGTGTGACTTCCTATATAACCTGTTCCACCAGTAACAAGAACTTTTCCTTTATGCATCTTATTTGTATTTACCAAAATTGTCAACTGCTTAACACAATTGAATGTTATTCTTTATATCTTCGCAAAGGTAAAACTTAAACTAAAGATAAGTAGTGAAAGAAAAAGAAATATCTAAATTGATTCCAGAATTATTGGTGATGTGCAATATAGTTTCAAGAAAAATTATGGAATTTTACATTTCTGATGTAAACATTCTTGAAAAAGCGGACAAAACTCCAGTGACTGCTGCTGATTTAGCATCAAATGATATTATCTTAAATTATCTTTCAAAACTTACTCCAGAAATTTTTATACTTTCTGAAGAAAATGATGATTTAGACATACCATATAGATTGAAACAAGCCTGGATTTGGTGTATTGATCCTTTGGACGGAACTAAGGAGTTTATAAAAAAAAATGATGAATTCAGTGTAAATATTGCTTTAATACATAATGGGATTGCAAAATTGGGAATTGTTATTCTTCCAGTTTTTGATACGATATATTATGCCATTAAGGGCAAAGGTGCTTATAAAGTCGATAAAGACGGTGTTGAACGTCCGATAGATAAAGGATCAAATAGTAGTAGTCTTGTGATTCAAGCAATGACTTCTAGATCGCATCATAATTTGATTTCAGAGGAGATCTTGAATAAACGATTTGAAAAAATTGAGTGGATACCCAAAGGTAGTTCATTAAAATTAACAGAATTAGCAGAGGGAAGAGGCGATATTTATTTAAAACTAGGAAATACTATGGAGTGGGATATTGCAGCCCCTCAAGTAATATTGGAAGAAACTGGAGGTAAAGTTTTGGAGTATCCATCGATGTTACCACTTCGCTACAATAAGGCGAATCTGCTTAATCCTAATTTTATAGCTTTAAGATCGGAAATGGAGTTTTAGATTATGAAAAAAAGAAAGACCAACAAAAAATATTGTTGATCTTTCCCATTGATTATAAATTAGACTTCGTTTTACTTCCCTCCATTAAGTTGGTCTTGTAAATCTTCTAATTCTTTAAACTTACCCTCTGCTGCTAATCCAGCTTGGGCTGGCCAACTCGTTGGGTCGGCAAGTTGAAAATTAGTACCAGCTGCATTAAGAATCTCTTGAATTCTATCAGTACTTGTTTCTGAAAGTGCGGCCCATGTTTTAATACCCGCATCTTCTAGTAGTTGAGCGATCTTAGGTCCTATCCCTTCGATTACCTTCAAGTCATCTTGCTTGTATGCTTTTAAAATACCAAGTTTGATCATAACTTTTTCAAGTTTTGAGTCTGTCTTATTATTTGCATCCGCTACTCCCGTATCTAGATTTTTCTGAAGTGCAATCAAGCCATCATAGTCTGCATTTACAGCCATTTTTGCTTGCGCAGGCCAAGTAGCAGGGTCTATGATTTTATAACTATCCCCATATTTGTCTAGGATTGTTCTAATTGATTCAGGTGTTTGAGTAGCTAATTCACTCCATGAAGAGATTCCATTAGCTTTAAGGACTTCATCCATCTTCGGACCTATTCCCTCAATTACTTGTAAATTATCTGATTTAAGCTTTGCGTATTTATCGGTACTTCCAGTTCCGCCAGAAGTAACGATCGTACTCGCTGTAGCAGCAAATGAAGTAGCTAAAGAAGCCGTGGGAACGGATACTGATGGCACTTCCGTAACTTTTGAATCTGCAATGTCTACTTTTTTTGATACACTACTTTTAGAAGTTAAAGTATTTTCGACTTCTCTTAGCTTACCTTTTGCCAATGCAAGATCACCTTCTATTTCTGCCGAATGAGATCTACATCCAGCTAAGTCAGCTTCTAAACCCTTGATTTTAGTTTTTAGACTAGAAATTTGCAATTCTAAGTCAGCAACAATTGATTTATACTTACCCCATAATGCCCAACCAATTGCAAGACCTAATAATGGTAAAAGAAGCCAAGGTAATAAAGGGTATTTACAAAGAATATCATTTAAAAAATTCATTTTTATTTTATTTTATTTTTATTTAATAATTTGAAGTTCGGTTCTTCTGTTTTCTTGCCTTCCAGCATCTGTATTATTGTCAGCTATAGGTTGTGACTCTCCACTGCTAGATACTGCAATCTGTTCGCTATTAACACCTTTAGAGACAAGATAATTTTTAACAATATCAGCTCTTCGCTGACCAAGTTTTAAGTTATTGGCATCGTCTCCGACATTATCTGTATGACCTGTCAAAACGATTTTTTCTCCTGATGCAATCACTCTTTTGGCAACATTTTCTAGGTAAGCTTCCACTTCAGCACTATTGAGTTTATTAGTTGAATTAAATGGAAACCTAATCACTGTTTTGTCTTCAGTTTCGATAATGTTTTCAGTGACAATTCTATAGTCAAAATTACATGATTCGAATGGATTGACTTTATCACTTACTCCATCGACCAATCTCGAACTAAGTTTCACCTTGTCTGTTTCCAAGCCCAACGCTTTTCTAGCGGCATCGGCTCGAGCAATTCCTAAATCCGGAAAACTAGTGTTGTTAGTTTCATCACTTCGATATAAACCAGTGATTTCAAGTAGTTGATTGTCTTGCAACTTACTTAAGATCTCTTCTTTTCTAACTGCCCATTGATCATTGGTAATTGCTTCATCACTGTTGTACCTAAACATCAGAGGTCCATTCTCTTTTGTTACTTGTTGAGCTGTATCAGTACCCGTCGCAGAAATACCTGATGACGAATCTGTAACCCCAGTACAACAATTATTATTACAACTCCACCATCCAAGGAGTAGCCACAGCAGAAGAGAAAGAATTAATACTACATTTCTCATACTATAAATTTAATTGTTGGTAAAAAAATAATTAATTTGCATGAAAAGTACAAAAATTATTCAATTTATCAAAATATTACATATTTAATTTTTATTAAATTGTAATTGTTTAATAAAAATCTTGTACTTCACAGAATTTTTAACTTACTTCGCAGTAGCTTAATTGCTTTATGGAGAAAATAAATCAATATCTCTTTTTTAGGTAATTAATTTTTTTATAACATTTTATTTATGCCAGAAATATTTAATACTATAGAAAGTCTTGATATTAAGTTAGATAGTCACCGAAGAAATGGAAAAACTATTGCTTTCGTACCAACTATGGGGGCTCTGCACTCTGGTCATCTTGAATTGATCAAAGAGGCTCAAAAAATTGCAGATATAGTTGTAATGAGTATTTTTGTAAATCCTACCCAATTTAATGATAAAAATGACCTTTTAAAATATCCTCGAACAATTGAAGCGGATACCAATTTGGCTCAATCTGTAGGTTTAGATTTTTTATATATACCAGATGTTTCTGAAATATATCCCGATAACGTAGATACGCGATTAAATCTCGACCTTGGCCTGCTTGATAAAGTTATGGAAGGTGAATTTAGACCCGGACATTTTGAAGGTGTGTGTCAAGTGGTCAAGCGGCTTTTAGATTTGGTACAATGTGATATACTCGTCATGGGGCAAAAGGATTTTCAACAGTTTACTATTGTTCAATACATGATAGATCAATTAAAATTGACAGTTAAACTTCATGTTGTTAAAACAAAAAGAGATAAGAATGGATTAGCATTGAGTTCTAGAAACGCTAGATTGACCGACGAGGGTAGGAAAAAGGCTACGACCATTTACAGAACCATGATCTATATTAAAAAGAATATTGACTTAAAGCCCATACAAGACTTAGAACAATATGGTATGAAGCGATTGGCAAAAGCTGGTTTTAATCCTGAGTATGTCACAATCGTAAATGGATATGACCTTCAAAAAGTTAAAACATTGACAACCAGTGATTATATCGTTGTTTGTGTTGCTGCTTGGCTTGAGGGTGTCAGACTAATTGACAATTTTGTGTTAAAAACAAAGTCATAATTTTTATAGATAGCTACCAAAAGAAGACTGATTTTTTCACCTATTCTAAGTTACCTTTTAGATAAGATATTTTTGAATAGTATTGACAAACAGACCCATATCTTCGGGTTTTCCAATACTAACTCTACAATACTGATTGCCCCAATCATCTATTTGCCTTACAAAAATTTTATCGTCTGACAAAAGTTTTGAAACCATTGCCTTGTCAAATTTATCCAATGAAAAAACGGAACAATTTGCATAAGAATAATAGTGTTCTACATTTTTTTGTTTCAAATAGTTATACAAAACTTCTTTTGCTTCATGATTTTTAGACAAATACATTTTTACAAAATCATGGTCATCAAGAGCGGCCAAACCAGCATGGTAGGTAAGTTGCGTTATGCCATTGACACCTTTTTCAAGAAATTTATAGAGTCCCTTAATCGTATCCGCATGTGCTACTCCATACCCTAATCTCATTCCTGCAAGTCCATATATTTTGGAAAATGATTTAATAATTATCAAATTCTTTTGATTTTCTACTAATGGAATCAAGGAAGGATCTTCGACGAAGTCCAAATATACTTCATCAACCACGAGCATGATATTCTTGGGAACAGCCTCAGCAAAAGATTTGATCACAGAATGATTTAATTTTGTACCAGTAGGGTTATTTGGATTGCATAAATAAATCATTTTTGTTGAAGGCTTAATTGCCATCATCAAGTTCTCGACATCGACCAATTTATCTGAGGTGAGTCTTACATTGATCATTTCTGCACCTAATTTTTCAGCTACAGCGGGAAGAATAAAAAATGTTGGTCTAGGTGTTACCAAACTGCCTTTCCCATCATGGAAGTGACTTATCGCACATAAAGATAAAATTTCTGTACTGCCAGCTCCAAGAATAATATTTTCAGGACCCAATTTCCATTTTGATGCTATCTTTGATGTAAGTTGATCCGTGTTTACATACCTGTTAGCCAATGACATAGCATCGATAATAGCTTTTTTTGCTTTAGGTGCAACACCATATGGGTTTTCATTAGAGCTTAATCTAAGTATTTCCTTTTCGTATGATATTTCTATCTCCGATGTATGGTGGAAATCATGGCAAGCTGTTTGACTTGCCATGATTTCTGACCAAAAACCAGCCCCTAGAATTAGGCCGCTCGATTTTAACCAATCTCTTCTATGCATTTGATAGACATTTATTTGTTTTACCTACTTATTACATCTAACTCCAAATGAGGTGTAAAGAAACAACATACCCATTTTGACTCATTCTTTTGGTTTTTTTCTTCGTTATAAATTCATCAAGTAGCTAAGGCTATTCTCCTCATTTATGCCTCGAAAAAAAACAAAACTACTTCGTCAAATTTGTACACTTTATTTCTTTACAGTTCCTAAGGAAATTTAGTTTTATCAGTTTTCTTATTTTTTACAAATTTTTCAAGCCATTGATCTTGTTCCCAAAGCATGTGCATGATGGATTCTTTAGCTACATACCCATGTGATTCTTTAGGTAACATGACTAATCTTGTGGTAGCTCCTAGTCCCTTTAAAGCATTAAAATATCTTTCGCTTTGAAGTGGAAATGTACCACTATTGTTATCATCTTCTCCGTGAATTAATAGAATAGGTGTTTTCATTTTATGTGCATTCATAAATGGGCTCATGGTATTGTACACTTCTGGTGCATCCCAATAGCTTCTTTCTTCACTTTGGAAGCCGAAAGGAGTAAGCGTACGATTGTAAGCACCACTTCTGGCAATACCCGCTGCAAATAAGTTAGAGTGAGATAAAAGGTTTGCAGTCATAAATGCACCATATGAATGTCCGCCTACAGCAACTCTTTCTCTGTCTACATAGCCTAATTTATCAACAGCATCAATAGCTGCTTTGGCATTTCCAACCAATTGCTCTACAAAAGAATCATTAGGCTCTTTTTCTCCTTCACCGATAATAGGAAAGGCAGCATTGTCCAAAACGGCATAACCTCTAGCTACCCAATACAAAGGTGACCCAGAACTGATAGAAGTGAATTGGTAAGGCGAACTGGTAGTCTGGCTTGCAGTAGCCGCATCTTTAAATTCCCGTGGGTAAGCCCACATCAACATAGGTAGTTTTTCTTTTTTATCTTTGTCGTAACCGACAGGTAAATATAAAGTGCCAGAAAGTTCCACACCGTCACCTCTCTTGTAGTTTATTACTTCTTTATGAACTTTTTCTATTGCTTCAAATGGATTCTTATTAAAGGTAATTTGTTTTGATGTTCCTTTTTCTATGTCTCTGATATATAAATTAGGATATTCAGATTTCCCTTCAATTCTGGTAATATATTGTCCTTTCCTGATATCTAAAGCGGTTGTGATAGTTTCTAATCTTTCCTTTAAATTGGATTCGTAGAGCCTTACTTTTGTTTTGGTCTTTAAATCAACTTTGTCAATAAATGGAAATTTTCCCTTTGCAGACCAACCTTCACCTATTAAAAACAGATGACCTTTGTCCATAGCTAAAACATTAGAACCCATGCTATTTTCTTCCGTTACAAAATTACCTGGATCGCTATATACATCTTGAGAATTTCTCTCATTATATGTAAAAGTACCTTCTAAAGGTGTTGATGGATTAATTAAGGTTGTCCTTGACGACCTTGTGGTGTACCATGAATCATAAACTATGGCATTTTGATTGTCTCCCCATTGTATTCCTGCAAATCTATCTTTGGTTTTGTGAATAAGTTTCTTCTCACTTGTGTATGGATATTCTAACACATATAAGGCATCCCTATATTCTGCTTTTTCTGCCGGATTTCCACCATCAAGGGCTTCTACCCAACTTAAATCAGCGGCCTTATCGCTTCTCCAATTGATATTTCTAGGACCAATGGTTGTAGCACTAAATCCCTTTGGTACAACTTCTGATAATGGTTCATTGAATACATTTTTTATGAGTTTGCCATTTAAGTCATACACATTTGTAGCATTTGGAAACCTATTATAAGGTACGATATATGAAAAAGGCTTTTCGACTTGGTTTATGAGGATCATTTTGCCGTCAGGAGAAAGGTTTATACTTCCAAACATATTGGCGTTCATCCATTTTTTTGCAGTTCCCTTCATGTCTACTAAAAACAATTCACTCGTGGCCAATAGTTCAAAATTAAACTCATCTGTTGGGTTTTTCAATAAATCTTGGTAGGTCCTATTTTGTGCTTCTTTGCCATCACTTTCAGAGATAGTAGGACCCGTTGGTACTTGAATTTTGCTATCAATCAAAGATTTTCTATTTTCAGGCAACATTTTAACCAATAAGTTTTTATCGTCTTTCATCCATATATAAGGTCTGTCTAAATTTGAGTTAAGACCTCCAGCGATTAACTTTTGTGCTTTTTTAGATTTGATATCAACTATCCAAAGCTCAAGTTTATCCTGTGTAGTATTGAGTACTGCAAGTTTATCTTCTTCATTATTCCAACTAGCGGTCGACAATTTTGCATCTGCGGGTATTCCCAATATCTCATGTTCCTTACCAGATTTTACATCTAAAATTGAAGCTTTATAAAAATAAATCTGTCGACTGGAAATATTGGCCATAGGGTTAATCCTTAGACCTCCAAGTCTCATTTCTGGTTGTGATAACTCATCTATTGTTTTAAAAGAATTTCGGTACAATAAGATGCCCGTTTCGCCTTTTGAATCCAATATTAAAGTGGGAGGAGGTGTTACGTCTGCTAATTGTTGAATGGAGGCATGTGGTTTTTGGTATCCTACATTTAATTGTGCATTTATGTATAATGAACAATATAAGAATGTTATTAGTAAAATCTTTTTCATCATTATTTTATTTTTAAATCAATATTACAAAAATAATAATTAGCATACCAAAATATAATTAGAAATTTATAATAATTTTAACCAGAAGCGGGTAAATTTATTTTACTATATTATAAAAAGTCAATTTTAATTTAGCAAGAAATTATTATTTAAACTATTTATTTGGAATGCTATAATTTCATAATTAATTGATTAGTAATTATATATAACTATGTTATTAAGGATAAGAAATCATTTTTTTAAACTAATATGGCATCTTGAGATGGCCTCAATTGGAAAATTGATTATTCTGTTGCTTTTGTTTTTTGACCGATGAGCCGATAAAGATTTCCTGTTATACTTGTATTTAATTCATATCCAAGTAAAATCACTAAACAATTAAATTTTAACCACATAAGTACTACAATCAATGCTCCTATCGAACCATATAATTCATTGTATTTTCCAAAATTGTCGACGAAAAAGGCAAATAATAAAGAAGTAAGAATTGATAAAATGGTGCTGAGGAGACTACCTGTATTCAAAAAGCCGATTTTCTTTTTTTGGCTAGAACCATAATTGTAAAGTATAGAGAATACAATATATATCAGTATAAAAGCTATCACGTATCTGAATAAGCCTAAGAATGATGTGGAATAAAAATCTGTACCAAAATAATTATCTGCAATACTACTTAACTGATTTCCCATTACAATTAAGAACCCGGAGGAAACTACCAGTATAAACATGATAACCGTCAAAGAAATGGATAAAAAAAGATTGTAATAGTAAGATCTTTTGTTGTGTCCTTCCAAATGACTTTTTTCAAAACCAATAATCATGGTTAAAATACCTGAAGAAGAGAAATAAATAGCTAGGAGAAAACCAAAAGATAATAATCCTTCTCTACGAATCATGGTGATATCATGGATTATGCTAATAAGATATGCAGAGCCGCTTTCTGGTAAGAGCCGTGTCAGACTATCATTAATATAAGCCGTAATTTCTTCCGTTACTCCAAGATAAGGTACTAAGGTAAAAAGGAAAATGATGGCTGGAAACAAAGATAAAAAAAATGAAAAAGCCATTGCATTAGCCCTCGTGTTTAATCCATCTTCTTCTAATTCTTCTGTGATAAATCGTATAATATAATATATAGGTATACCTTGAAATCCTGGCAATACAATATTTTTTGACCAAGATAATGTCTTTTTTATAAATGGTATCTCGTACCAGTTTTGAAGATAAAAATATAGGTTTTTAAACAAAATAAGATTTTATTGCTTCACTTAAATAATTGGGAATACTTACCATTTTTTTAGTATCCATATTGACAAATACAAGTTTTACATTTGCGGTATGTAATAATATCTCTTCACTATTATATATTTCAAAATCATATGAAATAATTCTTCTCGGCATCTCTGTTAGAATGGTATCGATACTTAATAAATCATCATATAAAGCAGGTTTATAGTATTTAGCTTCTACAGATATAACAGGCATCATCACTCTGTGTTGTTCTTCTAAGACTTTATAACTTAGACCTAAACTCCTAATAGCCTCAACCCTTCCAATTTCATAGAGCAGTGGATATTGACCATAATAGAGGTACCCCATAGGATCTGTTTCTCCGTATCTTACTCTTTTTTGATATCTGTGTTTTAACATATTGTCGTAAAATTATTAATTTCTTATAAACATCGCAACAATTTACGCCTAGTTTAATAAAATTTTATCACCCCAAAATTTTTTTAAATCTAAAATTTAAGTAAAAATGTCCTGTTTTTTACTTGTTCATAAATTTATTCCTATTGTGGTGTTAGGATACATGTCAATGCGATGTATGATAAATGTTAGTATTTGAGATGAGTGCAATCATATTCTGTGGTAACGGTGCTCATTGAAGATAGGTTTAAGAAAACTGACCTTTGTACAAACAAAAATTAAAAAAATGAAAAAGTTATTATTTAAAGTTTTGCTGGTAGTGATTGCCGTTGGATTTACCAACATGGCTGGTATTGCTCAGTCAAAACTGACATCAAAGAATGTAAGTATCGAAATTAGTGGTACCTCTACATTACACGATTGGACCATGAAGGGCAGTGGTGGAATTTGCACGGCAGATTACTCCTTTGATGGCACGGGTAAAATGACTGGTATACAAAATATGACCTTCTCGGTTCCAGCCAATTTATTAAAGAGTGGCAAAGGAGCAATGGACAAAAATGCCTATAAAGCGCTTAAAACTGATAAGAACCCAAATATTATGGCAAAATTCAACCTAGCTACCATCTTAGGAACATCTAATCAGAATTACAATGCTAATACATCATTGGCTCTTACTATAGCTGGAAAAACATTAGAGGTGCCTTTGACCGCCAATGTAAAAGTAACAGGCAATACCATAACTGTTACAGCTGAAAAGTCGATCGATATGAAAGACTGGGAAGTGGTACCTCCTTCATTTATGATGGGTTCGGTAAAGACTGGCAAAGACGTAAAAGTAAAAGTAAACTTCACTCTAGATAACCCAATTAACTAATATTTATTTAGAAACCAATTTTTTAATAACATAATAAATTTCAGAATCATGAAAAATTTAAGATTAAGTCTCTTAAGCATTTTGACCATGCTTTTAACACTGCCACTATTTTCTCAAAAAATTCAATATTCACGAGAGAATAATAAAGATGGTATCAACACATTTGAACCAACTAAAGTGGAGGAAACGCAATACGATGGATTTAAGCTTCAAATTGGTGGAGCTTTTAGACAGAGTTATCAAGCATTATCGCATGAAAACACTTCTACAACAAAGCTTTACACATTAGGTAATGGATTTAACCTTGCTGCTGCGAATCTTAACTTTGATGTCCAATTGGATGACGGTATTCGAATGTTTTTAGAAAATTATATGGCATCAAGACACCATAATGAATTTTGGGTAAAAGGTGGATACATCCAAATCGATAAATTGCCTATGTTTGGTAATCCTGAATGGTATACTAAATATGTGAGAGTAAAATTAGGTCACATGGAAGTGAATTATGGTGATACGCACTTCAGAAGATCTGATGGTGGTAATGCAATATGGAATCCATTCATCGAGAACAACATTGTAGATCAATTTGCTACAGAAATAGGTGGAGAGGCATATATTTTTCCTACAAAAGATATCACTTTAATGCTTGGAGTAACCAATGGTTTAATAAGGAATAATATTCTTGACTATTCAAAAGCACCTATTATCGGTACTGGTAAGGCAGACTCTATCACTAGTAAAAGTCCTTCTATCATATTAAAAGGTTCATATGACAAAACGTTTGACGGTGTAAGATTTAGATTGAGTGCCTCTATGTATGCCAATCCTGGATCACCAAGTTTGACACTTTACAGCGGTGATAGAACAGGGTCTGGATACTTTGGAGTACTTGAAAACTCAACATATACCAACGGTACATCACCATTTACCAGCGGAAGGTTTACTCCAAATTTTGGAAACTCTATCACAGCATTTATGATCAACCCATTCGTTAAATATAAAGGCTTTGAATTGTTTGGTACATTTGAAACTTCATCCGGAAAAACAGTGAACGAAAAACCTGAATCTGTCAATGGTGCAGATAGAAAAATGACTCAATATGCCATAGATGCGGTATATAGATTTTTACCAAACGAGCAAGCATTTATCGCAGCAAGATACAACTCAGTGACAGCAAGACTTCAATCTTACACCGCTGATGTAGATGTCAAAAGAACGGCCATTGCTGCAGGTTGGTATCCAACAAAAAACCTACTATTAAAAGGTGAATATGTTTCTCAAACTTTCGATGGATTTTTACCAGCCGATGTAAGAAATGGAGGTAAATTCAGCGGAGTAGTTGTAGAAGCGGTAGTTGGATTTTAGATAATTTCTTCATAAAAAATTGGGATAGGCTTTGGTCTATCCCAATTTTTCTTTTTTGTAAAAAATCAAACTTTAGATGATGATAAAGTATTTAATTATTGCACTCACATTTACTTCCACTAGTTTTATGCTTAAGAATTCTATTGATAATGAATTTTGGCTACTCAAACCTACTAGTGGACTCATCGTACAAGGTACATCCAATGTTAACTCATTTGCTTGCAGGGTACCTTCCATTGGTTGTTTTGACACGATTTCAATAGTAAAAGGAACAAGTAATAGTGAGTTTTATCTCAATTCCGAACTTAATGTTTCACTACAATTATTCGACTGTGGTAATAGATTGATGACCAAAGATTTATTAAAGACTTTGAAAGCTTCACAATATCCACACATGAAGATTGCCTTTAACAAAATGAATAAAAATTTATCTGCACTTCAAAATTCATCCGAAGTGATCATAACATCAGTAATAGAACTCGCTGGTGTGAGCAAGAAGATGGATTTACACTTTACTACTAAATGTATAAACCAAAGTAAAATTGAACTTGTAGGTCATAAAGTGATTTGTTTTTCTGACTTTGGATTAAAACCACCAACAAAAATGGCAGGAACCATCCGCGTAAAAGACCAATTGGACGTAGAACTTAAGATGTTGCTGGAGAAGCAAATGGTCAATTAGGGCTTGCTGAAAAATTCATTGAGCCTATAGTTTTATATTATTGCACTTTAAAGTCGACCGTCACGGTACCACATTGTGATTCTGCTTGGCCTTCTGAAAATTTATATTGTCTAGCTCCTTTTAATGCGATGGCTACTAATTCACTATCTGTGGTCGAACTTCCTCTTTGGGTGAACTTTGCATCAGTTACTTTTCCACTTGGGTCTACACATATTTCTATTACAACCTTACCTGTTTTCTGTGATTTGTCAGAAAATTTTGGTTCATAGGTCACACCCCTATTTGACAATCCACCACCGATTCTACCACTACCTTTTGCAAGACTTTCGAGTACTTTTGAATTTGGATCACCTTTTGGGTCTCCTTGATTACCTGGTTTATCATTGTTGCCTTGGCCTTTGCCAAATAGAGTGCCAAATTGTTTTTTCTTTGCATCGACTTCTGCTTGTTTTTTTGCAGCTTCTTCGGCTCGTTTTTTAGCTTCTTCTTGAGCTTTTAAGTCAGCTTCTCTTCGTTTTTTCTCAGCTATTTGGGCATCCGTTTCTACAGGAGTTTTCTTCTTGTCAGATGAAGTAGGGATGTCACTTTTTTCATCAATGGTCTCCGTTTCTTTAATTTTTATGGGGTCAGATTTGACATTGGTATTTTTTACATCCTTATCTGGTGAAGTGCTTTTTATATTGTCGCTTTTTTCTGTTGTTGGTTTTGTGACTTCTTCCACAATTTCTTTATCCTGCGTATCAGGATTGTCATCACCTTCTCCTTCATCTGGTAGGCCTAATGCTACTAAGATGCCACTTTCATTTTTTGGAGGCCACTCAAATTCAAAAAAGTTAATAAAAAAAAGCAAAAGTATGAGTACATGAATAATCGTACTCGAGATCATTCCTTTGTTTTTATTTTTTTCTTCGTTATGTGACCAATCCAAATCTCTCATGTTTATTGAGGATCCATTAAAGAACATTTGATTTCGTATCGATACAATATATCCAACACAGCTACTACATTTTCATTGCTAGATTTGGCATCAGGAGAAACTGACACTACAGCATCTTTACCCATTCTTTGTTGATAAGTGACAAGCTGAGATTCTAAAGTCTCTATTGTGATAGGCTTATTATTAAGGTAGTAAGACCCATCATATCTGATATCTACTGTTGCTGGTTTAATCTTTGATTGAGGTGTGGTACTTTTTCTACCTGGCAATTGTAGATTTAATGCATTGGGTGTAACCAAAGACGATGTCAACATGAAAAATATTAGTAAAAGAAAGATAATATCAGTCAATGATGACATGTTAAAATTTGGCGATACTTTACTTTTTTTCTTGAGTCCCATGTTACTTCTTTGTTGGTTCTGTTGCCAATATAGCTTTCAACTTCAGGGAAGCTGCCAATTTCATTACTTTATGCATCTCTTCGTAGGTGACACCTGCCTCTGTTATGATAGATAATACAGCACTTTCTTTATTGTCTGTATATCTCACATTGGTAGCGATGACTTGCTCTAACTCATCCCAACTGGTTGGTTTTCCGTTAAAGCTTACACTACCGTCTAGTTTTACCATTACAGAGAGATCGGATGGAGCTACGGTCTTACTATCCGACTTTGGTAAAGGTATATTGATATTGACCATGTTGGATGTAAGCATAAAAAAGATCAATAGCAAGAATATGATGTCCGTCAATGACGACATATTAAACTCAGCACTGATTTTTGTTCTTGATTTTAATCCCATGCTAGTTACCTGGCTCTTGTAGTAAATCCATAAAATCTAGGGTGGATCTTTCCATTTGGTAAATCACTTTTTCTACTTTTGCGACTAATAAGTTATAACCTACAAAAGCAAATATTCCAATCAATAAACCAAAAGCCGTAGTTATTAGCGCCTGATAGATACCGCCTGCTAATACACTTGGTGTTACATTTTGCTCTGATGCCATTTTGTAAAAAGCTAAAATCATACCTGTCACGGTACCCAAGAATCCAATCATAGGAGCAGCACCCGATATACTCGCTAAGGTAGAAAGATTTTTTTCTAATTTAAAAACTTCTAGGTTACCCACATTTTCTACAGCCGCATCGATATCTCTTAAGGGCTTACCTATTCTCAATAGGCCTTTTTCTATCATTCTTGCTACCGGTGTATCGGTGTTTCTACACAGTGCTTTTGCTCCCTCTATATTGTTGGATGCAACGGCAGCTCTAATATTATTGATGAAACTGTCATCTACTTTACTCGCATTAGATATTGTAAGCCATCTTTCTATAAAAATATAAACAGCAACTATGGATAGGATTAACAAAACTATCATATTAGCAATCCCTAGGGGTCCGCCTAATACAATCAAGTCAATCAAATTTTGTTGTTTTACAACTGCATCCTCAGCAACTTCTGGGGTAGTCTGAAACCATAATAACATCGAATTTAGCATAATTTTTTAGCAATTTTTATTTACAAAGAAATATAATCAGAAATTTCACTTAGTAACGTTTATTAATAAATGATTAGTATTTTTGACGCAAATATAATATAAGATGAGTATATATTATATAAAATTTTAATTTGTTTTGCTAGAATCTTATAAACTTCGATAAGCAGGAATAAACTTTACTGAAGGGATTAAGCAGTACTACTAGCTAGAAGAAATTATAAACAAATGAAAAATTCCAATTAAAAGAAAGTCCCTGCTGAATTAGACCATTTTGAACGACTAAATTATTCTCACGTGTAAAACTATTTGTTAAAAAATTGGAATTGAACTCCTGATTTAAAAAGCTTGGTCTTAATAAAGGACTGAGCGTTACACTAAATCCACTTCTGTAGATTGGTACGGCATTAAACACGAGTCTTGTATTGTAATTGATAAAATAATTAAATCTCAATGGTACCGATACCTCATAACTTAAGTCTTCGATAGATGAAAACATGGCAGTGGCTAAAGGCGAAATTGAATATGTGGTTCTAGAATTTGGGTTATATCCAAAAGTGGTTTGGACTCCAAAATTTAAAAAATCTGATGTTGATGTAGAAATATCATCCTGGAAAAATGCTTTTCTAAATGATCCAAAAAGTGTGAATTCTCTATTAAAATATTGATTGATATTTCGAAAATTTTCAAGCTTAGTAAATGCTTCAAAATTGTAATTAAGACTCTGTCCATCAATTAAATTATTGCCTATAACATTTAAAAATTGAATCTCCGGTACTAAACCAAATGTTAGTCTTTTTCCTTCTAATCTTTGTAAAGTGGTTGCAGAAAGCCAATTGTCCGTGATGGTAGTGAAAGCATCAATACCTATTGGAATATTTTGATTAATAAACCAATTTGATATCTCTTTAAGTTGGTATTTAGTAGCTCTTCTAAAATCAAAAATCCTTTGGTTGCTTACCTTAGCCATAAGCTGTGCTAATTCGTATAATTGACCTTGGCTAATTTCTTGTTGCAATAGGTCTTCTTCTTTAAGATCATCTATCAAAAACTGAGCGGTGTAGATCTCTCTGGTTGGCTCCATTCTTCCAAAGCCAAAAGCCAAAGGTAAAGATCCTGAAATTTGAAAGTATTCTATTCTTCCTAATCCAAGCGGAAATTGAAAATTAGAATTGTATTCTGTGGTTATAATGTGATTTATTTCATAAAATTTTCTTTTATAGTCAAAAAAGTTGCTCTTGTCATTGATATATTTCCGATTTACCTGTTCTTTCCTCAAATTAAAATAAAAACGCCCTTGATTGACTTCCTCATTATTTTCATTTTTTGTTTTAAAGTTATTGCCTTCCATTAAAAGGTAAAAGTTATCCGTTTTTTGTTTTTTTTGACTATTATCAAATTCAAAGTAATTAAGACTTGGGCTAAAGGAGAATTGATTTTGGTTCAATCCACTTGACTGTAAATTACCTTTCGAGCTACCTGAAAAGTTCATACCGCGCACCTTCAAATCTGGATATTGATATTCTTTGTAATTGTAATTAGATTGACTAAATATTATGGAGTTTGTAAATATTGAAGCAATCAAAATGAGTAAAGTTTTTTTCATGGCAGCATATTTGTATAATTAATTGAGGAAACAAATTAGATTAGGCATAGTTTTGTCTCAAGGCCATTAACTATACAAGTAGGAAACAATTATGATTATTTTAAGAAGGAAAGATTATAAAATCATCAATTTCGCCAAATCTTCTAATGTTTTGTCTAAGTCATCGCTTCTCCCCACATGAATCGGTGAATACTGTATCATCGTACTCTTTTTAGCGCTGAGCCATCTGAATTTTGAAGGAACATCTAAGTTTTTAATAAATGGTGTGACACATTCATTGTTTACAGCATCTTTTATTTCCTTAATGTAGCTTTTTATCATTTCTAAATCGACCTGAGGATAGAGGTTGATAATTCTTGATTCATCAACTTCAAATTTTACCTGTAAGAAGTCTTTGTGTTTGCAATAAAGGAGTATGCCAATATTCACAAATTCTTCGCGCTCTACCCTTGGCACTAAGCGAATGACGCTATATTCGTATACGTGTCTACCGTGCATGGATGATTTCTTTAGTGAATTGATCAGCTATCTGTAATCGCATGGTCAAATATTGGAAATATACTTGTCTTAAATCATCAGGAGATTCTATTGAATATGCATCTTGAAGCCAATCATCAGGTATCGCTTGAACGATTTCTTGTAACAAGGCTGTTGTAATTTCTTCTTTCATCAACGCGTTAGCTTCTTCCATTTTATTGGCAAATGGTAGAAGGACGTGATCTTTTATCAGCGTAAAAGGTTTAGTAGCATGTGTCTCCCAAGAGTGCCATTGATGATGAAAAAACAAAGCAGCACCATGGTCGATGAGCCACAATTCTTTATTCCAAATGAGCATGTTGGTGTTTTTTGATGTTCGATCTACATTGGTAATAAAGCAATCAAACCAAACGATCATCGAAGCCACCATTTCATTGATCACAGTCACTCCCGGATCAAAAGTCATCGCTCCACTCAGATATTTCATCCCTAGATTAAGACCTGCACTCGATTTTAATAAGTCTTGTATCTCTTCATCAGGCTCCGCACGTCCAAAAGAATCATCCAATTGGGCAAATACAATTGTGGGTATTAAAAACCCCAATTTCCTAGCCAATTCACCACCTATCAACTCAGCTATCAGCGCTTTCTTACCTTGCCCAGCCCCTCTAAATTTTAATACGAATAATTCTTCATCAGAAGAAGAAACTATAGCTGGTAGCGACCCACCTTCTCTCAAAGGGGTGATATATCTTGCTACATCTATAGTTCGTAAATCCATATCCTAATTTTTACAAAGGTAAGCTGTTAGCTGTTAGCAATTAGCTATAGCTGGTAAGTTTTTAATATTGATGCATTCTTGAATTCAAGCATTACTTAGGAAACATCCTTATAATCGGACAAATCATTTCCTCAAGTGATATACCCCCATGTTGGAATGTATCATTATAATAATTGTTGTAGTAATTATAATTGTTAGGATAGAGGAAAAAAGTGTCTTCTTTAGCAAAGATAAAGGATGAACTCACATTTGGTTTTGGTAAACCTACTTCAAATGGATCTCTGATTTCCAACACATCTTTTTTATCATATTGAAGATTACGCCCTACTTTATATCTAAGATTTGTGGTTGTTTCACGATCTCCGATTACTCTAGAAGGTTGTTTTACTCTAATTGTACCATGATCCGTAGCAATAAATATTTGGACTTTCTTTTGAGCTAATTTTTGTAAGGCAGCCCAGATAGGAGAGTTTAAAAACCATGATTTGGTGAGAGACCTATATGCTTTCTCATCAGGAGCTAACTCTTTGATGACTTCCATCTCTGTGCGAGAATGGGATAACATATCTATGAAATTATAGACGATGGCAGTAAGATTATTATTGAGTACATTGTGGATATTGTCTTGTAGATTCCTAGCATTGGTCACATTGGTGATTTTAATGTAATCAACTTTAAGGTCTTTTCTAAGTAAGCGTTTTACTTGATTGACAAGGAGTTCACCTTCTTTGAGGTTTTTACCACCTTCTTCATTGTCATTTAGCCACCAGTCAGGATAGGTTTTTTCGATTTCTCGAGGCATCAATCCTGAGAATATTGCATTGCGGGAGTACTGTGTTGTGGTAGGTAAAATACTATAAAAGTAGTCTTCTGATTCTATTTTGAAAAGTTCTGACACAATCGGTTCAATCGATTTCCATTGATCATATCTCAGGTTATCTAATAATAAGAAAACGGTTGGAGTTTCTGGGTCTAACTTATTGATGACAAATTTTTTCATAAGGTCATTACTCCTGATGGGGCCGCTGTCTTTCTTTATCCAATCTACATAATTTTTGATAATATATTTTGAAAACTCTTTATTGGCTTCCTGCTTTTGCATCTCTAATATTTCATACATAGAGTGATTGCCAGATTCGTCCAATCTCAAATCCCAGGAGATAATTTTTTTATAAATATTGACCCACTCTTCATAGTTAGGACCATCATTGATTTCAAAAGAAATATTCCTAAATTCACTTTGATAATCAGTAGCTGTTTTTTCACTTACCAATCGCTTATTGTCGATCAACTTCTTTAAAGTAAGTAAGATCTGATTAGGGTTGACAGGTTTGATAAGATAATCATCGATCTTAGAACCAATGGCCTCTTCCATAATGTTTTCAGCTTCATTTTTGGTGATCATAACCACAGGCTGAGGAAAATTGTCATTTTTGATCTTTGTCAATGTCTCTAAACCAGAAATCCCAGGCATACTTTCGTCCAAAAAGATTACATCTATGTCTGGATCCTCCTTTATTTTATCATAGGCATCATGTCCATTGGTTACAGTGATAACTTCATATCCTTTTTTCTCTAAGAAGAATAATTGTGGTTTTAGTAAGTCAATTTCGTCGTCTGCCCAAAGAATTTTGATTTTATTACTCATGTTTTTGTACTCTTTTTAAATAAAGGATGGTTATATTTTTGAAATCCATTATTGACTCTATAAACAAGTTATTTTTCAAATTTATTGCTTATTGTGTCTTTTCTATTTTGGAAACAAATATTAATTTACCATAAAGGTGGAAATCACACTTGATTCAAAATGTAATTTTAATTTTTTTGTCTAATTTTAAACATATTTAATTTTTGTTAATAGATAAGATAATATTTTTGTAATTTTGCACCTTAAATCACTAGCAAATGGATAAAATAATTTTCGATTTAATAGAAAAAGAACTTTCGAGACAACGTCATGGTATAGAATTGATCGCTTCTGAAAATTTTACAAGTCAGGCGGTTATTGATGCAACGGGCAGTTGTCTGACTAACAAATATGCTGAAGGGTATCCTGGCAAGCGGTATTATGGAGGTTGTGAGATCGTAGATCAAATTGAAAATATTGCTATCCAAAGATTGTGTGAAGTATTTGGTGCAGAGTATGCTAATGTGCAGCCGCATTCGGGAGCACAAGCTAATGCCGCTGTTTTTCTTGGTGTTCTTAAGCCAGGGGACCCAATCTTAGGTTTTGATTTATCTCATGGTGGTCATTTATCTCATGGAAGTGCTGTCAATTACTCAGGCTTGGTTTATAATGCCAACTTTTACGGAGTTGAACCGGATACTGGCCTTATTGACATGGACAAGGTAGAAGCCAAAGCATTAGAGGTAAAGCCTAAATTGATCATTTGTGGAGCTTCAGCCTATAGTAGAGACTGGGATTATGGACGATTTAGAGCTATTGCTGATAAAGTTGGAGCATTATTATTAGCAGATATTGCACATCCAGCAGGACTTATTGCTGCCAAATTACTCAATGATCCTATTCCTCATTGTCATATCGTGACAAGTACTACCCATAAGACCCTCAGAGGTCCAAGAGGTGGAGTAATCATCATGGGCAAAGATTTTGAAAATCCATGGGGTAAAAAGACCAATAAAGGTGCAACAATCATGATGTCTGCTATACTCAATAGTGCAGTATTCCCAGGTATGCAAGGGGGGCCATTAGAGCATGTGATTGCAGCTAAAGCTGTGGCATTTGGTGAGATATTATCTCCAAGTTGGAAAGTCTATGGTCAGCAGGTTCAAGCCAATGCTCAAGCTATGGCAGGTTCATTCATAAGTAAAGGCTATCATATCATCTCAGGAGGTACGGATAATCACTTGATGCTTATTGATTTGAGGTCTAAATATCCTGATTTAAATGGACGGCAAGCCGAAGATGCGCTCATCAATGCCGATATTACCATCAATAAAAATATGGTTCCATTTGATTCTCGATCAGCATTTGTGACTTCGGGAATTAGGGTAGGTACTGCAGCTATCACTACAAGAGGTTTTAAGGAGGAAGATTGCTTAAGAGTGGTAGATTGGATTGATACGATCTTGGGGGATATCAATGATGAGGCTCGAATTGCAAATATAAGAGACGAAATCAACGAGTATATGACAGCATTTCCTTTGTATGAGGATAAGGTTACCGTGTAAATTTTAGGATAAATAAGCAACTTTACTCTTAAAGCGACTTTTTACTTAATTATTTCATGTATTTGATTACCCTCGCATCTGAAGATTCGCGCAGGAAACTTATCAATCAGTCTGTAATCATGTGTCGCTAAGATGACCGCAGTCTTATGATCTTTTGACACTTTATTAAGCAAATAAAGAATCTCATCGCTTGTATCTGGGTCTAAGTTTCCAGTAGGTTCATCAGCTACAATCAATGAAGGCTTATTGAGTATAGATCGAGCAATGGCCAATCTTTGCTGTTCACCACCTGATAATTGATATACTTTTTGATTGAAATACTGAAGTAAATTGACTTCACTCAAGACTTCTTCCACGCGCTGCCTAATCTTGTTTTTATCTCGCCAATCCGTGGCGGTAAGGACAAAAGACAAGTTATTGGCCACCGTCCAATGTTTAAAAAGCATGAAATCCTGGAAGATCATACCTAGGTTTCTTCTTAGGTCAGGTATCTCATTACGACCTATTTTTCTCAAATCATAGTCTAAAATCCGAGCACTTCCATTGGTGATTTGGGCTTCGCCATAGATTGCCTTCAATAAGCTTGATTTCCCAGATCCAGATTTACCCACAAGATATACTGCTTCAGCTTCGGCCAACTCAAAGTTTATATTCCTAAGAATGGAAACACCTGACTGTTCAATGATTACATCTTTAAAATCAACTATTAGTGAAGTATTCAAATTATGATTATTTTTTTGCAAATATGAGGCTTTATATTAGAAAAATTAAATATATAAAGGTTTTTTTTGGATATAGCGACAATGTTTGAATGCAAGAATGCTAGAATTCAGCAATGCAGGAATGCGACAATGCAAGAATGCGAGAATGGGTGAGTGCGTGAATGCAGGAATGCGAGAAGAGAGGAATGGGTGGAAAGAAATTTCCGTTAATATTAATATTTCTAGCAATAAGTTGTAATTTTGCCCCCTTTTTCAAATATCATCAATCAAATTAAATGATTAGCGCAAGAAATATATCACTAGCATATGGTAAAAGAGTATTGTTTGACGAGGTAAATTTAAACTTTGTCAAAGGCAATTGCTATGGGGTAATTGGAGCCAATGGAGCAGGTAAATCAACTTTTATCAAAATACTAAGTGGAGATATCGAAAGTACGTCAGGAAAAGTCGAAATCACTCCAGGAGAAAGAATGGCCGTATTGCGTCAAAATCAATTTGAGTTTGATGAATTTTCAGTGTTAGATACGGTAATTAAGGGGCACAGCACACTTTGGAAAGTGATGAAAGAGCGCGAAGCTATTTATGCCAAAGAAGACTTCACTGAAGAAGATGGAATGAAAGCTGGTGAACTAGAAGCTGAATTTGGAGAAATGGGTGGCTACGAAGTAGAAAGTGATGCAGGGTCCTTGCTTTCTGATCTTGGGATTGATGAATCACTTCATTTTAACCTGATGAAAGACGTGCCTTCTAATATGAAAGTACGGATACTCTTAGCACAAGCTCTCTTTGGTAATCCTGATATTCTACTGTTAGACGAGCCTACGAATGGTCTTGATATTGATACGATCGCTTGGTTAGAAAATTTTCTAGCTGATTATCAAAACATCGTATTGGTAGTTTCTCACGACAGGCACTTTTTGGATGCTGTCTGCACACATATTGCCAATGTAGACAGACAAAAGATCAAAATCACCACAGGAAACTATACATTTTGGTACGAATCTTCTCAATTAGCTTCTAGACAATTGAGTGATAAAAACAAGAAAACCGAAGAGAAGAAAGCTCAGTTGATGGAGTTCATCGCCAGATTTAGTGCAAATGCTTCTAAATCAAAACAAGCTACATCTCGTAAAAAAGCTTTAGAGAAATTAAATTTAGAAGAGATCGAGCCTTCTACAAGAAAATATCCAGGTATCATCTTCCAACCACTACGTGAACCTGGTGATCAGCTCATCAGAGTGGAAAATCTTTCTAAAAAATCTGATGGTAAGACATTATTCTCCAACGTTACCTTTACCATGAACAAAGGCGACAAAATAGCTTTATATTCTAAAGATCCTTTAGCAGTTTCGATGCTTTTTGAACAAATAAGTGGTAATCAACCAATTGAAACAGGATTGATAGAGTGGGGGAAGACCATCACACCAACTTATTTACCGGTCGACAACACAGAGTTTTTTCAAAAAGGAGAACCTATCATCGATTGGTTAAGAGATTTTGTTCCTGCTCATGTCACAGACGTTGACGAACCATTTTTGAGAGGGTTTTTAGGTAAAATGTTATTCAGTGGTGAAGAAATATTTAAGAAAAGTAATGTACTCTCTGGAGGGGAGAAGGTAAGGTGTATGATCAGTAGAATGATGCTCCAAAATCCAAATTTCTTACTATTAGATCAACCTACCAATCACCTCGATCTCGAAAGTATTCAAGCCTTCAATGAGAGTTGTATCAATTTCAATGGTAACATCATACTCAGTTCTTACGACCATACTTTTATGGAGACTGTAGCCAATAGGATTATTGAAATCACACCTAATGGCGTTATTGATAAATTGATGAGCTTTGATGATTTCTTGAAGAGTGAAGAAGTGAAGGAATTGAGGGCGAAGATGTATTAATGCCACAATGTTTGAATGCGAGATGACCGAATGGTTGCGACATGACCGAATTGTGCGCAGTAATTTTGATTAAGATTTATCAAAATAATGAGGGAACCGAGCAAAACCTTGCGAGGCTACTACAAATGCTCGATACAACCGAGCAAAACTTTGCTAGGTTACTACCCATGTCAAACAGATTTAATGCGAAATTCTTTATACTCCAATTTCTTGGCCTGAAATAAAGATAACTGTTTGAATTCAAAACGCTCACCATTACTTTTTTAGTCAATGACAAAGATCTAAAATAGATTTCCTATTTCACATCTGATTAAGTCGTCAGAGCTAACAAGCTATTCGTGATTCTACCGTATTCTTGTTTTACTGTATTTAAAGCTATTCCATTTTGCCATTTTCGCATTCATGCATTCTCGCATTGAACCATTTCATCATTTCCTAGCAAATATCTCCGTTCTCCGATTACGTCTCCGACCCTCATCTGAATCATTTGAAGTTACAGGAGCACTTTCTCCTTTACCTTCGGTTGTCATTCTGGAAGCTAAGATGCCATTATCAATGAGGTATTGTGCTACCGCTTTTGCTCTATCAAGTGAAAGTTTTTGATTTGACTCAGGATTGCCAGTATTATCGGTATGTCCAACAATTTTTAAGGACATTGTAGGATTGTTTTTAAGTAGATTTAGTAAGTACTGTAAATCTAAGTTTACATTTTTGATCAATCTTGCGGAGCCAACTTCAAAAAGAATATTGTTTAGGACAATTGGTTTTTCAGAATATATTTTTTCCATTTCTAACTCAACAATTAGTGGAGATATACTTTCACTTACAACAGAAGGGGTGTAACTTATAGATAATGGATAATAATCAGGTAGTTCGACCAAAATTGCGTATTCCTTGCCCGTAAGAAGTGGGGTAGTGTACTTGCCTTCTGCATTCACAAACCCTTCGTAAGTTGTTTTTGAGGATAGCGATTCAATGATGGTAATGCGAGGAAGTAAAATCTTTTTATCGTTTTTGTCTGTAACCACAATACTTGCATAAGTGGTTGGAATGGCACTAAATCGTGTTGGTAGTTTAAAAGTGAATATGTCAAAATTTGGCCTTGGATTATTTAATGTGTGTCTATTGGAGGTAATGTAGGCAGTGATTCCATCTGGAGCGAGGGTAAATGCTCCGTCGTCGCCAATAGTGTTGATGGGATAACCAAGATTTATAGGTTTTGACCAAATGTTGTTTACCTCATCAAATCTACTAAAATAAATATCATAAGAGCCCAAACCATTTTCGGCATCTGACCTAAAATACAAAGTTTTGCCATCAGCATGAAGGAAGGGTGATTCTTCGTTAGCAACCGTATTTATATTTTCACTGAGGTTAATAGGAATTTGCCAACCATTGCTATTTTTGGTGGTGTAGTATAGGTCTCTGTTACCCTTACCCCCTTTTCGAGAAGAGCTAAAGAAGATTGTTTTTCCATCAGAAGAAATACTGGGTTGAGCATCCCAATCTAAACTATTGATTAAATCTGACATGTTTTTTGGTGGGCTCCACTTTCCATTTTGCTTATAAGCAATCATCAGGTCGCAAGAACCAATGCTTTGATATCTTTCGCAAGTAGTAGATACTAATGTATTACCGTCTCCGCTCAATGTTCCTGTAGCCAAATCGAAATCTTCAAATTTAGTTGCCATGGACCAGCCTTTGTCCTCTTTCAAACTTTTCATGAGTACTTCACTTACATTCAACCCATTTTTATATCTTCGAGAAAATAGTAATGTTTCATTATCTAATGTAGGAAAAGCAAGAAACTCATCATTTGGGGTATTAATATTGGAAGGAAGCAAGGTGATTTCAACTTTTGAGGAATCTTGCATGAATTTTTTAATATTCGCAATTTTTGCACTATATCCTTGAGCCTTTGTGATTTTTGATTGGTCGGGACTGTTTTTTATGAAATTATTAAAATATTCACTTGCTTCATTAAATTTACTTATTTCAAATGCTGCCAAAGCTGTAGAATAAGTGATTTCTGGATTTTGACCTTTTGACAAAGAATCAGCTTTTTGTAGCATTTGATAGGCTCCCCACTTGTCATTTGTATGATATTTTACAAGGCCTAATTTTTTAGCTACTTCTATGTTGTTTGGGTAGATTTTATGAAGTAGAGACAATTTTTCTTGAGCTTCTGGCAATCGATTATTTCTGATTAAAATATCGCTTTCTTTTAATGTTTTTGCTAAATCTTCATTTTTTGTTTTTACAGATTTACAAGAACAAAGAATTAAAACAACATAAAATAAGATTTTAAATTTAAAAACATCTTTCATATATTAGGAAGTATTTTAGATAGTAACGTTAATTAATTTCTAAAATTTGATAAAAACAAAACTATAAACATAATAAACAGCTTACTTTTGCATTATATAATAAAAAATTTTATATCAACATTTCAAAATCAAATTTAATGAAAAATTTCGTAATTACACTTATCCTAACTTCTGTACTTTTTGTAGAGTATGGTTTTTCTCAAAAATTTGCTAACCTTGATAAAAGTCCATTGGATGTATCGATAGCAAGAGAAAGCAGAAATGCAGCCCCTATTGGAAAAATTTATTATTCTAGACCTAAGTTAGATGGTAGAGAATTGGAGACTTTAGCCCCTGCTGGAAAAGTATGGAGAGTTGGAGCAAATGAAGCAACAGAGTTAATTTTGAATCAAGATATGACGTTAGCAGGTAAAAAAGTTGCTAAAGGAACTTACACGATATTCGCAATACCAAATGCTACTTCATGGACAATAATCTTAAATAGCGACAAAGATGTTTGGGGTGGATACTCTTACAGTGAAGCCAAAGATGTAGTAAGATTCGATGTTCCTGTGAAAGTATTGACTGAATCAGTTGAAAATTTCAGTATCGATTTTAATTACAAAGATTCTGCAATATACATGGCTTGGGGGAAGGTACAAGTATCAATTCCTTTTGGAGTAGCTATGTAGGATATAGAAAAAAATATTTTAGAACAAAAGGTATGCTGTATTATTATAGAGCATACCTTTTGTATTTTTACCCAAAATCAATGAAGATATGAAAAGGATATATGCTAATATAGTGGATATACGAGATAAAAGAATATTTGCTGGTTATATAGAATTGGATGTAAACGGCATTATAGCTGATATAGTAGAAGATTCCTCAATCGTTGTCTCTCAATTCATCTTGCCAGGTTTTATTGATGCGCACATTCATATTGAAAGTTCTATGGTTGTACCGTATGAATTTGCAAAAATTGCATTAAAACATGGTACAGTAGCCACCATATCTGACCCTCATGAAATAGCCAATGTATTGGGTGTTGAAGGTGTAGACTATATGTTGGACAATGCAAAAAACGCAGGCTTGAAATTTCATTTTGGTGCCCCGTCGTGTGTACCTGCCACTACTTTTGAAACATCCGGTGCTATGATTGGCACAGATGCAATCAAAGAATTGTTACTGAGGGAAGACATATGGTATCTCAGTGAAATGATGAATTACCCCGGCGTTTTGTACAAAGATAAAGAGGTCATGGAGAAAATTGCCGTTGCAAAAGAATTGGGCAAACCCATAGATGGCCATGCACCTGGTCTTAGGGGAGAGGAAGCTATAACGTATATCAATGCGGGTATTACCACAGATCACGAATGTTTTACCTATGAGGAAGCCCTACATAAGGTCAATAATGGTATGAAAATCTTAATCAGAGAGGGTAGTGCGGCAAAGAATTTTGAGGCTTTACATCCATTAATTAAGCAGTTTCCCGATAATGTGATGTTTTGTAGTGATGATATGCATCCTGATGAATTGTTACTTGGACATATCAATCGTTTGGTAAAGCGTTCTTTAGACTTAGGGTACGATCTGTTTGACATATTAAGAATAGCTTGCCTTAACCCTGTAGAACATTACAACATGGATGTCGGTACTTTAGGTATTGGTGATAAAGCAGATTTTATAATTGTTGATGACTTGAAACAGTTTAATATATTATCCACCTATCTCAACGGAATTCAGTATTTTGATGGTTACGTGGTCAATTTGCCCAACAAAGTGCATATTGCTAAAAACAAGTTCAGCATAGGATTAAAAACAGAAAGTGATTTTATCAGTCCATATGCAGAAACTCCTGCCCCAATTATAAATGCGATGGATGGTCAGTTAATTACAGAAAAAACCTATGAAGTACCGACTTTGGAAAATGGACATTTTATTGCTGACCAAAATAGAGATATTTTAAAAATCGTAGTAGTAAATCGGTATACTGAAGCTCCTGTTGCTGTTGGTTTTATAAAAAATATGGGAATAAAAGATGCAGCTTTCGCCAGTACGGTGGCCCATGATTCTCATAATATCATATGCGTCGGGACAAATGATCATTTAATAACAAAATGTGTAAACCAAATCATTGATGCAAAAGGTGGGCTGGCGTTTGTTTCAAACAATTTATCTAAAGTTATTCCACTTCCCGTTGCGGGTCTCATGTCTACAGAGCCTTGTGAGGTAATAGGTAAGGATTATGAAGCGATAGATAAAATGGTCAAAAATGCAGGAAGTCAATTAAAAAGTCCTTTCATGACCTTAAGTTTTATGGCATTATTGGTGATACCAAAAATAAAAATTAGTGATTTGGGTATGTTTGATGCAGAAACATTTGAGTTTTATAAGTAACATAGGAAAATATAAACTCGTTAATCGGGTTTATTTTGCTTCACTTTTGAGTTGGGATAATTTCTAAAATTTAGCCTTTATTAAATTTAATTTGGATTTAAGACCTTCAAGTTTTATAAGTAAGCTCAATTTTTTAGTATTGACATCTTCAGGTGTAATGTCCTTAAAATGCCTTTTTGCTCCCTCGATGGTAAAACCTTCTTCTTTTACTAAGTGGTAAATTTTTTCAAATGTTTCTACATCCTTTTTTGTGTATTTTCTTATCCCACTTCTATTCTTACCGGGTTTTAGTTGAGGAAATTCCTTTTCCCAAAATCTGATGAGTGAAGTATTAACATTGAATAGCTCAGCAACCTCCCCAATGGAGTAATAAAGCTTAGTAAGTGGTTGTTTAAGTGGCATATCTTTGTATTTTGATAATCAATAGAATACAAATATATAATAAAATATAATATGGGATTTTTTTATTTTACTTTTTTACAAAAAAAAATTGGAAAAAGATAAAGAAAATTTGGCTTTAAAAAAAATCAGGACATTAGGTCTTTGTGATTTGTTTTTAAAGCTTCCACACCCACACGATCAGGTATAAAGGTAATTGTCTGTCCGAATGTACCTTTATTCACAAGCTTCATTCTTGAAAATATGGGTAGTGTTCTGATTTTAATTTGCGTAATTCCCTCTTTGGGGATTTTGATCGTTTTGAAATAATTGCTAATATAGAAATGATCTTCATCAAATTCTACTCTTTTGATATTAAGAATTGTGAAATAAAAAATAAGGCAAATTACTATCATGACGGTCCAATAACCAATCTTTGCATAAGTGTTACTAAATAAAAAGAAGGCATCATTGTCTGTAAAGAGCATCACAAAACCAAATAGATACATGATGGTCAAAAATAAAACTGGGAAAAATATCTTCCAAAAAATAGTAAAGTTTGAGGTCAACTTATGCATTTGAAGGTAGATTTGATTCAGCTAATTTTTTCTTTTCTTGCCTTGCTACGATGAAAATACTTACTTCGTATAGAAACAATATGGGTATAGCAATTAAAATTTGGGTAACAACATCAGGCGGAGTCACAATTGCAGCTACAATAAGAATGATTACAACTGCATGTCTCCGATATTTCCTCAAAAATGAAGCAGTAACTATTCCGATTTTACCTAAAAAGTAGAAAATTATAGGAAGCTCAAATACAAGACCTGTTGGGATGGTAAACATTGTCATATAGCCCACGTATGACGCTAAGGTCGGGGAAGTTACTATGTCTACACCTACGCTGTAGGAGGCCAGCCAAGTAACCGCAATAGGTGCAATTATAAAGTAACCAAAACACAAGCCAGAAAAAAACAATAAGCTGCAATAAAATACGATTCCTCGTACAGCCTTTTTTTCATTATCGTACAAGCCAGGTTTTAAAAAACGCCAAAATTCCCAAAAAATATATGGAAAACTACAAATTAGTCCTATCCAAAAAGATACTTTTAAATGGACAAAGAATTGTTCTCCCATTTCTCTCGTAATTAAATCAAATTTTGGAGGTCCATAACTGGGTATGAAATTTTGCATAATTCTGTAAGTCACAAAATCTTGCTTTTTTGGTCCCAATACGAGTTGATCAAATGTAAATTCTGGTATCAAGAAAAAGAATACTCCAAAAACGATGATACTCAGAACGCTCCTGACAATATGCCATCTCAAGACCTCTATGTGATCAAAGAAGCCCATTTCATGCTGATCTCCCTCGGCATTTTTTTCTTTATTGCTTAAAAACTTTTGTATCAACTTTTAATTTTTTCGGTGCAAATATATTAAATGAAAACTAAACAAAAGTTTTATAGAAAGGATTAATTTAAGAATAAAAAAATTATCTTTAAATCACTCGCTTCGCCTTCTCCATTCCGTTTGTAGCAATTTTGTTTTCCCTCCGGGTAATTTAAATTACTTGACTTTACATTATTTTATAAAGCAAAGCCTATACAACAACTAAAATTGGAACTTTCATATGGCCAATTATTTTTTTACTGTCACTTTTATTTAAGAAATCTAGTAGCCAACTTCGATCTTTGTGATAAATGATGATCAAATCATTTGTATCTGCTTCAGAAAGATTTAAAAGAATGTCAGTTGGTTTTTTAGCTTGAATAGCATTAAATTTCAAGGGCCAATCTAGATGCTCACAAATGACCAGGTCAAAATCAATATCTTCATCAATATCAGTATTTTTAATGTGCAATACCTCAATATGACTATCCTTCATTTGTTTTACCCATTGAATTTTTGGTAGTATATGTTTTAAATCTTCCGGTGATTCTAAAGCAAGAATAATTTTTTTAAAGTTATTTATCTTTGTATTTGGCGGAATGAGCAGGGTAGGTACATTTGTGTTTGAAACTACCTCATTGGCCACCGAACCCAACCATCTCTTTAGAAAACTTTGTGGAGCACGTGTACTCATCACGATAAGGTCAGCATTTTTATTTTTCGCCAATTTTGTGATCTCTTTTGCCGGGTAGCCTACCAAGAACTCATCAATAATAAGTGGGTCTACCTTTAAGTCCATACATGCTTTAGCTCTGTAATTCTCTACAAATTTTGTTAATTTTTCTCGACAAGCTTTTTCATGTGTATATGATGTATGAATTACACCATTTAATTCTACTATATCAGGAGTGAAAATATGAGAAGCCATGATAATGCTTTGATTTTGCGTGGCAATCATTTTGGCGAAATCAAAAGCAATTTTGGAATAGTCTGAAAAATCAGTAGGAAGTACTATTTTTAACATATTTCCAAAATTATTTTTTCTCAAAATATTTAGCAAAAGAAGTCTTAAGCTTTGAACGAATTCACCATTTTTTTTCAAGGAAATGATATCTTCACCAGCAATTTCAATTGCAGGTACGGAGGTGATTTTTTTATTCAAAAATTCATCAATATTCTCATTTTCTTTGAGTCTAAAATCAATGCCAGCTTCAGTCAATAAATTACTTATTGAATTCACAACTTGCGTGTAGTTGGCTGATTCCGTTCCGTATAAAGTAATTTCCATTTACATTATTGATATTGATATTTTGTTTCTGCACTTCCTTCATCTGCCAACTTACTTATGATATCATATGTTGTTAAAATTCCAACCAATTTATCATTTTCTACTACTGGCAATGCATGAAATTTATTAATCTTAAAAATGTCAAGGGCTGTATTTATCCTGTCATCAGGAGATAATTTAGCAATGCCCTTTGTCATAATCACATTGATTTCAAATAGTTCGTTTCTCACATCATCAACCACTTTTGGATCATTATTGACCTGAAATCCTCTTTGAAAAAGAAGATAATCAGATTTACTCAGCATTCCTACCAAAATATTTGCTTCTACGATTGGTATATGATGAATATTATGTTTATTAAATACTTCACCTGCTGCTTTTAAACTGTCTTTTGGATGGAGTGATATCACTTCATGTGTCATAAGCGTAGAAACTTTTGCTGCTAAATTCATTGTTCTTTTTTTTATAATTTACTATTTGTCTTTGTTTAATTTTACGGATTTTACTTTGCTTGTAATGCATTGTAAAACTTGATGTCAAAGATTGTGGTATTTATCAAATCGAAATATGATTTCAATCATGACAAAAAATGATAAATGTCATTTTAGCGCTTTTGGTGAAATTAGGCTTTTGATTTTCATATACCATATTAGCTATTTTTATAACTAAATTATTTAGATTTAATCATTTTATATATTTTGATTTTTATCTTTGTTTAAAAAAAATCTTAATCCTAAACAAAAGATGAATAAGTGCAGACTCATTTTGCTAAACCTGTTGATATTTACATACGTTTTACCAAATTATGGAGCCGATTACTATTGGATAGGTGGCTCTGGTAATTGGGCAGAAATAAGCCATTGGGCCACATCATCAGGTGGAACAATTACCTATGCTCAAACTCCAACAGCCGCCGATAATGTAATTTTTGATGTAAATTCATTTACGGCTGCAAATCAAGTGATTACCATAAACGATGATAATGTTTTTTCTAGAAATCTCACGATTAGAAATGTAATCTTTAATCCTAGATTTGATGGTGCAACAAATAGTAAATTAAATATTTTTGGAAGTCTTGATATAGCTGAAACTTGTTTTTGGGATTTCAAAGGTCTTATCGTTTTTCAAGGTGCCTCCACAGGATTAACGATCAATTTTTCTAACAAAAGGGCCGCGAATAACGTAAATTTTATGGGAGTTGGCTCATGGTTGGTGAATAGTCCGCTGATAGTAGAATCTACCTTGTCTATTTTAGAAGGAAGTATCGATTTTGGAAACCAAAGAGTTGAATGCCAATTTTTAAAATCAACTGGAAGTGGCAAAAGATCAATTAATTTTAATAACTCTCAATGGTTAATAAGCGGACTCACTATCATAATTAATGAGTTTTGGCTGGATAGTCCTTTTAATATTTTGTCTGTAGTTATTCATTCAGTTAATCTAACCACCACGTCGAATAATGCTAAAATAGAGTTGAATACCAAAAAAAGTGATTTTTATATTACTGGACAAGGTCAAATTGAACTTCCTGGACTTTTTTATTCGTCAAATCTTGGAAGATCGTCATTTATAAATTTGAGAAGTGAAGCTAATGTTTCTTTAAAAGGAAATCTCGAAACCAATCATAGCATTTTTATGAATTCTCCTTTAGTTTTAAAAAGTTTTGTACTAAAACCAGGTGTTAATTTAAGTCTTTTGTCGGGAGCAACCTTTAAGTTTGAAAATATAATAGGAGATGGAAATTGTAGTAATTATATCACACTTTTATCTTTTCCTAATAGTAATTTAGTTAATTTTGAAAGTTCAGCGGCTTCTAACATAGCATATTATCAAATAAATAACATCAAACTTAATGGAAGCGCTACAGCTAATAGCTCAATAAAACTTGGTGCAACAACTGGATGGACTATTACAGAAAAAGCTTCTCAAAATTTTTATTGGGTTGGTCGAAATAGTAATTGGAGCAATGCCAATGCTTGGTCTTTTACCAGTGGTGGTCCAGCTGCGGGTTGTTTGCCTTCTGCCGTAGATAATGTGTTTTTTGATAATAATTCATTTAATGGAGGTAATCAGTATGTCAATGTAGATCAAGAAGATGTTTACTGTAAAGATATTAAATGGTTAAATATACCCTCTGGTACTGGTGTAAAGGGAGGGTTAACAAGAAGAATTCAAGTGTATGGTTCACTCGAGTTTTCTTCTGCTATGATAGATAGTTTTGACGGGGAGTATTTATTTTTAGGGAGTGGAGATCATACGATCACTTCAAGAGGGAAGGCTTTCACTCGAGATGTATATTTTAATAATTCTTTGGGTTCATGGACATTTAAAGATAACTTTGAAAGTCAAAGAAGGGCATTATTTTCAAATGGAAAGTTAGTTTTTGATAATGTAACGGCAACATTCAATCGTTTTATATCAGAAATTAATACACAGAGGCAGATGGATTTAAAAAATTCACTCATATTATTTAAGTGGTACCACAACTGGCATCCTTTCGCCACGATCCAAGCTGAAAATCTAACACTAAACTCAGGTATGTCAGAAATTAAATATACGGGTACAAATTATGGATACCTCAGTTTTCAAGGCAATGAAAAAGTTAAGCTTCATAAATTAAATTTTGATATAGCTGATGCAAATTTGTCTAATTGGACATATAATGATAAAGCTTTTTTAGAAGCGAATCATGTTGTTTTCGCAGGCACCGGATATTTAAATCTGACAGGTAAATTTGACACGATGACACTAACTCATGGCCATAGCTACGAATTTCATGAAGAAACAAAACTTGAGATGAATAAGTTGATTCACAAAGATGCTTGTAAAGGTTTTGTTACATTCGGTAGGCAAGTTTTTAATTTTAATGATAAATTTCCCTCTTTAAAAATTAATAGCACTGATGCATACACTAAGTTTTCAGTTAAAGATATTCATGTCTCATCAATAGCACCTATCAAATTGATCAATTCTCTTGATAATGGAGGTAACATGGGGTGGGTTTTCGAAGGAGCTTCAGTGGGACGAACACTTTTCTTTATCGGTAAAAACTCATTTTGGAATGATACACAAAATTGGTCTTTAGCCAGTGGGGGAGCAGGAGGTGAATGTTTACCAACCGAGCTAGACAATGTAATTTTTGATAATAATTCGCAACTTTCGACTTTAAACTCACTTTCATCTGGTCCTAATTCTATTTCAAATTTTTGTAAAAACTTCACTTTTAATGTTGATAATTTCAACGGCACTGTAAACTTAAATGATTTATACATTTATGGCAATTTTAGTGTTTTGAAAAACATTAGTAATTTTATTACAAATCTATATTTTACAGCATCAAAAGATACCATTCAAAAAATCAATGTCACAAATTCCTTCAAATTTTGGTATACCATGAAAAGGAATAATTCTACACTTGAGTTAAATACTCCTATTCAAACTACAGGTTGGCTACAAATCCTCGAAGGTATTTTTAATACGAATAATCATACTATAACAATCAACGAGGATTTATACATCGGAAAAGCTGTTGACGCGTCTAAACCAATTATAAATCTAGGAACTTCCAAAATTTTTATTAATGGGGTATATACAGAAAGTAGAAATTCTGTTTATATCCAAAAATTTGCTCAAGTTAATGGTCTTGAGTCAGAAATCTACTTAACCAACCAAACAACAGGTTTGACCAATTACTCTGTAGAAACCAAATTGGGTAAACTTGAAGCTACTTCAATCACTGGAAAAGCATTTTTTACCACAGAAGCTAAAGACTTATTCATTAAAAATTTAATATTGCGTGGAGACGGTGAATTTAAGTATAAGTTTTTTAGTTCTAATCCCGAAGGTAAGATTAAAGCGGATACAGTTATACTATCAGCTGGCAAGTCCTATGTATTTCAAAATGCCTCTCAAATAGAAATTACTAAGTACTTTCAAGCAAGGGGTAATAATTGTAAACCAATCTCAATAGCTTCACTAAGTACGGGAAATAAAGCTGTAATAAATATGCCAACCACAGCAAGGATTAATATGGATTTTGCTCAATTGCGTGATATGCAAGGCATAGGTGGGGCGGATTTTAATGCAGGACCATATAGTACCAACATCAACAATAGTAATGTTGGCTGGACCTTTCCGCAACCAAATACACTTAGTGAAATTGTGGGTTTTTTAGGTCCTGATCAAATACTATGTCCTGGTCAAAACGCATTGCTACTCGATGCTAATAGTTATACTCCTGATGAAAAATATCTATGGTCTAATGGAAGTACTAATTCACAATTGAATGTTTCAACCTCTGGTCTTTATCATGTGAGAGTAACATTTGGAGCTACTTGTGTTACTAGTGATACGATTAGAATATCCTTAGGAAGTGATATAAAAGATTATTTACCAAATGATACAATATTATGCAATGCGCCATCTCTTGTTCTGAAGTCAACAATTAACGACTCAAAATTTAAATATCTTTGGAGTAACGGTAGTACTGCACAAGACTTGAGCGTAAATGCTTCAGGATTGTATAAATTATCTCTTCAAAATGAAAATTGTACCTTTCAAGATTCGGTCAATATTTCATTTTTACGAGTGGATGATGTGAATTTACCTTCTCAAATCACCTTATGTTCTGGTGATTCTATTATTTTAAATGCTGTTAATAACTATGATCGGTGGAGGTGGCAAAATGGTGCATCAACCCAAACCTTCATTGCGAAAAACCAAGGCTTGTACTGGGTTGAGATCACAAAAGGTCCATGTATAGTTTTTGATTCGACCAATGTGACTGTCACGCCACGACCTATTTTTAACCTTGGTAGAGACACATCATTTTGTGAAGGAAATTTATTGAATCTTTCATCAGGCTCCCCTGACGTAATACGTTGGCAGGACAATTCTACCAATGCAAACTTAAACGTAAGAAGATCTGGTGTGTATTTTGCAACTAAAGGTTCGGGAAATTGTACATTTAGTGATACGATCAATGTAGTAGTACATCCTTTACCATTAGTAAATTTAGGAAGTGATATCACTTTGTGTAATCAAGAATCAGCACGATTAAATGCTCAAGGTAACAATTTGAGGTATTTATGGTCGACAGGAAGCACAAATCCTGAAATAATTGTAAATTCTGCAAATTCATATCGAGTTACTGTAACTAATAATACAACTAATTGCGAAAATAGAGATACAGTACTGGTTTCATTGATCAATATTGTAAAACCTAATTTAGGAAGTGATACAAGGTTTTGTGCGAATAATAGTAGTACTCTAAGTATTACACCTCAAGTAAATACAAGGACACTTTGGTCGACAGGGGTTAGTACAAATAGTATTTCCGTAAATACATCTGGTACTTATTGGGTCGAAATATCTCAAGCTAATTGTAAAGAACGTGATTCAATCAATATTGTAGTTTTACCTCGTCCTACAATCACTTCGCCAAGCACGATAACTATTTGCGAACAAGGAACATCTGAAGTTACCCTTACTGGTACTTTTGATAATGTGTTATGGGGTAATGGTCAGACACAACCTAAACTGCCTGTCAATCAACCAGGTAGATATACCTATAGAGTAAGTCGAGATATCTGTACTTTAGATAGTGCAGTCAATGTAACCATTGTAAATATACCAGTACCAGATTTAGGAGAAAATTTAGAACTTTGCCAAGGCGAGAGAGCAACACTCACCGCACCCGATTTTAATGGTACAACTACATGGAGTACAGGTAGTAATGCAAAATCAATAAATGTAAGGAATGGTGGAACGTATACCTTGAGCTTATCTTCAAACGGATGTACAAAAATTGACTCTGTAAGCATCAATCTCATCAATTGTGATGGCGATATTGTGTATTTCCCAAATATTATCGCTCCTAATAAAATTTCAATTGATAATCAATTTTTCAAAGGTGTTCTAGATCAAAATTATAATCTTACTAATTTCGAGCTACAAGTATATGATAGGCAAGGTAATATGGTTTTTAATACTAAAGATATAAATATAACTTGGGATGGGAGTCTCAATGGTGCTACACTCCAAGAAGGTGTTTTTACGTACAAATGTAAAGTGAGTGCAGAGGGCAGGAAAAAAGTTGAAGATAAAATTATATCAGGAGCGGTGACTGTAGTGAGGTAAACTTCGAACAGTAAATTTGATTCTTTGGAAATCTCTAATTAAACTATAATTAGGATCCCTATAAAGAAGTTTTCAACACTTAAAAGCTTATTTTCCATAGGTTGAGTTAGTCAGAATTATATAAGACTTAAAATGAAAAAATATTTTTCTTTGTCATTATAATCATATTGTTGATATTTGCACTAATATTAATATGTTATGACATTTTCCCGATATTTTATATTCCTCTCACTGTGTTGTTTCTTGCTTTTTTCAGTAGAAATGAGTAGTCAAAATAATTCTGTGGGCAATTGGATTTCGTATTTTGGTAATCAACCAATAGGTAAAAGACTCACACTTTGGAATGAAGTACAATACAGGGATTATAAAATTGCTGGTGACTTCAATCAATTGATTTTAAGGGCGGGTTTGGGTTATAATTTGACTGAAAATAATAATAACATGCTTGCAGGCTATGCCTATATCGTAACGGATAGAACAAGTGGTGAAGTTAATAATACTTTTAACGAACATCGATTATGGCAACAATTCATGAATAGACAAGTCATCAAGCGAGTGGTATTTCAAAATAGGTATAGACTCGAAGAGCGATTTATAGAGGATGATTTTCAATTACGATTTAGGCATATGGTTAATGTTTTTGTTCCCTTGAACAATAAAACCTTGGCACCCAAAACACTTTACACCCACGTGTTCAATGAATTATTTATAAAAGCTAATTCACCTAAATTTGATAGAAATCGACTCTACGGAGGACTAGGATATGTGGTAGATGGCTCAAAAAGGTTGGAAATCGGATTTCTCCGACAACATTTGGATGCTTCATTCAAAGATCAAATACAATTATATTTCTTTAACAACTTTAGACTGAGGTAGTGAGCAAGAAGAAAGTTGTCCAAAAGAAATCTAGTCAAAGTAAGAGACCAACGAATAAATACTTTAATTGGTTGAAGACGAAAGGTCTAATGTATGTAAAATACTTTATAATCGGATTCTTCGGATTAAGTATCATTACTACAATTTTATTTAGATTTGTACCGATACCGATTACACCCTTAATGTTGATCCGTTGCACCGAACAAGTCATGGATAAAAATAAAGATCTTAAACTATATAAAGATTGGGTAAGTATAGAGCACATATCCGGACCCATGAAACTGGCGGTTGTGTGTTCAGAAGATCAAAAATATCTTGACCATTTTGGTTTTGACCTAGAATCAATAAAAAAGGTTTTAGACAATAGGGGTAGTAAAAAAAGAATACGAGGAGCTAGTACTATAAGCCAACAAACCGCCAAGAATGTTTTTTTGTGGCCGGGAAGAAGTTGGATTCGCAAAGGCTTGGAGGTATATTTTACATTGCTAATTGAAACATTTTGGTCAAAAGAAAGAATCCTCGAAGTATATCTTAACATTGCAGAAATGGGAGAAGGCATTTATGGTGTAGAAGCAGCGGGGCAAACATATTTTAAAAAAGAGGCAAAGACCATTAATAAATCAGAGGCTGCCCTTATTGCTGCCATTTTGCCAAACCCTAGGAAATATAGTGCAGTGAACCCAAGTAGTTATATAAGGGCTAGACAACGATGGATCAAAAGACAAATGTCTTATTGGGGCAATGACCTAGATTTTTCAAAAGAAGAGGAAGAAGAAACACAACAATCTAAAAAGACTAAACGTAAATAAGACATGAGAAATATTATATTATTTGATGATGACAAATGGGAGAAATTACTGCCACTCACGTATACTCGACCTATTGGCGATATTAGAGTCGGTATTGATACCATAGCAGAAAAATGGGCAAGAGCATTGAAAGGTAAGGTAAGTTTTATAACGAAAGACTTTCTTTCAAAAAAGTTTCCCATCAATATTGCAAAGGGCGAAAACCTCCTTTTGGCAAGTCATTTACTGCCTACTCCACAGTTGGTCATGATGCTCGAAGAGATGACCCTCAATCAGGCACTTCTGTACAACGATAGCTTGATTGCAGCAAAAATTGACGATGGTGAAATTGCAAAAATTAAAAATAACGAAGACCTTTATTCTGTAAAAGGCATAGATTTAAGTAAGAGTAATGGTGTCGTAAATGGAATAAATACCCTAACAGACATTTTTACCAAAAATGCAGAATTTTTAATTTCTGATTTTGAGGAGTTAACTAAAGATAGAGAGTCACAGAAATTATCCGTTTCAAATACACTTATTGGCAATAAAGATCAACTTTTTATTGAAGAGGGAGCAGTAATTGAGGCATGTATTCTTAACACAAAAACGGGACCGATCTACATTGGAAAAAATGTAGTCGTAATGGAAGGATCGATGATTCGAGGCCCCTTTAGCGCATTGGATAACTCTGTTGTGAAAATGGGAGCTAAGGTGTATGGTGCAACGTCTCTTGGACCCTATACGGTGATAGGAGGAGAAGTAAATAATACCGTCTTTCAAGGTTACTCCAATAAGGCTCATGAAGGATATCTTGGTAATGCTGTGATAGGTGAGTGGTGTAATATAGGCGCTGACACCAATGCATCAAATCTAAAAAATAATTATGAAGAAGTCAAAATATGGTCATATCTTACAGATAGATTTGAAAAGACTGGTTTAAATAAATGCGGATTAATTATGGGTGACCATAGTAAAACCGGTATAAATACAATGCTCAACACAGCAACACTTATGGGAGTAAGTTGCAACATCTATGGTGACGGCTTCCCTCGAACTTTTTTGCCATCTTTTTCTTGGGGTGGAGCTTCCGGCTATATGACGTATAAATTAGAAAAAGCCTTTGAGGCCGCAAATGCTATGATGAAGTCTAGAAATGTTCAACTTTCAGAGATAGATAAAGAAATCTTGGAAGCAGTTTTTAAATACTCTTCTAAATATCGATCATGGGAAAAAGTAAAGCAGTAAGTCTTTGAGGCCTAAACTAAGCAAACACCTTCTGAGTTTTTTTTCAGATCAATTGATAGAATCAACAAGTTCTGATTATAATGAGGAATTGTATTTATTGTATACAAAGGGCCGATATCAGTTAGTGACTGATAAAGTCATCTACTCTTACGAAGACCGCTATGACAATTTTGTTGTGGCCTTTGTCCATATTGATTTAGCAGCAATCGAGAATGTCTTAATTTTGGGATATGGGCTTGGATCTATCCCACATATTGTAGAAAAAGTGTATAATAAAACTTTTAATTATACTGCAGTAGAAATTGATCCCGAGATCATCAGACTGGCATTAAAGTACACGATACCTGAACTTAAGTCAACGATAGATTTAATTGAATCTGATGCTTTCACCTATATGAAATACGAAGACGCCTTATACGACCTGATTTGTTTTGATGTTTTTTTAAATGATATAATACCTTCCAAATTCTTAAGCCAAAGTTTTCTAGAAAAGTTAAAATTGAGATTGACAGAAGCAGGTGTACTCGTAATCAATATGCTTTATCATACAGATCAGGATAGAATAAGTACAAATGCATATGTAAATACTGTATTCACGAAGGTTTTTACTGTGCATAAAACGGTTTTTGTTAGAAATAACTTAATGATTTTTGGTTGGAAGAGTTCAATTGCCTGAAGGCGCAATAAGTTCAATTTGGCAATGAGTTCAATTGGCTGAAGCCGCAATGAGTTCAATTGTCTGGGACATGACCGAATCGTGAGCAGCAATTTTGATAAAGATTTATCAAAGTAATGAGGGAACCGAGCAAAACCTTGCGAGGCTAGTTCTTATCCTCAATGAGTTCAATTGTCTGCGACGCAATGAGTTCACCCCGTTGAATAAATAATCGACGGGGTTTAATTTGGCAAATATTTTCTTGCTTGAGAATCTTCTCTCTTTATAAATAAACTTACCTTTGCCACACAATTACAAAACAAATATGAAGGAATACATACAAACAGCAGCTAAAGGTATGGCTATGGGAATTGCAGAAGTAATACCAGGTGTTTCTGGTGGTACTATAGCATTTATTACAGGTATTTATCAACAACTTTTATCCGCTATCAATGCTTTTAATTTTTCACTCATTAGTACTTTTAAGCAGGATGGGATAAAAGGGGTATGGACAAAAATTGACGGTAATTTTTTAATTAGCCTATTTTTTGGAATGGCAATTGGTCTTATTGGAGGAATTTTTGTGGTTACAAAGCTTATGGAGACACATCCTGAGCCATTATGGGGCTTTTTCTTTGGGTTAATCATAGCATCAGTTATCGTTTTAAGAAAAGAAATCAAAGTATACAGCTTACCAATTTTGGGTGCTTTTATTGGAGGTGTGCTCATCGCTATTTTGATTACCTCGCTTACACCTACAGAAGGCAACACTTCTTTACCTTATGTCTTCATAAGTGGGTTTTTTGCGATCTGTGCGCTAATGTTGCCAGGCATAAGTGGTAGTTTTATCCTTTTGATCATGGGGATGTATACCATCATCATTCCCACACTAAAAAATGTGTTGGTAGCTTTTCAAATGAGTGATATCACGATTATTGCCGTTTTTGCAGCAGGTTGCTTGGTCGGGGTCTTAAGTTTTTCTAGAGTTCTGACTTGGTTATTTAATCATTACCAAGAACTTACAATGGCAACAATGATAGGATTTTTAGTAGGATCAGTTTACAAGATATGGCCATGGAGAAATGTAACTTCCATTGCAGATAAAGAAAGTGGGGTAATCACTAACAACATCGATATAGCCCTTTTAACTTCTATGGATAAAGAAACCTATAAAATTATGAGTGAAAAAATGGTATTGCCAATCGACTACTTAATGGGGTCGCCTAAAACTATCTTAACAATAGTGAGCATGATCATTGGATTTATCGTTATTTTGCTTATTGATAAATTTAATCAATCAAATTAATGACGATGGAAGACAAAGCAGTTGTAATTCAAGAGCTTGAAAACAAGGTAACGATTACGATCAATCGACCGACTGCCCTCAATGCGATAAATCATGAGGTCATGTCGACGCTTCATGAATTCTTCACCAAAAATTATAATAATCCAAATATACACGGGGTAATTATCACTGGGCAAGGTCAAAAAGCATTTGTGGCAGGTGCTGATATCAAACAGTTTATTGGTGCAACGGCTGAAAAAGGCAGCGAGGTAGCAAAATTTGGCCATGATACTTTTAACGCCATCGAACAGTTTCACGCACCCGTGATAGCTGCGGTAAATGGTTTTGCTCTGGGAGGAGGTTGCGAGTTAGCTATGGCATGTCATATCAGAATTGCTGCCCACAATGCAAAATTTGGTCAGCCTGAGGTAAATCTAGGGTTGATTCCTGGGTACGGAGGATCATTAAGATTGGCACAATTAGTAGGGAAGGGTAGAGCAATTGAAATGTTGTTGACTGGTGAACCTATTTCAGCTGATTTGGCTTATCACTATGGATTAGTTACACATGTGGTTCATGAAGATGATCTTTACGCTAAGGCACACGAGATACTAGATAAAATAGTAGTGAAAGGACCAAAAGCAATTACGGAGTTGATCAAATTGGTAAACATGGACAATGTCAATAACCCGACTTTAACCCAAGAATACAATATATTTGGCAAATTAATGGATAGCGATGAATGTCGTGAAGGAGTTGATGCATTTATCAATAAAAGAAAACCAGATTTTAGAGGAAAAAACTAAAAATTACTTCCAAAAGTAGTTTTTAAGTGGGTATGATTTTTTATAAAAACATGATAATTACTGCTAAAATTATAGTAGCTATAATTACAAAATATTTTTCTGAGGTATGATTATTTTTCATAATATTAATACCAAATTTCATATCTAAATAGTTTTCCTCCAATTGATCGTGAATGTATCTTGCTTGATGCTCTATATTGTTCATAATAGTTTGTTTTTTTAATTTAACACAAAGATATTTTAGGACAAAACTTTAAACAATAGTGATTCAACCATTTTCATACCGTGTTTTCACCCTTTTGAAGAAATTGCGTTCTCTTTACTTCGTTCAAAATTTCGAAAATAAATGCTAAGATGATAAAGGTAGTTTGTGCAGTCATAATTAATGATGGTCAGGTTTTGGTAGCTCAAAGAGGTGTCACGATGAGTCATTCTGGCAAATGGGAATTTCCAGGTGGAAAAGTAGAAAATGATGAATCAGAAATCACTTCCCTAATCAGAGAAATAAGAGAAGAGCTTCAAATCACTATTCAACCTTTAGAGCGATTGACGCCCATTTTTTACGCATACAATGATAAAACCATTGAACTTATTCCTTATAGTGCAATACTTTTAGCTGGTGTTATGGAACTAAAAGAACATGCTGATGTTAAATATCTAAATCCCAATAACTTATTAAAAATAGATTGGATAGAGGCTGATTTAGCCATTGTACATCAAGTAATTAATGATTTTGACAAACTAAAAACTACTATGAATCAATTAAAAAATAGAACCTTAGTCATTGGAGCAAGCCCAAAAGAAGATCGATATTCTAACATGGCGGTCAAACTTTTAAAAGCATATCATCATCCTGTCATCGCATTAGGCTTGAAAGAAGACATGATAAATGATACACCTATTATTACTGATAAAACGACCATCCAAGAAGGAATTGATACCATCACAATGTACGTGTCAGACAAAAATCAAGAACCATACTATGATTACATACTAGCTACCAAACCTAGACGTGTCATTTTTAATCCAGGGACAGAAAATGAATCATTTTACTCAACTTTAGATGAACATGGGATAGAACATTTTGAAGCGTGCACCCTTGTTATGCTCAGAACCGGTCAATTTTAATCAAATTATACTATGCAAATCAATTTAGAAGATACAATCTTAGCCTTAAGTACTCCGTCGGGAGAAGGAGCAATTGGTGTCATTCGCCTTTCTGGTAAAGAAGCAATGAGTATTGCAAACAAAGTATTCAAAGGTAAAGACCTACTTCAAGTGGAAGCTAATACGCTTCATTTTGGAAGTATAATCGATCCCTCTAGTAAAAATGTGATCGATGAAGTGGTAGTAGGTATCTTCAAAGCGCCTCGATCTTACACAGGGGAAAATGTGGTAGAGATATCTTGCCACGGTTCATCTTACATCCTAAAAAAAGTCATTGAATTGCTCTCACATGCAGGTGCGCGCATGGCCACACGTGGAGAGTTTACCCTCAGAGCCTTCCTCAATGGCAAAATGGACCTGTCTCAAGCCGAAGCAGTTGCCGATTTGATCGCATCAGAAAATAAAGGTAGCCACGACCTCGCCATGAAACAGATGCGCGGAGGATTTACCAATCAAATTAGCCTTTTACGTCAAGAATTAATAGATTTTGCAGCATTAATTGAACTAGAATTGGACTTTAGTGAAGAAGATGTGGTCTTTGCCGATCGGACTAAATTAGCCAATTTGGTTAATAATATTCAAGCAGTCATTAAAAAGTTGCTCGACTCCTTTATGCTTGGCAATGCCATCAAAAAAGGAGTACCCATCGCCATCATTGGCAAACCCAATGTAGGAAAATCTACCTTACTCAATGCGCTACTCAACGAAGAAAGAGCCATCGTAAGTGACATACCCGGTACCACTCGAGATGTGATCGAAGATGCATTGGTGATCGATGGCATTCAATTTAGGATCATCGATACCGCTGGTATTCGCAAGACCACAGACACCATAGAAAGCATTGGTATCTCAAAAACAATGGAACAAATCGAGAAAGCACAAATCGTACTATATGTCCATGATATAAGAGACAATCACCACGACATAGCCGATCAAATCAACCAACTTTCCCTCGAACAAAACCAACACCTCATCGTCATGCTCAATAAAGCCGACCTTATCGAAAACATGTGTTCTGCCTTCGATATCGAAGAAGCCGTAAGCACATTATCCGGTCGTATCCCCGTCATTGCCTTCTCCGCTAAAAATAAAACAAGCCTAGATCGCTTGACTAATTTACTCGTCGAAAAAGTAAAAAGCGGTGTGAGCACCAACGAAGCCATCGTCACCAATGCCCGCCATTTCGAAGCCCTTGACCAAGCCTATCAAAGTCTAGACGACGTACTTGTCGGTTTAAATTCAGGTGTAACGGGTGACTTCATCGCAATGGATATTAGGAGGTCATTGCACCATTTGGGGAGTATAACGGGGGAGATACATACGGAGGAGTTGTTGGGGAGTATATTTGGGAGGTTTTGTATTGGGAAGTAAGTAGTTGAATTCGAAAACGTCATTGCAAAAGCCAAATTAGTATTCGAAAATTCTGGTCATAATATTTCTGACCATTTCGTTGACATCACCAAAATGGTACAACTAGGCTATATAGCAGAAAGACAAATAGAGGCCATATTACTCACCCGTTATGCATGTTACCTAATATCACAAAGCAGAGATCCGAAGAGTGAGCAAATTACCTTTGCAAAAAACTATTTTGCCATCCAAACCCGCAAACAGGAGTTATTGGAGGAGTAAATCCAACTTATGGAGCGACTGCAAGCTCGAAAATCGATCGATCTAAAAACATTTAATTATATGGAGTCCATATTATCTAAATTTTCATTATCTATGCATTATAAAATTCAATTAGTATGAAAAAATATATCGCTCTTACCTCTTTTCTTGTGTGCTCATTTTGTACAATAGTATTTGGACAAACTACCAATCCATTGGATAGTGCATGGATTATGGATAATTATTCTAAGCAAGAGGTGATGGTTCCGATGCGTGATGGGATTAAATTATTTACGAGTATTTACACTCCGAAAAATACAAGCTCACCAAGTCCGATATTGATGACGCGTACACCTTATTCCTGTTCGCCATATGGTGTTGACAACTATAGACCTTTCTGGAATACCCACTGGAGATATTATATGAGAAGGAATTATATCATTGTAATTCAGGATGTAAGAGGTAGATACATGAGTGAAGGTACCTTTATGGATGTACGCCCTTATACTGAAAATAAGAAAGGAAAAGAAACAGATGAAGCAAGCGATACTTATGATGCTATCGATTGGTTGATAAAGAATATACCAAATAATAATGCTAAAGTAGGTATATTCGGTATCTCGTATCCAGGATTTTACTCAACGGCTGCGGCCTTAAGTAATCACCCGTCTTTGGTGGCGGTAAGCCCGCAAGCTCCTGTAACAGATTGGTTTATGGGTGATGATTTTCATCATAACGGAGCTTTCTTTTTGATGGATGGATTTGGATTTTACTCAGGTTTTGGAAAGCCTCGTACAAAGCCGACTACCAATTATGGTCCAGGTTTTGAATTTCCTACCAAAGATGCCTATAAGTTTTACCTCGAAGCAGGTACAACTAAAAAATTGCAAGAGATCATGGGAGACAGCATCGCATTTTTCAAAGAAATGTATCAACATCCCAATTTGGACGATTGGTGGAAAGCCAGAAATATCAGAAATTTTGTTCAACACATTCCTGCACACACGGCCACGTTGGTGGTCGGAGGCCTATTTGATGCAGAGGACCTTTTTGGAGCTTGGAAAACTTACGAAGCAATAGAAACCAAAGCAAAAAACAACAATCGTGTCATCATGGGCCCATGGAGTCACGGGCAATGGAGTAGAGGAGAGGGTAATAAGCTCGGAAATGTGCAGTTTGACTCCAATACTTCATGGTATTATCAAAATGAAATTGAAATTCCTTTTTTCATGCATCATTTAGAAGGTAAAGATAAGATTGACGATTTAGCTGAGGCAACCATATTTTTTACAGGAGAAAACAAATGGAGGCATCTACCAAAATGGCCAATTGAAGGGGTACAAATGGTACCCGTCTTTTTAGATTCGGATGAAAAACTCAATTGGAAAAGTCCAGAAATAAAAAATTCATTTTCTGAATATGTTAGCGATCCTAACAAACCTGTTCCTTACACAGAAGACGTTCATTTCGGTCGTACCTCAGCGTACATGACTGACGATCAGCGCTTTGCCAATAGAAGAACGGATGTATTAAGTTTTCAAACCGAGGTACTCACAGAAGATTTGACCCTTGCTGGTCCTGTGATAGCCAATATTTTGACAAGTATTACTGGCACAGACGTAGATTTTGTAGTAAAACTGATAGATGTTTTTCCAAGTGATTTTAAATATGAAAATGACCATGAAGCTTCTTACCCAATGGGAGATTATCAAATGCTCGTAAGGGGAGAGGTCATGAGGGGAAAATTTAGGAATAGCTTCGAAAAACCAACAGCTTTCACTCCAAATAAAGTAGAAAAAGTAAGTTTTGAACTTCCCGATGTGGCTCACACTTTCAAAAAAGGTCATAGATTGATGATTCAAATTCAGAGTACATGGTTTCCTTTAGTGGATCGAAATCCTCAAAAATTTCTCAATATCTATGATGCAAATCCTCAAGATTATCAAAAAATCAATGTTAAAATACACCATGATGCTGTAAATGCTTCAAATGTTGTGTTGCCGATTTTGAAGTGATAGCTTTTATAAGACTAAAGAAAACCATAATTCAATGGTGAAGATATTTAATTGTTAGCAGACATTTTACAATGAATACAGAAATGAATTAAATTGGTGTGTATACAGTCGATGGACAAACAGACGTTCACTTAATTGAGTTGGACATAAAAGCCAAATACACAGATATTGACATTGGTGAATTCACACAACAACAAGAGGAGTTTGATCGACTTGACTGGCAGATACCATGGGACGAGAAATACCTAAACGATCTCGGGATAGAAATAATAGGTGACTGGCTTGATGCCCCCAAGAACTTAACCGAAACGACACGTCTTATATTCTTTCTTCACTTAATTGACTTTGACAAACCATTATTGACACCATTTGGAAATCTAGTTTTAAAAAGACCTGAATCAATACCTTATCGACTGACTACTATAATCAAGTATGAGCGACCAGACTAGCGTAAAAACGTCTGCTAACAGCACCTAAAAAAAATTGGCTGCATTGTACTTCTAATGAAAATTTATTTTACATTTGAAATGTGGTTTTCAAAATAAAGTTTGTACTTCAAAATCGCCAACTTTCTTTAGCCGCAAATCGAAGTCCGACTTTTATTATCTTCTTGGTCTTTTATTTGGATTTCTCTTGTCATGAAAGCAGGAAAGAATACGAACTGTGTTTATTTCTTCATCAAGGATAAACTACAGACAATAAGGAAATTTTTTAATTTTCAAAGACCTTATATTTTTATATCGTACTCTGTTAAAAGGATTTTTTTCTAAAGTATTATAAGCTTCTTTGAGCAGAAAAAGGAAGTTTTTAGGTGCATCATTTCTTTATAAAGAATAAAAATCAATAGCATTTTCAATTTCTTTTTGAGCACGAAGTGAGATAACTATTTTATACCCCATATTTTTCTGAAAGAAGTTTTAGCGAATCTTCTGCCGATATGTACGCATTTTGATCTTCAAGTAAACGTTCATCTAGAATTTCTTTCATATCCGTAGTCAAATCAAAGTCATTATCATCCTCTTCAACGATAATTGTAATCGGTTTAGATTTGAAAGTAGCTTTTATAGCATCCAATATGTCGGTGTTTACCTCCTGTGCTGATTTTAAATGATATGTAGTATACATTATTTTTTTATTTGAATTTTGAATGTGATACAAAGATAAAACAAAATTGTAATTTTGGATCACAAAAGAATATGGCAGTAACCATATATGTTCATACTTGACAGGTATTGATAATTACTAATAACGTATTAATTTCTAACGCCTAGAGTTGATAAAGTATCATTCACCTAATTCTTTATACCAAATATTTATCATCCTTTATGTAATTTATCCCCATTTTTTACGTCTAATTAGATATCATAAATAATATGAATATGTAGATTTCTATTATATATGATTAAAAAGTGTAATATTTGCAAGACGAAATGTGAACTAATCATAAGTTTTCTTTATTTGACGTTAAGATTTCACTTTTTAATATGGTCGTTTTAAAAATTAAAAAATGAGAATTGTATTTTATATTTTTCTGATGTTGCTTGTAAATTACACCTTTGCACAAGAATCGGCACAATATCGAGATAAGCTATCTAACTTCAAAACAGGTAAATATCTACTAGATAAGAGTCTGTATTTGCCTTCAAAATATGAGTTCGAGCATTATATAAAACAGCCCGACCGACCTTCTTTCGAGAAATTTGAAAGGCTTAAAACAGAGGTAGCACTTGGAAGCGTCATAGCAGGCCTTCGGATTGATCTCCCAAAGGGCGAAACAGAGATAAAGAATTTTATTGAATTAAATTATCCTAATCCTATTTGTAAAGATGCCATTCTTGAGCTAGCATCCTACTACTATAATGAAAAAAGATATTTAGATGCAGTAGCGTATTACGATATGTGGGACCTAAATAAGTTATCTTCCCTTGAAATGAGTGAAGCTAGTTTTAAAAAAGGATACGCTTTATTTGTTCAAAGTAAATTTATTGAGGCACAAAAAGAATTTTCCCGCGTGAAGGGGTTTAAAAATGTATTTTATTATCCCACTAACTACTACGATGGGATGACTCATTATTTTTTAAATGACTATGCTAAGGCTGTAGAATCTTTTAATAGAAGCGAAGAATCTGCTGCCTATGGACCGTTTATTCCGTATTACATAGCTCAGATTTATTTTGCGCAAAAGGAATATGACAAGTTGATCGTGCATGGAGAAAAGTCAATATTACAATCAAAGACTAAGAATAAGACAGAGATTAGGCAATTGCTTGGTCAAGCTTACTATGTTAAAAATGATTTTGCTAGGGCACTTCCTCACCTAGAATTTTATGAAGCAAATACAGAAAAATTGAGTGCGGATGAATTCTATCAATTAGGCTTTACTCAATATCAGATGGGGAGTTACGAAAAGGCCAAACGAAATTTTCTTGCCCTAACCAACGAATCTTCTAGAATGGGGCAGATGGCTAATTATTATCTAGCGGATTGTTATTTAAAGCTAGATGACGCATTATCTGCAAGGGCTGCCTTCAAGAAAGTGAGTCAAATGAACTTTGATCCAGGTATGAAGGAAGAGGCTAGTTTTAATTATGGTAAAATTAGTGCAGAACTAAATTATGACAGAGAGGCGATTGCCATATTGATCGATATTCCACAGAATTCTATATTTTATAATGAATCACAAGAATTGATTAATGACATCTTGGTTAAATCGGGCGATTATTCTAATAGCATTTCAATTATGGAATCACTTCCTAAACTTTCTACTAAATTGGAAGGAACCTATCAGGATGTATCTCTTAAAAGAGCATTACAGTTATATCAAGAAGGAGATTTTAAGCAGGCGGAAATGACATTTAAAAAATCATTGCAATACCCTAAAAATCAAACATTTACAGCACAATCGTATTTTTGGTTAGGCCAAATTTATAGCAATGCAAACGAATTTAAAAGAAGTATTTCAGAATATGAAAAATTCTTAAAAATGGCAACAAAATTGACTGATTTGCCAGAAGAGAGTTCTCTGCCTTTGGCACAATATTACCAGGCTTATAATTATTTAAAATTGAAAGATTTTGCATCTGCAGAGCAAAACTTCAAATCATCTATCATCGGAATCAACAATAAAAGGACCTTTGCTAATGAAACAATTATGAATCGGATATTACCCGACGCATACGTCAGGACGGGTGATTGCCTTTTTAAAAATAGGAAATACAATGATGCATTGACATTTTATGAGCAAGCAATAGAACGTAAACAAGGTAATTTTGTCTATGCTTTATTTCAATCAGCAATAATAGAAGGCTTGATAGGCAAGCCATACGAGAAAATTCAAACGTTGGAAACCATCGTTGATAACCACAAAAATTCAGAATTTTATGATGACGCACTATTTTATTTAGGTGATGCACATCAAGGCTTAAATACCGTCGACAATGCGGTAGTATCCTATCAAAAATTGATAAATGAAGTTGGAACTAAATCTGAGTTTTATAATGTGTCTCTGCTTCGATTAGGATTATTAACTTATAATGCGGGTGAAATAGAAAAAGCTTTGACTTACTACAAATCGGTAATTAGTAACAAGCCTTCTCCTAAAGAGAGGAGTGAAGCTTTGATAGCCATAGAAGAAATATACTTGAAGGACTTGCAAAAGCCTAATGAATATATTGTATACGCAGAAAATAGTGGGGGTGTACAATTTTCAGATTTTTCAAGAGATAGTCTCAATTTTCATGTTGCAAAAACTTTTTATCTTAATGCAGATTATGAAAAAGCTATATCAAGTCTCTCGGATTATTTGCAAAAATTTCCAAAAGCGTATTATAAAAATGAAGCTTTATACACAAGGGCAGATTGCTATAACCTACAAAAGGATTATGGTCGGGCCTTACAGGATTTCGAGGCTTTAATTGCCAATGCACCAAATCAATATGAAGAAAGATCCATGTTGAAGGCAGCAATTATTTCTTATAATTATGCCCAGAATTTCTCAAAAGCACTCCAATACTACAAAGCATATGAGACAAAAGTAACTAATGAAAATGAAAAATATCAAGCACAATTGGGTGCTTTAAGAAGTGCTTTTAGAGTTGGTCCTGACAGTGATGTTAAGCAATTTGGTTACAAAATCATCAACAGCACACTTTCGTCAAAAGATGAAAAGGCTTCGGCATATTATTACGTAGGTAAAGTCCATTTGAAAGAAAATGCTAAAGTTGACGCTTTTAGTGCATTTGATGCCGTAGCTTCTATGTCAAGCAATAATCAAGCGGCAGAAGCTAAGTATCTAATGGCAGAAATATTGTATAGTCAAGGTAAAATCAAAGATGCGGAAAAACAGTGTAACATCGTTTCTGAGCAGTCCAGTAATTATCCGTATTGGGTAGCAAAGAGTATCATTTTACTTTCTGATATCTACGTGGGTAGAAAGGATCTTATAAATGCTAGGGCTGCATTAGAAGCAGTAATCGAAAATTTTAATGACGATCCATCTTTGGTCAATATAGCCAAAGAAAAACTCGCCATTGTAGAAAAAATCGAACTCGAACAAAATAGAATAAAACCTAAATCTATCCCAGGTAAATTAGAGCTACAAAACTCAACGGGTGGTAATTAATAAAGAAATATAAAAATAAAAAGATGAAGAAATTACTTTTATCATTTTTAATTATACTGTTTTTGAATAATGTCTATGCTCAAATAGATGTGAATCAGGTTGAAGTTGTAAAACAATTTGAAGCTGAGTTGGAAGATGCCCAAAAGATCAATATACAGCCAACGCTTAAGATCCCAAAAATCGAAAAAAGGCAATATAAATACGATGTAACCATTGTGCCTTTGTCTTTAAGATATCCAGAACCAGTCATAAAACCACTGGCCATGCAAAAAGAAGAGCCGCTCGAAGAATCAAATTTTTATCTCAAAGGCGGTTACGGTAATTTATCTAACCCCTTTTTGAAGTTTAGATGGGCAACGCACGGTGATGATAAATATGAAATCAATACACACATTGATTATTACAGCCTCGATAATACTAAAAACCAAGAATTTCAGGATATGAGCGATCTGAAAATTGGTATGGACGTAAAATACAGATTGAAAGATAACCTCCAACTTTTAGTAGGAACAGATTTAGATTTTGATAAAAGATTCTTCTATTTTACTTATTTTGATAAATCATTGAGTACCCCAGAATTACTGAAAAGGAATACCAATGACCTTTCATTTTTTGGAGGGTTAGAAAATATAGAGTCCATCAATGATAAACTTGATTATAATATTAATGCAGATTTCTCACTGATCAATACTACGAATTTTAGTGCTAACGAACAGATTCTCACTATTAATGGCAACCTAAGATACAGATTTAATAAAAACATATATGCAAATGTACCTTTGATATTGAATACCATTCGATACGATGTTATTGATGTAGCCGACGCTCAAGCTAATTTCATAGCAGACTTTAACCCTACGATTAACTACCATAAGGGTAAACTAAATATTGCTGCAGGTTTTGAATTTTTGCATGATAACGAAAAAGACAGGCTTTGGCCAACTGTTGATATGAGTTATGCGGTGGTCGGAAAGGAATTGCATGTTTTTGCAGGAGTAGACCAAAAGAAAGTAATTAATGATTTGAAGAATATTCTTGAATTTGCACCTTGGGCCAATAGCAAATTTGATAAAATCAACTTAAATGTTGCACGGGAATATTTTGCTGGTGTGAGAGGGAATTATACATTAATAAACTATGAAGGCAGGGTAGGGTATAGACAAAACTCCAACCAAACGCTCTTTACTAATTTTAGATTGAATGATACGGAAAGTAGTGACCGGCTTTCTATAGATTACATCAAAGACTTGACCACTGTTTTTATAAATGGAAATATTGATTTTGAAGTTTCAGATATTTTGTCTGTTGGAGGATCGATGATAAAAAACTTTTATAAAAGAGAAGGCAACGCCAATGTGTATGGTCTTTTGGGCTTAGAGGTCAATGCATGGGGAAAGTTAAGATTGTTTAATGATAAGTTTTCAATAAAATCAAACCTATATGTTGCAGATAGAGCTACCTCACTCTTTCCAAATATAGTAGGAATACCGCTTACTGTTACGGGTACAAATCTATTTGACCTTAACTTTGGTGCAGAATTTTGGCCTATGTCTAAAGTTGCTATATTTGCAGATGCTTATAATGTGCTGAATAATAAAAATGTACGATGGTATGGATACCCACAAGTTGGTATCCACTTTAATGTAGGTGCTATATTAAAATTTTAAAGTTATGGGAAGAAATTTGCTGATCGTTGGTGCATCAGGATTAACTGGTGGAGAAGTCTTAAATTATGCTTTAAATACGACTTATTATAAGAAGATTTATTGCTTAGTACGAAAAAGTTTAGGAATAAAACATCCACTTCTTGAAGAAATAGTGGTTGATTTTGATACCATTCATGATTATAATGGACCTTTTAGTTTTAATGATGTAGCGATCTGTCTTGGTACTACTATTGGCAAAGCCGGTAGTAAAGAGGCTTTTGAAAAAGTAGATTATAAAGCTATTATAGATTCGGCAGATTGGGCCCATAATCTAGGAGCATCCAACTGTGCTGTCATTTCGTCTGTTGGTGCCAATGCCAATACTTCGAATTTTTACTTGCATGTCAAAGGAAAAACTGAAAATAAGCTCAAGAATATTGGTTTTGATAAACTTTTGATCTTTAGACCAGGATTGTTATTGGGCCAAAGAACAGAAGAAAGAGCAGGTGAAGGCATAGCTCAAAAATTATTTGGAGAATGGACCCAAAAAGTAATTATTTTTGGTAAGTACACTTCTATTAAAGCCTCTCAATTAGCCAAAAGTATGGTGGAGGCATTACAAAATGAAAACACAGGTGCCAAGGTCTTACACTTCAACGATATGAAAAAATTCTTCTAGTATGATATTTGTCTACTTACTGTTGTTTTTTGTAGTAGCTGCAATTTATTCGTCCCAAGGTTTAGGTGGCGTGCCTACGCTTATTGCATTATTAGTATTGCTTCCTTTTACTGCATATGAGACCAAAATTTTGGCTTTGGTGCTGTCGATCGTTGTAATTTTGATTTTACTTTCGACTTCAGGATTTGCAACTTTGACAAAAGTAACTGATGCTGCTTTAGTGTTGATTGCCGCAGTCCCTTTTGTATTTTTGGGAGCAAGAATGTCGGTATCTAATAAAGTTTTCTTCTTCCTACTTGGATGTGCATTTTTGTTATCAGCCATTTTTATCTTAATAGAGTTAAAGCCGGATGGGAGGAAAAAAATTGATAAAAGTGGTTTATTGTTGGGGTCTGCCGCTATTGGATTTTTCACAGGCATTACTGGAATGGTAGGAAGTGTCCTCCTCTTACCTTTACTACAGAAGAATCAATGGAAAAATAAGGAAGAAGTGGTATTGTTTTCTTCCATTTTTGTACTCATTACTGGATTTTTGACCCTTTTTGCAACATACAAATCGGGCTCACCTTTTAATTTGAAAATGATTGCCATGTATTCAGCTGCTGTATTATTAGGTAGTATAGCAGGTAGAAGGATTGAGATAAGTTATTTAAATCCTGCTATCTTGAGGAATGTGACGGCCTTATTTTTGATGGGGTTTGGGATTGTTTTGATATATAATAATGGTGAGTGGATTATGAATTTAGATTTTTTCAATTATTGATGCTTTAAAAAAAAAAAACTTAATAATAAGATAGAAATTTACATACATTAAATATTTCGTTAAAATTTGACACATCAGATTAAATTCGATTAATTTTGTAAGATGTTAATGAATATATTTAAATAATAAAAAATGAAATTAATATTAGAAGTAAGAGATAATAAGGCTATACACCTTATGGAAGTACTAAAAGGTTTATCTTTTGTGAAAGTAAAAACAATCTCTGACGAAAAGGCTTTACTCATTGAAGAGATTAAAGAAGCTGTTGAAAATCTTGAATTGGCTAAAAATGGCAAGTTAAAACTTAAAACAGCAAGAGAACTTTATAATGAGTTATAAAATTCTTACAATTCCACCCTTTGATAGACAATTAAAACGATTGAGTAAAAAGTACCAATCTTTGAAAGAAGAATTCTTTCTATTAATCGAAAGACTTGAAGAAAATCCTGAGCAAGGTACTAATTTAGGCAATAATTGTTTTAAAATTCGCTTATCTGTTACTTCAAAAGGCAAAGGTAAAAGTGGTGGTGCTAGAGTAATAACCAACATAGTTATTTCTGATGAAATTGTCTATTTGCTTGCTATTTATGATAAATCTGAAAAAGAAAATTTAACGGATAATGAATTGGAAGAGCTTATGAAATTAGTAGCTAAAAAATTATTATGAATCTAATATTAAAACAAAAAAGTATAGCATAAAATTGTTCCTCTCGAGTCCATATTTAAAAGTTTGAACATACTAAAATTAGCACAGTGGAAGCTCCTAACCCTTCGAATACTCCTTATACCCTCCCTTTAAATTTGCTACATTCAGAAACCCGCTAAATTTCATCAATCTTTGGGCATTGGTACTTCTACCTCCTACCGCACAATATACGATATATGGTTTTGTATTATCCAGGGTCTTCATTTTGGAAGTAAATTCTGGTGAACCCCATTCTACATGAATAGCTCCGGGTATTTTACCTTGCGCTACTTCAGCTTTGGTTCTTACATCTATGACCGTTATTTCAGGAAACTCTTTGGTGAGTTGTTTCAATTCTGCAGGTGTGATATCCACCTCAAGCATTGGTACTTTTTTCTTAGGTGTGGTTGTTGTTTTAGCGGTAGTTGCAGGTTTTGCAGCAGTCGCAGTTTTGGTTTGTGCTTGAAGTATATTTTGAGTAAAGCAAAATATGAGAATTACTAAAGTTATTTTTGAAAATTTCATTATGTCTATTTGTTTTGTTTTTAACGATTTCATTGTCCATTTGTTACATTCCCAAATGGTTAATTATTTGCAAAAATAATTTCTTAACTCAATCCATCAAACCTTTTATCATCTTTTAATGATCTAAAATCCACGGGCGTAACATTTGATACACCTGGCTCTTGCATATATACACCATACAAGACATCTACAGCGGTCATGGTGGCTTTGTTGTGCGTCACGATGATAAATTGCGAGTTTGCGGAAAAGTTTTTGATGATTTTATTAAATTTCTGAATGTTAGCATCATCCAAGGGAGCGTCCACTTCATCAAAAATACAGAAAGGTGCTGGTTTTAATAAATATAAAGCAAACAGCAAGGCAGTGGCTGTTAATGTTTTTTCACCACCAGATAGCTGGGACAATGATTTTGGTTTTTTACCTCTAGGTTTTGCAATGATTTCAATGGCTGATTCTAATGGGTCTGATTCATCAAGTAATATCAAATCACAAGTATCGTCTTCCGTAAATAAATGCCTAAATACTGTGATAAAGTTATTTCTTATCTTTTCAAAAGCATCCATAAATTGGGCTACAGCCGTTGTTTCTATCTCTTTGATCGTTTGCTTTAAAGACTCCTGAGCTTCTAATATATCTTGCTTTTGTTGGATGATGAGGTCGTACCTTACTTTGATTTCTTCATAAGCTTCCAGTGCTAAAGGGTTGATTTCACCATAATTTTGGATCTTTACCTTTAAGTTACTTGCTTTGTCAAGTTCCTCTTCACGTGGTATCGTTTCATCAGGAGTAAGATTGATAACATCATTGATAGGTACTCCAAATTCTATATTTAATCGATCCCCAACTGAGGTGATATCATATTTCACCTCATTATATTTGTCTTTTTGTTGGTTTATCGTAATCTGAAGTTGATTGCTTTGTCTTGTCAACGATTTGGCCTTTTCCTCCTTGTCTGTTATGACAACTCTAGCTTGGTGATACGCCTGTTCTGAAGCCCCTAATTCCCCTTGAAAACCTGACTTTTCTTTGTAAAGTGAGGATAAGTTTCTTTCAAGTATTACAAGCTTTTCGGCTGCTGCAAAATATTCTTCTTTTTCTCTTTCTAGTTTGTTTTTCTCTAAGGTATTTCTTTGACTTACTTCTCTGAGCCGTGCCTGCTTGTATTCAAAGTCTTTGGTAAGACTACTTAATAAGTTTTCTTGTTTAATGTATTCAATATTGTTGGCATTGTAGCTTTCTGATGCTTTATTGAGTGATTCTGAAATGTTATCTAAAGTGCTAATATTTTCGCTATTATTTGGTTTCCTTAAAAGATCAAGACTTGCTTTTGATACTTGCAGGGATTCAGTATATTTTTCAATTTGTTTTTTGTGTTCAATGATTATTTTGTCACTAGAGTCAATTTTTTGCTGCGTTTGATTTATATTTTTTACAAAGTTTTCAATCTCTAAATTGATTTTTACTATTTCTTGATTAGCTCTGGTAAAATGTTGACTCGCTTCATCTATCAGCTTTCTCATATCATTACTTTTCAAAACTTCAATCTCCTTTTTCACGACCTCTAAGTCATGTTGAGTTTTTACTTTTTTATCATGAAGTTCAGAAAGTAGTTTTTCTATTTTTTCTAAGTTTTTCTTACGGCCTATTTTCTTTCCCTCAAATAAACCAACTGCACCACCTGAAATTGTTATATTTGTTTTGTAAAAACTTCCATTTTCAGAAAGTAAAATATGATCTTTATCAATGTCTACACCTGCTATATGATCAATTGATCCTTTATAAATGTAGGTATTGTTGAGAATGTATTGTAATAATGGGAGGTATTTATGGTCTACCTTTATTGCATCAATAGCAGATGTAAACTCAGGGTTTTTCATTGTCAAAGGCTTTGATACAGGGACTTCATTCAATAAAAAGAAATTAGCTTTTCCTTTTTGTGCACCACCCAATATTTGAATGGCTTGTGAAGCAGTTTTTAGATCATCAACTACAAAATAATTCAAGTAAGGCTCTAAATAACTTTCTATGACAGGTTTGTACTGTTCCTCTACATCCAAGAGATCGGATAAAATTGGAACGTCCTTTCGCCAATTTTGTGATAAGTACTTGATCGATTCTGGAAAACCTTCATAGCTTTGAATCATACTTTGTACTAGGTCAAATTCGTTTTGCTTGGCATCGAGTGAGCGATTGGTTTGACTCAATATGGTTTGTATCGAATCTCGCTTTAATTCTAACTCTTTAAGATTTTCCTTTTGATAAGTTTCCTTGTCTTTAAGATTGTTGAGGTGTATTTCAGCTTTATTTTTTTCTGTATTTTTTACTTCGAATAATTTAGTAATATCCTTTTGCTCTTTTTCAGCATTATCAATATTTTGTTTTAAATTTAAGATATCACTTTGAAGACCTTCAATCTGATTCGTTTTTACCGCTATATTTTTCTCTTCCTCAAAGACTGCATTTTGGAGTTGCGTAATTTGTTGTAACCGGCTATCTTCCTCCTTTTTTAGAAGTGTGTATTGAGTCCTCAATTCTTCGAGTTTAAGTTGAGCACCCTCTAAATTAGCTTTGAGCTCTAAGGTGTATTCTTTTTCATCCTTGATTCGCTCTTCTAATGTTTCTATATCTTTTTGAAGTTGTAGTTTTTGTACTTCAAGATCTTGAATGAGCTTTTCTACATTTTTGATATTTTGGTTTTTGTAGTTTCTTGACTGTTCAGTGAGACTTTTATCGCTTTCTGCCGATCGGATATTTGCTATGATCTGACCGAGCTCTTTTTGCTTAGACGACAATGCTAGTTCCTTATCTAAAATGTTTTTCTTTTCCTTTTGAATATCGGCTTCTAAAACATTTATTTCGGTTTGAAGCTGATTGTATTGACCTTGTTGATTTAAGATTGATTCGTTTAAATTTTTGTAAGTAGCTTTGAGATCTTGGATTGACCTGACAGCATTATTGATTGCCAAGACTTTATATTCATCTTTTAACTCAAAGTATTTTTTTGTCTTTTTTGCCTGTTTTTCGAGATTTTTCATGTTGAGCTCTATCTCAAAGAGCAAGTCATCTACTCGGTCTAAATCATCATTAGCGAGTTTTAGTTTTTGTATCGTTTCTTTTTTTCTAGTTTTAAATTTTGATATACCAGCAGCTTGTTCAAACATCCTTCTACGCGAATCATCTTTGTCTTCAAGGATGTCATCCACCATCCCAAGAGCAATGATAGCATAACTGTTTGAGCCTATACCCGTATCAACTAAAAGTGACTTTATGTCTTTGAGTCTGCAGGTTACATTGTTTAAATTATACTCACTTTCACCACTTCTATACAAAGTACGTGCTATAGAAACTTGGCTATATTCAGTAGGCAGAATACCTTTATCATTGACGAAAGTTAATTCTACAGTTGCAGAGGCTGCTTCCTTTCTTTTTTTTGTTCCATTAAAAATGACATCTGTCATTTGTTCGAGGCGTAAGTCCTTACTTTTTTGCTCTCCAAGAACCCATCGAATAGCATCTACTACATTGGATTTTCCTGAACCATTTGGACCTACTACGCCTATGACATCCTCGTTAAAGTGGATGGTTGTATCATTAGCAAATGATTTAAAACCCTTGATATGGAGGCTCTGCAATCTCATAGGGTGCAAAAATAGGAGGATTTAATATATTATTTGATTTTGTTCTTGTTTTAATGTATAAAAATATTGAATCATCAGCTTGTGTTGTCATATTGTCAAACGTTTCGATGTAAATTTGACAATTTTTTCATGTTTATTTTTTAAATATGAAAATTTGTCATGCTGTTTTGATATGGCATGAATAATGATATATAGGCAATGGAATTAAATTTGTTATTTCATAATATAAAAAAGTAAGTTTATATGAAACCAATTAATGATAGAGTTGTAGTTCAGCCGGCAGATGCTGAAGAAAAAACAATCGGAGGAATTATCATTCCCGACACCGCTAAAGAAAAACCGCAGAGAGGTACTGTAATTGCTGTTGGTCCTGGTAAAAAAGATCACACAATGACAGTTAAAGAAGGTGATACTGTTCTTTATGGCAAATATGCTGGACAAGAAATCACTTTCGAAGGTAAAGAATACCTTATTATGAGAGAAGACGATATACTTGTAATCATCTAATCCAAATTATTTTTTGATTTTTTATTTTCTAACTTAAAAAAAGTAAAAACAATGGCTAAAGAAATTAGCTTTAATACAGACGCAACAAACGCATTAAAAAGAGGAATCGATGCTCTCGCAAATGCAGTAAAAGTAACATTAGGACCTAAAGGTAGAAATGTTGTTATTCAAAAAAGCTTCGGAGCTCCAACCATAACAAAAGATGGTGTGACAGTTGCAAAAGAAATCGAATTAGAACATCCAATAGAAAATATGGGTGCACAAATGGTGAAAGAAGTAGCTTCAAGAACGGCTGATGCAGCAGGTGATGGTACTACTACAGCTACTGTTTTAGCCCAAGCTCTAGTTGGTGCAGGTATGAAGTATGTTGCAGCAGGTGCTAACCCTATGGATTTAAAAAGAGGAATCGATAAAGCTGTAGAAGTTGTAATCGCTAACTTAAAAACTCAAAGCGAAGCAATTGGAAATGATTTCAAAAAGATTCAACAAGTAGCAGCGATATCTGCTAACAATGATGAGGAAATTGGATCTCTTATTGCTGATGCGATGAAGAGAGTAACAAAAGACGGTGTTATCACTGTAGAAGAAGCGAGAGGAACTGAAACTTATGTTGATGAGGTAGTAGGTATGCAATTTGATAGAGGTTATTTATCTCCATACTTTGTGACTAACACTGAGAACATGACTACAGAATATGAAGCTCCGTATATCTTAATCCATGACAAAAAAGTTTCTAATGTAACGGAGATTGTTCCAATTCTTGAAAAAGTGGCTCAGTCAGGAAGACCCTTGTTGATTATTGCAGAAGATGTGGATAGCCAAGCTCTAGGAGTTTTAGTAGTAAACAGACTGAGAGGTGGCCTTAAAATAGTAGCTGTAAAAGCACCAGGATTTGGTGATAGAAGAAAAGCAATGTTAGAAGATATTGCGATCTTAACAGGTGGTACAGTTATATCTGAAGAAAAAGGATATAAGTTAGAAAATGTAACTATTGCTGATTTAGGATCATGCGAAAAAATCACGGTGGATAAAGATAACACGACAATTGTTAATGGTAAAGGCCAAAAAGCTGACATTACTGCAAGAATCGGACAAATCAAACAACAAATCGAAACTACAACATCAGACTACGATAAAGAAAAACTTCAAGAAAGACTTGCTAAATTAGCTGGTGGAGTTGCCGTGTTATATGTTGGTGCTGCTACGGAAGTAGAGATGAAAGAGAAAAAAGATAGAGTGGATGATGCATTACACGCTACAAGAGCTGCTGTAGAAGAAGGTATTGTAGCTGGTGGTGGTGTAGCTTTAATTAGAGCTATCTCCGCTTTGGATAAAGTAAATACAGTCAATGAAGATGAAGTATTGGGTGTACAAATCGTGAAAAAAGCGCTAGAGGCTCCATTAAGATCGATTGCAGAAAATGCGGGAGTGGATGGATCTGTAGTACTTCAAGAAGTAATGAAATCTGAAGGTGATAGAGGTTACAACGCTAGAACAGGCGAATATGAAGATTTGAAAAAAGCTGGAGTAATCGATCCGACTAAAGTTACTAGAGTAGCTATTAGCAATGCGGGTTCTATTGCAGGTATGATTTTAACGACTGAGTGCGTAATCAATGACAAAAAAGAAGAAAGTGCTGGTGGTGGCGGTCATAGTCATGGAATGCCAGGTGGCGGAATGGGTGGAATGATGTAATTCACTGATTCTTAATCTTATAAAGAAAGCCTCACTATGTTTAGTGGGGCTTTTTTATTTCGTCAATAAAACTTAGCAAAAAGTCAAAAGTGTTAAAAAAGTAAATATTTCAATTTATGTTTAAGAAAATTTAATTAATACTTAAACAAAATTTAAGAAAACATGTTATTAAACTTGAAACGAAACAATAAATCAATTTTGTGCTTCTGTATTTATTAACATTTTAAATATTTTTTACATGTTTTCATTAGAAGTTCTAGCGTTAAAAGTAGATGACCCTGTTGGATTTACCTTTTTTACTGGCTACATGGCAATGTTTGCTGCATCAGTGTTTTTTCTCGTCGAGTGAGGAAGTGTAGATGCTAAGTGGAAATTGTCTATGTTAGTATCAGCACTTATCACTGGTATTGCTGCTGTGCATTACTATTACATGAGAGATTATTACTTAGCTACTGGAGAAAATCCTACGGTACTTAGGTATATCGATTGGACATTAACAGTTCCTTTGATGTGTGTTGAGTTTTATTTATTAACAAAAGCTGCAGGAGCTTCCAAAAGTTTATTATGGAAGTTGATTCTTGCTTCTGTTTGGATGTTGGTTGCGGGCTACATTGGTGAGGCCTTCGGAAACGGAAGAGCTGGTTTTATTGCTCTTTGGGGTTTCTTATCTACATTAGGTTACTTGTACGTGTTATACACTGCATGGTTTGGTGAAGTAGCTCAATTAGCTGCTAAATCGGGCAATCCTTCTGTAGTGAGCGGTATTAAAGCCTTAGCATGGTTTGTTCTAGTTGGATGGGCAATATATCCTATTGGGTATATGTGCGTTGAAGGAGGATGGTTAAACACTGGTTTGGGAATGACTTCAAATAGTGTGGATTTATTTTATAATATTGCAGATGCCATAAATAAAATAGGCTTTGGTCTAGTGGTGTACAATATTGCAGTTACTAGTTCAGCTAAAGCTTAAAACTTTCGCAAAGCAGATTAGAAAGGGTGTTAGTCTTAGGATTATCACCCTTTCTTTTTTAAACCCTACTTGTGCTCTCCCAATCAATGATTTAAATTATTAGTAGCAACTTTTTGAAATATCCGCACGAAGAGCTTAATGAAATCGTCGCAAACGATTTTAGCAAGGGACTGTGGCTTGAGTACCACTAGTAAAAATCATAATGTTTATGATCTAAAGATATATAAATTGAAAATAAAAAAAATAGGTAAAAGTTGTTTCATGTTTGCAATACTATCTTTTAATATTTTGCAGTTACCATTATCGGCGGCAATCTTCAGTTATTGAACCGAATGATCACTATGATCGAATAATACAATTATTATTTGTGTATGATGAAAAGATTATAAAAAAAAATCGTACTATTCCTCTAGAACAAAAGAGATTTGCACACGAAGCCACAAGTGACACTTGCCTAATTTTAAACTAAGAAAGTTCCTAAAAGTGAAATAAACTGTTCGGTTGATTCATAACAGTTAAAGTATTTAAAATAGTCAGGGCATTGACGCATTTACCAATGCCCTGAATGTATATTTATCCTGCAGACTGTAATTGTATTTCACCAGCACCTGAACCAGATACCAATGCAGCAGTAATAATACAAACTACAAATAAGGCTATTGCTAAGCCCCAAGTAATTTTTTCTACTAAGTCTATAGATCTGGCAGCACCAAAAACAGAATTAGCTCCACCACCACCAAAAGTACTATCTACACCGCCTCCTTTAGGATTTTGAATCAAGACAATACCTATTAAAAGTACACAGATGACAGCACTCACGATTGCTAAAAAATTAATCATTTTTAATTTTTGATTTAAGTTCTAAAATTTTCGCTGCAAAATAACTACTTTTTTCTGGATATTTCAAATTTAATTTATGAAACATTTCAAGAGCCTTGTCAATATGTCCTTGCTGCTCATACAAAATTGCTAAATTCTCAGAAGCTATATCTTCACCGATTAGTATTGATTTGGCAACTTCGATTTCTACTTTTGTTTTCTTTTTCGATTTTTTAGCTTTAGGAATCTTGCTTCCTTGTATCGGTTTTAATTGAAAAAGCCAATTTATGAACTCGTCATTTGGTAAATCTGGGGTTTGGGTAGCGATATTAACAAAGCTTTTTTTAGCTTTATTTTTTTTCTTCTTCTTTGCCTTCTTATCTTTTTTGTCTAAAGTGCCTTCATTTATTTCTAAAGTTTGGACTTTAGTTGAATTTGTGGTTACGCTTTCTTCAATTGCTTCGTCAAGATCAATGACTTCTAAATTGTTATTATCATCCGAAGATGCTAGTTTATCTGGACTTTCTACGTTTTCATCATTATTAATTTCGATTTCTGTATAGATTTCTGATTTTTCATCATCAGTATCTATTTTAGAATCATTAAACGCTATTTGATCAGTAAAATCAATATCTTCCGTTACCTTCTTAATTTCATCTTTATTATAATAAGCAAGTACCAAATTTGTATGTGCTCCTATTCCTTTATTATTTAACTGATTGATGTTAATGAATTTAGTATTAAATTCACCCTGATTTGTATGCTCATTTAAAAATAAAGTTGGCTCAAGAGCCCTTAGATATATCATAAAATAAATTAATATTTGATAAATTTTACTGCAAATTAAAACAATATACTTGGGCTATTCTAATTACTGCCGCATGTCATTTTTGCTTGTAATAAGTAAAAATCTGTAAGGAAATTGGTTACACATATAAAAGCTAATAATATGTTGAAATTTTACATATAATGTTGAAAACTTTATTTTTTAGATGAATGATAATGGACATTTTAGGTAGATTACCTTTCTTTTTATCTAGTCGACATTAAAGATGGAAAAGTCAGGTTTATAGGTCTTTTTCCTTTTTTGTTCATATTCTAAAACTTTCATTCCAAGTTTAGCTAAAAATGGAATACCAACCTCATCATATTCATACTTACCATCATTAAAAATTTTGTTTTTATTGACTAACATTGTGGCAGTAAGAAAAAATTCGGTACCTGTATTACTATCAAAAATATATGAACAGTCTGTCAAAGTGCCATAAGCAAACCCAACTTTATTAAATATGTGTATATTTTTTGGAATAGTCGTCTTTTTGCCTTTATCTCCATAAAAAAACTTAACATAAGTATCGTAATAATTGGTATCTCGAGCTAAATATGGAATGTCTCTTGGTAATTCATCCATAGTTTTATACAAGAAGTCATAGTCTTCTTTTGATAAATTGTATTGGTGTTCTTTTGGAAAGGCATTTGGAAATACAACTCGCATCAAGCTTGCTTCTAGATCGATTAAGCTTAAATAATTTTTTTGAGTGAAGTCAAATGGCTCGTTTACAATTTTGTTTTGGGCATTGGCATATCCTATACCTTTAAAGGATTTTGGTTTTATTGTAAAAGGCGTAATTGATCTATTTGCTGCTTGTTCATAGGTACAATTTTGGCCATGTATTGAAAGCGGATTTGTAAATTGGTTGTCAGTATAGCTAAATCCTCCTATTCCTACCCTATGTATAATATGGGAATTTGAGAAAATATTTTTATCTCTATGAATTGTGTTAATGTAATCTTGACCTGTAAACTCAAAAAGCCGATTATATGCATTATTGTCAGAAACGGCAAAAACTAAACGGATGTGTTCTGCTAAGCTTTGTTTCTGTTTTGTGTAAGGGTGTAATGTGTCACCTGCTTGTGGTTTTTGCCCAACGCCCACTATGAATGGGTCATATATTGATAAGCAAGGAAAAGTTTTTTTGACTTCTCCAAATTTTTGAAGAGCAGCAAACGCTACGGGCATTTTTACGGAAGAAGCAGGATAAAAATAATTAGCATGCTCATTCCAAGAGTGGGTCGTAAATTTAGGCTGATTATTTTGATCTCGATCTATTTGTGTATAACGGATTTGTATTTCATAGTCAGGATTATTTAAAATCTTAGTCATTGTACAGTCTCGAAATATTTCGTGTACGGGATTTGATTGAACACTATTATTTTGGACATCATTTAGATCATTTTTCTCACATGTTGATAATTCCATACTTAGTATCAACCACGATGAACAAATAAAAAATAATAATTTCATTACTTAAGCCTTCTTTGTGAATTACAAAATAGATATTTGCAAATCTAAATAAATTATAAGGTTTGAAACCCATTATTAATAAAGAATTTTCACTTTTCTTGTTCACCAGGATGTTGTATATGAGCGGGGTTAAGATGATACCCGTCATATTAGGATGGAAGCTTTATGAATTGACTGGTAGTAAGCTTGTACTGGGTTTTTTGGGCTTAAGTGAGGTGATTCCCGCTATATTGTTAGCGCTCCCAGCAGGTGTTAAAATTGATAGAAGCAATAAGCACAAACTTATCCTATATTGCCTAATAGGATATCTTTTTATTGGTATCTATCTTGCCGTCATTACATCATCGACAATAGAGAATCTCCTTAATAAGCAATGGATAACAATTTTAATATTTTTTGGTATTTTTCTTACGGGTATTATTAGGGCATATGGTTCTCCTGCCTTAACTGCTTTTCTTTCACAACTTGTAAATCCTGATGAGCTTGTAAAAGCTGCTTCAATCAACAGTATGGCTTGGCTTATTGCAGCAGTAGTTGGGCCAGTGTTAGCTGGATTTTTACTAGCAAAATTTGGTACTACAGTTACTTTTATAGCCGTAATCTTTTTTATTTCAATAGGATTAATAAGTTGGTCTCAGATAAAGCCTAAACCAATCTTGTGGAACCCTAATAATCAGCGTACATGGGAAAGTGTCAAAGATGGTTTGAACTTTGTACTTAATCAAAAAGCGTTATTAGGGGCTATGACTTTGGATATGTTTGCAGTACTATTCGGGGGTGCAATCGCCTTGTTACCGGTATTTGCCAAAGATATCCTACATTTAGATGCTCAAGGGTACGGAGTGCTTGTGTCTGCCACTTACATCGGTAATCTTTTGTCAATAGCGTACCTTACAAGGCATCCTTTACAATCTGCCCAAGGTAAAAAACTCTTTTACTCTGTTGGAGCATTTGGGCTTTGTGTACTTGTATTTGCAATTTCACAAAATGTCTATTTAAGCTTCTTCGCTCTACTACTTAGTGGGATATTTGATGGGGTTAGTGTGATTATCAGAGGCACTATTTTTCAATTATTTGTCCCTGACGATATGAGAGGCAGAGTTTCGAGTGTAAATAGTATTTTTATTAATAGTAGTAATGAATTGGGCCAATTTGAGAGTGGTATGACTGCTGCTTTAATGGGTACAGTGCCTGCTGTAGTCTTTGGTGGTTTTATGACAATTCTTATTACAGCAATAGCATGGGTGAAATTTCCTACACTGAAGGCATATAAATGGTGAAAAATTGTAATTATACATTGTGCTCTATTATTTTAATTTTTTATTTTATACTTTTGCGGTCAAATTTAAAATTAAGTGCTAAAAATTTCATTTTAGGATGATGTTAGTATTGAATTTTAAGATTGTAAATGAACAAAAAATTATAACATGGCAAAGAGAACTAAAATAAAAGACATTCTAAAAGGAGGTTTTGAAGGTCAAGAAGTCACCGTAAAAGGGTGGGTCAAGACATTTAGAAATAATCAATTTATCGCATTGAATGACGGTTCTTCTATGTCTAATCTTCAAATAGTAGTTGATTTTGAAAATGAAGATCCTTCGAAATTAAAACGAATTACTACCTCAGCTGCAATAAGTATAGAGGGTACAGTGATTGCCTCTCAAGGTAAAGGGCAAGCCTTTGAGGTCACAGCAAAAACTATAGAAATATTGGGCGATAGCGACCCTGAAAAGTATCCACTACAGCCAAAAAAGCACAGTTTGGAGTTTTTGAGAGAAATTGCACATTTACGATTTAGAACCAATACTTTTAATGCAGTATTTAAAATAAGGCATCATTTAGCTATTGCAATTCATCAGTTTTTTCATGAAAAAGGCTTTGTGTACATGCACTCTCCAATTATCACGGGTAGTGATGCTGAAGGAGCAGGGGAGATGTTTAAAGTTACCACCTTGCCATTTGATAAAACGCCACGTACAGAAGGGGGTGAAGTCGATTTTAAAAAAGACTTTTTTGGAAAAGCTACAAACCTTACCGTTTCTGGACAATTAGAAGCTGAATTGGCTGCACTTGCTTTTAGTGAGGTATATACATTCGGACCTACATTTAGAGCTGAAAACTCTAATACGTCAAGACATTTAGCAGAGTTTTGGATGATCGAACCCGAAGTTGCTTTCGCCGATATCCATGACAATATGGATTTAGCAGAAGCTTTATTAAAATACACCATCTCTCATGTGGTCGAAAATTGTCCTGAAGAATTGGCTTTCTTAGAACAAAGACTCTCTGATGAAGAAAAGCAAAAGCCTCAACACGAAAGAAGTGATATGACTTTGAGAGATAAGCTCAACTTCTGTGTCAATAATGAATTTCAGCGATTGACTTACACAGAGGCCATCGAAATTCTTAAAAATAGCAACCCAAATAAAAAAGGAAAATTTCAATATCCTATCAATGAATGGGGAGCAGACCTACAATCAGAGCATGAAAGGTATTTAGTTGAAAAACATTTTAATAAACCCGTTATATTGACTAATTATCCTAAAGAAATCAAAGCATTTTACATGCGAATGGATGATGACAATAAAACTGTTGCTGCGATGGACATCTTATTTCCAGGGATTGGAGAAATTGTAGGTGGATCACAAAGAGAAGAGCGACTTGATAAGTTGATGGCTAGAATGGACGAGATGCATATCCCTCATCATGAATTAGAATGGTTTTTAGATACTAGACGTTTTGGCACTTGTCCGCATGCAGGATTTGGTCTTGGGTTTGAAAGATTGGTCTTATTTGTAACTGGTATGACCAATATCCGCGATGTTATACCTTTCCCAAGGTATCCTGGAAGTGCAGAATTTTAGTATCAAGTAGATTAATAAGTGACTAAAAGTGTATTGTAATAAAGAATTTGTATAACTATTCTTTTGAAATTGGAATATAAGTAAAGTTTAATAAGCATTGTTGTAGCTTATAATTGCTTATTGTGGGTAAAATATTTTAAAATGTTTTTGATTTGGTTTTTCCTTTCAAGGGAGTTAGTGGGTAAAATCAGAAACATTTTTGTGCAATTTGTTATTAATCAATTGCTTCTGATTGAATAGTCAATCTGAAAATCTTATAATTGGCTTGTAATTACTTTTTCCAATCATTTTCAATAATTAATTATAAATTTGTACCTAAATTCATAATATGTCAAAAAGAATAAATTCTGGATCGATCGCTTTTCTATTTTTTATGATGTTAACAATTCCATTGTCAAGTCAAAAGATGATCACTTGGTTTGATGCTGGTTTGAAAGTACAGTTTGGAGGAAGTGGGTTTTATAATCAGGCGATTTTAGATGCGGCTTCATTAGATTATGTCCTTGATTTTACCAATGCGTATGGTGTTGGTGGAAAAGTCGGTATCAATTGGGACGACATTGGCATATCTTTAGAAGGAATGTATAATAATAATAAAAGTAGAATTAAACGAATAGCCGCTGATAATTCTGTGGCTTTTACTGATCATAATATAAGTGCAATAGATGTTTATCCTTTGTTGAGAAGAGCTAGGAATATGGGGTATTTTGAATTAGGGCCTAAGATTTCATTGTTGCAAAATATAGATCAAACGATTAGTAATGTAAACTCAGGTGATGTAACCTCACAATACAACAAAGTGAACTATGCGGCAGTCCTTGGTTTTGGATCCAATATAATCGGAGTTGGTGAGGCATTCACAGGCATACTTGGTATAAGGATTGAGTACGGTGTTAATGATTTTGTGAGTGCAGGGGATGGTCAGCGGTTTTCTGCCCCTCTCAATTTGCCAAACATGTATGATCAAGGATATAAATCAACTCACCCGTTATTCATTGGATTAGTATTTGAAGCTAATTTTGGGATCGGGTACTATGGTCGGGCCAAATGTGGAGGTAGATCTAAGTTTATGAGATTTTAGGACAATGATTGAAATGCAAAAGGAAAAAATTGAATGTTTCGACCTTGAATCACCCGCTCTCCATAAATTTGAAAATGCGATTAATTTGGTAGGTGGAAGATACTCATTTTTTGAGAAAATTACTAGTGGAGGTAGTGGAATCAGTGGATTAGCTTATTTGGGAGAACACAATAATGACAAAATAATTTCTAGTGACGAACCACCGCTCAAGGTAACTTTTGAAATCTTAAAAAATGGAATAGCCATTTATTTAAGGAATCGAAATACAAATTTTGGTTTCGTACTTAGCAATTTAATCATCACACATTTTTCTCTGCATAAAAAGAGTGATATTATTACAATGACAGAAAAGTCACTTTTTAAACTAGCACTTAAACTGAAACTAAATTACTTAGTAGCCCGTAATTTGATAATCGAAACTGACAAAGTAGATTTTCATCCACTATTTTTTACATTGCATCTCATTGATGGACAGCTACTTAATTTTGAAATTGAAAAGTTTAACCCAAAGAAAGTAATAAAGTTTATCAATAAAATTCCAAATTTTAAAAAAGAAATTTCAATAGAAGGTTATACATTAGTGCCAAAAATTGGTTGAATCAATGCTTCTAGGTAAATATATTGAAGGTTTTGGTGAAATTGCCTCCTTAAAAAAATTGGAAGGCTATGGTAGTACGAATTTCTTGGCTACAAATAATGATGGTCTAAAGGCATTAATCAAAATTTATCCATTAGAAGAATTTGATTTTATTAAGGAAGAAATCGCGATTATTCAGCAATTACATATTGACCAATACTGTACGCTCCCTTATTCTATTGGAGCGTTACAAATTAATTTCCCTAAAGAAGGCCATTTTACCCGTATTGCAACTTTTATGGAAGGAAGCCCTCTGAATGTAGATAATATAAACGACGAACTTTTAATTTCAATCGCCAGCGCTGCAGGTAGGTTATTGTCAAATATTTCTAAGATCAGTAGTCCGACATTTACCTCCCGAGTACACGATTGGAATTTGAGAGACGCCTACCTTGTAAAACCCAAAATTCGCCACATAAATGATCCAACAAAGGCCAAGTTTGTCAAAAATGCCTTTATGAATTTTGAGGATGTTTATTTTGATCAATTTTTGCAGTTAAGACAAGGATTGATACATGGTGATCTCAATGAGGCGAATATTATTATTGAAAATGGTCGTTTAAGTGGTTTTATTGATTTTGGAGATATGTCATCGGCACCTTTGGTTTGTGAAATTGCTATATTGATGACCTATATGATGATGATGTTTCCCAATGATATTGTTGATAAAGGAAAACTTATTTTAAGTAATTTTTATAAAGAATTTCCACTCTCAGAAGAAGAAATAGAGATTTTACCTACTTTGATTGCTTTGAGATTGGCTGTTTCTGTATGTAACAGCGCGGAAAAAAAGGCATTTGGCGGTGAAACTGCATATATCCTGATGAGTGAAAAGCCAGCATGGATCTTGTTAGAAGAGTTAACTAAAATTAATCCGCTCTTTTTGGTGAATGAATTTAAAGAAGCGGTTGGTATTACAACGCAATTTCAAAACAGCCAAGAAATTCTTGAAAAAAGAACCAAAGTTGCAGCACCAAGCCTGAGTCTTAGTTACTCAACTCCAATTTTGATGCAAAGTGCATTGTTTCAATATATGTATGATGGAGAAGGTAATACTTTTTTGGATGCATACAATAACATACCACATGTTGGTCATTCGCATCCAAGTGTTGTAGAGGCAGGTCGGAAGCAAATGAGTAAATTAAATACAAATACGAGATATCTTTATAAAAGTTATGTATTCTATACTGAGCATTTATTATCACATTTTCCATCTTCTTTAAACAAAGCTTTGCTTGTAAATAGTGGAAGTGAGGCTTCTGATTTAGCCACAAGAATTGCTCGAACAGTTACTGGTAAAAAGGGTGTAGCTATTGTGCAATGGAGTTATCATGGCAATACCCAAAATGGCATACAAATCAGCTCATATAAATTTGATAGAAAGGGGGGAAATGGCCCCCAAGACTATATTTTGACGCTGCCTTTACCCAAAGCTTTTAATGGTACTAAAGATAGTGATTTATCGTACTTCGAAGAAGCGAAGCAACTTATTGAGCAATTTGAAATTGAAAAATACCCGTTGGCTGCATTCATAACGGAACCAATCTCAGGTTGCGGTGGACAAGTACCACTTATGGAGGGTTATCTTAAACTTTTATCAGCCTATTTGAGGTCAAAAGGTATTCTTATCATCATCGATGAAGTACAGACTGGATTTGGTAGGCTAGGGAAGTGGTTTTGGGGTTTTGAAATGCATGGTATTGTTCCAGATATGGTAGTTTTAGGCAAACCAATGGGTAATGGGCATCCGATGGGCGGAGTAATAACCACCGATGAGATTACACACCAATTTAACAACGGAATGGAGTTTTTTAGTTCGTTTGGTGGCAATCCTGTATCATGTGAGATAGGTAAATCGGTCTTAGAAACTATCAAAGAAGAAAATTTGCAAGAAAATGCACGAATAGTAGGGAAGTATTGGAAAGATGAATTAAAGAAGATGAGTCTTGAATTTTCATTTTTAGCGGATGTACGCGGTGAGGGTCTTTTTATTGGAGTAGAGTGTCTTGATGCAAATGGTCATGAAAACACCACATTAGCCAATTACATCAAAAACGAATTACGTAATGACTTCATACTTGCAAGTACTGATGGACCACTAGATAATGTATTAAAAATGAAGCCACCGTTGTGTTTTTCAAAAGAAAATGTCGATCATTTTTGCAACTCTTTGAAAACTATATTAGTGCGAGCTGAATCATAAGATTTCTGATGTTTCGATGATCAATCAAACAACTTTTTAATAAACCACTTCTTTGACTTTAAGTAAAATACCGAAAGTAGGAGAAGCCCACCCCAATAAATAAACTCACCACTCCATATGGACATCAAGCTCAGATTAAGTACCTTAATTGCAAAATAACAATAAATAAGGTAAAGAACAGTCACTATAGCTTGAAGCCATAATGCTGTTTTCGTATGACCTGTCCCAATGATACTGTTGTGATAAATACTTCCGATAGAATAGAGAGCAAGTATTGGAATCAAAAGTAAAAGCAAGGGTTTTGCCTGTCTTATAAGTTCGATGCCACCTTCACCACCATATAATGGATATAGAAAAAACTCTGGAAATATTAAAATAGGTGCAGCAATCAGAGTAGTACTAAATATATTCAAGATAGAAGTCTTTAAAGTAAGTGGTTCTACGGCTTGACGTTTTGATTTACCGATAAAATAGGATACAATAGTGTTGATACCCGTTGCATAACCCCATGATGGAATAGATAAGATGAGATATACATTTCTAATCAAATTACTTATCTTTAAATCTTCCTGACTTCTGTTTTCTAACCAGGTAAAAAATAAAAAATAAGCTCCAATTCCTAAAACAGATTGCGCTAGAATAGGGAAAGAAATTGAAAAATTGGTTCGTATCGAACTCCAATTAATACCGGAAAAGTTAAAAAGCTTGTAGGGTCTATTTTCTTTATCCCAAATAATATAAATAACAAAGGCTACAAAAGCAATAATCTCTGACAAAGTACTTGCTATAGCAGCTCCTTTTATACCCATTTCTGGTATACCCAAAGCACCAAAAATAAAAACATAATTTAAAACAACATTAGAGATAGCCAAAAGTAAAGTGTCATATAAGATGAAAGAGTTTCGAGCCACACCCGTATAAAGAGCGATTAATGAAACACCTATAAAACTAAAGAAAATACCATAACTTCTATACTTTATATACACTAAACATCGCTGTATGATATCTTCACTTTCTAAAAGATATCTGAATAGAGGCTCTGCAAAATAATGTATCAAAAGAAAAATGAATGCAGCCATTAAAAATTCAAAAAGAATCAGACTTTGAAAATACTTACCTATCAGATTAAGTGATTTTTCGCCATATTTTCTTGCCATAAGAATCTGTCCGCCTCTAGAGAAGCCAAAACCTATGGAAGCAATGATTAAGTAAAAAGATCCTACGATACCTATTGCTGCAAAATCTAATTGATCATAATGGTATAAAAAAACATTATCACATAATACGATAATATTTTGAGTAGCACTTCCCAACATGATGGGTAGTGAGATACTCAAAATTTGTTTATATGAAGTTTTCATTAACATATGGGACAAAAGTATAAATTAACACTGAATAATTCTCTTTAATAAATATAAATATACTACTTTTACTATCATTTTATGAGCTTCTCCAAAAGATTACAAAAATTTTATTTTTGCTTAACAGAAGTAATTATAGGAATGTCAAGAATAATGAAAAACGATATCGATTATGAGTTATTTTAGACTAAAGGTATGGATTTTTGTATGAAACCTAATTTTATTACTTATATTAAAATGTTTTGTCTGGTTTTTCTACTTTCAGCAGACAACAATATTGCATTTGGTCAGACCGATTCTATCGATTTTATAATAGAAAGAATCGTAGAACAATTTGTGGAAAGTAATGAAATTACTGATTTTGATAACAATACAGCTTTTGAAAAACTATATGACTATAATTCGAGAAAACTAAACATTAATCGTGCATCTTATAATGAATTAAACGAATTGTTTTTTCTCAACCCAATGGAAATTAACAGTATCATTAGACATCGTGAAGAATTGGGAGACTTACTTTCTTTAGAAGAATTACAATCAATACCTACGTTAAGCTTAGAGACAATAAAAAAAATGGTATTATTTATCACCGTTGCCGAAAAGTCCGACTTTGATGTGAATGATCTTTTGTCAAAAGGTAAGCATCAAACTTTTTTGAAATATAGGCGTACAATACAAGATCGAGCGGGCTTTATCTCTGATGATAATGGAGAAGCCAACTATCTTGGTGACCCAAATTATCTCTACATTAGGCATAGATATGATGCTGGTAGGCGTTTGAAATATGGTTTTACAGCGGAAAAAGATCAGGGGGAACAGTTTTTGAAAGGAGCTAGTAAGCGAGGATTTGATTTTTACTCTGGATACATCTATTTAGAAAACATTCACCCAAAAGTAAAATCCCTAGTAATTGGTGATTACAATATGAGTTTTGGTCAAGGTCTCATCATCAATAATGGTTTTGGATATGGCAAAAGTGCGTTTGTAACTGGTATAAAACGGTCCATCCAACCCCTAAGGCAATATAGCTCGGTCAATGAGGCCCTATTTTTTAGAGGAATCGCTACCACTCTCAAACTAAGTAAAAATTTTGAAGCAACACTGGCATACAGTTACAAAAACATTAGTGGCAATTTACAAAGTGACACACTGATCGATATCGGTTTTGAAAGAATTACTAGTTTGCAAATATCTGGATTACATAGAACCGAATCTGAAGCAAGCCGTAAAAACACAGTTACTCAGCAAAATGCGGGAGCTAGACTGACATTTAAGTCCAAATTTGGTAGCATCTCCACCAACTCACTATTATACCTTTTTGATAGACCTTATGAACGTTCCACAGAAAGTTATAGAAGGAATCAATTTACTGGGTCGCAATTAATACTTGGTAGCATAGATTATGATTTTTTTATCAAAAATATCAATATCTTTGGAGAAGTTGCGGCATCGGATAATGGTGGTACCGCGATGCTTACATCGATGTTGTTAGGCTTAGATAAAAGACTCGATTTGGCTCTACTTTATAGAAATTACAGCGAAGATTACCAAAGTTTGGAGTCTAGTGCCTTTGGTGAAAGCACAAATAATAATGATGAAAATGGGATGTATTTTGGAACGGAAATGCGGTTTACAGATCAATTCAAATTTAGTGCTTATTACGATCTTTGGCAGCACGATTGGTTGAAATTTCGCACCGATGCACCTTCTGATGGATTTGAAACATTTGCGAGATTAGACTATACCATCAAAAGGAAGTTTAACACCTATCTGCAATATAGATATGTAACCAAACAACGAAATGTAAGTGGTGACGAAAATACCATTCGAACACCATCCGACTATCATTTGCATAGGGTGAGATGGCATTTAAGCCAAAAAATAGATAAATCGACTGAAATAAGAGCAAGGAGCGAACTTTCCTATTTTAATCAGCAAGGTGTTACAACTCGAGGTTCTATGATTTTTGCGGACATCATTTATAAACCTCTGATGAAGTCGTACAGCTTTGCAGTCAGATATGGTATATTTGATGTGGATAATTTTGACAATAGAATTTATACTTTCGAAAGTGACTTACTCTATGAATATGCCATACCATTTTTCCAAAATAGAGGATCGAGATTTTACTTCTTGACTAAATACAGAATAGCAAGAAATGTAATACTTGAAGCCAAATACTCCAACACCAGTTACGAAAATATTAATGAAATTGGATCAGGTAATGAGCTGATACTTGGCAATAATAGATCAGATTTTAAGATGCAAGTAAGGATTTCGTTTTAAAATGTCGAATTATGTGATTACAATGAAAAAATCAGATTTATCAAAGTTCTGACCTTTACTATTTCGGTATAAACTAAACCCGTTTGTATCTATTTATGTCAAAATATAACCAAAAAATTAAATATTAAGTGCTGAAAATAAAAAAATTGTCTGCCTTGAGTTGTAGCGGTTATCTTTGTGCAAAATTTAAGAAACAATTACCAGTGAAAGATAAAGATTTGTGGGTTGGTGACAAGGTAACCTTGCTGAAGAGTAAGCGTATTGGTATCATTCAGAAAATTGAAAAAGGTGGTAAAATTTTAGTAAAAGTTGAAAGTTCAAAAATCTGGACAAATGCAAATAACTTAAGTGTAATTGTAGAAGAAGAGAAAGACAAATTCAAAGAAATAGACGAATGGCTGTCTGATGAAATCCCAACACTTTCAAATAATAAACCTAAAGCCATACCAAAATTTAATGCTAACATCATCGATCTTCATATAGAAAAATTAGACACCACTGGCAAAATCCTTTTAGAAACTAATATTTTAGATTATCAAATGACTTGTTTTATGACTTGGTTAGAACAGCGACATCGCAAAAGAGCCGTTACTTTGACTGCTATACATGGGAAGGGCACAGGCACTTTAAAAACCACAATAGAGTCATACCTCAAAAATGATAAGAGGATAGCATTGGTAAATAGTATAAATAATGACGGAGCCTTGGAAATATGGTTAAAATATTAAAAAAGATTTAACTTCACCCCCTTAAAGTAAATATTGAATGTTAAAAGGCTTGGTATTAAAGTCAACGGGTAGTTGGTACGAAGTAAGATTAGAAAGTGGTAATGTGGTAAAGGCTAGGGTAGTGGGCAAGCTGCGATTAGATGATACAAAGACCACAAATCCAATCGCTGTAGGTGACATCGTTTTTATAAAAGATGATGAAGAAGATTTTTCTATCATTCAAGTTGAAAAACGGAAGAATTATGTAGTGAGGCAATCTCCTCGTAAAAAACACAATGTACACCTTCTAGCAAGTAATGTAGACCAAGCATTACTGATTGTAACCATCGTAGAACCAAAGGTCAAGATGGGTTTTATCGATCGATTTTTATTAATGACAGAGCCTTATGACATACCTGTCATCATCGTCTTCAATAAGCACGATCTTTATAGAGACGATGATCTACGTTTACTTCAATATTTCACTACAGTCTATACAAATATAGGCTACACTGTTATCACCACTTCAATTGTCGACGGTACAAATATTGAAACTTTAAGAAGTCTGCTCACTGGAAAAACTACTTTAATTGCCGGTCAATCTGGAGTCGGTAAATCAAGTCTAGTCAACCAAGTAGCCCCTGGTATGGAATTGCGAACAACGGAGCTAAGTGATTATTCAGGTAAAGGACAACATACCACCACTTTTGCAGAAATGCATCCATTACCTTTTGGTGGTTATATTATTGATACACCAGGTATAAAAACATTGGCTTTTAATAATTTGGAAGTTACAGATGTTGCTCATAATTTCCGTGAATTTTTTATCATTTCTTCAGAATGTCGATTTTCTAACTGCCTCCATCGTAATGAACCCAACTGCGCAGTAAAAGAAGCGGTAGAAAACGGCGAAGTGAGCCCAGATAGATATAAAAACTATTTATTGATTATTGACGAGATCGAAAATCAAAATTATTGGGAGGTGCACGGGGATATATAATAGTTATTTGAACAATTTAAGTTGAATCGCGTTTTTACCCAAATTTTATTCTCATGAAAAAATTTCTAAAACATACATTTATTGCCATTATATCAATACTTGTGATAGCTTTTATCGCACTAAAAATATTTTCAGAAAAACTTCCTGTATCCAACTTAAATGGCGATCCATTAGCCCAAAAAATGTTAAAAGCAGTCAATAAAGAAGCCTTCGACTCTTTGGCCTTTTTGGGTTGGAACTTTAACAATATGCACTATTACATTTGGGACAAAGAAGCTAATAGAGCCATCATCTTTTGGGAAGAAATCAAGGTTTATATGGATCTTAATAAAATAGCTGGCAAAGTGTTTGATAAAGGCGTAGAAATCACAGACGAATCTATAAAGAAGAAAATCATTAAAAAAGCTTGGGCCTATTGGTGCAATGATTCTTTTTGGGTCTTAGCTCCTTTTAAAATATTTGATAAAGGCACAAAAAGGTATGTTATTAAAGATGATAAAGGTAAAGAATCGTTGCTTGTTTCTTATGAGTCGGGTGGGGTGACTCCAGGCGATAGTTATTTATGGATACTGGACGAAAATTATAGACCACTTGAATTTAAAATGTGGGTAAAGATAATTCCTTTAAAAGGTATGAAAGCAACCTGGGGTGATTGGGTTACATTGACGAGCGGGGCCCAATATTCCACTACTCATCAAGTAGCTAGCTACAAATCTAAAGTTATTGATATAATCGAAGGGTCAAGTTTTAAGGATTATTATGAAGAATGGAAGTAAAGGTTTTTATTTATTAAACAATTTCATTCCATTCAAATCCATCAATTTCTTTCGTTTCTTTGTTGTAATTTACTCCAATTGCAAATAATTTTTTTGTTGAACTTACAAATTGATCTAGGTAGCCTTTTTCATGTATTTGCATTAATGCTTTTGTAGCATTTTCACCTAATTTGAATTCAAAACAAAAGATTGCATCTTCATTTATTACTAAAGCATCACAACGACCCTTGTGAGTATGAACCTCACTCAAGATAAACTCGCCTAGCAATGAAAAAGTAAGATGAATAATTGCATGGAATATTACTTCCTTTTCTTTTGCCATAAAGTCATAAGGCAAGACAGCAAAGAGGAGATTGAGTTGTTCTTTTATTAGATCAAAATCACGAATTTTAAAGGCTTTTTTAAGTTTTAATAAGATATTTTTTGGACCTATTATTTGATTTTCAGTGTAGTTATTCCACAGGAAGGAATTAAATGAAAGCTCAACTTCTTTATTTGGGAATCGCATCTTGTAATAATTGTGTTCGAGCTCCTCACCAAACGTAATATATCCAGTTTGATATAACAAGACTTTGAAATGGAGATTTTGAATATCGTAACTATCCAACTCCATTAAATCTGCTTCAAAATTGTCCAAATCATAAATATTTTGATTTTTGAGCAATTTCCAAAGGAAAGCAGGATGACCACTCTGATACCAGTAGTTTTGAAATTCTTTTTTGCTAAAATAGTTTAAAAGTGAGAATGGGTTATAGATTTTAATTTGCCTGTCCCAAGTATAGCCGTTATACCATTATTTTATTTGTGCTAAGTTTAGTTCTTTAAGCTCTGATTGAAAATACTTAAAAAGTTCTTCTTCTGATATTCCGCAAATGCCTCCGTAGTTTCTATCAAGAGTGATATCATTCAAATGATTCAGGTCTGAAAATATACTAACCTTTGAAAACTTAGAAATACCAGTAATAAAAAGCATTCTTATGTGACGATCGGCACTTTTTAATATTGAATAGAAATTTTTTAATATAGATTTATTCTCTTCTGCAATCAAATTATCTTCACCAAGATAATCAATAATTGGCTTGTCATATTCATCAATTAGAATGACAACTTTCTGGTCTTTAGCCGCAATTCGTTCAATCAAATGTTCAAATTTTTGTGAAAGTGAATCATTGATTAATTCAATATCAAATTTAGCAAACTGTTGATTAAGCTCGGAATCTAGTGCATTTTGTAAACCTTTCTCTTTTATCCCAATAGCGTTAAAGTCAATTCTTATGACAGGATTGGATTTTGACCAATCCCATTTATCATAGATGAAAGTATCCTTAAAAAGGTCTTTTTTGCCTTTAAATAATTCATCCAATGTAGAAATAAGCAAGGATTTTCCAAACCTTCTAGGTCTGGACAAAAAGTAGATTCCCGCGCTGTTTACAAGTTGATTGATATAATATGTCTTATCTACATATAGAAAACCTCCAGTTCTTAGTTTTTCAAAATCTTGTATGCCAATAGGATACTTATGCATATCAATTTAATTAGTTTATTATTACAAAGATATTTAAATTATTTGATTGTGATTTTATTAAAAGACTTCTTCTGACTTAAATATTTTTTGGGTTACCAAAATTCAAATATCTATATCACCTTCCTCTCCATAATCCGTTGCTACCACTTGAGCTTTGTACCCAAGTTCATTCAAATATCTTGCAAAAATATCCGTATAACCGTGTGTAGTGTATATATTTTGAGCTCCTGTACTCTTAATCGCCTCCAATAATCCTTTCCAATCGGCATGATCAGATACGACAAAACCCATATCCACATTGCGTCGCCGTCTCGTACCTCTAATCGCCATCCAACCAGAAGCCACAGCAGATGAATGATCTTTAAACTTGTCAACCCAACTTGACTGTAAGGCTGAGGGAGGTGCAATGATGAGGGCCTTGCCATAGTCGGTTTTATTGTTGACCAATCCGATTTTTTCTGAATTTGGTAATTTTATACCTTGATTACGCAAAACTTCATTCACATTTTCAATAGCCCCGTGCCCATAGATAGGGCCAATTGATGGATCGACCATGGTCATTATCCTTTGTGCTTTGCCTAGGGCGTAGGCTCCAATAATGCTTGGTCTATTGTTTTGAGCATTTTCAGACCACCATTGATTGATTTGGTTTTGTATCGTACCATTATTTTCCCACTTAAAAGCAGGTAATCCAAATGTACATTCGGTTATAAAATGATCACATTTGATAGATTCAAAAGGTTCGGAGATTCCGTCGTTTTGTACTTTGTAATCACCACTGATCACCCATACTTCGCCCTCGTGTTCTACTCGAACTTGTGCGCTCCCTATGATGTGACCCGCAGGATGAAAGCTAAAATGAACATTATTGATGGTCAATTTTTCATGATAATCTACACCAGTTATATCGATATGCGAACCTAATCTATATTTAATCACAGGCAAAGCAGCCCTAGTACACACGTATCGCAAGCTTCCACTTCTTGCATGATCACTGTGCCCATGTGTTATCAATGCTTTATTTACAGGTTTCCAAGGATCGATGTAGACATCAGCTTTAGGACAATATATACCTTTTGTTGTGACTTCAATGAGTGGCATACTTTAATATTTGTTTTTAAAATTTTTTAATTAAGAAAAACATCGATAAGATAAACAGCAAGTGCCATTCTTCATTTTGAAAATTGGTAAAGTCTTGCAAAAGTAATCTTTCTAAGACAAAGTTAATAAATGAAATATTTGATATAAATTTTGTATGTACTATTTGGATATACTAATTAAATATTTATATTTTTGTGTAAATTAAAAAAAGATGAAAGTCATATCCTTAAAAAATGATGATAAAATTATAGAACAATGTGATTTTTCAAGAAATAAATATATCAATGAGGCTTTGGACTATCACAACAAAATTCAAAGAAATAAACTACTTGAAAAAATACTAAAAAAAGAATCAAGTCTAGTGAGCAAAGAATCGATAAAAGTATTAAAAGAGTTTGAAAATATTGAAGGAATTGATTAGTCAGTTTTAAATTTGGATTGCAAATCTAGATCCTCGAAATGGCACTGAGCCTGGCAAAACTAGACCTGTCGTTATTATTCAAACAAACCTTTTGAATAAATTACCTCATCCATCTTTCTATCTCCATTAATTCAAAAGATTAAAGAAAATATTGCCATCGTTTTGGATCTGTAAATTTTAGGGTTAAAATTACTTAAGCCTTCCTTCAAAGTTTACAAACCTTTATTTTAGCTTTGAGCTGTGAAAGTAGATTTTTTAAAGAATATTTCCATTTTGCTCATTACCAATATACTGGTGAGGCCATTATATATTTTTGGAGTAGATCTTAAAGTCCAAAATCTCTTAGGTCCCCAAGAATATGGACTTTATTTTATTGTTTTTGATTTTGTATATCTCTTTTTATTTATCAATGACCCAGGTTTGCAGTCTTATAGTGCCAAAACTATTGCGCAAAATAGAGAGAATCCTCAATTGATTATATCGCAGATTTTAAGTTTAAAATTTGTATTATCACTGACCTACATTGCAGTTTCTGTATTGATGGCTTACTTAGTGGGGTTTGATGAACGAAGGATTTGGTTGGTGATAGCAGTTTCAACAGGTCTAGTTTTAGCTAGTGTTTTTGTTCTGGTGCGATCGTTTTTTTCAGGTTTAGGATTGTACAAATATGATAGCTACTTGTCTTCTCTCGATAAGGTGTTGATGGTGGTGATCATTGGTTCTTTGGTTTGGGGATTATATGGTAAGTTAGAACGAATAGAGCAAGTCATATTTTTACAGAATATATGTTACTTAGTAGCCATAGGTTTTGTTTTATCCTTTCTTTATAGACATATCAAACCTTTTCATTTCAATTTTAATGTTGCCGGACAACTACAATTACTCAGACAGACACTTCCTTTTACGGGTTTGATTTTGCTGACTGCCATTTGTAATAGAATAGATGTAGTAATGTTGGATTTTTTACGCGTTGATGGAGCTTATCAATCAGGACTTTATGCAGCAGGTTATCGATTTTTAGACGCAGCAAATATGTTCGGATTTTTGTTTGGAGCCTTACTTTTACCGATGTATGCTCATAGTCATGTCCATAAAAAGGAGATTAATGAACTTTTTAACACAGCATTTCAAGTTTTAATGATTATAAGCATCTTCATAACTTTGATTTTATGCTTTTATGGTAAGGAAATCTTTGGATTATTGTACACGGATGAATACTTACCCCATTACAATATTATGGTGGCACTTATGTTAAGTTTGATTCCAATTATGGTTGCTCACAGTATCGGGTCTTTGTTGGTCGGTACGGGTAGGATATTTTGGATGAATATTACTTATGCGATCGGAATAGTCATAAATATCATTTTAAATTTTATATTCATACCCAAATATGGTGCTTTAGGCAGTGCCTACACGACACTTGTTACAGAGATTTTTCTAATTGTAACATCAATCATACTTGCCAAATCCTTATGTAATGTTAGAATCCATGACTTTTTGTTGAAAAAACTCTTATTATTAACGAGTATAGCCATTGTGATAATCCTGATTTTTAAGACGTACTTTGGCTTAAATTGGATGATTCAGGTAGGATTGATAGCTTGTATTTATGTAAGTTTTTTATTTGTCCTAAAACTTGTAAACATTGCGGATTGGAGAAGACAATTGGGAGAAAGCTGAAAAATATTGCTTATGAATTTAAAATTGAATTTTCAAATATCAACTTACACTTATTCTAATTTTTATCTTTGCCTTTATTATAATTGAAACATTATTATTTGTCATTACGTTTATATTTTTTACTCATAAAACCTGAACTAAAAGCTTAAGAAAATGATAATAGGATCAAAAGATCTTTACGAAAAAATAGAATTTTTAAAAATTATCGACTTTATTAAATCGAATTGTCAAGGTGGGGCTGGCAAACTATACTTTGATCATCTGCCAATTTATACTGAAAAAAAGGATATCGTCCTCCGTCTCACCGAGACCAAGGAATGGATAAAAAGTATTGAAGACAGTACTCCAATACCATTTGGATCGTATGAAGACATCACTGACATCATACCGCTACTAAAAAAAGAAGGGTATGTCCTTGAGATCGAAGAAATATCGATGATTTATGGTATTTTAACCTTGGCCAATATCCTATCAAACAATTTTCAAGATTACCAAAAACAAAAATTGTTTCCAAATTTATACAACTACATCCAACAAATACAACTAGACCCAAGGCTTCACAAAGAAATAGATAGAGTTTTTGACGAAAACGGAGAAGTGCGTCCAAACGCTTCAGAAGCGCTAACTAAGATATCAAAAGCAATTCATAACAAAGAACGTGAAGTAGCAAAAATCTTTAGATCAGAAGTTGCTGGATTTAAAGATAAAGGGTATTTGGTGGAAAACTTAGAATCCGTAAGAAACAATAGATTTGTACTTGTAGTTGGTGCCGAATATAAAAGGAGAATTCCAGGCATTATCCACGATGAATCTGCCACTGGAAAAACGGTTTATATAGAACCCGAAGCCATTTTATCAATAAATAATGAAATTCATTCTCTATATTCTGAGCGTAGAGCCGAAATTTATAGGATAGTCAGAGATTTATGCGCTTTTATTCGACCTTATGCTGATAATATACTTCATGCATTGCAAGTCATTGTAAAGCTAGATGTCATTCGATCAAAAGCACTTTTTGCTCTTAAAATAGGTGCTCAAATACCAATCATTGAAAATAAACCTGTTTTTGAATTTAAGGAGGCCTACAATCCAATCCTATTGATCAAAAGCCTTGAACAATCAATGAAGGTTGTACCATTCAACTTATCGCTTTATGGCGAAAATAGAATTATGGTCTTAAGTGGTCCCAATGCAGGTGGTAAATCAGTCACTATGAAGACAGTGGCATTGCTTCAATTGATGGTTCAAGCTGGAATACCTGTGACGTGTAATGAAAATTCAAAATTTGGTATATTCCATAAACTGTATGCTGATATTGGCGATCAACAATCGGTAGATGATGATTTAAGTACTTATTCGTCACATCTTACCAATATGAAAAAACTGGTTGAAAACGCTGATGAAAAGACACTTTTTATCATTGATGAATTTGGTTCAGGTACAGATCCTAAAATCGGGGGTGCAATTGCTGAGTCCATTTTGAGACAATTGGCCTACCAAAAATCATTTGGAGTGATTACCACCCATTATTCAAATCTTAAGTTTTTTGCCCATAAAGCGAAGGGAATTGTAAATTCTTCCATGGAATTTGACAAGAATGCGCTTAAGCCTACCTTTAATCTCATCGTCGGTAAGCCCGGTAGTTCTTTTGCTTTTGAAATTGCACAAAAAATAGGATTGCAAGAAAATTTGATTTCTTATGCGCGAAATAAATCTGGCAAAAACGAAAAAGCTGTAGAAGAACTCCTTGTTCAACTTGAAGCTGAAAGACAAGAGTTTGAAGCTAAAATGCTGAAAACTATGGATAAAGAAGAAAAGCTCGATAAACTTATTCAAAGTTATGAAGTATTGAATAAAGACTTGGAATTCAAACGAAAAAAACTAAAACAAGAGCAAAAGGAAGCTTCATTGTTTGCCATGTCTGAAGCGACGAAAGAAGCTCAGAAAATAATCAAAGAACTTAAAAGTGAAAAAGATTTAGAAAAAGCACAAGCAATCCTGGAAGAAAAAAAATCTAAACAAATTACCATATCCAAAGAAATTGTAGATATCAAAGAAGAAATTTTTGAAAGTACAAGAAAGAATCAAAAACCTTTTGTAGTTGGAGATTTTGTAAAAATGCAAGATTCAATGTCAATCGGAGAAATCTTATCTATTGATAAAAATCAGGCAGAAATTCAACTTGGAATTCTTAAATTAAAGACGCCTATTCGAGAACTTGTACATGCGAATGAACCTATCATCACTAAGAAAAAGTCTATCAACCTATCAGGAGTCTCTATGTTGGGAACCCCAGATACCAAATTAGATTTAAGAGGCTATCGAATGGAAGATGCTCAATGGTTTCTTGAAGACTTCTTAGATAAAGCATTGATAAATAATGCATTTGAGTTAAGAATAATTCATGGTGTAGGGAATGGGACATTAAAGAAATTAGTTCATAAAAAGTTAAAAGAGTTTAAAATGACTGACTTTTGGCATCCTGAACCTGAATATGGAGGTGAAGGGGTAACGATTGTACGTGTTTAAAATCATGTGATATGAAAAGATATTTATGCATCATTTTCTTATTTACGGTATTTATGATTACTCATGTACAATGTCAAAAAATTACTTTAATTGGAAAGGTAGTTGATGAAAATGACGAGCCACTTACTGGAGCTAGCGTTTTCTTCGAAGGCACTACGATTGGCAGTTCCACTGATATAGATGGTTTGTTTCGACTGACCATTGAAAATAAGATTAATGCAAGTTTTGCAATAAGTTTTATAGGTTATCAAACCAAAATATTTGATGATTACAGTGTTTTTTTAGGAGAAGAGCCTTTTAAATTGGTATTACCTTCTTCACCTAATGTTTTAAAAGAAGTTATAATTCAAGAACCGCTTTTCTCCCAAGAGGCTTTTATGAATTCATTTAAGAAAAATTTCATTGGTGATGAAAAGTTTTGGAAAGATTGTAGGATATTAAATGAAGATGATATTCGATTTGAATATGATAAATCATCTAAAACTTTCACAGCCTCAAGTGATATAGAGTTACAAATTGAAAATGATTATTTAGGATACAAAATTTATTATACTCTGGTCGATTTTCAGGCACTATTTTCCAAGGTAACGTTAAATCAAAATAACTTGAAGGGTGTTTTTTTCGCTGGCATATCCAGGTATGTTGAAACTAAGTCAAGTAGATTAATTTATAAAAAAAGAGAGCGAGCATATGAAAATTCTTCACTTCAATTTTTTAGATGGTTGGCAAAAGCAAATTGGAAGGATCGAACATTCGAATTATTCGATCTCAATAAAAGCATAGATTTTAAAGAATATTTCTCGGTAGAATCTGGTGAGGATGGATCAAATGTCACTGTGTATAAACATCAAAAAGCTTTGCAACCCTCAGACTATGTCTCAGATCTTCAAATTCTGCACAAAAGAAACCATCAATCACAGATCATTTTTAAAACAGACAGTTTTGTCATTGACAGGTACGGTTTGAATACTAATATTGATAAGATCATTTTTTCTGGAGCAATTACTCAGAAGAGGATAAGTGAGATGTTGCCGTTAGATTATGGTATAGACTTTTAAATGATTTAATCCGTCATTCGTTTAAAACTTTCATTTCAATTCCCTTCATTTTTTCTCTTTTTACAACACAATGTTAATTTAATAAACATTTTAACACTAAATATTACCTATTTTCAGAACAAAAAATTTAACTTTGAGTTAAATTTTTGAAACGTGCTGAAATGAGCAATATTTTTCATGTCTTAGCCCGTTTTATGTTATAAATCGTTAAATTCGACAATATATGAGTTATAGAATTAAAAAAGTTGCTGTACTAGGGTCTGGAGTTATGGGATCGGGTATAGCTTGCCACCTTGCCAATGTAGGTCTGGAAGTATTAATGCTCGACATGCCTACCGATGGTAAAGATAGGAATGTAATTGCTCAAACAGCTTTAACAACGGCCATTAAATCGAAGCCAGCTCCATTATATAAGAAGGAGTTTGCAAGCAGAATTTCTGTTGGGAATTTTGATGATGATCTTTCGAAATTAGCAGATCAAGACTGGATTATAGAGGTCGTCGTAGAGCGACTTGATATCAAAAAGTCTCTGTTTGAAAGAGTGGAGCAATATAGAAAATCCGGTAGTTTGATCACTTCTAATACTTCAGGAATACCTATCAACTTACTAGCAGAAGGTAGAAGTGAAGATTTTAGACAACACTTCTGCGGCACCCATTTTTTCAACCCTGCGCGATATATGGCTTTGTTAGAAGTTATCCCTTATGCAGGTGTAAAACAAGATGTTGTTGACTTTTTTATGCATTATGGTGATGTCATTTTAGGTAAGAAAACGGTACTTTGTAAGGATACCCCAGCATTTATTGCGAATAGAATTGGCTTCTTTTCAGGCAATAAAATCAATGAACTCACTGATATACTGAAGCTCAAAATATCCGATGTTGATAAATTAACTGCTGATCCAATTGGTTGGCCAAGTACAGGAAGCTATCGTCTTCTAGACTTGGTTGGTTTAGATACTTCTGTCAAGGTAACTCAAGGTGTTATCGCCTCTTGTCCTGATGATGAGTATGTACAACACTTAAAAAATGTACCAACTCCAAAACACACACAATTCTTACTGGATAATAAGTGGTTAGGCAACAAATCTGGCCAAGGATATTATAAAAAATCAGATGAAAAAGATGAAAATGGTCGCTCTATCATCCTACAATTAAACTTAGAGACACTCGAATATGAGAAATCTGAAAAAAGGATGCTCGATGCACTTGGTATCGCTAAAAAAGTAGAAATCATGTCAAAACGTATGAATGACATGATTGATGCAAGTGATGAGAGTGGACAATTTATTAAAGAATATTTTAGTGGTCTACTTTCTTATGCGGGCAATCGTGTACCTGAAATAAGTGATACCATCTATGGAATCGATGATGCCATGAAAGCAGGCTATGCATGGGGTTACGGTCCTTTCGAATACTGGGATTTAATTGGTTTTGAGAAGGGAGTTGAAATCATCGAAGCATGTAACAATAAGCTTCCTAATTGGGTAGAAAGTATGCAAAAAAGTGGTGCATCTACATTCTATCAATACGCTGATGGCGAGAAACAATACTATGATGTAGTTGCAAATCAATATAAAACAATACCTGTTGCTCCTACTGTTTTCCATTTAGATACTGTCAGAAGCAAAGTACCTGTATTCAAAAATAGTGAGTGCATCATCCACGATATGGGTGATCAGGTGATGTGTGTAGAGTTTGTAAGTAAAGCCAATGCAATTGGAGATGGTATTGGAATGGGAGTGCTCGAAGCTCTTGACAAAGCTGAAAATGGCGATTGGAGAGGTATCGTAATTGGCAATAATGCTAAGAACTTCTCTGTTGGGGCAAATTTGATGGCTGTAGGAATGCTCGCAATGACAGGCGATTTCAAATCATTAGAAACAATGGTTGATGGTTTCCAACAGATCAATATGAAAATGCGCTACGCAAATGTTCCTGTTGTAACTGCTACCCAAGGCTATGTCTTTGGTGGGGGTTGCGAGATGTTGATGCATACAGATGCTGCAATATGTTCGGCTGAATCTTACATCGGATTGGTGGAAGTGGGTGTTGGTCTTATTCCTGGAGGAGGAGGAACCAAAGAGTTTGCATTGAGAGCTTCAAAAAGTTTCTTTGATGGTGATACGCAGATTCCAACTATGATTAATAAACTTAAAGCAATCGCTACTGCATCTGTAGCCACGAGTGGTCATGAAGCATACGATCTCGGATATCTTGAACACACAAGAGATAGGGTTGTACCAGGTACTCACCATGTGCTCGGACTAGCAAAAAATAAAGTGATTGAGTTAAGTCAAGCTTATGTAGCTCCTGTAGCTCAACAAGCAACTGTAATGGGACGAAATGCCCTAGGTACACTTTATACCGCAGTAAATGAATTCTTCTTAGGTCGGTATATGTCAGAATATGACGTAGAGATTGCTAAAAAAGTGGCTTATGTCCTTTGTGGTGGTGATTTGACAAGCCAGCAACAAGTATCAGAGCAATACCTTTTGGATATCGAGCGGGAAGCATTCCTTCAGTTACTTGGCAATCAAAAGACGCAAGAAAGAATTCAATACATGCTTGCAAACAACAAACCTTTAAGAAACTAAAATCCGATTCATTTATATTAAATAAGAAATAATGAGAGAAGCATATATAATAGAAGGTAGAAGATCAGCCATCGGCAAGGCCAAAAAAGGAGGCTTCAGGAATATGAGGTCTGATGACTTAGCGGTGAGAATAATCAAAGACTTAGTGGCAAGTGTCCCAGGTTTTGATCCCTTAATGGTCGACGATGTGATCGTAGGTTGTGCCAATCCTGAAGGTGAGCAAGGTCTACAAATAGGCCGTAACATATCTGCAAGAGCCTTAGGTAAAGAAGTACCTGGATTTGTAATCAATAGATATTGTGCATCAGGCCTTGAGGCTATTTGGTTGGCAACAGCTAAAATCAGATCGGGCATGTCTGAATGTATCATTGCAGGTGGTGCGGAATCGATGAGTTTGTTGCCGATGACAGGCTATAAAATGGCTCCTTCCTATGAGGCAGCTATGGAAAACGTAAATTACCATGTGAGCATGGGAGCAACTGCTGAAGCTGTAGCAAAAAAGTGGGGCATCAGTAGAGAAGAGGCGGATGGATTTAGTGTGAGATCTCATCAATTGGCAGCTCATGCCATCGAAACAGGTAAATTCACCAATCAAATTGTTCCAATAGAAGTAGAAGAGGTATTTGTAAGAGACAATAAAAGAGTGACTTCAAAGCACATTGTCGCGATGGATGAAGGTGTAAGAAAAGACACCACACTCGAAGGTTTGGGTAGACTTCCTGCTGTCTTCAAAAATGGTGGAATTATAACAGCTGGTAACTCATCACAAACATCCGACGGTGCTGCTTTTGTAATCGTGATGAGTGACAATATGGCAAATAAATTAGGCTTAAAACCCAAAGCAAACTTAGTATCATGTGCCGTTGCAGGCGTTGATCCTCTTTACATGGGTATCGGTCCATGTGCAGCAATGCCAAAAGCACTCTCTCAAGCAAATTTAAAACTTAACGATATCGATCTTATAGAATTGAATGAAGCATTTGCGGCACAAGCCCTTGCTGTAATCAAAGAAGGTGGTCTTAATCCAGATATCGTCAATGTAAATGGTGGTGCTGTCGCTTTAGGTCATCCATTGGGATGTACTGGTGCTAAGCTCAGTATTCAATTGTTTGATGAAATGAAAGCTAGAGGCAATAAATATGGTATGGTAACTGCGTGTGTCGGTGGAGGTCAGGGTATTGCTGGGATTTATGAAGTGTTTTAATCGTTTAATGTGAAGATTAGATTTTTCATAAAATTCAAATTTTCCTAATTTAAGTGAGTTTATATTGAAATTGTAAGATATTTGCAAAAATTGATCTTCAAATATGAACAAACTCATCATTGAATCCGGAGCTACCAACTCCGAATGGTGTTTTATCACTGAAAAAGATGGCATCATAAACGATGAACGCTTGATGTCAAAAGGTTGGAATGCTTCTTCCACGAAGGAAGATATGCTAAAATCAGAAAAACAGCATAGCTGGATTCAAAATGCTGATGTGATTCACTTTTATGGAGCGGGTGTAAGCAGTGATTATTCCAGGAATCGAGTGGTTGATCAATTGAATAATCATCCTAATTGTCACGTGTTTGGCGATTTAAAGGCTGCCTGTATTGCTACATTAGGAAAAGATGAAGGCATTGGGGCTATATTAGGTACAGGAAGTATTTCATGTGTGTGGGATGGGGTAAATACAGATGTAATTGTTCCCTCATTAGGCTATTTATTAAGTGATGAAGGAAGTGGATCGGATATTGGTAAAGAGGTTTTGAGGGCTTTCTTTTATAAAAAGATGCCGACCGAATTGCTAGAAGCTTTTGATGAAGCGTATAAGCTTACTCCAAGTTCGTTAATTGATAATTTATATGGAAAAGAAAATCCGAAGGCATATTTGGCCAGTTTTTCAAAATTTATAACCAAATATCCTCATGAATGGACGGATAATTTGGCTAAGGAGCGTCTAAACTTGTTTTTTGATATTCGTATTTTACCGATTTTTAACAAAAAAATTAAAAAAATAGGATTCATTGGGTCTATTTCGTTTGTTTTTAAAGAATATTTGACTCAACTTTGCAATCAAATTGGAGTGAATGATGTTACATATCATAAATCTGCAATGGAAGGTTTGATTAATTATCACAAATTAAATAATGAGTAGTATAAAAAGAATTGCCGTTTTTACAAGTGGGGGTGACTCTCCTGGTATGAATGCGGCTATAAGGTCAGTTGTTAGAACATCTATTTATCATGATTTACATGTGTATGGCATTTATGGTGGATACGATGGTATGATCAATGGTAAAATCGAAAGACTTGAGTTAGGAAATGTAGGTAACATCATGCAACGTGGGGGTACCATATTAAAAACAGCGCGAAGTAAAGAGTTTATGACCGTAGAAGGTAGGCAAAAAGCCTATGACTCTCTCAAAGCACACGATATCGATGCTTGTGTAGCAATAGGTGGTAATGGCACATATACAGGTGCGATGGTATTTTTAGAAGAACATGATTTCAAAATTGTAGGTCTACCTGGTACAATCGATAATGATTTGTATGGTACGGATTACACAATTGGTTTTGATACTTCTGTAAATACGGCTATGAGGGCAGTTGACAAAATTAGAGATACAGCCGACTCGCATAATAGACTTTTTTTTATCGAAGTAATGGGAAGGCATTCGGGTTATATTGCACTGCATACAGCACTCGCCAGTGGAGCAGCTGATGTCTTTTTGCCAGAGATTGAGACCAATATTGATGAAGTAATAAATCATTTGAAGTTAAATGCTAAACGGGGTAAGTTATTTAACCTAATTATCGTTGCAGAAGGTAATAAATCTGGTAATGCAACAGAATTGAGCAAAATTGTCCAAGAAAGGTTGCCAGAATTTGATGTTAAACTTACGATTATTGGTCATTTACAAAGAGGCGGAGCACCTTCTTGTTTAGATCGGGTACTTTCTTCAAGATTAGGTTATTCAGCAGTAGAAGCGCTAATGGCCGGTAAAAATGGTATTGCAATTGGAGTTGTAAATGATAAAATAGCTTATACTCCCTTTCATGAGGCCATCCATGGTGTGAAGGAATTTAATCATGATTTAATTTCTATAGCAAAAAAGCTTGCTATTTAATGTCAAATTCCGATATTGGAAATGAGATGGTTTTCATCTACACTGTTATGCCTAATCAAGATGTGGCGGCTAAAATAGGAGCAATTTTAATTGAAAATAGATTGGCGGCTTGTGTAAATAGTTTTCCAATTAATAGTGCTTATATTTGGCATAATGAAATGACTCTTGATGACGAAATAGTAGTGTTGATAAAGTCTATCGAGTCTAAATTTAAAGAAATTGAACAAGAAATTTTAGCGAATCATCCGTATGAAGTTCCCATAATTGCAAAATGGAAAGTTTCGGTAAATGCATCTTATTTTGAATGGTTAAATTCACATATTTCATAATTTTCTATATATTATGGATACATTTAGAAAAATTCTACTTATTATTGTAACAAATACAATTTAATGGCGTCATCAATTATGTTATGCAGGGTGAAGAGATAGTAAGGCAAGTCCTACACTTAAAGGATAAATTGTACCGATTTGCTTTTAGAATACTATCTAATGAAATCGATGCAGAAGATGTAGTGCAAGAAACCTTTGTGAAAGTGTGGCAAAAGAGCGAACAATTGCAAGGGATTGAAAATAAAGAGGCGTGGTGCATGACCGTTGCTAGGAACTTAGCTATTGATAAGATTAGGGCTCGAAAGAAAACACAAAGCAGTGATATAGATGGATTTCATTTTATATCAGACACTAGCCCAACTCCTGATAAAGCATTGGAAAATCAAGAAAGTTTGAACATAGTTATGCAAAAATTGAATGAGTTGCCAGAGCGACAGAGGGAAATAATACACCTTAGAGATATTGAAGGATATACTTATCAGGAAATAGCAGAGATGACTGGAAACTCTCAAGAGCAAGTAAAGGTAAATCTCTTTAGAGCAAGACAAAAATTGAAAATTGAATTAAAAAATTTAAGTTTCTAAATATATAATACTTAAAAAGAAGAAAATGAATAATATTGATGAAATATTAGATAAATATTGGAATGCGGAGTCAACGGTGGAAGATGAAATGTTACTCAAGGAATATTTTAATTCAGCGAGTGTTTCCGAAGAACATTTGACTTACAAACCATTATTCGTAGTACTACAGAATGAAATTAACCTTCGAGCTGACTTCAATCCTTTAGCCAAGATAGAGTCTTCATTCGCAGTAAAAAACAAACCTGTCGAGAAAGCTAAAGTAGTTTCAATTACAAACAGATGGAGGGCCGTAGCTGCTATTCTTGTATTTTCCTTAGTGAGTTTGTGGGCAGTCAATTTTTTCTTAAGGCCTGCTGAAGTTACACAAGAGGTAGTTTCTACAAAGAAAGCTAGAATTATTGAAATCAATGATATAGATGAGGCTAAGTTGTACACGGAAGATGCAGTCAATTTGATCGCTTCTTTACTAAAATCAGGTACAAATCAAGTTGTGACAGGTATGGGCGCCATTGACAATTCTCCAGTCATAGGTACGATACAATAATTATTAAACAAATTAACTTTAATTTATAAAATGAAAAAATCTTTATTTACATTCGTTGGGCTTCTATTATTAACTTTTGCAACCGCTCAAGAAAATGCAATTGATAAATTCTTTAGCAAATATGAGGAAATTGCAGATTTTACAGTCGTAAATGTAAGTCCACGTGTATTCCCAATGATTGCTAAAATATCATCTGAAAGCGAGGATAAAGAATTTAAAAATCTGGTAGCGGGACTGAAAGGTCTTAAGATGATTACTACTCAAAAAGACGCAACAAAGTATTATCAAGAAGTGTTGGCAAAGCTGCCAAAAAATTATGAAGAATTAGTAACTGTAAAAGAAAAAGGAAAAAACATAAAATTTTTAACCAAAGGAACAAATGACAAAATTTCAGAATTATTGCTTGTAATTGGTGGTGCTAATGATTTTATGCTATTGAGTATTATAGGTGATATTGATTTGAATAATGTAGCAAAATTAGCCAATAAGATCAATATTCAAGGATCAGAACATTTAGATAAAGTCACTAAGAAAAATTAATACACAAAAAGCTATGAGAAACTTTCTTTATTTAGTTATTCTGATAATCTTTATTTCTTCTTGTTCGAGAAATCCTGTAAACAATATTTTTGATGATGCAAAAAAGCACGATAAATCATTTGCGGTTAGCTTGCCTGGTTGGATGATAAGAGGGGGGATAAAACAAGCTACAAAGAATGAAGACATTGATGAAGCGATTGAAGATCTCTCTAAAATTGAAGGAGCACTTAAAGGAGCTAGAGTATTAGTTGCCTCAGATTTACCTCCAACGCTTTTACAAAACCTTAATAACCAAAGTAGGATTTTAGATCAAAAGGGCTACAGTTCTTACATTTCTGTAAAAAACAAAGGTCTCAATTTTAACCTTTATGGCTTTGAAAAGAAAGATAAGTTGAGAGATTTATTTTTTTATGGGTCTACCAAAGAAAATGAAATAATAATGGTCAGACTTGAAACCGACATTTCTACAAAAGACTTCGAAAGAATAGCAAAAAAAGTACAAACCACAACTAATTTAAAGTAAAAATGCAAACCTTTATTAAAGTACCATCCATAATAATTTGTTTTATTTTTTTAGCAAATGATATTTCTACACAAAGTATAGACGCCATACTAAGAAAATATAAGAATGACGAAACCGCGACAAGTATAAAATATCAAGGTGATAACTTGAACAAGGCAATAAAGAGTCAAAAGAAAGATTTAAAAACCAAGCTAGATTATATAGATATTTTGGGTTTTAAAATTGATGATATATCAATTAAAGATAAAACATCGATCAAAAATGTACTTACAACCCAAAAATATGATGAACTAATCAATATTAAGTCAAAAGGAGGCTTAGTAAAAGTTAGCACTTTGTACAAGGGCGATATCATTAATAAACTTTATGCACAATTTTCTTCTAATGAATTAGGAAATTATTACGCTGTACTCTCAGGAAAAATACATCTTGAAGAGATTTCACAAATAGTTTCCAATCTAAATATTAAAGAGTTAGATTTTTTAAAAATCATCTCTAGTGGTTCAAACCCGAAATAAGTGTTTTGAAATTTATGAAAATTCCTAAAATAATTTAATAAAATCAAATACTCAAATCTGGTGTATAAAGCAACCGAGACGAGTGATTAATCATAGTTTTAAATCTACTATAAAGTTTGAAATGATTATCTTTGTATCACAAATAGGTTGTTGATGCGTAAATACCCGGTAGGTTTACAAGATTTTGAAAAAATCATAGCTGAAAATTTTGTATACATAGATAAAACTAAATACATACTTGACTTAACAAAAGGAGGAGGGTATTACTTTCTATCACGTCCTCGTAGATTTGGCAAGTCTATGCTTACGACGACTATGCAGGCCTTATTCGAAGGCAAAAAACAGCTTTTTACCGGGCTTTATGTTGAAGATAAGTGGAATTGGGAAGTAACTTATCCTGTAATTAGGATTTCGTTTGCAGAAATAGGTTTTCAATCTATGGGTTTGGATGAATCTATTCGAAAAGAGCTGGTTAGACATGGTGATATTTTTGAAATAAGTTTTGAGTCACATTTTATCGACCAAATGTTCCGAGAGTTAATTCAGAAATTATCTGCCTCTCATGGTAAAGTAGTCGTCCTAATAGATGAATATGACAAACCGATTATACATTATTTAGGCGTAGATATTGCCCAAGCATTAGAGAATAGAAATACCATGAAAAATTTCTACTCCATTCTCAAAGAGGCAGATCCATATCTTAAAATGGTATTTATCACTGGGATTTCTAAATTTACTAAAGTAAGCATATTTTCTGATTTGAACAATCTAGCAGACCTCACGGTAGACCATAGATTTGCAGGTATTTGTGGAATTACCCAAGACGAATTGGAATCTAACTTTGTAGAAGAACTCAAGAAAGAAGACAAAGCAAAGATCAAAGAATGGTACAATGGATACACTTGGGATATGAAAACATGGGTGTACAATCCATTTTCGTTGATTAATTTTTTCTCTTCTGGGATGTACAATAGTTATTGGTTTGAAAGCGGTACACCTACATTTGTAATCAATCTTTTAAAATCAAAAAAACAATATAATTTTGAAAGCAGAGAAGCATCTTTATTGAGATTGTCTTCCTTTGACATTGAAAAAATTGAAACCCTTCCATTGATGTTTCAAACTGGCTACCTCACTTTGAGTGCTTATGATGAAATAGGTGAAATCTATACGCTCAATTTTCCCAATAGAGAAGTAGAAAAGGCTTTTAACGAAATGCTATTAGATGTTTTTATGGAAAATTCTGATAGTATTGGTGGAATTGTGTTAGTCAATAAACTACGCATCTCGTTACTAAATGAAAATTTTGACAATGTAAAATCCATCATCAACACTCTTTTTAAATCGCTCCCTTACACCATATGGCAAAATGAAAACGAATCCTTCTTTCATGCCATCTTGCACCTCACTTTTAAATTACTAGGCATCTATGTACAAAGCGAAGTCTTGACTACAGATGGGCGAATAGATAGCATTATTCATTTTGTAGATAAGATCTACTGTATCGAAATCAAACTAGACAAATCAGCAAATGAAGCGCTCACTCAAATACGAGAAAAGGGATATTTGACTCCTTATGCGCATGAAGGCAAAAAACTTATAGGCATAGGTATAAATTTTTCTAAAGAGAAGAAGGAAGTGGCGGAGATATTGTGGGAGGTCATATGAAATACATAATATTTAAAGGCTTATGAGCATGTAGATAAAATCTCTTTATTTAGTGTAGTATGTTTGTTTTTTGATATAATCGATTTTTTCTTGCTAATAAACAAAACATTAATCGTTACTTTTATGTCTTATTCTTTTGGTTTAAAAATTTAGTATGGAGAACATCAAAAATTTTTTAGAAAAATACGGTTTTGGAGTATGTAACTTCATAGGTGAAAAGATTGGTGTACGTGCATCACGCGTCAGGCTGTATTTTATTTATCTTACTTTTGTTACGATGGGTTCTCCTATTTTTATTTATCTATTTACCGCCTTTTGGCTTAATATTTTTAAATACTTTAGAGAAGATAAAAATGAAATGATTGCATAATTTTCAGAAGTATTTTAGTCTATCCATATCTCGTCTATAAACACCCAAGCCAAATTACCTTTTCCGTCATGCCAAGCAGGTAGTTTTACTACAGGCTTTATTCTTAGCGTCAAAGGATCATTATTTTTTAAATTTAATTTGATTGACTGAATGATGTTTTTGCTCGAAATAGGGTTAGTAGATTCAGTTGTGTTTGATTTATAAATGATGTTTTCGTTTTGTAAAATTTCTATTTTTTCAGGTCCAAATATCCAAGCTCCTTGATTGACCAAGAATGAAATATTGATGGTTTTGATTTTTTTTGAAGATAATGGTTTGATTGCCAATTCTATTGTTTCAATATTATAACCGAGATAATTTTCTTTGAAGTTTTCGTTACCTAACACACGGTCAGTCAATGTGCTAAAACCTTTCGACTTGTATGATGGGTTTGGCTCGGTTCCTACAATTTCTACTCGACTCTTTGGGTGTTTATAAAAGTGACTTTCAATTGCAGTAGATGACTTAAAATGTGGATGAGTCACTTTTGCTACAACGGACATACTTTTGTTTAGTTGAATAGGTTTTATGTACTTTTTAGTTCTTTTATCTTGGTTGACTGTATACTCTATGGTTGAGCCTTCCATTCTAAAATCATAAGACAAATCTATTTTTTTGTTTACAAAACTTCTAATTATCGAAGGTATTGGAGGGGCTAGCTGAGTTTCTTGTGACAATAGTTTACAGAATGAACATAATAGGATTAAAATTAATGCTTTTAATTTCATACAGGTATAAATTTGTAAGGTAAGACCTGCCCACTATTCCATTGACACACATAAAGATTCTCATCGTTGTCTACCATGACGTCGTGTGGATGGTCAAATACCTTAATGGTTTGATAAGAGGGCTTCAGTTTTTTATCTTGCCCAATCTCCGGCTTAGAGCCTGCAATACAAGATACTAAATTATCTTTTTTGTCTAAAATTACTACAAAGCCACTTTTAGCATTTCCTGTGAAATTTGTAGTCAAGACTGCTGCATATAAGTAATCTCCTTTGATGACTGGTCTGCATACATTGGCTCCTGGTATGGAAATTGTAGAAATATAATCTCCTGCCATGGTAAAACGCTTGAAACAGCACTTATTCCTATCTGTGATAATTAAAGTGGGTGTTGCTCCTCTATAATCGATACATATTCCGTGTGCATTATCTAAGTGTTTGTTTTCATCACCTCTACCACCAAAAATATTTACTGTTTTCCCTGTTTTGTCTTTATGGATAATATATTGCATGCCGTATCCATCTGCTATGTAAAGATCTCCATTATTGGCGACTATCGTTTCTGTGGGTACAAAGTCTTTTTCATTTTTATACATGTTTGAGTCAAGTGGGGGGGCGATAGTTTTTAAAATATTACCGTAGATATCTGTATAAAAAACTTTGTGTAAATCAGTATCAGTAATGATTAACTGTGGTGTGTTGCCATCGTAATACAATGTAAGTCCATGAGCCCCAGGAAAATTTTGACATCCTGCAAATGAGACTTCACCCTTTTGATTGAAATGTATTATATTATTTTTTGGGTGATTGGTAAGGAGTATCATTTCCCCACTTTTGAGGCAAACCATTTCATGGCAATCCTTTACGGAGATGGTTGTGGATGAGTCCTTTAAGTGTAGCTTCCAGTTTTTATCTAAAGTATACCTTTTCTCGTTGTGCCCGTATACGTAACTGTCATCAAATTTAAGGTTTGAGAAAGCAATTGATGCGCTCAACAACCCAAGAGATTTAGTAAATTTTCTTCTATCAATCATTAATAAAAAAATATTTCATCAATAAAAAACCATGCTTTAGTACCTTTACCAGGATGCCACTGAGGCAAAGATTGGAGATTTTGAGCATGAATTTCATAATATTTCATCGGCTTACCCTCGAGTTCTAATATTATTTTATCATTTTTAGTTTGCTCTTTGTTATTTTGGTCAAAAATAGGTAGTTTTAACATGGCTATCTGTTTTAGATTGCCTGGGTCGTCACCACCCATTAGTTTTACGTATGTAGGAGGAAATACATAGGAAAGGATGTTGTACCCATAACTTAGAATCAAAGTTGATATTGGTTTAGGTTCGTCAAATTCGATTTTAGCTTTAAAAGGTTCTTCAGAATACCCCAACCAATTTGGATTTACCAGATTGCTAAGTAAGCCAAGTTTACCATTGGTGAGCGTTGCAGCGCCTTCTCCTTTATATTTATCATTTACTTTGGATGTCAATTGTATTTCTTTAGGCTTAAATCCAGCGGTATAGACTATGAAATCTTTCGAATCACTACTTATCCACTTATCCTTAAATGCCTTTGCTTTTATATTGACAAACTTGTTGATTTTGAATGGTTTTTCATAAGAAGGACTCGATATACTATCTGGCTCTGTTCCGTCTAATGTGTATTTAATCACCACGTTTTTTATATAATGTTTTAACTCAATTTTTGTATCATTTTCAACTACACTTTCGATGTTTTCCATGATTGGTGGAGAAAGTTGGGTAATGATTTTACTGTAATCCTCGTATACAATATTGATTTTTGGATATTTTTGCCTCCATTGTTCTATGGTCGTCGGATCAATATCAGTATTTGTGAGGAAAATATTCTTTAAGGATTTTATTTCTCCTAGATATTTCTCTATACCCTTATCCACTTTTGTATTTGCAATGGAGAGACTGTGTAGATTATTGAGTTTAGTAAGATTTTTTATGCCATCATTGGTTATTTTTGTAGTATTGAGGTATAGTTTTTCAAGATTTTTGAATTGTTGGAATAAGATTGTACTTTTATCATCTAAAGGCATTTTATTAAGGTTGATTTCTACAATTTGATCTTTTATTGTAGATAGCTCATTTAAAGACTCTGATTTAAATTCCGAAGATAAGAGATAAACAGCTGCTAAAGCTGGACTGTTATGATACAATGGATATACTTTTCTATAGGGTGTGTTTAATTTCGACACAACCTTTGGAGATACCGCCTTAAATGGATAGATTTTGTTTAATACTTCTCGTTCGTCATACAAACTTTTGACCAAAGTATAAAATGTTGAGTCACTACTTATATCATCCAATTGATGTTGGTAAGAGGCTCCATTATTTATCCATGCTTCTATCAATTGTACTTCAGAAAATGTAAGTTGGGCTTTACCAATCGGAGGCATATGCTCTTCATGACTTTCCGGTAACAACATTCTTTTGAATAATAGACTGTTTGCAGCTTGACCGGCTATCAGCGCAGTGCCGCTCTCACCACCTTTAAAAAGCGAAATACTGTCAATCATCAATAGATTGCCCTTCTGTTTAGACGTATTATGACATCCAATACATTTTGATTCCAGTATTGGATGGATCACATTTCGATAAATGCTCGAATCTACATTAATAGCGTTTGTAACAACTGCATCATTGTCAATTTTGAATTTAAGAAAATCTTCCCCATGAGTCATTGTAGCTCCATTATGTCCTGTGACGATCAATAATATTATCCCAATAGCAAGAATTAAAGATTGAAAAACGTCATTTATTTTAGAAAAGTATAGACTAAATAGATAGGTCAACAATGCAAAAGCCCCACCTACATACTTATGCCATGTAAGTGCTTCGGATGCTACATTTTTGTCTTCTGCTGCTAGAATAAGTCCTGATACAGCACTTACACAAGCTGTAGTAGCACAAATATCTGCTAAGAAAGTAACTACCTTATCACTATTTTCAAATTGCAGTTTTTTACGAAAAATTTGGACGATGAATAATAAAGTAAAAATTCCAATCGGAAGATGCAAAAATAATGGATGAACCCTTCCAAGTAATACTTTCCAACTTTCTACAACAATATTGTTCTCAAAAATAAATAAGAAAGTGAGTAGAATAAATAATCCAAAATTAAGATATTTAAATATTGAGTGTACTTGATTCATTAGGCAATCAAATCTTTTATGACATGACCTGCGACATCAGTTAGTCTATATCTTCGGCCTAAATGTTTGTAAATCAATTGTTCGTGGTCCAATCCCAGCAGGTTGAGCATGGTAGCATGAAAGTCGTTAATATGTACTGGATTCTGAATAATGTTATAACCGAACTCATCAGTTTCGCCATAAACTAAACCTGGTTTTACACCACCGCCTGCCATCCAAATACTGTATGCCCTAGGATGATGATCACGTCCGTAAAGCTCGGCAGTAAGTGATCCTTGACCATAATTTGTACGTCCAAATTCACCACCCCAAATGACTAGCGTTTCGTCAAGTAATCCTCTTTGCTTTAAATCTTGAACTAAAGCGGCTGACGCTTGATCCACATCTTTTGCTTGACCAGACATCTCGTTTACTAAATTGCCATGTTGATCCCACCCTTGATGATATATTTGCACAAATCTCACCCCTGACTCAGACAGTTTACGCGCTAATAGGCAGTTGCTCGCATAAGTGCCGGGGATCAAACAATCTGGACCATACATTTTGATTACACTATCAGGTTCTTTTGATATATCGGTTATCTCAGGTACCGCTGTCTGCATTCTGTATGCTAATTCGTACTGTTCAATTTTAGTTTTTATATCGGGATCACCCACATCTTCAAACTGCATGTTATTGATCTCATTGAGATGATCTAACATTTTTCTTCTATCTTCTTTACTTAGTCCATCTTGATTTTCAAGGTAGAGTACCCTTTCTTCACTATTACTAAATTGTACTCCTTGATGTTTGCTATCAAGGAAACCATTTGTCCAAAGTTTTGAATAGACCCCTTGGCCGTTGCCTCTTCCTTTTGAAAGTAACACACAATAGGCAGGTAGATTATCATTTTCACTACCCAAGCCATAACTTAACCATGCACCCATACTTGGTCTATTACCTTGCTGAGCCCCAGTCTGCATAAATGTTAAGGCAGGATCATGATTGATTGCTTCGGTATGCATAGACTTGACGATACAAATATCATCAGCTATTTTTGCAATATTTGGAAATAGTTCACTTATCCAAGCACCACTACTGCCATGCTGATTAAATTTAAAGTAACTCCCAACAAGAGGGAAGGATGTTTGATTGGCAGTCATACCAGTGAGTCTTTGGCCACCACGAAGTGATTCAGGCATCTCTTGCCCAAACATTTTATTCAATAAAGGTTTGTAATCAAATGTTTCGAGCTGTGACGGTGCTCCATTTTGAAAAAGATAAATAACCCTTTTTGCTTTTGGTGCAAAATGTGGGAGACCAACTTGGATTTTTGAAGCTATGTCTTCAGGTGATCCTGTAAACAAATCTTTCATTAGTAAAGATCCTAATGCTAGCCCACCTAAACCTACACCAAGTTTACCAAGAAAATATCTCCTATTTACATTGAGTCTATTTTCAAAAAACGGATTTGTATCTTTTTTTATCATCTTACACTTGCTTCTTCTAAATTATAAATTAGTTGAATCGTTTGCATCACTCCTGCAACTTCTATTGGGTTTTCAATTTTTTCATTTTGCATTTTTTCACCGACTTTTATTAGCTTTTGAGCTTTTTCTTTCGTCATACTTTTTTGTACACTTGCAAAATACTTATTTAAAATATCCTTTTCTTTAGCTAACGGTTTTCTGCAGACTATTCTCAAAAATGCTTCTTCAAAGATAGCTTCTTGTTGATTTTTATGTTTTTTGGATAATGTATTGGAAAGAACAGCAGTAGCTTCCAATACTTGAGGGTCATTCATCAATACTAAAGCTTGTAATGGTGTATTTGTTTTTGATCTCTTGACTTCGCATTGATCTCGATTAGCACCGTCAAATATCAACATTGAAGGAGGAGGAACAGTGCGCTTAATAAAGTGATATAGTCCTCTTCGATATAGTTTGTCACCAGTGTCTTGCTCGTAAGTAGCTAATTGGCCTCTACCAGACGTTGCGTTCTCCCACAATCCTTTTGGCTGATACGGTTTGACACTAGGGCCACCTATTACGGGATTTAAGAGTTCGCTTGTTGCCATAATGTGATCTTTGAGCAGTTCTGCTGATAATTTGAGTCGAGGGCCTCTACTTAAAAATGTATTTTCAGGATCTACAGCGATACTGCCGTTGGCAAAAGTATTGGATTGTCGATATGTTGCGGACATTACGATTTGTTTTACCAATCGCTTTATATCCCATCCATGTTCGATAAAGTCTGCTGCAAGCCAATCTAACAATTCAGGATGAGAAGGAAGATCACCCTGTAAGCCAAAGTCACCATTTGTCTTTACAATTCCGTTTCCAAAAAACTCTTGCCATATATTATTCACAAAAACCCTTGACGTCAGGGGGTTGTTTTTATCAAATAACCACTTAGAAAGTCCAAGTCTATTTTTTTCATATTTTAATGAATCAAAAGGGAAAATGGCTTTAGGTGTATTGAATCTTACAACTTCAGTTGGCTGATCATACGCTCCTCGATTAAGGATATGTGTATTTCTAATACTGGTGCTATCTTTCATAACCATTACCCTTACATCACCTGTGTCAAGTTTTGATATAAAATTCAAAATGCCCTGTCGATCTTCTTTTGTTATGGTCATATAAGGCGGATCTGCTAAGGATGCAAGGGAGATATCTCCAACCAAACCTTTTTCATCTATTTGATTAAAAAACGCAAATGTGGAGTAATAATCTTTCTGGCTGATAGGATCATATTTATGATCGTGGCATTTAGCACATTCAAAAGTCATAGCAAGGATACCTTTCCCAAATGTGTTTGTGCGGTCAGTTACATATTCTATTCGATATTCCTCATCAATAACGCCTCCTTCTTGTGTGATTTTATGATTTCTATTAAAACCTGTAGCAAGAATTGTTTCTTTATTTGCATCGGGTAATAAATCTCCAGCTATTTGCCAAGATAAAAACTTTTTGTACGGATAGTTTTGGTTAAAAGCATGAATAACCCAGTCTCGCCAAGGCCACATCGTCCTCAGACCATCATCTTGATAACCATGACTATCTGCATATCGGGCAATATCCATCCAAAATATTGCCATTTTTTCGCCATATTGAGGGCTCGCGAGCGCCTTATCAACCATTTTTTCATAATTGGCCAAATTTTGATTTTTTGTATATTCTTCCATCTCTTTCAATGATGGAGGTAGGCCTTTTAAATCATGCATCATTCTTTTTAATAAGGGAAGGTCGTGATCGATTTCAGAAGGTTTTAGATTGTTCTCTTCCATTTTAGCCAATGCAAACTGATCAATTTCTGAGAAAGTCCAATTTTTTTTCATCGCTTTTGGCACTGATGGTTTTTTGACGGGTGTAAATGCCCAATGAGGCTCATACTTTGCACCTTGCTCTATCCATTTTTTAATGATATTTTTTTCATCTTCGCTGAGCGCTAATTTAGAATCAGGAGGTGGCATCATATAGTCATGTTCATGAGATATAATTCTTTGGTATACCTCTGATTTGCTAGGATTTCCCACAACTAAACCAAATTCATTTGGGGATTGCTTTAATTTGGCAAAAGCAAATTCTTCTAAATCAAGTCTATATCCTGAAATCCGTTGACTTTGATCAGGTCCATGACAAACAAAACATTTGTCGGATAAGATTGGTCTAATATGTTTATTGTAAGAGATTGTACCATCAGAATTATTGATGTTACTACAACCAAAGTATGCGAACATTAAAATGCAAAGTAAAAAAAGAACTCTAGTTTTATTTTGTAACATGCTTAAATTAAATTTCAACTCAAATATAGCTTAAATTTTTAGAAAGTAAATAAAGGTAAAGGGGAATTTAATTGAAAAATTAATTGTTAGCTTATTTAATTAAGGTGAATTGAAGAAGTTTAGATTTGATTATATGATCAAAATCATCTAAATCCAGTCTTTACGTCATTATATTTATGGCAATTTTGCAAATACCTTTGTATAAAAAGTAGATCATGAGAACAATATTAATTCCTACAGATTTTTCTGACTGTGCTATAAATGCCACCAATTATGCTATTGAGATCGCCAAAGTCACGAATTCAAAGATCGTATTGTACAATTCATATTATTATGTTGCCCCACTATCACGACCAGAGGCTTTTTTTGATACAGTTTCATTAGCAAATATAAGTGAAAACTCACTTTCAAGGTTGAAAACGTTTGCTGAAGAAACTTTAAAACTGAATGAGAGAGGCGTAGATTTTGATATTGATCAAAGTGTCAGTATTGGAAATTTATCAAGTGAAGTAAATAATATGATTGATAAACATTCTGCTGACCTTGTTATCATTGGTACACATGGCATGACTGGTGCTTTCCAAAAGTTTTTCATAGGTAGTAATGCTGCGTCAATGATTGAAGATTCAAAAGTGCCAGTTTTGGTCGTTCCTCATAAATATAATTTCAGTCCTTTATCTAAAATTGTGTTTGCAAGTTCTTTTGAAGAGATCAAAGACACATCCATACTTGAATCTATTTCTGAATTAAGTTGGCTATTATCTCCACAAATCATATTTCTGACCGTTGTCAAATCTGAAAGTGAACTGCCGACAGATCATCAAATGGAGGAATATCTTAAATTGAATTCGCTATTTAATCACGTTAACCACAGACTTCAGACAGTGGTAAATCATCATGTGATTGATGGGATCAATAATTACATATTGGATAATAAGCCCGACCTTTTAGTTACAATACCAGGGAAACATAATTTCATAGAGCAAATTTTCTCAAAAAGTGTAAGCCAAGAATTGGTTTATGAAGCTTTGTTACCAATTTTATGTTTAAAATAATTTAGACTAAAAAACTGTTTTATTAATTTGTTTTTCTTTCGGTCTCTTCTTTTCTCTACCTTTGTATTGAATTAGATTTTTAGGTTTAAATAAAAGTAGTATCGGCCTTTTTACAGCATATAAAAATTCATTCAGTGGACTGTCAAAGTCTATTTGGATACTAGCCACCGCGAACTTAATTAATAGGGCAGGTTCGATGGTAGTCACTTTTTTGGCATTGTACCTGACCAAAGAATTAGCGTTTACAAAGGATTTGGCAGGTTATGTCATTGCCGCTTTTGGTGTAGGTAGCCTATTTGGAAATTATTTAGGAGGGTGGTTGGCAGATCGGGTTAATTTTTTGTACATTCAGATCGGGTCTTTATTCTTAAGCAGTGTCATTTTAATTCCTTTGATCTTTGTAAGAAGCTATGAAGGAGTAATGGTGATTGTATTCTTATTTGCTATGATTGCAGATACATTTAGACCAGCAAATACAGTCGCTATAGCCCATTTTTCAAAACCAGAAAATCAAACGAGGTCTTATTCATTAATGCGTTTAGCGTTTAACTTAGGTTTTACTTTGGGCCCCGCTGCAGGAGGTGTAATTGCTGCACAATTTGGATACCAATGGCTATTTTTGATTGATTCATTGACATGTGCTTTATCTGGATTTGTAATGTGGTATGCATTTAAAGATCATTTAAAAGATTCCAAACCAGTATTTCGTAACAAGGATGGTAAAATAGAAATGATAGGAATATCTGCATATAAAGATAAAGCTTATCTTGTTTTTATAGGAATGGTCATTTTATATGGCTTTTGTTTTCTACAATTGATTACGAGTCTTCCAGTGCATTTTGCTGAAGATTTAAAATACTCAGAGGCAACAATCGGATATTTGTTGGCGTTAAATGGCCTTTTGGTCTTTTTGTTAGAAATGCCGATAGTTGCAAAATTTGAATCATACAGTAATTTGAAAAAGATGATGACGCTCGGTTCATTATTCATGGTGATCGCATATGTTTGTTTATTGGGCTTCACACCGATTCTATTATTTCCAATATTATATATCACCTTCATCACTTTGTCTGAAATTTTTGCTATGCCCTTCATGATGTCCTATGCAATGAATAGACCACACCCAAGCAGAAGAGGACAATATTCTGCTTTATATTCTATGTCTTATGCTGTGGCATTCATCATAGCGCCTTCGATAGGCTTGACGATGGCAGAAAATTTTGGATTTTATGTATTCCTGATAGTATTATCCATCATGTCATTTATAGTGACAGGTATTTTTTATTCGATGAGTAAGGAAAAGCAAATTAAATAAGTATCCAATCTCGTTAATTGTTTCTAATTCCAAAAAATAAGTAAACTCTAATAAATCTTAATTCATTGTGATTTTCACACGTTTACGAAACCATTTTTGATAAGGAAGTCACTTGTCTCTTTTATTATCACTTTAATAGGAGTAAATTTCATATCAAATAGGCGTTGAGCTTTCTGATTATTTACATTCATTGGCCTTCCCAAAAGTGGTAATACGGCTTTTATTTCATTATCAAAAAATGAAAGCAACTTGATCAAAAAGGCAGGCGCCTGAGCAGTTTTGATTTTGCTTTTTGGGTAAATTGATTTGAGGTATTTTGCCATTTCTACAAAAGAAATTGTCCCTGAGGAAGCAAGAATTCTTTCTCCTTTTGTTGCTTCATTCTTAATGGCTTCTACGTGCACAAATGCTACGTCACGAACATCTACAAGAGCAAAACTCAGATCAGGTAACATCGGATCTTCTGCTTTTATAATCCGCTCAATAATTGAAACGGAGGAACCAAAATTATTATCTAAGGGTGCACCAAGAACCAGCACTGGATTTACCGTAGTTAAAGTAATTTCTGGGGCAGAATTTCTTATAAAATCCCAAGCTGCTTTTTCTGCCAAAGTTTTTGATTTTGTATAAGCTGTTCGGCCGACTGGATGGTTGATGTCTGTCCACATTGTTTCATCGAATTCACTTTTTCCAGCAGGCAAATCACATCCATAAACTGATGCGTTAGAAGAAGTCAGAATGATACGCTTTACTCCACTTTTGTGTGCGGCTTTTAAGGCACGTAGAGTTCCCTCGACTGCTGGACGAATCAAATCATTTTCATCCTTAGGTGACGCAATCGGAAAAGGAGAAGCTGTGTGCATCAATACCTCGATATCTTTAAGAGCTTCATCCCAGCCTTTATCTTTTTCTAAATCTAGTTCAACAAATGTTAAACGAGTATCAAGATTGTTTGAATCTTTAAGATACGGCATTACAGCTTTTTGGACCTCGGATGATTTTGAAAGATTTCGAACCGAAGCTCTTACTTCATATCCTTGATTTAGCAATTCTAAAGCTATGTGTTTACCAATGTATCCACTGGCTCCAGTTAAAAGTACTTTAGTCATTATATCTTTATTTTTTTGTTTTTAATTTAATTTTGTTGATTCGCCTTTACCTAATTAATTAGCATATTCGAAACCTCCATTGAGACACTTTAAAATAATCAATTTTTGCGTTATAGCTTGGGTTCTCAATTTATGTCACCACAAAAGTAAGTTTTAAAAATGGGAATATCTTTCAAAATTATTAACCAAGTATTATAACCTAAAAATCTAAAATGACTTTCCTATTACGCACCAAAATTACTGCAAAATAAGTCGTTTTACTCATTTTAGGCTTCGCACCATAGAAGTCCACTATGATTTGTCGCCTAAAATGCTTATTTTATTGTACTTTTGATTCTCACTACGGAACTCATTTTAGATATTTAGGTATAATTATTAAATATAATAAGAATTGCCTAATATTACACATTAAATATGTTGTATGAAGTTTTTAATAGTAGAAGACGAACCAAATTTGCAAAAACTGATTTCTTATTTTTTGAAAAAAGAGGATCACCTCACAGAAGAGGCACTTACATACAAAGAAGCTTTTCAAAAATTGATGAATCATACTTATGATGTAATTATCCTTGATATTAACCTACCTGATGGGTCTGGACTCAACCTACTACCTATTATTAAAGATGATCATCCTACTACGGCTACCATTATAGTGAGTGCTAAAGATAGTATAGAAGACCGAGTCAAGGGATTGGAACTAGGTGCAGATGACTATTTGATTAAGCCTTTTCATGTTTCGGAATTAAACGCGAGGATAAAAGCAGTGTTGCGAAGAAAGTTAAACATGATCGAAGACAAGGCTGTATTTGGTGAATTTACTTTTTATTTTGACGGTAGGAAAGTTGCTATTAAAGGCGTGGAAGTCGACTTGACGAAGAAAGAATATGACATTTTACTTTATTTGTTTAGAAATAAAAATAGGGTAGTAACTAAAGATAGTTTGGCAGAGCATCTTTGGGGAGATCATATGGACGATACCTATTCATATGATTTTTTATATGCCCACTTAAAGAATCTAAGAAAAAAATTGGCTAAAGAAGGAGTGGAAAATTATATGCAAACCTTATATGGTGTAGGATATAAATTTGTAATTCCAGAAAATTAAGCTTTGGGGCACAGAACAATTATTGGGATATTAGTAGTTTTGATTGGTTATGGGGCCATAATGTCTCTTATATTCAATGAACAATCGGTATGGATATTACTTTTTGCTTTATTGGCTTTTTTGTTGATTTGGCTTTTTATTTGGCTCGAAACTCGTAGAATACGGTATAAGCTAAAATATTATAAACGTAAAATTTTTGAAGTCTTAAGAAATATTCAAAAATTTGAACAACCAAAGTATGATCACAATACTTCAAAAATTGGTTTAGAAATTGAAGATTTTTATGATGGCATAGGTAGGCAGATATTGAAGTCTTTTAATATTGAAAAACAATTTACTCAAAATGCTTCGCATGAGCTTCAAACGCCTATTACCGTTATAAAGACAAGCGTGGAATCATTGCTACAATCTTCTAATTTGAGTGAAGAAAACTACCACGATATCGATACGATCTTAAGAAATACCAATAAACTATCAAGAATTAATCAAGCTTTGGTATTATTATCTAGAATTAAATCCTACCATAATGTCAACGTCGAGCCAACATCCGTAAACGATATTTTAGAGCAACTTTTAGTAGACTTTGAAAGTAGAATTGAGTTTTTAGAAATTGATATTAAAAAAGATTTTCAAGCTATTTTAAAATTGAATATAAATCCTACATTATGCGAAATACTAGTATCCAATTTGCTTAACAATGCCATAAAACATAATCTGAAAAGGGGGTGGATTTCAATAAAAGTTACATCTACGCAACTAATCATCTCTAATACAGGCAAAAAATTGAATCGGCCACCTGCTGAAATGTTTGAGCGTTTTTCAAAAGACGAAAGTAACCCTGATGCACTCGGACTAGGTCTTTCTATTGTGAAACTGATCTGTGATTACTCTAATCTTGACATCGGTTATTATCATAGAGAGGGTGTACACGAACTCATTGTCAGTAAGAAAATTTAAGCATGTCTAAAATATTATTTCAATAAAGTTAAATAATTTGTAGTTTTACAACACATTAATTATTTACCTACTACAATAATGGTTAATTTTGTCGAAATTTTCGTAATCAAATGAACGAAATTTTAAAACAATCGTATTAAATATAAAATATAAGTATCGATGAGTATAGTTGAAATGAAAGTCCCTGTAATTGGCGAGTCCATCTCAGAAGTAACCCTATCACAATGGTTGAAAAAGGATGGAGATATAATTAATATAGATGATCCAATTTGTGAATTTGAATCAGATAAGGCTACATTGGAGTTCCCTGCAGAAGCAGCCGGTAAGTTAATACATGTCGCTAAAGAAGGTGACGACTTGACCATTGGGGCTTTGGTAGCTAGAATTGATACCTCATTTTCTGCTACAAGTGCCTCTACTGCCACTATTGCAGAGCCTAAAGTAGAATCAAAACCTGAAGCACCTGCATCTGATGTAAATAGTCAACCAGGTGGACACCCGTCACCCGCAGCTGCTAAAATACTAAGAGAAGGAGAAGTGAACCCGAGCCAAGTAACGGGCACTGGCAAAGATGGTAGAATAACTAAGGAAGATGCTGTCCAAGCAACAGCAAATAAGACAACAGTACCAACGCCACAACCATCTACTCCAATAGAAGAAAGTAAATCCGTTTCGGCTACAATGACACCAATTGTCGCTGGTGAAAGGAATGAAAGAAGAGAAAAAATGTCTCGTATGAGACGTACCATAGCCACGAGATTGGTTTCTGCAAAGAACAATACTGCTATGTTAACCACTTTTAATGAGGTAGACATGTCTGGTATTATGGCATTAAGGACTAAATATCAAGACCAATTTGTAGCCAAGTATGGTATCAAACTTGGATTCATGTCTATTTTTGCGAAAGCTTGTGCAAAAGTATTATTGGAAATGCCTGATGTCAATGCTTTTATTGACGAAAATGAAATAGTTTATCATGATTATGTGGATGTTTCCTTTGCGATCTCCACACCTACAGGACTTGTGGTGCCACCGATACACAATGTTGAGAGTTTAGGGTTTCATGAAATTGAGCAAAAATTAAAGGACCTTGCAGTAAAAGCACGAGATGGAAAGTTGAGTATAGAAGAAATGAAAGGTGGTACTTTCACGATCACCAACGGTGGTGTATTCGGATCTCTTTTATCCACTCCTATCATCAACGAACCACAGTCTGCTATATTGGGTATGCATACCATTCAAGATAGACCTGTAGCTGTAGGTGGTCAAGTAGTCATTAAGCCCATGATGTATCTTGCACTTTCTTATGATCATAGAGTAATCGACGGTAGCACTTCAGTTACATTTTTGGTAAAGGTTAAGGAGTTGTTAGAGGATCCTACTAAGTTGTTGTTGGGGGTTTAGTATTTAGCGGGTAGATCATGTAGGTTGGTTAATTGAGGTTAAGAGAAGTTAAGAAGGTTTTTTAAGGATTTATATTAATTCATTTAAGCCTTGTAAAAGCCTCGCAAGGTTGATTTTAGTTCTGATTAACATTTGAAGTAGCCTCGCAAAGTTTTGCTCGGTTCCTTCCTTATCGATTGAATACTTTCAATCGATTCCCGACTCGTTCCTCACTGGGACCAGTCATTCATTATCAAAATTGCTACGCATCATTCGGTCATCTTGCATTCTTGCATTCAATGATTTAATCATTTCCCCATTCATTAATGCATTCATTTATTTAACTTATATTTGTAGCATCTAACTGAATAATTTATTGAGCTTTCTAAAGACAGATATATCATTCTTAAAAGGTGTAGGACCTACAAGAGCAGAACGATTGGCTAAAGAACTCAATGTCAAGACTGTAGAAGATCTCCTCTGTATCTATCCATTTAGGTATATAGACAAAACCAAGTTTCAAAAAATTTCTGATCTAAGGTCTACTGATGATGTGGCTTTGATAAAGGGAAAAATAAGGAGTATTGAAAAAGTACAAAGTGCAAAAAGACAATCAAGGCTTACTGCGTTGCTTCTAGATGACACGGGTGCTATTGAGTTGGTATGGTTTCAGCAAATAAAGGTTATCTCAGAGATCATCAAAACCAATACAGAGTATATCGTGTATGGGAGGGTAAATAGTTTTGGTGGTAGAAAGTCAATCGTGCATCCTGAAATGGAGGAATCTGGTGCTCAAATTGATATGCACAAGACTTTTGATCCTGTATATAGTTCTACAGAGAAGTTGGACGCCATTGGGCTTGATTCTAAAGGTAGGCGAAGGTTGATAAAAGCGATTTTAGAAAAACTTTCTCCATCAGAGATAGAGGAAAATCTTCCTCAATATATTATAGAAAAATTTAAGTTTCCGACCCGTTTTCAAGCGTTAGAATGGGTCCATTTTCCGAAGGATGAGGCTCAAAAAAACTTAGCTCAAAATCGAATAAAGTTTGAAGAATTTTTCTTTCTCCAGATGCAATTGCTTCATAGTAAAGCCAAGCGAAAAACAATCTTGAGGGGCATTGTTTTTGAAAAAGTTGGTCATACTTTTAATACTTTTTACAAAGAAAAACTACCTTTTGAACTGACAAATGCTCAAAAAAGGGTTATGAAAGAAATTCGTTATGATTTAGGAGGTGGATTTCAGATGAATAGATTGTTGCAGGGCGATGTTGGAAGTGGCAAAACGGTTGTAGCGCTGATGTGTATGCTTCTTGCGATAGATAATGGATACCAATCTTGTTTGATGGCTCCTACAGAGATATTAGCGACGCAACATTACGAAGGAATAACAAATTTAGTAGCTGATCTGGGAATAAAAGTGGCATTTTACACAGGAAGTGTCAAAGGTAAAGCTCGAAAAGAAATATTAGCAGGTTTAGAAGATGGGTCGATCGACATTGTCATTGGTACACACGCATTAATTGAAGATACCGTTGTTTTCCAAAATCTTGGATTGTCCATCACAGACGAACAACATCGATTTGGTGTGGCCCAACGAGCAAGATTGTGGTATAAAGCCGATAAGTTGCCACCTCATATCTTAGTAATGACGGCTACTCCTATCCCTCGCACATTGGCAATGACTACTTATGGCGATTTAGATGTGAGTGTGATAGATGAGCTCCCACCTGGCAGAAAAGAAATCACAACGCTCCATAAATTTGAGACACATAGACCTCAAGTCTTAGAATTTATGCACAAACAAATAGCTTTAGGAAGGCAAATATATGTTGTTTTTCCTTTGATCGAAGAGTCAGAAAAACTGGATTTACAAGATTTGCAGCAAGGATATGAAAATTTATTACAATATTTCCCACCTCCTAATTTTCAAATAAGTGTCGTGCATGGACGAATGAAAGCTCAAGCTAAGGAATTTGAAATGAAACGCTTTGTAGATAAACAATCACAAATAATGGTAGCAACCACAGTGATTGAAGTAGGTGTAAATGTACCCAATGCTTCTGTAATGATCGTAGAAAATGCTGAGCGTTTTGGCTTATCACAGTTGCATCAGTTAAGAGGTAGAGTGGGGCGTGGTGCAGAACAATCGTATTGTATTTTGATGTCAGGATTTAAACTGAGCAAAGAATCAAAGGAGAGAATTGCCACCATGGTTAGAACCAACAATGGCTTTGAAATTGCCGAAGCTGACTTACAACTGCGAGGTCCAGGAGAGATAGAAGGCACTCGTCAAAGCGGAGTTACCAACTTTAGATTGCTTAACCTTATCAAAGACCATTCTATCGTAAGTACCGCGCGATTAATGGCAGAAAAAGTGCTAGAATCTGACCCTAATTTAGCTCATGAGACCAATTTGCCACTTAGAAAATATCTAATGTCTATTGCAAATCCGATGAGCAATGATTGGGGGTTGATATCATAAGGTATGTTTAGTAATCATTGAGAATAAAATAATAATTTCTAAAATTTCCTCAAAACAAGCGATTTATTATTATTTAAATGTTAATTAGTTATATATCATATACCTTTGCACTATATTTGTTATCAAATATTTTAAAAGCTAAATTTTGATCTTAAAAATCTTGCATATTTTTGTTTTATTGAACTTGTTAGTCTCCTCTTTTGGGCTAACGGTCAATGAACACGTATGTAAAATAAAAGGGAAATCTTTTTCCCTTTTTATCAAAAAAGAAGGCTGTTGTTCTTCAAAGAAGGCAAATTCTTGCACTACTACCAGTTGCCCACAACATAAAGAAGCAACTTCCATAAAAAGAAAAGGATGTTGTGAGAATAAATTGCATTATGGTAAGCTTAGTGTTGAAGCTAATTTACTCAACAAAGCTGAATTTGCTAAAACAACGACTCATTTTAGCTCCCCAGTCAAATGGCCTTCATTTGAAACTGTAAACACCCCAATTATTAATGAGAAAATCTTAAGATATTTTGTTTATCAGCCGCCTCCCATATTCAAGGGAAGTCTAAGGATTCTTTTCCAGTCTTTTTTATGTTAGTGGTCTAATATTGATGTTAGGGTTTAATAACTCAAAAATGTGCTGATTAATAAGGATGTAATTCTTAGCTTTAGCAAGGTTTTTATTTATGCAAATCTACCGTCACTCTACTCAATGAAGAATGGTGTAGTGTATTTCATATAGGTCTTGTCAATACCTAGTTAGAAAAAGGTATGTTGATAAATGTCTATTCTTACCAAACTTACTTATCTGTACAATTTATTAAAGTGTTTGGACCAAAGTTAGTTTCCTCCAAATATTTTTACAAACCTCGAAAAAGGTTTTTATCAATAATTAAAAATTAAAAAAAAATATAAAAATGAAATTCAGTATTAAAATAGTAGCTTTTTTGTGTGCAGTGTTCTTTTTCGCTCATAACGGCATAGGCCAAACAAAAAATTCAAAAGTAGAAACTATAAAAATTTATGGCAACTGCGGCATGTGTAAAAAAATTATTGAAAAAGCAGGTACTCAAAAGGGTGTATCAAAAACAATATGGGATGCGGATACCGATATGGCTACGATCACCATTGATAGTAAGAAAACTACATTTGATGATGTGCTTAAAAAAATAGCTGAAGCTGGTTATGACAGTGATAAGTTTAGAGCAACTGACGAAGTGTACAATGATCTTCACGGATGTTGTCAATATGAGAGACCAACTAAAAAAGACAATGGGTAATTTAAGAACCGTAAAGAAATAACATATACATTTTGAATTGTTCTTTTGTCTTTTTGCTTCGTTGTAAATTCGTCAAGTAGCTAAGGCTATTATCCTCATTTACGCCTCGAAAAAAAACAAAATTACTGCTTCAACTTTGTACATTTTATATATTAAGTCCTTAAAGGTTAGTTGTTTAAAAAAAAGTTACTATTCAGGAGTAAAGCTTATTGTCCAAAATTTTTAAAATTTTAATTCATAAGCTAACTCCTGAGTAGCAACTCAAAAAATACTCAGTATGTATCTAAATAGTAAAACATTTTTCTTAAAAATTTGTGTCACAGCTATATGTTATTTATGGAATGTATCGCTAGTATCTTGCCAGTTGAATATTGGTCAATCTCTACCTGATGTTTCTGTCCAAAATAGTGCAGGGCAATCCGTACTTTTAAAACCAGAAAAGGGAAAAGTATACTTAATTGACTTTTGGGCATCATGGTGTGGACCTTGTCGTAAAGCCAATAAAAAATTGGTAAAGCTTTATGATCAGTACAAGTCTAAAAACTTTGAAATCATAGGCATTTCTTTAGATAAAGATCAGAATAAATGGCTCAATGCAGTAAAATCTGATAAACTACTGTACATCCAATTTATTGATGCCAAAGGATTTGATGCGAAAGCAGCACAGGTTTTTGGGGTAGAAGCATTACCAGCTTCATTCTTATTTAATAAGGACGGTACTTTGGTCAAAATCAACCCAACAGAATCGGAAATCAAATTTTTTTTAAACCTAAAAATCTAAAATGGGTTCCGTAATGAAGGTCAAAAGTACAATAAAATCAGCATTTTTTGCGACAAATCATCCCGATGGCTTTCGGGATGGTGCAAAGCAAAAAGTGAGCGAAGCGCATGATTTTGAAGTAATTTTGAGCTGTTATAGGAAATCCAATTTAGAATTTTAGGTAAAACAAAATTAATAATTTATAATGAATCAAAAAATAATATTTGCAATTCTTATTGCATCGTTTATATCTATACAAGTAAAAGCCCAATTTACAAAAGCAGAGATAATGGCCACTGGTCTAACATGCTCAATGTGTTCTAATGCGATTAATAAACAACTTAAATCTTTAGCAGGTGTAGATAGTGTGGAGGTCGATTTAAATACCAATACCTTTATTGTACATGTGAAGAAAGAATCTTCCGTAAGTCCAAGGACATTGAAAGAGGGTGTTGAAAAAGCAGGATTTTTTGTAGGATCTATGATTGTGTCAATGCAATTTGATAATATTGTAATACCAGAAAGTAAAAAGGTAGAAAAAGATGGGGCGGAGTTTGTCATATTAGGAAATAAAACTCAAATACTTGATGGAGATGTGAAAGCTAAGATCATCGATAAGGGGTATGTGACACAAAAAGAATACAAGAAATTGTCTAAATCATTTTCGAAAATCCCATCCTTTCAGAGTGTGGCAGAAAATGAGTATCACTTAATAATTAATTGATCATGAGGATAGTCTTAATATTGTTATTAGCTATTGGCTTCCAAAGATTATGTGGACAGGAGCTTTTTGTAATGACTGATCCAGCCAGCAATGTGCCTGCAAATTCACTAGGTGTGAGATTGAGTAATTCATCTTTTAAAGAAGTTTTTAAAGAGGGAAATAATTATCACCTTATGCCAGAGGTGACTTATGGTGTCAATAAAAACTTCATGGTCCGTACTTCAGTATTTATCAGTAACCGAAGTAATAGTTTATATACCGAAGGTGCTAATGTATTTGCTAAGTACAGGTTTTTTTCAATGGATGATTTGCACAGTCATTTTAGAATGGCAGCCTTTGCAAGATATAGTTTTAATAGAGCAGATATACATCAAGAACAAATAGAAATCATGGGGCATAATAGTGGATTCGAAGGAGGAATTGTAGCCACACAACTTATCAAAAAACTGGCTATCAGTACGTCTGCAAGTTTTGAAAAAGCTATGGATAATATGCCAAATTATGAGTATCCTATTTCGCAAGGAAGTACTGCTACCAACTATACACTTTCTTTTGGCAGGTTGATGCATCCAAAAAAATATACCAATTTTAAGCAAACCAACATTAATTTAATGATGGAAGTGGTGGGCCAAACGATCAATGATAATGGTAAGACCTCGATTGACATTGTACCATCAATACAGTTTATCATTAATAGTCAGGGGAGAATAGATTTAGCCTACAGGAGAGAATTGTATAGTTCCATGGTGCGGTCAGCTCCTAATGGTATTTATTTAAATTTTGAATATACATTTTTTAATGTAGGAGGGTAGTGTATATTCGATAGTTCTAATTAATTGAATAGTAATTAATAAAATATAAAGACAAATAATAATTTAAAAATCATGAAACAATTTTTATCCTTTTTTCTACTTTTTACTGTATTGCAAGGCTTCTCTCAGCATGATCACCACCAAACCAAGGTAGACAGCGTAAAACCTAAAAGCCCACGTACTTCTTCTATGGAAATGGTGGGTAATAATCATGTTCATATAGATTATGGTTCTCCAAGTGTAAGGGGGCGTAATATCTGGAATGGCTTGGTAGCTTACGGACAAGTTTGGGCAACAGGAGCTCACAAAGCCACTTGGATTGAATTTTCTGAAGATGTTACTATCAATTCAAAAATTATTCCCAAAGGAAAATATGGCTTCTTTACAATTCCCGACCCAAAAGAATGGACCATCATCTTGAGCAAAGATTGGGATATGCACTTAGCAGATGACTACAAATTGGCTAACGATGCTATAAGGCTAAAAGTAAAGCCTAAAAAAAGTAAAAACCTCACAGAGTCACTTACTTATAAAGTGACCTCTTTTGGCGATAAAAAGGGTAAAGTAAGTATGTCTTGGGAGTATTTGACAGTTTCTTTTGATTTTGAAAACAAATAAGGTTTAATGATTTAAAAGTTGATGACCAAGTTTTAAGAGTAGTCAAATCTGCCAAAAAGCAGATATAGGATGTCAAAAGGCAAGTAAGATATATGATTTAAAGCGCTAATATTATGCAAAGAACTTAAGTGCAGAAGAGATAGATTTATTATCCTTAATTTTGATTAGTTTTGTTCTCCAATAAAAAAATATTACAACATGAACAAAAGCAACCTTACCATCCCAATTAAATACTATACAACTTACATCGATAAAATTCCTGATATTCCAATCTTGGAAGCGATAGAACAATTCGGCCCAAATATGTTTGATCAATATATACCTCAAATGATTGAAAAAGCAGACCATGCTTATGCGGAAGGTAAATGGACAATCAAACAAAAGTTGCAACATATCATTGACACAGAGCGTGTGTTTGCTCACCGTGCTTTTGTATTAAGTAGACACGACGATGCTATCTTAGCTTCATTTGATCAAGATCCATACGTGGTGTTTGCAAATGTAAGTCATAAGTCGATTGAAGAATTAATGTACGAGTGGCAAATAGCAAGGATTTCTACTCGATTGATATTTAAGTCATTATCAGATGATGATTTGTTGTTCTTAGGTAATGTTGCTGGTCAAAGGCTCAATGCACTGGCTATGGGATTTGCATTGTGTGGTCATGCTCAGCACCATTTGGAAATCTTGATGGATAAGTATTTGATTACAGCTCCGTAAACAAGGGATTGTTCCAAAAATAGATTTGAGTTTAATAGGTATAAATAGTTTGTACTTTTAAAACTTATCTCATATAGCTTTGTTTTTTAATTGACAAGATATTTCTAAAATAAGTATCTTTACAGTTCATAATATAACTAAGTAGTTGAAACACTTCATAACGTTACTTTTTATTGGATTATTAGCTCAATCTTCATTTTCGCAAGTCAGTGAAAATGAAAGAGATGTCGATACCAAGGGAATTGTATACAACACAGAATGGTCAGGCTTTGCACAAATTGCTGCGAATGGTTACGGATTGGGATATCAAACTGGTAAAATTGAGACTTACTATAAAACAAGTTTTTATCAAATAGAGTTAAATAGAATCTTTGATCAAAGAGAGCAACGCCACAATAAAAATATAGCACTTAGATTTAATAGGTTGAGCAATTCATTTAAATATGGTAAGTTGAATGATGTTTTTGTAATGAGATTACTACGAGGACAAATGAGATATCTATCCGATAGAGCCATAAGAAAAGGTGTAGCGGTTGCTTATTCTTATGCAGGTGGGGGCTCAATCGGTTTAGTAAAGCCCTACCATCTAAATTTGATTTATCCCAATAACACGGACGGTACAACAAGATTTGATATAAAAAGTGAAGCATACACTCAAGAAAATAAAACACGTTTTGTAAATTATGATGAAATCTATGGTGGGGCAAGATGGACAGATGGTTTAGCCCAGACGTCTATTTTACCAGGTTTGCACGGTAGAGCATCTTTGCTTTTTTCAATTGGCAGATATGACAAAACTGTTAAAAACATAGAAACAGGCATTATGCTAGATTTATTTGTTCGGAAAATTCCACTCATGATTGAGAATGAACTTGTAAAAAACAGACCTTATTCTATGAACTTATTTATCAAAGCTAGTTTTGGTAAGAGAAAATTTTAAAATCTAAAATAGATACAGAAAGTGATCGAACTTGATATAGTACCTCCAAAGGAGGAAAGAAGGAAAAAGCCAGATTGGTTGCGTGTCAAATTGCCAATTGGTGAAGAATATAAAAAAGTTAGGAATCTGGTAGATCAGTATAAATTACATACAATTTGTCAGAGTGGTAACTGTCCAAATATGGGAGAATGTTGGGGTGCAGGTACAGCTACATTTATGATACTTGGTAATGTATGTACTCGGTCTTGTTCTTTTTGTGCGGTAAAAACTGGTAGACCAAATGAATACGATACCGATGAACCTAAAAGAGTGGCTGAAGCAATCAAGTTGATGAATGTCAAGCATGCAGTAATTACAAGCGTTAATCGGGATGAACTAAAGGATAGGGGAGCGTCAGTATGGCATGAAACAGTAAGATTGACGAAAGAGTGGAGTCCGTCTACTACTATTGAGACCCTCATTCCTGATGTAAAAGCCAATTGGGATGCACTTGAAATGATGATTTCCCCAGGGCAAGAAGTGGTTTCGCATAATATGGAGACGGTCGAGCGCTTATATCGTCTAGTACGTCCACAAGCTAAATATGTAAGATCATTAGAGCAAATACAGAGGACCAAAGAATACGGTAAACGTACTAAATCTGGTATCATGGTAGGACTTGGTGAAACCAAAGAAGAAGTATACAAAGCTATGGATGATTTGGTAGAACATGGTTGTGATGTGCTAACCATTGGACAATATCTCCAACCTACAAAAATGCACCTAGAAGTGGCAGAATTCATTCATCCAGAACTTTTTGCTGAGTATAAAATGGTGGGCTTAGAAAAAGGATTTAACTACGTAGAAAGTGGCCCTCTGGTAAGGTCTAGTTACCACTCTGAGAGACATTTGTAAAGGTCTTGTAATAATCAACTCAAGTGATATTTCTACAAGTATTTGTGTTTTACATCCAATATAAGTTTTTATACTACGTTAATTATTCTCATTAAATGTATAACTTTATGTAGAAAGTTGTTAACTTTACTTGTACGTATTTAGAACTTTGCGTTTATACAAAAAGGTTCAGGATATTTTAAGTCTGATGAGGTATTTTTTTGAATCTACTGCATCGCTTTTGATAAAAAAAAGGAATGAGCCCTATTGAAAATAGATGTTTATTCAATTTATGTGTGAGTAGTGAACCATTTTCCCATAAGGTAATATCGGGAATTTTTCTCAGCGAATGCAGATCTTAAATAGCCATTTTTTGTTGATCAATAATGATAATTAATAAGTAATACACACTAAAAAAATATAATATGAATAAATTTATCCTTCATCCAAAAAATCCAAACAAAAGAGAAATTGCCATGATTGTAGAGAGGCTTCAAGCTGGAGATATTGGTATTATTCCGACGGATTCGCTTTACGCTGTAGCTTGCTTAATGACCAATAAGGATGGTATTGAGCGAGTACTAAAAGCAACTGGTAAAGTAGAGAAAAAGGCTAAATTATCATTACTATGTAAAGATCTGAAGGCTGTCGCTGACCACACTTTACCTTACGATAACCATATTTTTAAAACGATGAAAAGGTATTTACCTGGACCCTACACATTTATATTAAATGCAAACAATACCGTTACCAAGTTTTTTAAAAATAATAAAAAGGAAATAGGTATTCGTATACCTGACAATGAGATATTACAAAATATACTCGAAGCTGTGGATTGCCCGTTGATATCAACTTCTGTGACGATGGAGGAAATCTCCGAGTCAGAATTAACTTCTTTTGAAGCAATGGAAAATAAGTACGAGAACATAGTTGATTTTATAATTGATGGACAAATTGATGTAGCTGGTGAAACTTCTGTACTTGATTGTACGTCTGGTGAGGTAGAAGTCATCAGAGAAGGCTTAGGCGTCATTGATTAATTGTTAAAAGTGGAAAAATGAGATTTATTTATTTTTTTATAGTTTTTAGTTTTTTTGTTTCTACATTTGGTTTTGCCCAAGATATTTCAGTTTTTACTGAAGATAATGAGCAAATCACCACGATTATTGCAAAAAATTCGAGTACTAAATTAACGTATGCTGTTACGGTAAATCTTAATACTTCCGGATATAAAATAGCTGGTGTACCTCCATTCGAAGTGACATTAAAACCAGGTGAACAAAAAGAGGTGGTAAAGTTAGTAGAAAAACCTGGTGAAAAATTATCTTTGGAATATCAAGTCAGTTATAACACAGTATCGGGTCACAACGGACCAAACTTGGAAAATTTGATCGTATTACCAAAAGATACCATTTATGTTTTTTCTGGAGCTCCTTGCTCTAAGAGTGAAGAAGTAGTCAAGAAATTAAAAAGTACCAATAAAGTATTTAAAAATCTAAGTTTAGGAGACCCAACTAATTTTGAATTGATGCGAGGTGTACTAACTGCTCAACTTAAAGTAGGCCAAGTTACTAATTTTAAGACACCTGTCTTGGTGGTAAATGGTGTGCCAATTACAGACCCAAAAGCCGTGGATGATTGGGTGAAAGGGTTGAAATGATCATCGCTTAATCTTTGGTATCGATTTTTTTTCGAGCCCCTTCTTATCAATATCGATGTTAATATCTCAAAATAGTATTTCCAGAGTCTGCTGAAGGGAGCTTAACTTAATCTGAAATGTCCTAACTTTTTGGATTTAAACACGTGTGCCTAATCAGTGAAAAAGGATATGCTTTATTTTTAAAGTTTAAATTTTTAGGATTAAATATCCAACAGGACCTTTATTTTGAGTTTAATTTCTAAAAGTGTCGTATTATCTAATTTCTCAATAAAAGAAGCATTTCGTAATTGCCAGTCGTTAGTTCTAATATGATTTGTCAAGACAACACCACTAATTATTTTTGTTTTTTTTAGTAAAACTTCAGTATTGAAACCTTTTATATTACTACTAATTGGAACTGTTACACATAGTCCAAATTGATTATATAATTTAGGGTTTAACATGAGAACCGGTCTTTTTTCAGTCTGCTCCTATCCCAATACTGAATCTAAATCCATCCAAACTATATCACCAACATCGGGTATAAAATTTTTCATTCAGCCACAATTTCTTTTCCTAGATCATTTTCTCTATCAAACTGATCTAAAACTTTTAAATTATCCATTCCTTCTATTAAAAATTTTAGATTCATCTTCTTTTCAACAGGATTTAAAATAAGTTTTCCATCCTTTGTTGTTAACTCTAATGAAGCCCCATCTTTAAGTTGCAATTTATCTAATATAACTTTTGGTATTCTGATACCGTAAGAATTACCCCATTTTTTTATTAAAGTCTCCATGTAATTATCCATTGTATATACAATTGTAATGCATATACAGTAATAAATCAATATTTGCGCGGTATTTTTTTAAACCATTATATTAAAGCTATATTTCAAAGATATTCATTATTTTTTAATAGAATAGAATTTTTAAACGCACTTGGTTTTTTAATAACTTCTCTCCGTCAATTGCGCTTCGTACACCTTCGTCCAAATTCGGACAAAAATATTTCTAATAATCTATGTAAATCATTGAATATCAACATTATTAAATATTGGCACGTTCATAGCATATAGAAATATATAATTTTATAATAAATATGGATAAAGCGATTCCAAAGAAATTTTGGACAAAACAAAGAATCATTTTAAGTACTTTAGTAACAATATTTGCAGCTTTTGTGATTTGGCAAGTAGCCTTTACTGACAAGAGGAGTAAACTCAATGTTGAGGTTGATAAATTGACCATTTCTGAGGTGAGTAACGGTAGTTTTGATGAATTTATAATCGTACAAGGTGTAGTCCAACCATTAAAAACAATACAACTGGATGCGATAGTTGGAGGATACGTCACGCAAAAACTTGTCGAAGGTGGTAGTATGGTAAAAAGCGGTGACATCATCTTGCGATTGGAAAATCAATCTTTAAAACTCAATTTTCTTCAATCAGAAACAGAGGCAAGCCGATTGGTCAATGATCTTCAAAATACTCGTCAGCGATTAAAAGTTGAAAATTTTAATCTAGAAAAAACATTAAATGATTTAGATTTTCAGATAACTCAAGCTAAAGATATTTGGAATAGAAATGAAAAATTAATGAAAACGAATATGGTATCAGATCTTGAATACCAAAAATCAAAGCGCGACTACGATCGACTAATAAAACAACGAGAAATAGAAATTCAATCTCAAAAATATCAGCAAGAAAATGCTCAACTACAAATTAAACAGCTAGAAGGAACGCTAGTAAGAACTCAAAAGAACGTGGATTTGTGGAGACAAACATTAGAAAACCTAGTAGTCCGTGCACCCGTTTCTGGCCTCTTATCGTCTATAGATGTAGAGATTGGATCGAACATCAATCAAGGTCAAAATATTGGTCAAATAGACGATATGAATGGTTTTAAACTTCGATCTGAAATAGACGAGCACTACATATCGAGAATCTTCACTGGACTCAACGCCACCATGGAATTTAATAATAATAAATACAACTTGTCCATTTTAAAAGTATACCCAGAAGTGAGAAGTGGTAGATTTGCAGTGGACATAGCCTTTACAACAAATTCTCCAGAAGGTATCCGTAGAGGACAATCTTCCCCAATTCGAATCGAGTTGGGCCAGCCTCAAAAAGCAGTATTACTCCCTGTTGGCGGTTTCTTCTCTGATACAGGTGGCAACTGGGTGTATGTTGTGGAGGGTGATAAGCGAGCAATTAAACGAAGTATTTCCCTCGGCAGAAAAAACCCAAATTACTATGAAGTTTTGGATGGATTGAAGCCTGGGGAAAAGGTGATCACGAGTTCTTATAGTAATTATGGAGATAAGGAGGTTCTCAGCTTTTAGCTTTGAGCGGTTAGCTGTTAGCTAGCATGATTTTTAGTTAGGATTAGATAATTTATCAATAAACTTATAAAGCATTTTCATAATTTCAATAAGCCGTTTTTCAAAATTTAAATAATTTTCATAAGACAAATAGCCTAATTCATATGCGAGTAAAATTTGATAAGACAATTCTGATGCGGATCCTGCCGCAATGTCAAGGAATCTTGAAAACTCCTTATCCGACTTTCGGCCACTTCCTTCTGCAATATTTATGGGAATGGAAGATGCTGATCTACGAACTTGACTTGTTATACCATAAATTTCTTCTTTTGGAAAATCATAGGTACACTTATAAATTTCTAAAACTAATTGATGTGATTTCTGCCAAACTGCAAATTTTTTATAATCTCTCATGCCTTTAATTTGAATTAAATAAGTACAAACGTAATAAAAATATGTAAGCCATGAGCTTTGAGCTTTGAGCTTTGAAAAATTATAAATAATTTTTAAACTTAATAAATACAAACTGCTAATTAAAATAAAGTAAATTATATGAGATGACTAAAATTTAACCCTCTCAAAGCTAACTGCTAATAGCTCGCAGCTAATAGCTACCTGCTAAAGAAAAATATTAATTAATTGCTAATGGCTAAACGCTAAAAGCTCAAAGCAAAAACAATGATTCAAACACAAAATTTACAAAAAATATTCACCACAGAAGAAGTCGAAACGACGGCTCTAAACGGCATAGACATGGAAATCAAAGATGGTGAATTTGTGGCCATCATGGGGCCATCAGGATGTGGTAAATCCACACTTTTGAATATATTAGGGCTGTTGGATAATCCATCAGAAGGCTCGTATGTATTTTATGGTACTGAAGTTGCCAAAATGAGTGAAAGGCAAAGGGCACAACATCGTAAAGGCAACATAGGCTTCATCTTTCAGTCATTCAATTTGATTGATGAGCTGTCCGTATTTGAGAATGTGGAGTTGCCGCTTTTGTATTTAAAGATTCCGGCTGCTGAAAGAAAAATCAAGGTAGAGGCTGCTCTCGAAAGAATGAGCATGATGCATCGACGCAACCATTTTCCACAACAATTATCCGGTGGACAACAACAAAGGGTAGCGATTGCTAGAGCTGTTGTAGCAAAACCAAAGTTAATACTTGCGGATGAACCTACGGGTAATCTCGACTCTAAAAACGGAGAAGAAGTGATGAAACTCCTTCAAGAACTCAATAATGAAGGCACTACCATTGCCATGGTGACTCACTCCCCTTATGATGCAGGATTTTCACATCGGGTTATCAATTTGTTTGATGGAAAGATTGTGACGGAAAATTTTCATGTGTAAATCTAAAATTTTGAGCTTCTAAAACCTAACCCCTAAAACCTAAAACTAATTAAACCGCTAAAAGCTAACTGCTAATAGCTAAAAGCTTGTTAAAATGATACAATATAACATAAAAATAGCGTGGCGAAATATCCAAAAGAATAAAATGATGTTTGCCATAAATGTAATAGGGCTGGCTATAGGGATAGCCAGCTGCCTAACTATATTGCTATATGTATCTGACGAGTTGAGTTTTGACAGGCACAACACCAAAGCCAAGGATACCTATCGCGTGGTTTTAGACGCCAAAATGGGTGATGAACTCATAAAAGAAGCAAGTATAATGGCACCTGTGGCAGCGGCTTTGAAGCAAGAAATTCCTGAGATTGAATATACTACTCGCATCTACAAATTTACTGAAGCCGCCAAAGTAACTTACAGAGAAAAAACCATTCGAAAGGGTAAAATGGCAATGGTGGACCCTACTTTTTTCGATATTTTTACCAATAAATTTGCGGCTGGTGCACCTAAAACGGCTCTAAGTATGCCCAATACCGTTGTTTTAACCAAAGAACAGGCAGAAGCCTATTTTGGAAAAACCGACCCCATTAACAAAAGCATACATATAAAAGACATAGGTATTTGGGATGAAAACGGTTTTAATGATTTTTCAGGGCTATTCACAGTTACTGGTATTATTGAAAAAATGCCTGAAAACGCCCACTTTCATTTTGATATTTTGGCTTCCATGGCTAGTAACCCTTTGGCGAAAAGTAATAGCTGGCTCCAAGGGCAATATTTTACCTATATTACTTTACGAAAAGGCACTGATTTAAGACATTTTAACTCAAAAATAAATGCAATTCTCTCAAAAAACCTTGCTCCACAAATGAAAGATAAAATGGGTGTAAGTTTAGCAGAATCCATGGCAAAAGGTAACAGGTTTTCATTGATGCTTCAGCCATTATTAGATATCCATTTGCAGTCGAATCTGAGAGGTGAACTGGAGCAAGGCGGCAGCCAAAAAACGGTTACTATTTTTGGGGCCATCGCCCTGTTTATGTTGCTGATAGCCTGTATCAATTTCATAAATTTGAGTACCGCATCGGCATCAAAGCGAGTGAAAGAAATAGGGATGCGTAAGGTGATGGGGTCTGCTAAAACCCAGCTGATAAAGCAATTTTTGTCCGAATCATTCATTGCCACCGCTTTTGCAATGCTTTTGGGGCTTGGTTTGTTTAGCATATGCTTGCCATTTTTTAACCAATTATCTAATAAACATGTCGAAATCTTATCATTATTCAATGCGAATTATTTGTCAATAATATTGATAATGACATTGATAATCAGTTTGTTGTCTGGGGCATATCCTGCATTTTTCATGTCGTCTTTCCCTACCTTGCATGCTCTCAAAAACAGATTTACAAGCTCAAGTAGTAAAGGCGTAAGAAGCAGTTTGGTAGTTTTTCAGTTTGCCATTTCGGCAACACTCATTATTGGCACTTTAGTAGTAAACCAACAAATGAATTATATCCAAAATAAAGATATTGGCTACAACCGTAAGTCGCTCATAGTGCTGCGTGAAGCTGGTTTTTTGGGCAATAAATTAGATGTATTTCGTGATGAACTGAAAAAAGACCCGAGGGTAAAAAGTATCACCAAGTCAGCATTTGTACCCGCTGGGCCTACCGATAACAATATGCAGGGAGTATTTTCAATTACTGACCCTAGCCAACAAATACGCATTAAAGAATATAGCATTGATGAAGCCTATCTACCTACACTAGGTATGAAACTCATAAATGGACGTAATTTTGCTAAAACTACTGATGAAAATACAACCAACGTAATTATTAACGAAACCGCCATAAAATCAATAGGTTTGCAAGAAAACCCTATTGGTCAAACTCTAAAAATGTCTGGTAATGGCGATGCAAATAAACCATTATTGACTATTGTAGGGGTTATAAAAGACTTCCATGCCCGATCATTACGTGAGCCCATTGAGCCCCTAATGATGAAGTACAACCCATATTTTAGCTTAATTATCAAGGCAGAAAACAAAGATATACCAGGTTTGGTTAAAAGTATGGAAAGTCGATGGAACAGTTTTGCTACGGGCGAAACTTTCAGTTATGCCTTTCTGGACGAGCTTTACAATGAAACCTACTTGCGTGAAGCTAATATGAATTTTATCCTAAGAATTTTTGCAATACTCACCATTTTTGTAGCTAGTTTAGGTCTATTTGGCCTTATTACTTTTACTACCGAGCAGCGTTATAAGGAAATTGCCATTCGCAAAACCTTGGGCTCTACCGTAAATCAAATTACAGCTTTACTTTCAAAAGATTTCCTGATTCTTATTTTTATCTCACTCTTAATATCCTGTCCTTCAGGGTATTACATTATGAAATATTGGCTACAAGACTTCGAGTACCGCATTAGCATATCATGGTGGATATTTGCCCTGGCTGGCTTGGCTACTATATTAATAGCCTTTGCCACCATTGCATTTAAAAGTATAAAGGCAGCATTGATGAATCCGGTGAAGAGTGTGAGGAGTGAATGAGAGAAAGGTGTTAGGTTTTAGGAATTAGAAATTAGAAAATTATAAAAAAGGTTTTATAATTTAAGGATTAGAAATTAGAAAAAATATAAAAGATAAATATATGGTTTCAATAAGAAAATTTCAAAATAAAATATAAGAATCGAAAAAGAATAATAGGAAAATAATTGGTAAAGGCGATAAGGTACTTGGATTGCAACTTCTAAAACCTAATCCCTAAAACCTAATAAACTATAAAAAAAATGATACAAAATAACATTAAAATCGCATGGCGAAATATCCAAAAAAACAAAGGATATACTGCTATCAATGTAATTGGTTTAGCAGTTGGGATTGCTTCATCTATCTTATTATTTAGCTTGATTTATTTTGAGTTGAGCTTTGATACTTTTCATGCAAAAAAAGATAATATTTACTTAATTCAAAGAGAGGTGACAACAGAAGATGGCGAAATTCATCATACGTCAGGAACTAGTCTTGCTATGATAGACGGTATCAAATCAGAGATTTCTCAGTTTAAAAATATAATTCCAGTTTGTGGCACTATTGAACCACAAATAACCGTAATTGGACAGGATCCTCAAAATAGCAACTTCTCAAAAAAATACATTGAAAGAAACCAAGGTCTTTGTGTAGGGCCTGAGTTCTTTAATGTATTTGATTTTAAATGGAAAATCGGAACTCCAGAAGTGCTTAAAGAGCCTAAAGTTGTCGTACTCAGTGAAAAATATGCTGAGAAATATTTTGGTGAGGCATCTCAAGCCATAGGACAGTACATAAAGGTTAATAACATAACTACAATGAAAGTTGGAGGAATCCTAGAGAATCCACCATTAAATACAGATTTTCCTATGGATATCGTATTCTCCTATGCAACCAAAAAAGCTGATCCAAGCAATTGGGGTTTTGGAGAATTTGATAATTGGGGCAGTACCAGCAGCATGGACAAGATATTTATTGAATTACCTAATAATTTTTCTGTGGGTAAAGCCAATGAATTATTGGCAGATTTTACCATCAAACACTTTGATCCTAAAAAGTCAAATGATACTAAAGTTCATACTTTGGGTTCGATTGCTACCTTTCATTTTGACGATCGATTTGGTAATTATAGAGGACGAACAATCTCAAAAACAAAAATTTATAGCATTGGGTTAGTAGGCCTACTTATTTTATTCATAGCGTGTATTAATTTTATAAATATCGCTACAGCTATAGCAAGTAAGAGATCAAAGGAAGTAGGTGTAAGAAAAACACTAGGTAGCCAAAGGTCTCAATTAGTTGGCCAATTCATGACAGAGACATTTGTTGTGGTTTCAATATCAATTTTCATAGGTCTATTAATATCTTCAATAAGTCTACCATTAATAAATAAAACTTTTGATTTTCCATTAGAACACAACCCATTTTCCAATTTATGGTTGTGGGTATTTATTGCATTACTACTTTTTGTTGTTACTGCTCTTTCGGGTTTGTATCCAGCTGTGATCCTTTCTTCATTTAAGCCTCTTCAATCTCTCAAAAATGCAGTCAGTCCATCTTTAGGAAGTAATATTTCTTTACGAAAAAGCTTAATCGTTTTTCAATTTGTAGTAGCATTACTTATGATGATAGGTACAATTGTAAATTATCAACAGATGGAATATGTTAACAATTTAGACACAGGATTTAAAAAAGAGGGAGTATATACTTTTGGAATGGATACGGAGTATAAAGATCGAAATACAACATTTAAAGCCAAATTAAAAGAACTAAATGAAGTGCAATCTGCTACTTTTGGCAATGATGCTCCATCATCTGATAATATTTGGGAGGTTAACTTTAGCTTTGACGGCAGGCCAAAAGATGAAGCCTATAATCTTAATTTGAAACTCATTGATGCGGATTATTTTGATACCTATGGACTCCAGGTTTTGGCAGGTAAAGTATATGAAGAGCAGGATACACTTCGTAAATTAATAGTGAACGAGACTGCAGTTAAGAAATTAGGGATCAAAAATCCAGAGGAGATCATTGGAAAAACCATCACTGTCGGAGGATGGGATCCATACCCTGTTGTAGCTGTTGTTAAAGATTTTCATGTAGCTACCACTAAGCAGGATATCGCTCCTTTGTTAATGGCAAAAGGCCCCAAGTACTATTGGCACGGAGCTGTTAAACTTGCTTCTAACAATATTCCATCAGCTGTGCAAAAAGTAGAAAAGATATTTAATGAAGTATATCCAGAAGTAGTCTTTGAAGGGAAGTTTTATGAAGAAACGATGCAAAACTATTACAAGTCTGAGACTCAACTTGGGGTCTTGTATCGATTGGCATCAATTCTATCTATTTTGATAGCTTGTTTGGGCATTTTAGGTCTAGTAGCTTTTGTTGCCGAACAAAAAACTAAAGAAATAGGCATACGAAAAGTATTAGGAGCCAATTTGTATAATCTTGCTTCATTAATATCTAAGGACTTCATTATTTTAGTGTTGATAGCGATGATGATTGCTTTTCCACTAGGATATTACTTTTTGGATAAATGGTTGTCAGACTTTGTATTCCGAATTGATATACAGTGGTGGGTATTTGTGATTGTTGGGATTTGCGCTTTATCGATTACTATTTTGGCTGTGAGTTACCAGTCTATAAAAGCTGCATTGATGGACCCCGTGAAGAGTTTGAGGAGTGAATGAAAGGCTATTGGCTTTTAGCTATTAGCTATTGGCCAAAAAAATTATTAAAAAACTAGCTAAAGGCTAACTGCTAAAGGCTAAAAGCTTTAAAAAAATGATAAAAAATTACATCAAAATCGCATGGCGAAACATAGTAAAAAGTCCTGTACTTGGGAGCCTAAATATTATTGGACTAGCTATCGGATTTGCCTTTGTGTTTTTGATGTTAAACTACGTTTGGGTAGAGATCTTTGTGAATAAAGAACTTAAAAATGTAGATGAACAATATATCATACAAAGTCGATGGAAAGATAAGAATCAAGGTGTTGATTTTACATCATTCGGGCCTCTCGCTAAAGAATTGAGAGAAGAGTACCCTAATTTGATTGCTAACTATTACAGATATGATGGTATTAATGCTTCTGTAAGTATTGGGGATAAACATTTCAGGGAGAGTGTTCAAATAGGTGATAGTACCTTATTAAACATGTTTGGATTTGGTCTCAAATACGGTGATGTGGCAACAGCCTTCACTGAACCATTTACAATTTTACTTTCTGAAGCTAAGGCTTTAAAGTATTTTGGTAAGACGGACATAGTAGGAAATACATTACAGATAGAAAACTTTTCTGGGCAAAAAAAAGATTTTAGAATAACTGGTGTTTTATCAAAATCGTCCAAAAATTCTATTAATACTGGAATAGATGGTAAGACCAACGATCTGTTCATTAATGATATGAATTTGGATTTTTTTGGTAGAAACATGTCTTGGGCAAATCCATATATAGTTAATCACATAACTTTACAACCAGATGTCAAAATCGCACAAGTAGAAGATGCCATAACTAAAATTATTCGAAAAAATGTGCCAGAGCAAAGTAGAAATATGACGCCATATCTCACTTCATTAAATGATTATTATCTTGATTACAACAGTGGTTTTATCAGGAAACTTACTTGGGCTATGTCGATAATTGGAATATTTATTTTTTTAATGGCAGCTCTTAATTTTATAAATATTTCGATAAGTAAGTCTGCCACCAGAATGAAAGAAATTGGATTGCGAAAAGCCTTAGGTAGCTATAAATCTCAAATGGTAAAGTTGTTTTTGGCTGAATCATACTTGAATGTCATTTTGGCTTTGGCGATTTCTGTTGTAGTATATTGGCTTGCAAAACCATTATTTGAAAATATTGTAAATAATAAATTGATACCTATTAATGATTTGCCACTGCATATTTTGATTATTAAATTATTGGTGGTTTTGGCCTTAGGATTTATTGGTGGCTTATACCCTGCATTTATTTTATCTTCAATGCAAGCATTTGAATCGCTTAAGGGCAAACTACCAAATATAAAAGTCAATACCATATTTAAAAAATCTTTATTGGTTTTTCAATTCACATTGGCCATGATCGTATTGGCAGTGACGGCTGTCATCACACAACAAATTGACCTCTTTTTAAACGATAACCTTGGTTATAATAATGATAGAATTGTAACAATACCAGTGCCAAGAGATTGGAGCCCTGAAGGAGTTAATAAAATGATGGGGATAAGAGATCAATTTGCCAACTTATCTAATGTAGCATCTGCAAGCCTTTCTTATGAAATAATGAATGGCAATAATGGCGGTAATTCTACAATTTTTAAACTTGGATCAGATTCTACAGACAATGTTGCAACTAAAATTTTGCGCAGCGACGAATATTTTCTATCTACTTACCAAATACCTTTAAAAAGTGGATCTAATTTTAAAGGTAGGGGCATGGATGCTAATTCAATCATCATCAACGAATCAGTAGCTCAAGCCCTAGGTTACAATAATTCAAATAATGCTGTGGGGCAAAAAATTAGGTTCACTGGAGACCCAATTGTTTATTCGATACTCGGTATTTGCGCTGATTTTCATTTTGGGTCAAAACATGAAAAAATCGTACCTATTGTTTTTATTAATATAGAATCAAATCCAATATACCGATATTTATCTTTTAAATTAAAAAATGGAAGTCTTCCACAGCAAATAGTAAGTTTGGAAAAAAGTTGGAATCAGATATTGCCAGGTTCGCCATTTGAATACTCTTTTACGGACCAAACGATAGCCAGCTTATACACTAAAGAAATTCAGTTAAAGAAAGCACTTACATTAGCCACTTGGTTAGCTTTGATTATTGTAGTTCTCGGTATTGTTAGCATGGTCAGTATCAGCCTTCAAAACAGGGTAAGGGAAATAGGGATAAGAAAAGTATTAGGCTCTACGGCAAGCCAAATTATAATCTTATTTGCAAAAGAATTCATTTTAATAATCTTATTAGCGACCTTAGTCAGTTTTCCAGCAGCATATATAATTGCCCAAAGCTGGCTAAATTCGTATGCGTATTCTATTGAGATTAATGCAATACCATTTCTTTTAGCTTTTGTTACCATTGCGGTTTTATCTATGTCAATCATCAGTTTCCAAACATATAAATCTGCGATGTTAAATCCTATTAGGAGCTTAAAAGATGTGTAGATTTTAGGGATTAGTTATTAAAAAAATTTTAAAAGAGCATAATTAAACAAAAATCAAAAGAAAATTAAAGCAAAAACTTGGCAAAATATAATTTAAAAATCGATTAAAATTTTAAATCAATAGGTTTAAAGGCGATAAGGTTCTTAGAGCAAAAACTTCTAAAACCTAAGCCCTAAAACCTAATAAACTATATAAAAAATGATAAAAAATTATATCAAAATCACCTACCGAAATCTTATCAAAAATAAGGTGTATTCTATGATCAACATCGTCGGTTTGTCTATAGGATTAACAGCGGCTATTTTGATTTTGTTATATGTTAAAGATGAGGTGAGTTATGACAGATTTCATAGCAAATCACCTAATATTTACCGAGTGGTAGGAGATTGGTATCAGCCGGATGGTTCCATAGGGCGTCACGATGGACTTTCTAGCAATTTGCAAGGGCCAATATTTAAAGAGAAAATACCCGAAATTGAAGCGTTCGTGAGGTATTCAAATGCTTTTAGGGATATCAGGGCCGATGGCGAAATCAAAGGTTATGAAATGAATTACACAGATAGTAATTTCTTCTCTGTTTTTGATTTTCCGATGTTGGCAGGAGACCCTAATACTGCCTTAATAAAGCCAAAGTCACTCGTAATTTCGGAAAAAATGGCTCTAAAGTTTTTTAATTCTATTGAGGTTGTTGGAAAAACACTTGAAATTAGCACTGATAATCAGTTTACTCCTTATTTGATAACAGGGGTAACTAAAAATTGCCCACAGAATAGTTCTATAAAATTTGATTTCTTGTTGCCCAAATTTGTAAACCCCGAAGAAACTGTAGGCAGCGAATGGTGGTTCAATTTCTCATTTCACACCTTTGTTTTGCTCAATCAGAAGGCAAACATGGACAATGTGGTCAATAAAATGAACCAAATCCATGAAACTGATGCTGCGCAGGCTATTAAGTTAATAGCAGAAAGGTACGAAATCAAAGATAAAGTTGTATTTAATCTACAGCGCCTTCATGATATTCATCTAAGCACGGATTTACCTGCTCAATACGGACTTTTTGAAGCTAGTAATCCAACTTATGGCTATATATTATCTGCCATTGCGTTTTTCATTTTATTGATTGCCTGTATCAATTTCATAAATTTAACCGTGGCTCGTTCACTCAAACGAGCTAAAGAAATAGGTGTCAGAAAAGTGGTAGGAAGTAGTCGCAATCAATTGATATGGCAGTTTTTGGGAGAATCTTTTTTATTGAGTTTTATTGCTTTTGTCTTAGCGATTTTGTTTGTTCAGTTGATTCTTCCAACGTTCAATCAATTGTCGAATAAATCACTTTCTATCTTTTATCTTTTTGATGCTCAATTAGTGATAGGATATTTCTTAGTTTTCATTGTAACCTCTTGTCTAGCAGGATTTTACCCAGCACTGGTTTTGTCGGGGTACAGTCCAGTGAAAACATTGTATGGTCAAATGGTGCTTTCTGGAAAAAATTATTTACAGAAATCATTGGTAATTGTACAATTTGGCTTGTCTTCTTTTCTCATCATTGTATCATTTAATTTCTATTCCCATTTTAATTTCCTAATCAACAAAGACTTAGGATATGATGACAGCAATACAGTAATTATTGAGAAATGGGACTTGACCAAAGAAAATGCCAATATTTTAAAAGAAGAACTTCTTGAAAATTCAAACATATTACAAGTAGCACCAAAGAATGGTGAAAATTGGGAAGATGTCGGCAAAATTAATGGATCACAAAAACTTACTTTTGGATTAGCAATAATAGACGAAGAATTTCTGCCATTATATAAAATTCCAATAGTTGCAGGTCGAAATTTTTCAAAAGATTTTCCTTCAGATTTTGCGCAGTCTGTGCTGGTTAACGAAGCCTTTGTAAAATCAGCAAACTGGAAAAATTCGCTTGGACAGATGGTAGAATATCCAATGAACGATGGTCGTAAATTTCAGGTAGTTGGAATCGTGAAAGACTATCATTACCAAGCACTTAACAATGAAATTAAACCACAGATGTTTGTTATGCAAAGCACAGGATTTGGTTTTTTGAATATCAAAATTAAGCCAAATACTGAAACCGCTAGCATCGCTTTTATTGAAGAAACTTTTAAAAAGCTCTTCCCAATGAATGCTTTTGTTTATAAATTTAAAGAATTAGAAAACCAAAAAGTCTATGAAACAGAGCGAAAGTGGAAACAAATCATGCTTTTTGGAGCAATTCTGACCATTTTCATTTCTTGTATCGGCTTATTTGGCTTGGCGACCCTTTCTGCTGAAAAACGTACAAAAGAAATCGGAGTTCGTAAAGTATTGGGGGCGTCTGTAGGAAGTATTGTAAAGCTACTTTCTACTGATTTTGTCAAATTAGTAAGTATTTCATTTGTATTATCCTTCCCAATCGGTTTTTATGTAACTCAAAAATGGTTAGAAAATTATCCTTATCGATCCGAACAAAGTTGGTGGACTTTTGGCATAACAGCTCTTATTACATTAAGTGTTGCATTAATAACTGTTGGTTGGCAATCTGTCCGAGCCGCTTTAATGGACCCTGTGAAGAGTTTGAAGAGTGAATGAAAGGCTTTTGGCTTTTAGCTATTAGCTATTGGCCAAAAAATATTATTAGAAAACTAGCTAAAGGCTAACTGCTAAAGGCTAAAAGCTTAAAAAAAAAAATGATAAAAAACAATTTTAAAATTGCTTGGAGAAATATTACCAAGAGTCCTTTGTACTCTTTTATCAATATTTCGGGATTGGCCATAGGTTTGTCTTTGTGTATGTTGATCACATTATTCGTCAAAGATGAATTAAGTTTTGATCAATTTTTTTCCAAAAAGAAAGAGATTTATCGCCTTGTCGTCGAAGAAAAGACGCCTGAAGGGGAGATCAGAAAGTTTGGTCAAACTGGAATGGTACATGGACCTGCCTTTAAACAACAAGTTTCTTCCTTTACTAACATGGTAAGGTATCAGCAAGAACATTTTCCTGTAAAAAACAATAATGAGATTACTGTCCAACAGGTATTTCTAGTGGATAGTACTTACTTCAACATGTTTGATGCCACATTTATAGATGGCAATAATTACAAAGCATTAAATGATCCGCAATCTATTGTCATTACAAAAAAAATGGCGGAAAAGTATTTTAATGAAACATCAGTTGTTGGTAAAACCATAAATATGAATTTTGAAGGGGAGTTTCAAGAGTTTACTGTTACTGGAGTCATTGATAATCCACCAATAAATTCTAGTATTCAAGCCGAAATGTTAATTCCTATTCATAAATCAAACAATACAGATAATCAATGGATTAATTTTTACATAAATACTTTTTTTGAAATACCTCAAGGTTCAAATATTGCCAATATTGAGAAACAACTCGCCACAATCTTTGCCACCGATGGGAAAGAACATATTAACCAAGCAGCTAAGGAATGGAATTTTAAAAATCAAATTACCTTCAAGCTGCAGCCATTCTTGGACATGCATTTGAGCCGAGATTTTAAAGCTGTCAATGGCTTAAAAGAATCTGGAAATGTACTTTTCTCTTACTTTCTTTCAGGTATTGCCTTATTTATACTTTTGATCGCTTGTATAAATTTTATCAATCTGGCGATAGCAAGATCCGTGCAAAGATCTAAAGAAGTAGGTGTACGAAAGGCTGTAGGCAGCACAAGAAAACAATTGATCATACAATTCCTTAGCGAATCATTTCTATTAAATTGCTTTGCTTTTATTATTGGTATCGTACTTGCATATGTTGCACTACCTGTGTTTAACGTTTTGTCAGAGAAGCAACTCTCTTTTTCTTACCTTTTTGATAGTAAATTGATAGCAATTTTTATTGGAATATTTTTGCTAACGGGATTATTGGCTGGTTTTTATCCTGCCTTGATCCTATCTGGATTCAAACCCGTTGAGACATTATACGGTCGTTTAAATTTGAGTAGTAAGAATCTTTTACAAAAATCCTTAATCGTTTTTCAGTTCTCACTAGCATCCGTTTTTATCATATTTTCTATAGTGCAATATCGGCAAGCAAATCTTTTTGTAAATAAAGACCTTGGGTATGAAGATAAAAATCTCATTGAGATAAGTGCAGGCGGGATGACCCCTTCAAAAATTGAAGTAATAGAAAACGAGTTAAAAAAAGAACAAGGTATTCTAAGTATAGCCCCTATAAATACTTGTTGTTGGATGACCGGTGTGGCAACATCTGATGGCAAGGAAATGGCACCATATATGAAAGTCACTAATCACCAATTTTTAAAAACAATGGGGTTAACAATGAAAGAAGGACGTTTTTTCTCGCCTGAATTTCCTGGAGATTCTACTCAATCAGCTGTAGTTAATGAAGCCTATGTAAAAGCGGCAAATTTGAAAGACCCTATTGGACAGACTATAAAGGTGATGAATCGCGATAATTATCAAATTGTGGGTGTTATAAAAGATTATCACCACACCTCACTCTATGAAACTGTGCAGCCCCAAATTTTCATCTCTAATCCTAACCAAGGATATGGTGCATTTGCCATCCGAGTTAATGATACAAACCTTTCAAAAACCCTTGCTCATATCAAAGAAGTTTTCGATTCACAGTTTCCGACCCAGCCTTACAAATATGAGTTTGTTAGTGAAGTCAATGCAAAACAATATGAAAGGGAGTTTAAAATGAGACAAATGATTTTATATTCTGCCATATTAATCATATTCATCTCATGTATCGGTATGTTTGGATTGGCAGCACTTACAGCTCAGAAGAGAACAAAAGAAGTGGGTATTAGAAAAGTAATGGGAGCGAGTTTAACGAGTATTGTACAAATGATGTCACTACAATTTTTTAAATTGGTCACCATCGCTTTTATCATAGCTGCACCTATTGCTTACTTTGCTATCAATAAGATACTTGAAAATTTACCTTACAGAGTAACAGTCGGATTCGATATATTCGCATACACCTTGGTAGGAATAATTTTACTTTCATTTATTACTTCGTTTTATCAAGCCATAAAGACGGCTATGATGGATCCAGTGAAGAGTTTAAAGAGTGATTGAAAGGCTATTGGCTTTTAGCTCTTAGCTATTGGCCAAAAAGTATTATTTAAAAAATAGCTAATAACTAAATGCTAACGGCTCAAAACTTAAAAAAATGATAAAAAACTATTTAAATATCGCACTTCGCAACCTCTGGAAAAATAAAGTGTATTCCTTTATTAATACGTGTGGTCTAGCATTAGGCATTTCTGTTACGATGCTTATTGGCCTATGGGTTTGGGACGAATATAGTCATGACCGCTTTCATACTCATTTTGACGATATTTATAGGATCACAGAATTACAAAACCAAAATGATGGTTCGCATTTAGTAGCTGTTACACCTGGTCCGTTGGCAGAGTCACTAAAAAAGGATTTCCCTGAGATTGATCAAACATTGAGAATAGGAGCACAAGGAGGACTGATCCAAAATGGTGATCATAAACTAGAATTGTACGACATCAAGGTGGTTGATCCGTCTTTCTTCACCATGTTTGACTTTGAATTATTAGAAGGAAGTGCAAAAACGATTTTTAATAATCCAGATGAGATCGTATTAAGCGAGAAATCCGCCATTGCATTATTCGGTGATCGATGGGATAGCCAAGACATCATTGGTAAGATGGTCACTTTAAGTTCGTTTCAAGTTTTTCCACTTAAAGTAGTGGGAATTGCAAAAAATTTATCTACCAATTCTCATATCCAAGCTGAAGTTTTTTTACCATTAAAATTACTTGAAAAACATGATGAGTGGAGCATGAAATGGTCAAGCAATAATTTCCACACTTACTTAAAATTACATCCCGAAACCAATATTGTCGATTTTGAGAAAAAAATTGAGAAAGCTTTAGCTAAATATTCTGAAGATAAAGATACCAAGTTACTTCTTCAACCCTTATCAGAGATTTATTTAAAGTCCAAATTTGATTTTCAGACTGATTGGGGCAAGAGAAGTGACATCTTTTACAGTTATCTTTTTAGCACAGTAGGATTAATCATACTTTTTATTGCTATTTTCAATTTTATAAATCTAGCAACAGCTCGTTCAACTCAACGAAGTAAAGAAGTAGGCGTTAGAAAAATGTCTGGTGCAGGTAAGAATAATCTTGTAGTTCAATTCTTATTTGAGTCTGCGTTAGTAGTTTCAATAGCTTTAGTTGCATCGCTTTTGGTTTCTTACAGCCTTTTACCTTACCTCAATGAACTTTCTAATAAAAACTTACAAATACCTTTAAATTTACCTGCTTTCTGGATGATTATGACAGCTTTTGTTCTAATTATGACTTTTCTTACGGGACTTTATCCATCTTTAGTTCTTTCTTCTTATGCTCCATCGAGCGTTTTAAAAGGCATTTTCAATGTGAAATCTGGTCAGACTTTTAGAAAATCATTGGTCATAGGACAATTTGCCCTCTCTGTGATTTTAGTGGTTTGCACCTTAACCATTTATTATCAATTGAAATTTATTCAAAACAAGAATTTAGGCTTTGATAAAGAGCATTTAATGTATGTTGATTTGAAAGGAGATTTGCGATCCAAAGCTTTACTACTCAAAGAGCAAATTCCTAAGCTTTCAAGTATCGCATCTGTATCGGCCACAACCAATAATCTTGTAAATGTGAGCAATTCTTCAAATATTGAATGGCAAGGACAACCTGAAAATCCAAATTTTTTAATCACTCAAATCAATACTGATGCAGATTTCTTAGATGTAGTAAACGCCAAAATAGTAAGCGGAAGAAATTTTTCAAATTTGATACCAAGTGACACCAGTGATGTCTTTGGTACTTACTTACTTAACGAGACTGCAGTGAAAAAAATGGGATGGAATCCTACAACTGCTCTCGGTAAAAAAGTAAAATTTTGGGGATTTGAAGGCGAAGTTGTCGGAGTAGTAAAAGATTTTCATTTTCGAGCCCTCAATCAGCAGATCGAACCATTTATATTTAGATATCGACCCAAAGAATTCTATTATAACCTCATGGTTAAGACTAAACCGAATAACGTACAGCAAGCTATCGCTGGGATAACAGAAATTTACGAAAAAATAGAAACTAATTATCCCATCAAATATGGTTTTGTCAATCAAGATTTAGATAAATTATATACGAATGACCAGCGAACTGGGAGACTTCTACTTTTTTTTTCAATTTTAGCGGTTTTGATCTCTTGTATGGGATTATTTGGACTAGTGACCTTTGCTACAGAACAAAGAGTAAAAGAAATTGGAATTAGAAAAGTGCTTGGTGCTTCTATTTATACCATAACCAAACTCTTATCAACTGATTTGATAAAATTGGTATTGGCAGCTATAATTTTAGCTTGTCCGATCGCTTACTTCTTAGTAAATAAATGGCTTCAAAATTTTGCTTATAAAATAGAAATGTCTTTTGCTGTGTTTTTCATGGCTGCATTTATCACAATATTAGTTGCTATGGCAACAGTCAGTTATCAGGCTATTCAATCGGCAATGAGGAGTCCTGTGAAGAGTTTGAAAGTAGAGTAGAAGGGAGCCGCTTTTACTTAACAACAACCTCATCCATAAATAACCAACATGTTCTACCCACACCATAATGCCAAGGAGGGCATATTTTTGTGCCATCTACCTCTATTTTGATGTACCTTCCTTCTACTTTAGTTTTTGCTGAAACAGTGATGGGCACAAATTTTACACGCGCATCTTGATCTTCCTTTACTTCTATCGTTTCTAAAGGCTGGAAAGATACTCCATCTGAAGAAGAAGAAACAGACACTTTTTTTGGAAGGAGTATCCATGAGCCTAATTGATGCAAAAAGTCTATGGTGACCGTGTTAATGGTAGTGTTTTTTTCTAAGTCTATGACAAAAGCTGCATCAGTGCCTTCCCATCCGACCCAACTCTCCACAAAGCTAGAACCACCATACATGCCATCAGTCAAAGCAGGCTTAGCAAGTTCTCCATATTTATTTTGTGGTTCTATGAAAAATTTAATCTTTTTTCCTGAAGCAAGATGCTCTTCTCGATTTAGATATCGAGTTTTGTACATTGTACTGTATTCCTCAGGTGAGTTGTTTCGTTCGTTTAATGTTAGTATTTGATATTTTTTAATATATGCTTCAAATTCTGACAATCTATTCGTAACAGCTGATTGTGCAATGCTTTTTTGAGTTCTGCTTATTTCGAGATATGAATACAAAATGGGCAACTTCGCTATATGAACTCTTGACAAAAATAAGGAGTCATCTTTTACGGCAAGTTCTGCATTTTCAAAAATAGCTTCATATTTTTCTAATAAATGCGTATTGAGCATACCGTTTTTATGCGTGACGGGCGAATCATAGATCCATAATGGCTTGCCACTGGCCAATAATGCACCTTCCATGATTTTTATGTACTCATAGATATATTTGCCCGCATCTCCATAGTATCCATCCACAAATTCTTTTAAAATTACTTCAGCATCTACGTCTACATTCCACATAAGTTTAGAAACCATGTATGCTCTAAGTTCTGCAAAATTGCACCCACGCGGTCCACCGATTTGAGAAAAATGCATGGTAGTTTTGTTTTTATGGAATAATTTCATGTTATCCTTTAGCACATGAAAATTCGGGAACGGTGATAAATAATTGTCAAAATTAATACCATAATCCCAAACAAAAATGTTTTCAGAAATGTCAGCCCAGCCATTAAGTGCTTTTACAAATTGCTGACCAGAAGTGTTTTTTGTTAGTGCAACTTCTCTATTTGCATCTATGCTACAGAGCATGACATTTACATTAGGTAGTGGTTTTACATGTGAAGGAGGAGGCATAGAATATAGATAAGCTAACGTAGAAATGGTTTTGTCAGGAAATCTTTTAGCAACTTTATTCATAAAAGTAATCAATGACCCCGCAGGACTTCCATTATGATGATCAATGGCACTACATTTGTCACATGTACAATTTGTAAAGTTACTATCATTCTGACTTACAGAAATTGTTTTTTTAGTATGGTCCTTCCGAAACAATTGGTCTAACTTATGACATACTTCCTCAAATAAATTTTCATTTGTTAGACACCATTGGCTAGCTTTACCCGGATGTCTTTTATTATTAAAAAATGAAAAATATTCAGGATGCGTTGTACCATATTCATGAAAAGGTAATATTTTTTCGAATGTGTGCACCCAATAATTAGATGTAAATATCTCTTGTGGGGTCTCCAAGCGATGCCAATATTTGTACATACTATCCGTCTGAATTCCATAAAACTGAGTTTGTCTGTAAGAAAAACTAGGATTTTCGATATAATCTCCGTTAGGTATGTTGATTGTTGGATTTTTTGCCACAACATATTGAAATTCACTAAAATATTTTACCTTCCCATACTTCTCTAATATATCGATGACCCCATAAATAATTCCTTTATCGCCAGACGCTGAGATCGTTATCTTGTTGCTTTCAGATTTAATCCTATATCCATCTTCTTTTATACCTTGCTTTTGGTTACTATGTTGGTTATCTAGGATGATAAGATTTTTGTTTTTTTTACTTACTGTTTTTACTATTTGTAGCTTGGCTCCACTTATTTCATATACAAATCGCTGAAGTATATTTGCGGCCACTGCAGTATTATGGTCAGGAGTACTTGTGAATATAACACTTTGAGGGATGTCATCATTGCCAATTACAAACTGAGATGAGGCCTTAATAGAAAACATCATCAAACTTAAATAAAGACCAAAGTGAAATAATTTCATTGTTTTAAATTTTAAAAAAGGAAATTTTTTGAGGCCAAAAATTCTCAAACATTTAAAATGATTATGTCAAAAGTAACCAATTTGGTTGATAAAATATAGTGTTTTCTATGTTTTTAGAGGCAATCTATAAAGTTTGTACTGTAAATTGTATTACGCTATCCTTAAACTAAGTGTCAAAGTTTAAAGCAAGGGCGCTATGTTTTGTTCGTACACACTCCGTCCATTTTCGGACAAAAAAAATCTTTCAATTGCTATTAAATAATTGATTATCTAGTAAATAGCTTTTTGGCATATGGTTAGCATTCATATAGTAAATAACTAATTATTAGTATGATCGATTGTAATAACATTTCTAAGCAAGTAGGGCAGGGTAGTCAAAAGGCTTTCATTCTACAGAATATTAACTTTAAAATTGATGAAGGTGAATTTGTGTCTATTATGGGTCCCTCAGGATCTGGGAAATCTACACTCCTTCATATTCTTGGTCTGTTAGAAGAGCCTTCCTCTGGGTCTTATCAATTGATGGGAGAAGAAGTCAATAAACTTTCTGAGAAAAAAAGAAATGAAATCCATCGCTCTGTTATTGGTTTTGTTTTTCAAGCATACCACTTGATTGACGAATTGACAGTATATGAAAATATCGAGACACCATTATTGTATAAAAAAATTGATGCAGCTGAAAGAAAATCCATAGTAGCAAACCTATTAGATCGATTTCAAATGGTAGCTAAAAAAGATTTATTTCCTAACCAACTCTCGGGTGGACAACAACAAATGGTAGGTATTGCAAGAGCCTTAGCCATCAATCCCAAAATCATCCTCGCTGATGAACCCACAGGCAATCTTCACTCAGCACAAGCAGAAGAAGTAATGCAATTATTCAAGACTTTGAATGAGAAAGATGGTGTTACGATCATTCAGGTGACACATTCAGATTTTAATGCTTCTTTCGGAAATCGAATTATTCAATTGAAAGATGGTTGGATTACTCAATAAAAAATCAGATTAACATGCAAATTAAACCACTTTGCTTATTCTTATTCCTTCTTTGCTATTTAGTAGATTATAGCTCATATGGCCAATCTCTGACATTGCAAGAATGCGTTACAAAAGCCATTCAAAATCATCCTGATGTTAAGGGCAGTACCCTCAATGTAGATGTGTCTAAAACGCTGATAGATCAAGCTAAAAGTAGATTCTTACCAGATATTTCTGTCAATGTTTTTCAATCAGGCAATTTTGGGCGGTCCATAGATCGATTTACCAATGGGTATATTGATCGTTTCTACAATGCTTCATATGCTGGCTTGAGATTAAATATGCCACTTTTTACAGGCAATCGCAATAATCACCTTTTAGCCGCTTCAAAAGCCTCAATGGCCTCTTCAGAAGCTGCTTATGAAGTTGTGAAAAACACATTAACCCTCGACGTCTTGAGAGCTTATATCAACGCTCTTGCCCTACAAGAAGCCATTAAAAACGTGGATCAACAGCTCAAAAATGATCGTATACAATATGATAGAATATTGATGAGAAAGGAGGCTGGGATGATTGTAAGGACAGATGAAATTCAATTGCTCAACCAAATGAAATCAGATGAAATCCTAAAAATAGATGCTCAATTGAACTATGAAATTGGCTTAGCGGAATTATCACTTTTGATGAATGTGGATTTACCCAATACCACCCAATTAACAGCATTAGAACCTGACAACTCATTTTCTTTTGATAAAAATGTTACATTAAACCAAGATTTACCGCAGTTTTCGTTTGCAAAATGGGGCATAGAAAGTATTAAAAATAATATCAAAGCGACCAAAGCTCTGGCTCTACCGTCGATCAATTTATCTTCCGGTTATGAGACGTTTTATGCTTCCTCAAATTCTGAGCGATCCTTTGTACAGCAAATCAACGATACTAGAAACGGTGCAGTATCATTAAGCGTAAATATCCCCATATTCTCCAAGTTCCAAATCAAGCCTCAAGTAGATGAATTAAAAGTGCGTGAACAAATAGCAGAAAACAACCTCGATAGAACCAAAATAGTACTAAATCAAGAGCTGAAATTGGCAAAAACAAGATACAGCAACTTGAAAGAAAGATATGTCCAATCTAATGCTCTCCTAGCTTTAAGCCACGAAAATATGACCTTTATCCAAGATCAAGTAAATGCAGGCACCGCTACAACCATCGAGTTTTTATTAGCTCAAACCAATATGGAGCGTGCACTTAACTCCCTCACAAATGCAAAATACCAGCTCATTCTACAAGAAAAAATATTACAATTTTATAAATTAGGAAAGTTTGAATTGGTTAATTAATTTGTACTTTTATCTTCGATTAACAATACACTAAAAATAATCCTAAATATCCATTTATACATAATAAGAATATGGTAGAAAAATCAATATTGATTGTCGATGATGATGTACACATACTTCATGCAGCTCACCTATTCTTAAAAAGACATTTTCATAAAGTTGATATCGAGAAGGATGCTAGACAGATCCCTTATCTAATAGAAAATTTTCAATATGATTTGATACTTTTGGATATGAATTTTAATCGAAATATCAATACAGGCGTCGAAGGTTTTGAATGGTTAGACTTTATCCTAGACAAAAAAGCAGATCAAAAAATAGTGCTATTTACCGCTTTTGGAGATATCGAAATGGCTGTGAGAGCGATCAAAAATGGTGCCTCAGACTTTTTGTTGAAACCATGGGAAAATGACAAGCTTTTAGCTACCATATTGAGTATTTTGAATGTTGATATTCAAAGAAATGTAATGCCTTCATCTGGAATCATTGGTGAATGTGATCAGATAAAAAAAGTTTTAGAATTGGTCAATGCAGTGGCTCCAACCGAAGCAAATGTATTGATCTTAGGCGAAAACGGTACAGGTAAAGACTTACTTGCCAAGGAGATACACCGAATATCTAAGCGATCGAAAAAACCATTTGTCCATACCGATTTGGGCTCCATAAGTGATTCTCTTTTTGAAAGTGAGCTCTTTGGACACGTCAAAGGTGCATTTACAGATGCTAGAGATGAAAGAAAAGGAAGATTGCAAGAAGCTGATGGTGGTACCATTTTCTTAGATGAGATAGGTAATATCCCTCTTAATCACCAAAGTAAACTCTTATTTGCGTTACAAAATAAGACTTTTATAAAAGTAGGAAGCAATAAAGAAATACCTTTTGATGCAAGATTTATCTGTGCCACAAATGAAAATATTTATCAGCGTATAGAGCAAAAGTCATTTCGTCAAGATCTCTTTTATCGAATCAATACCATAGAAATTCACCTCCCACCTTTAAGGGATCGTGGCCAAGATATTTTACTTTTAGCACATCATTTTGTAAAAGTATATGCCACAAGGTACAATCGTAAGATTACATCGGTGTCCCTTGGATTTGAAAAAAAATTGATGTCCCACACATGGCCGGGTAACATTCGAGAGCTCCAACATGCCGTCGAGAGAGCTGTGATTTTGACCAATGGCAATACCATCAAAGAAGATGCTTTTGAAGGTCAAAATCGTAGCATAGATGCATCTTCCATCGCCCTGAAAAGCTTCCAAATTGAAGACATGGAAAAACAATTGGTCATAAAAATGCTAAAAAAATATAATGGTAACATCACTGATGCTGCAAAAGAATTAGGCATAACTCGCCAAGCATTATACCGTAGAATTGAAAAGTATCATATTTAAATTTGACTATTCGATGGGTTTATTCAATGATTAAAAAATGAGGAGTTTTGCTTTAGGAATTGCAATCAGGGTTGTTTTAATCATCTTATGTGCTTTTATTGGTACTTGGTTTTGGATGGCTAAAAATTTTGGTATTACTATAGTTATAGGTGGAGTTTTGCTTTACCTATCTTTTAATTTATACTACTATGCTACCGCTCTCAATAAAAAGTTAAGCAGAATGTTTGACTCTATCCAGTTTCAAGACTTTGCTATCACTTTTAGAGCAGACAATACCAAAGGTGACACCTTCAAAGAACTCAACAACAGTCTAAACTCCGTAATAAAAAGTTTTAACCAAGTGCGAGCGGAAAAGGAAGCTTCATTACATTTTATTCAGGCTATTATCCAACAAATCAATGTGGGCATTTTTTCTTATGACACACAGGGCAAAATCGAATTGATCAATGATGCAGCCAATAAATTGATGGGAATCTATAAACTCACCCACATATCTTCTATCAAAACAAATCAACCAGAAATATATCAAATGATGACCACACTTCCCTCAGGTGATTCAAAATTATTGAAAATTCCAAATATTGAATTGTCTTTGAGTGTTAAAGAAATCATGCTTCGTGACCGTAAAATTCGATTAGTTGCGCTTCATAATATTAGATCTGAATTACAAAACCGCGAACTTGAGGCATGGCAAAACTTGACCAAAGTGCTTCGTCATGAGATCATGAATACCGTCACTCCAATTGTGTCTCTATCTGAAACGATGCGTGATATTATTGATCACGACTTAGACGACGTATCAAGTAAAAAACAAATAGAAGGTGTACATGATTTAAAAAATGCGATTACAACCGTCATCAACAGAAGCAAAGGCATCATGAATTTTGTAAATGCATATAGAGAGTTTACAAATATTCCTCCACCCAATCTTCATGACCTTTCGATTCAACAATTATTCGAAGAGTTAAAAGCGCTTTTTGAGCAAAACTACCTCACCTTTGAAATAAGTAATAACTACAACCTACTAGCTGACAATGATCAATTATCACAAGTGTGCATAAATCTCATTAAAAATGCCGTAGAAGCTACTTCCAATACTGAAAACCCAATCGTCAAAATCCGAGCCTACACTTCTCAAAACCTAAAAATCATTGAAGTCACAGACAATGGCATAGGCATAAGTCCTGATGATGCCGAAAAAATATTCGTACCATTTTTCACAACAAAAAGTACAGGTTCAGGCATTGGCCTCAGCCTTTCTAGACAGATTATTCAGATGCACGCAGGTCGGATAGAGTATGAGGCTGGGCAGAATGGGGGGAGTAGATTTTTTATTTTGTTTTGAAGAAAAATTATTCTTTTTGACACACCACCCTACTAGGGTAGTGTAAAGTGAGCCAAAAGCGACGGCAACCGGCAGCGGCAAGAATCAATTACCACGGGTTGAAACAGATGGCAATAGAGTAACAAGAATCACTTACCACGGGTTTCAACCCGTGGCTATTAATAAGACAAAACCCAACTACGAACGCTAGACTTTTAGACAATTCTTTTGACCCTCTTCCCGCTGTCTTAAACTTGACCACAAAGCCAATCATTGACTGCTAATTTAAGTTCATTTCGGTAAACTCAATGAGAGTTAAACTTAAATCAAATATTAGCCTATCTGCTTAGCCAATTTTTTATGAAAAAGCTAATCAGTTAGGCTTTTTTTTAATTATCAAACTCGTAATATGCGCTTTATCAAATAACCATTTAATACAAATTTTTGCAATTATTCACTTTGCAAATCAGTTAATAGAAGATAGAGAAATACGAAACATCCGTACAAAAATATTGTATTTATAATATTAACTTTACTTTTGAATTGTAAAGGTTTAAATGAATTGCACTTGCAAAAATACCAATAGTGTGTTGAAGTTGGACTAGTATTGAGTTTACCGAAATAAACTTCATCCAGCTCGTTATTTTTGGATTTCGTAAACTTAAGAGAGCAGGGGTAAAACTTAAAAATAGTTGGTAGAAATTAAAAACATGGAAATTGTAACTAACATAAAAAAATCTGACTTTGAAACCAAAGGTAATTTGGTTTCTGAAATTTATTTAAAGTTTGGTGAAACAACCTTTCCGGATAGTGGCTGGACTGACTTCATAATTATTATTTTTGATTGGTGGATTAATGAATTTTTAAGTCAATTATCCGGTGAGGAAAATGGAAAGTATGAATTTATGGATGGTCCTTTTTTCTTTGAAATTTCTATAGATAAAGGTGACATTATATTAACTGGTTTTGAACGAAGGGTAACTTCAAAGAAGAAAATCATTCAGTTCAATATAGAAATAAAGGAATTTCTCTCAACGTTAAAAATTGCATGCAATGAAATATTAAGATTTTGTCACAAGATGAAATATAGTTCTCCAGATGTCAAAAAATTAGAAAAAAGTTTTAAACAAATCCAAGGTATGGACTAGTTATATAAAAGACGTCACTTTGTTTTTCTACAACATTTAAAATAAATTGTTGACCCGCTTTGTGACGTTTGTCTTCTGAATAGCTATTTGAAATTGTTATCTGCCCAAATCACTGAAAAATAAATTTCAAGTTGCGAAATCATTACTGATACACTTTGTAGAAATACCCAATGAATAAATAAATCACCAATATTTGAAACATTTTTGTACATTTGGCGTAATATTTGAGTGGAATAATTCGTTATGCCATTAATTTTAAAATTGTGAATAAATTTCAAAGCATGAAATTAAGAAAAGTTGCTCTTTTTGCCACATTACTAGTAGTTATATCCCTTTCTTTATCTTCCTGCAAGAGAAGTGGATACGGCTGCCCAATGGAAATGAAAATATCTAGTCCTATTATCAAGTTGTTCTAATTGATGATCAATTGGAAACCCTTAGATAACAAAACTAATAATTTAGCGGAAATAATAGAACTTTCAAAAGAAAGACCTATTGCGATTTTTAAGCATTCTATTTCGTGCCCTATTAGTAGCATGGCCAAAAGAAGACTAGAATCTTCATGGCCTTCTGACATCGATATTTATTACCTTGACCTTATTAATTATCGGTCAATATCAAATGATGTTTCTTATCAATTAGGTATTCAGCATGAGTCTCCTCAGCTGCTATTAATACATAATGGTCAAGTTAAGTATCATGGTTCTCACCTTAATATAGATACAAGTACTATCAAACTATATGTTGATGGTATTTCTAAGGAAGCGTAAAGAAATTTTGTGTAAAAATATTACGAAGTAGTTTTATGTTTTTTGAGTCATAAATAAGGAAAATATCCTTAGTCACTTAAAATAGTAATTGAACCATTTCTTTAAAGCTAATATAAAATAGCTCAACTCTAAAAGCTTTATCAAACCATTGATCAAAGCTGAACCATTTCTTTAAAGCAAATAGCTCAAGGCGCTCAAGGCTCATGGCTCAAAGCTAACGGCTAACCTATGGAATTGCTCCAATAGGCGTATTAACATACTTTTCTAGATCGTAGTTATTGTTAAATTGATGGTTTATTTCCATGAATTTGGCGTAATCCAATAGCTCACCGTGATACGTTAAAAGAGGATTAATTCCTTCAAAAGTGGTTTTTAATTCTTCCATAAAAATAGGATCCTCTATGTATTCTTTAAAATACCTAAGGTTTTTGGTGTATATCGAATAATTATACTTTCCGGCATACCTTTTAAATGCGGAATCCCATTTGTTTTTGCCTATCATGCTTAGCTCACTATAATATTTGATCATTCTACCCGCTGCATCGATATTGAGCACAGGATGAAATCTATCATCATATTTTAAAAGCTGCTCAGGTGTAGTGTAGTATTCTTTTATCAAACTATTGATTTGTCTTCCATGCGTGTAAGAAACCAAATCTTTACAATCATTTAAGGTTGATAATCCAAATTGGTGGGCCAACATGGGCTGCATATGGATTAATCCTACCCCTCCATCACCACTGCCATTAGGAAGTAAGTTTATACCATGGCATTCCTGCATTAGCATTGTCATTAAGGTATTTCTAGGTAACTCATACTTGTCTTCAACTGCGTCTGTTATGTTTTTATACCTCAGTGCCCGCATCATGATGCCCTTTATCCGCTCATTGGTTTTGCAATTTACCACACCATTTCTACCATCATCACAAAGAAATTGTAAGTTTTCAAACTCTAATTTAGGATACAAATTAAGATATCCTAAATCCATTGGCTTATTAAGGAGATATCTTATACTTTCGTCTCCTTTGAAGTCATCTGCATTAAAAAAATGTCTCGAAGATATTAACAAAAGTGAAGATAGGATGGATATTAAAATCAATTTTTTACTCATGGTTTAGACATTTTTGTATTAGTAACATTTTTTATGTTATTAGAGAAATTGACATCAGCCATTCTACGAGTTGGGTCAATTTCAATAGTAACGATATCGCTTGCTTTTAATTTTGTATCAACTTCATAAGAGTTATTTGTCCAATCCCACCCTTTAAGAATTGTATAGGTATCGTGCTTTATATCAGGCTTTTTATGAGCACGCATCAAAGAATGTGGAATGTAATAGAGGTGTTTCTTTCCATCACTTGTTGTGACTACAAGGTCTATGGGCATAGGAAATTGAGTGTTCTTAGCGATTGTTATTTTATTATTGATTAAAGTATCAACGGCATAATCCATAAAGTGTGTCGAATTGATCCAATATTCCTCAAACCAGTCTAATACCATATTACTCTCTTTTTCAAACACTCTGAAAAATTTCTTCGTATCTGGATGTTGAAATTTCCATGTGTCATAATATTTTAGCAGTGATTTGTCAAAAACTTCATCTCCAACGATATATTGCAATTGTACCAAGGTTACAGCACCTTTAGTATATGTGCCTGTGCCATAAGCGTAATTGGTTACATAGTGATCTGCATGTGTGGTCAGTGGTTCTTCTACCCCAGAGAGCGCTAATTTAGAATAGCTTTCTATTTCGCTTTGAAATTTAAATGGTTTAATCTGTCCAGCTATAAACCCTTTCTCAGTAAGATAATGCATCGTCTCAGTAGTACCAAAAGTAGTACAACCTTCGTCCATCCATGGATACATAGCCTCACTCGTAGCCAACACCATATGATACCAAGAATGAATCCATTCATGAACAGATACGCCCACCAAACTATTTAAAGGTCTTTCACCAGTGATCAAAGTAGCCATTGGATACTCCATACCTCCATCTCCAGCTTGGATGAAGGAGTAGTGATCAAAAGCATATTTTCCATAGCGTTTGTTCATAAACCTCAAAGACTCGTCCATTATCTTTGGTAGTTTCTCCCAGTTTTCGTTAGTTTTGGGGCCTGGTTGATAGAAGAAGTGTAGCATAGTACCATCATGCGCCTTGTATTTTACATGCTTATAATCGGGATCTGCTGCCCATACAAAGTCGTGAACATTTTTCGCAACGAATCTCCAACTGTGTTTCTTAGGCCTGTTTTTAATCTCTAAATCTGCATATCCATAGCCAATTTTTTCTGGTTCTTGAAGCGTTCCTGTTGCTGCTACAACATATTTCGAGTCAATATCTACCGTAACGTCAAAATCTCCCCAAACTCCATAAAACTCTCTACCTACATAAGGATCTGGGTGCCATCCATTTTCATCATATTCACACAATTTAGGATACCATTGTGCCATAGAATAATCTATTCCTTCTGCATTATTTCTTCCGGATCTTCTAATTTGAAGTGGTACTTGACTTTTATATTTTAAATCAAAAGTCACTGTTTCTCCTGCTTTTATGGGTGTTGTCAAGTCTATTTCAAGTATGGTACCAACCTCCCTGAATATTTGATTTTTACCGTTGACCTTAACAAATTCAATTTTTTGAAAACCAATTTCATTGCTTTGTAGTTTTTGGATGCGATCTCTTACCCGTCTGTCAGGGTCTGCAATAGTTCTGCTTCTCACATCCATCATGCTATTTGGTTGAAAAGCATTAAAAAACAAATGAAAAAAGGCATTCGTTAGATCATCATTACTATTATTAGTATACTTTATGTTCATGATACCATTATATTGGTGTTTTTGAACATCAAAGTCAGCCTTGATTGTATAATCTGCTCTCTGTTGCCAATATCCTTTGTCTTGGGCCATCACTACGATTGCTAAACAAGATAATAAGATGATTGAAAAGTACTTTCTATATGAATAATGCATGCTTTTTATATTAAAATTGAGATAGGCAAATATAGGAAAACTTATCTATCAACAAAACAAAATTAGAAATATTATATTAATTATTCATCGATATGAACCTTAAGCCTTTTTATATATGTAATTATGTTAATACGTAATTCTCTTAAATTAAATAAATAAGCAACGATGGGTTTATAAAATGGGCCATACTTTGAAAAGTCATAAAACCTTGCTGGTGGGATTATGAAAGTAAATAAGCATAATGCTTTAAGTTCTAAAATCATTTTTTTCAAAAGTACTAAAGACAATATGAAAATTTTTGAAGTTAGGTTATTTGTCTTAAAAGGAAATAAATATCATCATTTTCTCAAATAACATAGACCGAATACATTTTATCTAAGGAACTATTCTTACAAATGCCTCAAAAACAATTCAGGATTGTTCAAAAAATCTTTTGTCATTGTATAATGTTCACTTTCTGTATAGTTGATATTTGAAATTTGACCATCTTTTATTTCTAAGATATTTACATCAGGCATACACAAGAGAATAGGGGAGTGAGTGGCAATAATAAATTGCACCTTTCCATTTTTTCTGAGCTGATTGAGTACATTGATGAGCGAAAGTTGTCTTATAGGAGATAAAGCTGCTTCTGGCTCATCTAAGATGAAAAACCCTCTATCAAATTTGTTATTAAACAAAGATAGAAATGACTCGCCGTGCGATTGTTTGTGCAATGACTTATCTCCATAACCTCCTAATATCGACGGACTTTCTTCAGCCATATCATCAATATATTTTGCAAAATCATAAAAGCTTTCTGCTCTTAAAAAGAATCCGTCATAAGGCTTCTTGATCCACCCCAATGTGGTAAAATTATACATGGTTGCCTCCGTCCGATGGTGTTCATAAAGATGATTTTTGTTGCCACCGCTAAGGTTGTATCCACATTTTTCTGCAATCGCTTCGAGGATGGTTGATTTCCCGCTACCATTCTCTCCAATGACAAAAGTGATCGCTTTATCAAATTCGATTTTGACCCCGTTTTTTAATACGGGTATATTGTATGGATATTGATCAATTGCTGGTACTCGAATGGATAAATTGGATAGATATTCGACCATTTTAATCAACTACATAACGATTTTCGTTTTAAAGAGAACTAATTGACCTGATATTCTGTAGTTCCATCTTTATTATCCATAATGCTGATACCCATAGCAGTCAATTCTTTTCTTATGGTATCCGACAAAGCATAGTTTTTATCTTTTTTTGCTTGATTCCTCAAGTCAAGTAACAACTTCATCACATCATCCAATTTATCATCAGTTGAACCTTCATTCTCAGCAGCGATCCCCAAGACATCTTGAATAAACCCTTTGTAAGTTTCAATCAAAAGTTGAACCGTTGTTTCGGATAGTATACTTGCTTTGGTGGCCGAGTTGTGTAAAGTATTAATGATAGAGCTCATTTCAAATAAATTGGCGATTACTTCAGCGGTATTGAAATCATCATTCATTTTATCATAACACTGCATCCTTAAGTAAAGTATTTTTTCCTCAAGGGCTTTATCCTGACTTTCGGACCCATTGCCTTTAAGTAATGAAAGAGGTTTTAAGGCATTGGTAAGTCTTTTCATGGCATTATCCGCTGACTTTAGAGCAGTATTAGAAAAATCTAAAGTGCTACCGTAGTGCGCTTGAAGCATGAAAAACCTTATATTCATCGGTGTATATGCTTGCTCCAAGAGTGGATGTTCACCAGTGATCATCTGTTGAAAGCTTATGTAGTTACCCTTGGATTTAGCCATTTTTTGACCATCTAGGGTAACCATATTATTGTGTATCCAATAATTTGCAGGGTGACATCCATGCGCACCTACACATTGACTGATTTCTGCCTCGTGGTGCGGAAATTTAAGATCCATACCTCCTCCATGAATATCAAAAGGTAGACCTAGATATTTAATACTCATTGCTGTACACTCTTGATGCCATCCAGGAAATCCCATTCCCCAAGGAGAACTCCATTGCATAAGATGCTCAACCTCTGCTTTTTTCCATAGCGCGAAGTCTGCAGAAAACTTCTTTTCTTCTTGCCCTTCTAGTTCTCTTGAACCTTCTAACATATCCTCAAGGGTTCTTCCTGAAAGCTCTCCATACTTATAATTTTCATTATACTTTCGTACATCAAAATATATAGATCCATTGCTTTCATAAGCATAGCCTTGGTCTATTATTTTTTGAATAGACTCTATTTGCTCAGGAATATGACCTGATGCCACAGGTTCAATAGAAGGGGGAAGTACATTTAAAGAGGCTAGTGCTTGTCTGTATAAATTGGTATAATACTGGGCGACTTCCATTGGCTCTACTTGATCCAATCGAGCTTTTTTAGATATCTTGTCTTCTCCTAAGCCGTTTGTATCATCTTCAAGATGTCCTACATCTGTAATATTACGCACATACCGGACCTTGTACCCAATGAATTTGAGATATCTAAATATCACATCAAAAGCAATTGCGGCTCTCGCATGGCCAAGATGGGGCTCCCCATAGACTGTGGGCCCACATACATACATCCCTACTTTACCAGGGTTAATTGGTTTAAATACTTCTTTTTTTCTAGAAAGCGAATTATAGATTTTTAATTCGTGTTGCATATGTTGTTATTCGTTTTTGTCTAAGCACTGCTCACAAGTTCCTTCTACTACCAGTTGAAAACTTGTGATTTTATGTTTGTTTAGTTTTTCGAGGTATTGCTTTGGTAGATCAGGTAAATGCTGCACATTGTCACATTCGTTACACTTGAAGTGTGGGTGGTCGGTATGACTTGCATGGCCTCCTGTAAATGTATATAGTGTGCTGGCATTCGAATCTATTATTTTACAGAGTATCTCTGCCTCTTCAAAAGCATGCAGAATTCTATAAATACTGACTCTATCCATTTCCACACTAAATACCTTTTCTAAATCTGTATGCGAAAAAGCTTTGTTACTATTTCTGAAATAGTCCAATATCTTTATTCTGGATTTGGTAATCCTTAGATTTTTAGAAAATAGTATTTCTTTACTGTCAGACATATTTAAATTTAGTCAAGATCAAGCAATTTTAAAAACTCTCTTCTTGTCTCATCATTGTTAAACTTTCCACCATATTGTATTGTCGTAGTAGAACTTGCGTGGTCTTTAATACCTCTCGTACTTACGCACATGTGATCAGCATTCATAATGACAATCACGTCGTCTGTGCCAAGTGCTTCTTTTAGATCATTTAAGATTTGTACAGTTAATCTTTCTTGAACCTGAGGCCTTCTTGCATAATAGTCCACTATTCTATTAAGTTTAGAAAGTCCTATTACTTTACCACTACTAATATAGCCAATGTGAGCTTTTCCTATGATGGGTAGAAAATGATGTTCACAAAAAGAGCTAAAGGTAATATTTTTTTCAATTAGTACTTTGTCGTATTGATATTTATTGTCAAAAACCGACATTTTTGGTTTGTTTTGAGGGTTTAGACCTGAAAAAATCTCTTTTACAAACATTTTAGCAACTCTGTAAGGCGTACCTTTTAAGCTGTCATCTGTAAGGTCTAAACCTAGTTCTTCCATGATTTTTCTAAAATGAAATTCGATATTTTCCATTTTGTCTTCGTCTGATTTTTCAAAAGCATCAGTACGCATAGGTGTATCAATAGAAGTGTATACATGATTATCCCCGATATTTTCAATCTCTTCTTTTAAGAGCAAATCCATGTGCATATTTTAATTTTTTATTTTGTGAATAGGCTATTAACCTAATTTTTTTAAAAATGTTTATTTATTTAGTCTCACCTTTTTTTGGGACTGGATCATATCCATGGCCTCCCCAAGGATGACAACTAAATATTCTTTTTAATCCCAACCACATTCCTTTTAAAACGCCCCATTCGTTGATAGCATCTATCGCATAATGTGAACAGGTAGGCTGGTATCTACAATTTTTTCCAAGATAAGGTGATATTGCAAGCTGATAAAACCTTATGGGTAAAATGAATAATTTCTTTAACATACAAAGATATAAAATGCAAAATTACGTCTTTTCGTTCCAAATAAAACTTTAAAATTCTGTTATCTTCATATTTCTACGACTTTTACATGATATTTATTGGTTTTAACTAACATTTACAAGTCGTAATCTCTCACTTTAGTCCTCGATTAAGTACTTAAAAGCAAATTTTATTTCTTAAGAGTCATTTTCTTGTGGATAAACATAACAATATTCTAATTATAATGTTAATACTTTCTTTAAATGTCGTTAAATTTTGAATGTTTGTCTATTTAATAACTTTAGTTAATAAAGATTGATCAAATTTGTCTCAATTTAGCGGTCTTAATTATCGTACAATATCTTTTATGAAGAAATATTTACTGTTTTACTTTCTACTTGCAAGTTCTATTGTTATTGGGCAATCAAAGTCTTATTCCATCAAAGGATATGTGACGGATGATGGGTCGGGGGAAACGATGATTGGTGCCAATGTGATTTATGTAGAAAATCCAAAAATTGGTAGTTCAACGAATACATATGGTTTCTATTCATTTGAAATCCCTGAAGGTGAAGTCACAATTATGGCTTCTTACTTAGGTTTCCAATCGAAGGCTTTTAGGTTCAATTTGGTCAGAGACACCACCATCAATTTTAAGTTGACAGAAGGTGTGTTGGTGGATGAAGTGGTGATATCCGCAGACAGAGAGGAATCACGAAAAAACGTAGAAAGCACTCAAATGGGAGCAGTTTCACTTCCCATGGAAAGTATCAAAAAGTTACCGGTTTTGTTTGGAGAAGTTGATATTTTGAAGACGCTTCAGCTTTTACCGGGTGTATTGTCAGGTGGAGAAGGGACATCAGGTTTTATTGTGAGAGGAGGAGGTCCTGATCAAAATTTATTGCTTCTCGATGAGGCGGTGGTGTACAACAGTGGACATTTACTTGGGTTTTTCTCTATCTTTAATGGTGATGCTATCAAAAATACTTCGCTTATAAAAGGTGGCATGCCAGCTAATTATGGTGGTCGATTGTCTTCTGTGGTAGACGTACAGATGAAAGAAGGTAATAATAAAAAGTTTGCTGCCTCTGGTGGTATTGGAATCATAGCCTCGAGACTTACTGTAGAAGGTCCAATAGTAGAAGATAGAAGCTCTTTCATTGTATCTGCTAGAAGGACATATGCTTTGGACCTAGCTCAGCCAGCAATTAAGAATACTGATTTTGCTGGAACAAATTACTATTTTTATGACCTCAACACTAAGATCAATCATAAGTTTTCTGATAAGGATCGAGTCTATTTTAGTGGTTATTTTGGGCGGGATGTATTAACTTTTAAACAGCCAAAACGGGATTTTTCATTTAGTTTACCTTATGGAAATAGTACTGCTACATTGAGATGGAACCATTTGTTTAACAACAAGCTTTTTATGAATGTTTCTGCAATCTATAATGATTATCAATTTGAATTTACCGGGGGGCAAGAGCAGTTCGTTTTTAAACTTTTTTCAGGTGTTAGAGACTATAATGCCAAAGTAGATTTTGATTACTTCATGAATAATAAACACAGTATTAAATATGGTGTAAATTATACTTACCACAAATTGACACCCAATACCGCGTCTGCCCAAAGCGAGGATATAAACTTTTCCAATGACCTGAATCCTAAATTTGGTCAAGAAATTGGTATTTACGCCCTTGACGACATAAAGGTAAATGATAAAATTGGTGTCAACCTAGGAATGAGATTGAGTATTTTTAGCCAATTAGGTCCCTATGACCCAAAAGACGGAAGGAAATTTTCAAATTTTGAACCCGTAACAACGTATACTCGACTAGAACCACGATCTTCTTTCAATTATATTTTGGACAAAAACTCGAGTATCAAAGCAGGAGTAACTGTAAATAATCAGTTCCTTCATTTGGTATCCAATAGTGCTTCCACTTTACCAACGGATATATGGGTACCTAGTACAGAAAATGTAAAGCCACAGAGTTCAATCCAATATGCCTTAGGATATTTCAAAAATCTAAAAGATGATACGTATGAAACTTCAGTCGAGTTGTATTATCGTAATATGAATAACCAAATCGATTATGCAGATGACTACGTTAATGATATTTCTCAAGACTTAGAAAATGCTTTTGTTTTTGGAAAGGGTAGGGCGTACGGTGCCGAATTCTTTTTAAAAAAATCAAAAGGAAGAATGAATGGATGGATAGGCTACACACTTTCTCGGACAGAAAGATCATTTGACAGAATAGAAGACGGAAGGTGGTATCCAGCGGTTTATGATCGTACCCATGATATTTCGGTGGTGGTTAACTATAAAATTTCTGACAAGCTTGACATTGGAGGTGTGTTTATTTATGGGTCGGGACGATTATTTACGCCAACAAATGGTTTTTTCTTCATAGAACAAAACTTAAATCTCTTTTATGGGCCTAGGAATAGTCAGCGTCTACCAGATTATCATAGAATGGACCTTTCTTTAAATTATACTCCAAAACCAAACTCTACTAAAAAATGGAAAGGTGAGTGGAATTTCTCAGTATATAATGTATACAATAGGAAAAACCCTTTCTTTATTAATTTTGATACTAATTCAGACTTTCAAACGGGGGTTACGACAATCGAAGGATCTAAAATCACGATTTTTCCTTTCATACCTAGTATTACATACAACTTTAAATGGAATCAATAATGCTTAATAAATCAAATTATTTTATCATTTTTCTTGCTTTTTCTATTATTGCTCTACATTCATGTGAAGAGCCATATACTCCTGAAGTGCTTAATACAGAACAACAATTTGTTATTGAAGGATTTGTCGAAGCAGGTCCTGGTGCGAACCCTACTTACGTGATGATTACCAAAAGTATTCCATACACATCTAAGATTGATGCAAATGCACTGGGTAATTTGTTTGTCAAAAATGCACTCGTATCCGTAAATGATGGAAAGAATAATGTTGCTTTGACGCAGCTTTGTTTACAACAATTACCTCCTGATTTAAGACGTCAAGCTGCTCAATCTTTAGGTTTAAACGGTGATAGTGTCAATGTAGATATCTGTTTATACGTAGATGTATTCAATCAGTTGGATCGAAAGATTGGAGGTAAGTACGATCTTACGGTCAAAGTTGGAAGCCTAACAATGACCTCATCCACCACGATTCCTCCACACATACCTATAGATTCAGTGAGATGGACTGATCCTCCAGGTGAACCCTCAGATACATTGGCTAGATTATGGGTTTGGGTGAATGACAGGCCTGAGAAGGATTACTATAGATACATGACAGATACCGATGGAAGTGGTTTGGTAGCACCTTTTACCTCCGTCACCGATGACGCATTTTTTAATGGTAAGAAATTCGAATTTCCACTGCAAAGCGCACCGAGAAGGGGAGCACGCGATTTTGATCCTCAAACAGCAGGCTTATATATGAGAGGAGATAGCGTTACAGTTAAGTGGCTCAATTTAGATAAAGAGCATTTTGATTTTTGGAATACCAGAGACTTTGCAGCCAATAGTGGAGGTCCATTTGCAAGTTATACACGTATACGCACGAACATCAAAGGTGGGCTAGGAGTTTGGGGCGGCTATTCTGTTAGTACATATAGAATTTTTTGTCCAGAGAAATAGGGTTCCTTTAAATTAGGTATCTCTTTAGTATCTAATGCTTTATATAGAATTAATTTTTTTTTAGATTAAATCAATACGTTTTATTATTAAATTAAGTAATTTTGCACTCGCTTTAGTAAAAGTACTAAGCCCGGATGCTGAAATTGGTAGACAGGCACGCTTGAGGTGCGTGTGTGGAGACATGTGCAGGTTCGAGTCCTGTTCCGGGCACAAAATAAATGGTGTAAATAGTATAGAATTATATAATTTCTTTTACATTTGCGCTCTCTTAAGGTGTGATACAAAATAAACTGTACAAATTTTGCAAAATATTTTTTTCTTTATCAAGGCAAAATTTTCAAGCATAGCCAAAGCTACGTTTTAAAATTTTAACGCCGAGGAAGGAAAAAAGATGAAGCAAAAAGGTATAGTTTAAATTGTAACAAACCTTTACAATGCCGAAGTGGTGGAATTGGTAGACACGCTGGACTCAAAATCCAGTGCTAGCGATGGTGTGCGGGTTCGAGTCCCGCCTTCGGTACTTCTTTTTTATGATTTTGTTGCTTAAATATTTTCTATTTTAATGAGATAAAAGGATATTAAGCAAAATAACTTCCCCTCCCGTCTTTCACTCATTTTTTATAAATTTTACTAGCCTAAAAGCTATCTTCTCATGAAGTCAGTAAAGTTATAATAAATGTTTTTCTTATTCTTTTGTTAATATAATGGTCCAACTCACATTATTTAGGTGTTAATACTACATTTGTTTGAAGGTTAATCCCAAATTGGCCATTAGAACTTTGTCATGAGGGGTTAAAGTGCAGTAAAATAAGACATTTTACCGACTGAAGCATAGCATCGCTATGGTAAAGGGGTTAAATGGAGTGAAACGCCTTATTTTGAAGCAATTTAACTCCGTAATAAATTTTCTAATGACCAATTTGGGTTCATTCCATTGAAAGTTATATTTTACAATTTTACCAAACATAAAAAGATGAAACAATTTTTTTCTACATTGATTATTATTTCTATGCTTACAGTATCTGGATATTCACAAAAACAATACAAGTTTACGCAGTTGCCTAATGACCCTTTAAAATCAAGAATTTATACCCTTGAGAATGGACTAACAGTGCATATGGCAGTTAATAATGATGAGCCTAGAATACAGACTTACATAGGAGTGAGAGTAGGAAGTAAAGATGATCCGGCACAAACTACGGGCCTTGCTCACTATTTCGAGCACATGATGTTTAAAGGTACTCCAAATTTTGGTACACTTGATTGGGCAAAAGAAAAGGTGCTAATTGAGAAAATTGAAAATTTATTTGAACTATACAGGTCAACAAAAGATCCGGTAAAAAGAAAAGAAATTTATAAAGAGATTGACAAAACTTCCTTCGAAGCATCAAAATTAGCAATTCCAAATGAGTATGATAAATTGATGACTGCAATTGGATCCAATGGTACCAATGCTTTTACTGGCAATGATTATACTGCTTATGTTGAGAATATTCCTTCCAATCAAGTCGAAAATTGGGCAAAAATTCAGGCAGATAGATTTACATCTCCAATCCTACGATTGTTTCACACGGAGTTAGAAACTGTGTATGAAGAAAAAAATATGTCCCTAACTAATGACGGCCGGAGAGCCAACGAAGCGATGATGAAGTCTTTATTTTCTAATCATCCTTATGGTACCCAAACGACCCTTGGTGATGCCGAACACTTAAAAAATCCTTCGATGAAGGAAATCAATCAATTTTTTAAGAAGTATTATGTGCCAAATAACATGATCGTTGTAATGGCTGGAGATTTTAACCCTGACCAAGCTATTGCTTTAGTGGATAAATATTTAGGTAAGTTGAAAAGAGGTATCGTGCCTCAGTTTAAAGCACAGCCATTAAGTCCGTTAGGCGGGATTAAGACGGTAGAATTGATAGGACAAGAAGCAGAAAATGTAACTGTTGCCTACAGAATGCCAAAAATAGGTACAAAAGAAAGTATGATCGCTAGTCTGATGTCTATGGTTTTGACCAATGGTAAAGCTGGTTTGATTGACTTAAATATTAATCAAAAACAATTGGCTTTAGGTGCTGGTTCGAATGTCCGAACAATGGTAGATCATTCTATCTTTAGTTTGAGTGCAAGACCTAAATCAGGTCAAAAGTTAGAAGATTTAAAGGATTTGCTAAATGGTCAGTTAGCATTATTAAAAGCAGGGGAATTTGAGGATTGGGTCCTTACCGCTGCATTAAACAATCTAAAATTACAAGAAGTAAGGAGATATGAAAACATCAATGGAATAGCTTCTTCGATGTTGTTTAGTTATTTAAATAGAGTGCCTTGGGCAAGTACGGTCAATTATAACATGGAGTTGTCGAAAATTACTAAAAAAGATATTGTTGATTTTGCAAATAAGTATTGTGGTAATGATTATGTCGTAACATACAAAAGACAAGGAAAACCTAATGATATTCCAATCGTAGACAAGCCGTCTATTACACCAGTTCACATCAATAGGGATGTCAAATCAGCATTTTTAACCGATATCGAAAAAAACAAAGTTACAGATATTCAACCATCATTTGTTGACTACAATAAACAAATAGCAAAATCTAAGACAAATTCTGGATTGGATATCTTGCATACCAGTAATACATCAAATGAGCTATTTACTTTGATTTATCATTTCCCAATGGGATCTGACCACAATAAGTTGATCGGTTTAGCAGCAAGTTATTTAAATTATCTAGGTACATCAAAATTAAGTCCAGAAAAGATCAATCAAGAATTTTATAAAATTGCCGCATCATTTAACGTACAGAACAGAAGAGAAGAAACTCAAATCTCCGTATCAGGCTTAAAAGAAAATCAAGAGCAAGCTTTACAGTTGTTGGAAAACTTAATGTCTGACGCACAAGTTAATCAAAAAGCATGGGATAATCTGGTAAAAGATATCTTAAAAACCAGAATAGATGCTAAAAAGAATCAAGGTAGTAATTTCAGTGCGCTGACAAGTTATGCCATCTATGGAGGCAACTCTCCTGAAAAAAACATCGTAACCGAGCAAGAGCTAAAAGCACTGAATCCTCAAATACTTGTGGATTTAATCAAAGAAATGAGCGCTTACCCACACGAAATTTTATACTATGGCCCAAGTTCAATGGCTGAGGTTAAAAATATGATGGATAAGGTACACAGCAGCCCAGTGCTAAAAAAGCAAATTCCGGCTCCAGCTATGTTTGAAGTTGCACCAACAGGAGAAAACAAGGTTTACTTTGCTCATTATGAAGGGCCTCAATCACAGGTTCAAACCATCATCAAAGGATCAAATTATAAAAATGAGGAGTTGCCTTTGATCAATGTATACAATGATTATTTTGGTGGAGGAATGAATGCTATAGTATTTCAAGAGTTAAGAGAAAAAAGAGGCTTGGCATACTCAGCTTGGGCTAGATATCTTTCACCAACGAATCCTTCAGAAAACTTTAGGAATTTAAGTTTCATTGCAACACAAAATGATAAAGTGGTAGAAGCTTTAGATGCATTCAATGATTTATTCAACAATATGCCAGCATCAGAAACTTCATTTAATTTAAGTAAAGAATCTATGCTGAAAAGTATAGCAACGCAACGAATTAGTAAAATGAATGTGATAACTAATTTTATCAATGATCGAAAAATGAAACGTGAATTTAACATGTCCAAGACGATGTACGAAATGCTTCCTGCCGTTTCTCTTGATGATGTTAAAGTATTCAATCAAGCCAATATCAAAGATAAAACGAAAACTTACGTAATATTGGGCAACGAAAAATTGCTTAATTTTGATGAACTTGCTAAGAAATTTGGCCCAGTAACTAAGGTGAAAGCTGAGGATTATTTCGGGTTTTAGGTTTAATCAATAAAAGTTGTAGATACATGAAGAAAGGACTGTTTTTAATTATATTATTATTTCAAAATTTGCTTTTGCTAGCACAGTCAAATGAGCTCAACACAATAAAAGGTAAATTGTCATCACTAGATTTGATTTTACCGGAATACAGTGCTCCGATAGCAAATTATGTAAAATTTGTAAAAACCGGTAATCTCATTTATACCTCAGGACACGGGTCATGTGCTAGAGATAATAAAGTAGATATTGGTAGACTTGGAGAAGACCTTACATTGGATGAGGGTTATCTGGCAGCCAAAAGGGTAGGTTTATGTCTATTAGCTACGCTAGATAAAGCAGTTGGCGGAGATATGACAAAGGTCAAAAGAATAGTAAAAGTACTTGGAATGGTCAATTCTGCTCCTAGTTTTCATGATCATCCAAAAGTTATGAATGGCTTTTCAGATTTGATGGTCAACGTTTTTGGAGATAAAGGGAGACATGCAAGGTCAGCTGTGGGCGTCGCAGCTCTACCAGGTAATATGTCTGTAGAGATCGAAATGATCGTAGAAGTTGAAAATTGAAATTTTTAAGAAAACCTCTGATGTCTATTAAGACCATGGATTCTAAAATAAGAAAATTAACATTTCTTGCAGTTTTTATAATGCTTCAAGCTGTAATATACGGTCAGGGACGTTATGATTGGAAAGGGAAAAGAGCAGCGGTAGTATTCACTTATGATGATGCAATTAATCAACATTTAGATGTGGCGATACCAGTACTCGATTCATTTAATATGAAAGCTACATTTTACGTAGCTCCTACATTCTATCCTTTGAATGCTCGAATAAATGAGTGGAGAAAAATTGCTGCAAATGGTCATGAACTCGGCAACCATACTATTTTTCACCCGTGTAATGGAGGCCCGGGGCGTGAATGGGTCTCAGATGAGCAAGATTTACGCAAGTATTCTTATCAACGCATTATCAAAGAAATCGAGGTTGCAAATAATTTTTTATCTGCCTTGGATGGTAAAAATGAGCGGTCATTTGCTTTTACTTGTGGTGATCGATTTGTAGAAGGTAAAGAGTTTATTAGGGACTTAACCACAAAGTTAAAAGGCGGACGCGCAGTAAGAAATGAAATGCATACGATAGATCAAATTGATATTTACAATATGGATGGCTACATGATCAACAATCAAAGCTTCGAAGAAATGAAATCTTGGGTGGATCGAGCTGTTGAGCAAGGGAGCTTACTGGTTTTTCTATTTCATGGAGTAGGAGGTGGACATAGACTAGATTGCAAAGCTGAAAATCATCGTAAGATCTTACAATACATAGCTTCAAAAAAGTCTGATATTTTGGTCGAACCACTCGTAGAAATTGCGAAGTACATCGAAAATTTTCAAAAGAAGTAATTTTATTTGACAAAAAAAATAAGGGAGATTCTACCTAAAATAGAACTCCCTTATTTTATAAAAACTAATTTCTAAGTCTAGAACTTCTCTTCTCTTGGCCCTTTACCCTTTCTTCCTTTGCGATTTTCAGCCATCTTACCTTTGTGTTCTTTTTTCATAGCCTTAAATTTCTCAAGTTCTTCTTTAGAAAGTACCGACGCTATTTTAGCTTCATGAGCTTCATGCATTGCTTTGATTTTGTTTTCTCTAGCTTCTTCTTCTTTAACAGCCTCATCTCTGAGTTTCTTTCCTTGATTTGCAAAGTCCTTGTTGATCTTTAATACCTTTGCGGTAGTTTCCTCATTTAGTGAAAGCTCTTCTTTCATCATGTTGGTGCGTCTTTCGGCCATATTGTTTGGGTCAAAAGATTCTTTTTTACCTGGATGATCTTCCTTCCTCCTCCCTTCTTGGGCACTCATTTCTGCAATTGAAAATGTTAGTACAACAGCAATTCCTAAAGTTTTTAATAATTCTAATTTTTTCATTTTTATTATATTTTTGCTCATTAGACCGATAACATTTACAGCGGTTTAACTAGGTAAACATCCTTATGAATTTTTTAACTAAATGAGGAAATGAGTTAGTATTTATTTTTAAGTATTGTTGAACTTCGGAATTAGGAACTGTAAAGAAATAAAGTGTACAAATTTGACGAATTTTGTTCAAGGTATAAATGAGTAGAATAGCCTTAGCTACTTGACGAATTTATAGCGATGAAAAAAAGCAAAAAAACAAGCCAAAATGGATATGTTATTTCTTTACAGTTCCTTAGTATCAAAATTCTAATCGACACAAGCATCTAACCTCTTTGCTTTAAATATTTCCATGTTGCCATCCAGTCTGCTCTCATCCCACTTTTATGGAAGATAGTTGCATCGTCATGTTTTAACTTTGAATCACTTTTTTTAATCGGATTGATAATATGGGCGTCAAAAGCATTCACACCGTCCACATGTTGGTATGTACTGCCAGAAGTGGCTACACTAATATTTTCTAAAAGATAATCACTTTCACTTCCTTCTTTCTTGATTTTCCAGGCCTGAGCTCCGAGAGGTGCTTTTCCTATTACTAAGTCGCCACCAGCATCTATAAGGTGCCGATCAAACCCTTCCTTTTTTAAAAATAAACTTACACGCTGAGCGATATACCCTTTTGCTATGCCACCAAAATCAAAATCATAACAATCTCTTGATTTTAGCAGCTCTCGTCTTTTTTTCGACAATTTATAATTATTGCAGTCTACACACTTTAAAACATCTTCGATGAGTCCTTCAGGAATTGTTACATCCTGATTTTTATAATTCCTCCATATTTTAGTCGCTCTACCAATGGTCACATTAAAGAGCCCTTTCGATATTTTGCAAGCATATTGGGCTTCACGTAAGACTTCATACATTGGCTTACTAACTTTGATCCTTTGATTAGCCGGTGCGTTGGATAGGGTAGTACACTCTGAGTTCTGCAAATAATCAGAAAAAATATGATCCAAGCTATCCACTATTTCATACGATCGATTTATGATGGAATTTATTTTACTTGAATCAACAGTGCTAGAAATTATGATTCTAAAATGGGAACCCAGTTTTGGGCGATTAAATACATGTTTTTGAGAAAAACCTATTGTTTGTGCAAAAATTATTAAATAAAAGGTGATGTTTCGACTCATTTCATTGGTTCAGATTTCGAAAAGACTAGTTTGTTTTATTGGTGACTCGAGTGCTAATAATTTCATTTTTGTAGTAAGCCCACCAGCATATCCAACAGGTTCTCCATTTTTACCAATCACTCGATGACAAGGCACAATGATAGAAATCGCATTCGCACCATTTGCAGATGCAACAGCCCTTATTGCTTTAACATTATTGAGTTCTATGGCTAGATCAATGTAAGTTATGGTTTTTCCATAGGGTATTTGCTGTAGTTTTTCCCATACTTTTTGTTGAAATTCTGATCCAATAAGCTCGATTGGCAATTCAAATTTTGTTCTTTTGCCAAGAAAATATTCATTCAATTGAGTTTTTAAAGAATCGATCAGATCATGGGTCCCTTCTATATAAGTACATTGCATATAAGAAGTTAATCTTTGGTCGATGGCAGTCCTTTTTGCCCTATATTTCCAATCGCAGAGACATATTTTATCATTGTGGACGCCTAAAACCAGTTCGCCAAAAGGTGTTTTCCAATTTTCTATTATGATTGATTTCTGAAGGTCCAAACTTTATGAAATTGAATGAATTTTAATAAATTTCCTATTGAAGCATTAAAATTAAAAAATATCTTCTATTTTTAACTCTTAAATGTAGGTTTAAATTTAAAATGGGCTTTTTTAGAAGGTCTAATATTAATACCCACATTAAATATTTTGAATTTCATTTAGTTAACTAATAAAGAATATGAAAAGACGATCGTTTATTAAGTCAAGTATTGCCAGTGGTCTTACTTTTTCGATAGTCCCTTCATCTGTTTTTGGTCGGGGCCTGCGTGTGCCTCCCTCAGATAGATTAACCAAAGCAATTATCGGTGTAGGAGGTATGGGAAGAGAGCATATACCTTATGAGAATAACCCTGTTATTGCAATCTGTGATGTCGATAAAAGACACATCAAAAAAGCACAAGCACTCATCAAAAACTCCGTGAGTGTATATGAAGACTATCGAGAGTTGTTACTTAATAAAGATATTGACATCGTCCATATTGCTACGCCACCACATTGGCATGGAATAATGAGTGTAGATGCAGCTAAAGCTGGCAAAGATATATGGTGTGAAAAACCAATGACTCGAACCATAGGTGAAGGTCTTAAGGTAAAAGAAGCTGTGAATCAATATGGTAGAATGTTTCGATTGAACACCTGGTTTAGGTTTAAGGACAATTTTTATGGTATGAACACTGATGTGAAACCCATCAAAAAAGCAGTCGAAAACGACTTGTTGGGTTGGCCACTAAAAGTGACGATCAGTAAGTCTACGGGATTTGATTGGAAGTTCTTTTGGGTTGGTAAGACTGAGCTGACAGAACAGCCTATTCCGGAAGATCTTAACTATGATATGTGGTTGGGTCCCGCACCGCACAAACCATACAATGCACATCGTACCCACGGAACATTTAGAGGTTATTGGGATTATGACGGTGGAGGTCTTGGCGATATGGGGCAACATTATTTGGATCCTGTCCAATATATCTTAGGCAAAGACGACACAAGTCCAATCTCTGTCGAAGTCGATACTTATCAGCAACATCCAGATGCTTGTGGTATATGGAGAAGAGTAGAATTGACTTATGCTGATGGCTGTAAAATAATCTTAGATGGTGATGATACAGATAAAGGTGCCGCTTTTATAGAAGGTCCAAAAGGAAAACTTTATAAAGGATTTAAAAGCGATATCCCTAATATTGACCAAATATTGGCCGACCTACCTGATCCAGCACCTCAGATTGGTACTTTTTCAGAATCTGTTAGGACACGACAGAAATTTGCTCTTAATGAAGAAAATGGTTTTAGGTCATGCACCTTAATTAACATGGCCTTGATTGCGATACGCTTAAATCGTTCGTTGAAGTTTGATCCCATAAAGTGCGAATTTATAGATGATCATGGTGCCAACTTACTCATTAACCAACCCATGAGAAGTCCTTGGATAATCTAGGCTTTTAATTAAATAAGTATTCAAATCTTGCATAGTAAATGAAAAATATATTTCTTCTATTAATAACATTTTGCTTCATTACTTTTGGTTTTGCTCAGAAGGATGTAAGAACAGTAAGTACCAAAGTTGCTGACTTGTTAATGCAGTTTCCAGCAAAAAACTCCGCTGACTTAACTAATATTACAAGCCAATTGGCTGAAGTTGGACCAGAAGCGGTAGAAATCATATCAAAAAGTTTGATGACATCTTCACTACAAGGTTCTACCCAATTGAAGTATGCTATGAGTGGTTTAGTAAAATATCTATCAAAACAATCAAATTCACAAATATCAAACGCCACTGCAAATGCAATAATCATTGCTTTGTCCCAAGAATTAAGTATTGAAAATAAAAACTTCCTTTTAGAGCAATTAAAATTTATTATATCCGATAATCATTTATCCTCAATTTACGGTTTTCTTTTAAAAGACGATTATGTTGACGCTACGGCAAGAATCTTAACCAACATTAAAAGTAATGAGGCCAATAGACTCTTAATGACAGCATTAGATGTAGCAAATGATTTTCAAAAGGGATTTATTATTCAAGCAATTGGCACCATCGGAAATGTAGATGGATTGAATTTATTGAAGAAAAACTATGAGGAATTTAATGCACACAAATCAAATATTCTAAAAAACTTTACAGAACATAGCTATACAAATGGTTTAGACATCATATCAAAAGAAGCTGCTAATGAAGGCTTTGCAGGTGGTGTAAATTCTGCAACAGACCAATATCTTGCGTTTTCTAATAAACTAATCTCTGCAGGTAAAACGGAAGGGTTAAAAGACGCACTGAATAGTATACTCAATGCCCCAAGTGCCCCAAACAATGTAAAAATTGCCGCCATTCAGCAATTAGCAAAATTTGATAAAAACGCTGTTTTACCTATTCTTAAAAATTTTATTTCCCAAAATAATGTCGAGTTACGTCAAACATCATTAAATATTATGTCTCAATTTAAGGACATTACAATAAACAATGACTTATTGGGTCAACTTTCGAAATCTAAAGATCCGACCTTAAACTTAGATTTATTGACATATTTTACTAATAATTCTACTCAAAATTCAACACCTGTCATCTCTAAATTGCTCAAAAGCAAAGATGATGGGCTCAAAATAGGTGCGATGAATGCACTGTTTGCAAATGATCCAAAGGTTGCATTAAAATCTATGCAAGGGTTAATTAAAAGTGGATCACCAAACGTAGTTGCCGCAGCACAAAATATATTATTGAGAACTAGCAAAGAAGATTTTAAGAATTTTATCACATCTAGTTTTGCAAAATCTAGTTCATCGGGTAAATTGGCCCTTTTGGAATTAATTGGAAAAAGAAAAAGTAAGGATTTTACTAACTTGGTGTTGAAGGAATCTCAAAATAAGAATACAGTAATCAGAGATAAAGCCATTGCACAATTGGGACCTTTATCTGATGCCAAATTAATACCTGACTTGTTTAAACTATTAGGAACGACGAATGAGGCTGTAAACATAAAAAATATACAAAATGCTATTATCTTGGGTTCTAATAACGGATCCAAAAATCAACTCTTAAAAATAATAGAAGCTAATTCGACGGTTGTAAATCAAGTTCAAAATTATAAATTGTTTCAGATATACAGTCATTTGGGTGGTGAAAATTCACTCAACTTTGTGAAAAACGCTGTAAAGAAAGATCCAAAAAGTTTGGAAGTTGGTCTAGATGCATTTGATCAATGGCATAAAGGACAAGCAATAGACGAAATCTTTAGCTTAATATCGACAGCACCTAATGAATCATTAAAGAATAAAGCAATTTCTTCATACATCAGAAATGTAAATAGGACAGAGATGCCTGAGGATCAACGACTCTTATTACTTCGTAAGGTACAACCTCAGTTGACCGATGTCGAGCAAAAAAAGCAATTAATAAGACAAGCATCGCAGATTAATACATTGCAATCATTAAATGTAATAGCTCAATATCTAGATGAAAATAAAGCTACACAAACAGCAATAAATGGCATCTTTAACATCATATTAAACAGCGATCTATACGGTAAATATACTCGAGATATCGTCAATAAGGCTATTAAATTAAATGCTGATTCTGAGGCAAAATATATAGAGGAGGCTGTTGTAAAGAAAATGAGTACGTGGCCGAGCGATGACGGTTTCATGCCTATGTTTAATGGACGAGATTTGACTGGTTGGAAAGGATTGGTTGAAAATCCAATAGCTAGAAGTAAAATGTCAAAAGAACAATTGGCAGATGCTCAGCGCAAAGCAGATGATAAAATGAGAAAAGACTGGAGTGTAGAAAATGGTGTTTTGGTTTTCGATGCCGAAGGTTATAATAATCTTTGTTCTGAAAAAATGTACGCAGATTTTGAAATGTTGGTAGATTGGAGAATGGAACCAAAGGGTGATGGAGGTGTCTATCTTCGCGGTTCACCTCAGGTACAAACTTGGGATACTTCTAGACGCGATGCTGGTGCGCAAGTTGGATCTGGTGGCCTTTATAATAACCAATCTTATAAAAGTAAACCTCTTTTAGTAGCGGATAATCCTATTAACGAATGGAATACGTTTAGAATAAAAATGATAGGCGACAAAGTTACAGTTTACTTAAATGGACAACTTGTCACGGATAATGTAATATTAGAAAACTACTGGGATCGTAAAATACCTATTTTTGAAAAAGAATCGATCGAGCTTCAAGCTCACGGGACCCGACTTGAATTTAGAGAAGTATATGTTAGAGAAATTGTAAAAGTGGAAGCAGTCACACTTGCTGAGGAGGAAGTAAAGGAAGGTTTTGTTCCTCTTTTTAATGGGTTAGATTTAGAAAACTGGACCGGTAATAAAGTTGATTATTTTGCACAAGAAGGTATGATCGTATGTCAGCCTTCGGGGAAGGGCAGTGGTAATTTATTTACTGCTAAAGAATATGATGACTTTACACTAAGATTTGAATTTCAATTGACACCAGGTGCAAACAATGGGTTAGGCGTAAGAACACCAAAAGAAGGAGATCCCGCATATGTTGGTATGGAATTACAAATCCTCGATAATACTGCTGACATATATAAAAGTCTATATGATTGGCAATATCATGGATCGGTTTATGGTGTGCTTGCAGCTAAAAAAGGTTTTTCTAAACCATTAGGAGAGTGGAATGTCCAAGAAGTGCATATGAAAGGAAATTATATCAAAATAACTTTAAATGGAGTAGTCATTGTAGAAGGTGATCTAAATAAAGTAAGTGATGGCGGCAAAAAAACAATTGATGGGAAAGAACACCCTGGCTTGTTAAATAAAAAAGGTTACATCGGGTTTTTAGGCCACGGCTCTCCATTAAAATTTAGAAACATAAGAATTAAGGAAATAAAATAACATTTCTGCAAACTATTTTTGTGATTACGTCGTCTTATGTGAAAAGGTTTAAAATGAAAGTTAGAGTTTTGGTGTTTTTTGTGGCGATGATAAGCTTCACAGCATGTTCTAAAGAAGGAGAAGGTCTCAATGCAAGTCAAGATAAAATCCAATTTGGGACACTTTCGCTGAGGTGTGTAGGCGATTGTGCCAATATGTACAAACTAGAAGGCGGAAAATTATATAAAAGGAAGGCGCCAGTTCGTTTTTTTGAAGATCTCAAATACAATGAAACCCCAGAAAAAAACTTCGATGTTTCAACTATTGTAAATTCATTAAACAATATTCCTCAAGCAATTTTGGAGTCTGAGGAAATCTATGGATGCCCTGGATGCGTAGATGAACCTTTTATAAATTTGATTTTCACAAATGAGGGGAAAGAAAAAAACCTTAGAATTGATATTAAAGAATATGCTTTGACTGGTGAGGTGAAAATATGGGTTAATAATTTTTTAAAAATGTTAGAACAACTCCCTTAGCTCATAATATAAAAAAAGGAATCAAACAATCCGCGGATAATCTGATTCCTTTTTTAGAACTTCTCATTATTAAATTAAATTTTAATACCTATCGTCCAATGCGAAAATAGGCTTCCTTGTAATCCATCGCCCGTTGGTGAAGTCAGGAAACACAACAGGTTGACTGCCCTTTGCAATTGATTCTTCTGATAAACTTGTGATTACCTTCATTGTGGCGGCATCGTACACGTCTAAAGGCATGGGTTCATTATTTTTTAAACACTCAAGGAAGGCATTAATTACAAAAAAGTCCATACCGCCATGACCAGCACCCGTAGCATCTTTTTCATACTTTTTCCATAAAGGGTGATCATATTCATCCCTCATTGGCTTTGCTGGGCTCCATTCGTGAGATTTTCCTTTTCCTTCTACGTATATTGAATCATTAATGTCCATCCATATCCCTTTAGCACCTTGTACCCTGAAACCTAAAGAATATGGTCTTGGTAAGTTTGTGTCATGTGTTAATAAAACTGTTTCGTCATTTTGTGTTCTTATCATGGTGGTCACGATGTCCCCCAATTCGAATTTGACTTTGGCATTTGGGTGGTCTTTTCCACCTTTAGGATGATTGACAATATGATTATGAAGTCCAATGCCCTTTGATGACATGGACGTAAGGTGTGTAAATCTATTACCTCTATTAATATTGGTCATAGTCATAATTGGGCCTACACCGTGAGTAGGGTACAAATCTGCATTTCTACTCACACTATGGCTGGTTCGCCATCGCGCTTCACTCATACCTTTTTCACCAAACTCAACTCCGCCACCATACCATTGAGTACCGCTATTAAGTTTCACTTCTCGTAAATCATGTTCATATCCACCTTGTAAGTGCGTCAACTCACCAAATACATCTTTTCTAACCATATTTAGAACAGACATAATATCACGTCTATAGCATACATTTTCCAAAAACATGATAGGTGTTTTGGTAGTTTCATAAGCCCTTACTAATTGCCAACATTCTTCTACGCTCGTTGATCCACAAACTTCTACTCCTACAGCTTTGCCTTTTTGCATAGCTTCAACCGCCATAGGCACATGCCAATGCCAAGGTGTAGCTATTATCACTGCATCTACATTTTTATCATTTATGAGCTCTTTGTATGCTTCATCACTACCCTTATATACTTTCGGTTGTTTTTTGCCTAGTTTGTCTACCATTTTGGCAGCAGAATTTAGGGTGAATTCATCAATATCACAAATTGCTGTTACGGTCACATCAGTTCGTCGAAGGAGCAAACCTAAATGACCCAATCCTCGAGCTCCTACACCAATTACTCCAAGATTTAAATTACTTTTTTGAGTCAAAGGATTAGTATTTAAAATAGTGATACCGGCTCCAATTATTGTTGATTTCTTTACAAAGTCTCTTCTTTCCATACTTTCTTTAATTTGATGAATTTCTTAGCTGCAAATGTAAAATTTAATTGGTTCTTAGATCGTTTTTTTTAAAAAATCTTGATTTATGTAATACATTAATTTCATACTATGGTTTTGCATTTATTATATTCAGAGTACCATTTCAAACGCTTATTTCAAGATAAATCAATATAAATTGCCATATCTGGCATATATTAAGATCCAAATACGGAAATACTTTTAAAATAAGTTGTATATTTGCGTCATCATAAAATGTTGTTTGAAGAAATATGTTAAGTAGAAGAAGTGTTAGAGTAAAAGCAATGCAGATACTTTATTCATTAAACCGTGATAAAGATCTTAAAAAAACTGATGCCAAAAAGTTATACGCTCAAAGTATTGACAAAAGCTTTGAATTATTGCTTTATAATATACATCTACTTTATCAAATCTGTAAAACATCCGTTGAAGATTATGATAAAAGAAGGAATAAGTATCTTCCGACAGATTTTGACAAATTGTTTAAACCGTCTTTATTTGACAATGCCCATGTAAAGTCAATTGGTTCAAATAAAAGGTTAAATAGACTTTTTAACGACTACGAATTTACTAGTCTTTACGACAAAGATTCTTTAAAGAGTATTTACTACGAATATGCTAAAGAAGCAGGTTATTTAAGTTTTCTTAATAGCGAGCCTACACAAGAAGTGGTGACAGAGGTACTTCTAGACCTTTGGAGATACATTAAGAAGTTTCCAAATTTTGAAGAAATACTTGAGGATCGTTACTCTAACTGGATAGATGACGAATCACTGATCGTAGGAGCAATGAAAAAAATTATTAAGTCTTTACCCACGAAAGATGAAAGTTTTTTCATGGAACATTTTCCTGAAGACGAAACTATCAAAGATTTTGGTGAGAAATTATTGCTAAAAACCATTGAAAAAGATCGTGAACTGGAAGAAATGATTGCCCCAACCCTCCAAAATTGGGAAATAGAAAGAGTAGCAATTCTTGACATGATCTTATTAAAGTTGGCAGTGTGCGAGTTTTTGTACTTCGAAACTATTCCAACAAAAGTTACCATGAACGAATATGTTGAACTTTCAAAAGACTATAGTACGGATAAAAGTAGAGAATTTGTAAATGGTGTTCTAGACAATTTATCCAAATCCCTAACGGAAGAAAACAAATTGGTCAAATCTGGCAGAGGTTTAATTGATTAACTTAGACATCTTTTAAGTACGATCTAATTAAATTGCAAAAGTCTTTTTTCGTTAATTTTTAATGCGGACATTTGGTAAATGTATACAGAATGATAGTATTGGAACAGATTGAATTTTCTATTTAATCTATGACTTAAAATTTTTATTGACGTAGCTAAATATCAATAAAGCCATCTAAGTATATCATCTACACTATTTCCCTCTATTATTCATATACTGTTGGACAGCGGCCTTTGTGGTGAGCCACACCTTACCATCCTTATAAGCATCTATTTTTCCTCTTCTAGCGAGAAGGCTTAAATATTCTTGGCCATAAGGTATTTCAGGCTCCCTTGCAATCATGGCTGTAGCCTCATAATCATCATATTCTCCACCTATTGCGTTAATATACAAGTTAAGTGATCGCTCTTGTGCTTGGTACATCATTAATAACAACTTAGAATAATCACCTTGATTTGCCAGCTGTAAGGCAGATATATACTTTTTTCTGTCGTTTACCAGTATAAAAGCAGGAGGATATCCTTCTTTCAAAAATAGGAGATTCATTGCAAGTCTTGCAGTACGTCCATTACCATCATTAAAGGGATGTATCCAGACAAATTTATGATGAAAAACAGTGGCTAAAGTAACAATATCAAAATTATTTTGATTTAAATTGATAAACTCAACCAACTCATCTATCATTTCACCTACTTTTGATGCATTAGGTGGGGTAAAGTTTGCCCCCGTAATTCTTACCATTCCAGGTCTAAATCTACCTGCATAATCATCCATAATATTGGTCATTACCATCCGATGTATCGAAAGTAAATCTAAAGATCTTAATTCATAACTTGGATGAACAATTTCTTCTAAACTTGTGATAGCCTTTTGATGATTAATAACTTCAAAATGCTCTCTCAATGTCTTACCACCAACCGTAATTCCGTCTTCTAATATCAATTTTGTTTCTGATATAGTTAATGTATTACCTTCGATACCATTTGAATGATATGTCCATTCTACTGCAAAGTCTTGTCTCAGTCTTTCTAATACACTATACGACATTGGTCTTTTTGAATCTAAAAAAGATTTTTTTTGAGCTACCCTTTCTTTTAGCTCAAAAATTTCATAATCATATGGTAGATGTATTTTGAATGTCATAGCAAATTTATGTTATCGGTTACAAAGATATTGTATTTTTCCGATATTATCTTTTTTATGTTTAATAAGTTTAAATCAAATCTAGGAGTGTCATCAAAGCTTGTGTCTTGATCGACAAATGCAGTAATTAAATGTAAAACAGTATCTCTGTGAAAAAGTCTTTAGGAATTCGATATAATAAAAAAGCATCTTCAAATTTTACTTTGAAAATGCTTTAGTGCGAGGGAGGAAGATGGGGATCGAACCCACGGCCTTTAGTGCCACAAACTAACGCTCTAACCGACTGAGCTACAACCTCCATAATTTGCGAGCGCAAAGATAATAATTTTTTTTAAAATATGTCTAAATTTAGAGATTTTATATCGTTTTCCTAAAACTTAGTTTCATAATCTCTATTTTTTGCCCCAATGAATTAATTATTTTACCCATGTATTGAACATGTATTGTTAATTCAGTCTTTTTTGATATTTCATAAAGAGATAAGTTAAAAATCATATATTAGATATGAATAATATATAAGACATGTTAAATACTTCATGTTTTATACATAAAATAATTATTTTATGTAGTCTTATATCATTTTTTATGTATTGGTATCTTCAATTAGTTAACATACTAACGTATTAGTTAAAAAAGAAATCCACAATCAATTATTGTTAATTTTAGTAAAACACCACCTTTCTACCAGCCATGGATAAGCTTATTGAAAAAATCACCTATTCCACTCGGATTGAGTAACATGGTCAGCAGAAAACCAGCTATAGCACCATAAAAATGGGCCTCATGACCTATGTTGTCTTGATTGCGACCCGCTGACCAACTAGAATACCACAAATACAGCACTCCAAATATAATAGCGGGTACAGGTATGATCATGTATAATCCCAACATACTCGTAGGTTCATAAAATATGTAGGAAAATAGCACGGCGGAGGTTGCACCAGATGCACCCAAAGCACTGTAAGCATAGTTATCTCTGTGTTGGAAATGAGTTTTTAGATTGGCCATAATGACAGTCAGTATGTAAAAACCAACATAAATAAATGTGCCTGAAGGTCCAAATTGTTCTACAAATTTGTATTCTACATAGGCACCAAATTGATACAGGACAAACATATTAATAAATAGATGAAAGTAGTCTGCATGTATAAATCCACTCGTCAATAGTCGATATTTTTCATTTGAGTGGTTTTCATTATAGGGTCGATGTAAGAATTTTACGAGTAGGTTTTCATTATTCAATGCGACCAAGGAGATAATTACGGTGACGATTACTAATACTAAATTGCCTGAAATCATTTGTTATAAATTGTGATATTTTTCATTTTTGATAATGGTGTAAGCTCTATATACTTGCTCTGTTAAAAACAATCTAATCATTTGATGTGAAAAGGTCATTTTGGACAAAGATAAAATAAAATTTGACCTTTTTCTGATCGCATCGCTCACACCAAAAGCACCACCAACCAAAAAGATCATTCTCTTTGTAGAATCGGTCATCTTTTTTGATATCATTTCAGCCATTTCAACAGAGGTCAAAAGCCTACCTCTTTCATCACATAATACTAAAAAATCATCATCTTTTATGAATTTCAGAAATTGTTCTGCTTCTTTTTCCATCAATATTCTACTATCTTGTATACCTTTTACATCGGCAATTTCTTGGATGTCAAAACTAATATAGTGCTTTAGTCTTTTTAAAAATATTTCTATACCAGTTTCAAGATACTTTTCATTCGTTTTTCCTATCACCAATAATACAATTTTCATAATTTTATTTTTTTACCGTACAAAAATAGTTATTTTTATGAGGGGAGTTCTAAAAACTCATTTTCGTAGTGAAAAAAATACGAAAAAGCCAAGAACAAGGCATGAAGAGCGTTAAGAAATCGCCGCAAACGATTTTAGCTATGAACTGGGGCCTCCGTACACCAGCTAAGAAAATTATATTATAGTTTTGCTAAACTACAGTGAGGACACTTTTTAACTTTTAACGCAGTAATTGGGTTTTGCAGTTTTTTGTAATAGAAATAGAGTTTTTAAAACTCCCCATTAGGTAATAAAGTATTAAATTTGTATATAGATCAAATACAGAATCATGATTACAATTTATAGTAAGGCTCAGGTAAAACAAATTGATGAAAATACGACCAAACAACAACGTATTTCAGGATGGCAATTGATGGAAAGAGCTGCTAAAAAACTCACTGCTGCGATTATTGACAAATTTCCCGATCCCGACACTATTTTTTGTGTAATTTGTGGGAAAGGTAACAATGGTGGTGATGGATTAGCTGTTGCTAGAATGTTGAAAAATGAATTTAGAACAGTTGAAGTAGTTGTGCTGGATAGTACATCTACAACCGATGAACATCGATTAAATTTACAAAACGTAAAGCACCACTCTAAAATACCCACGTTTTCTTGGGCAGATTTTGACAAAAACACTACAGCAAATGTTGTAATTGATGCAGTTTTGGGATTTTCATGTGATAGAAAACCGGAAAGCCTCTACAAAGAGTCAATTGAGTGGATAAACAATTGTGTTAAAAATGTCGTTTCCATCGATATTCCAAGTGGCATGCCTTGTGACTTTATTCCTGATTGGCCCTGTGTGCAAGCAGATTTCACTTTGTCTATAGGGTTCCCAAAGTTGACAAGTTTACTCCCTGAGACGAGTCCTAATTATGGTATAATCAGGCACATTGATATTAATCATACTCCTTTGGATTTAAAAACAGAAAACTTTGTACTTGATCTAAAAACCATTGAAAGCATTAGAAAACCTCGACCTCAGTTTGGGCATAAGGGTACTTTTGGTCATGCAGCGTTAATGACGGGGAGCAATGGGATGATTGGTGCTTCTGTTCTTTCAGCTAGAGCATGTACTAGGTCTGGAGTAGGTTTAGTTACTGTTTGCGCACCATCAATAGGTTACAATATCATTCAATCTACTGTTCCAGAAGCATTGTTTCTGACCAATGGAACAGATTTTTTAGAGGAAAATCTCACAAGACTTGAGCAATTTGATAGTATTGGTATCGGATGCGGCATTGGTACCAACGCCATTACAAAACGATGGCTAAAAGACTTGTTGAATTCCTATAAAGGACCTTGTGTCTTGGATGCTGATGCGCTTAACATTATTGCGGAGGATCAAATTGCTTTTCCTCAAAACTGCATCATCACTCCACATCCCAAAGAATTTGACAGGCTATTTGGCCCTTCTACCAATACCCTTGAAAGGATCAAAAAACAAAAATTATTATCTATTGAAAATGAGATCGTTATCGTGCTAAAAGGCCATCACACCAGTATTTCTGACCATAAAGGCAATGTATACTTTAATTCTACAGGTAATAATGGCATGGCCAAGGGTGGTAGTGGCGATGTCCTAACAGGATTAATAACTGGTATTCTAGCCCAAGGATACTCAAGTTTAGACGCTGCAATTTTGGGTGTTTTTCAGCACGGTCAAGCGGGAGATAAAGCGGCAAAAGACATTGGTTTAAGCAGCATGATAGCAAGCGATATTATTCAAAGATTGTGATAAAATGCCGTGTCAACTACTTTTATATAACTTATTGAAAGTCATTTTATAACTGAGAGGAGCTCAAATATTTTTCTTAAAAGGTTATCTTATTCAACGCAGCATCTCAAAATAACGAAAAAAAGCGCGACATTTGTGAAACTTTTTTTCTCAAAATAGCGATATACGATTCGTACAAAATAAAAGTAAAATTAATGGCTAAAGTAAATGTTGGAATTGTGCAGATGACATGTACTGCTTCAAAAGATGAAAATCTCCATAAAGCAATAGAAAAAGTAAAAAGTGCGGCTCAAAAAGGAGCTCAAATTATCTGTCTTCAAGAACTCTTTACTTCTTTATATTTTTGCGATGTAGAAGACTATGAATTTTTTGCATTGGCTGAAGCTATACCAGGACCAAGCACCGATGCACTATGCAAAGTGGCTGGAGAGCTAGGAGTAGTCATCATTGCTTCTTTGTTCGAAAAAAGAGCACAAGGCTTGTATCACAATACCACAGCTGTCATTAATGCTGATGGTAACTATATGGGCAAATACCGTAAAATGCATATACCTGATGATCCAGCTTATTATGAAAAATTTTACTTCACACCTGGTGATCTTGGGTACAAAGTGTGGGATACAAAATTTGGTAAAATTGGTATATTAATCTGCTGGGATCAATGGTATCCTGAGGCAGCAAGGATTACCTCATTAATGGGTGCAGAAATTTTATTTTACCCTACGGCTATAGGTTGGGCTACATCACAAGATGAAGCCACAAATGTCGAACAATACAATGCGTGGCAGACCATACAAAGAAGCCATGCAGTGGCAAATGGGGTACATGTGGTATCTGTCAATAGGGTAGGATATGAGCAAGACGGTGCAATGAAGTTTTGGGGAGGTAGTTTTATATCCAATCCTTTTGGGACGATACTCTATCAGGCCACCCATGATCAAGAAGAGATTCATGTACAAGAAATTGATCTGAGTAAGACAGATACATACCGCACTCATTGGCCATTCCTAAGAGATAGAAGAATTGACTCTTACCAACCCATCACATCAAGGTATATTGATTAATTGACATTCTACAAGAGAAATATGGAGTTACTTACACCAAAATCATTAGGATATTATTTTCCGGCAGAATTTGCACCTCAAAGAGCCATTTGGCTCAGTTGGCCGCATAAAGAGGCAAGTTGGCCTGGCAAAATTGACAAGATTTTCCCCAATTATGCCAAATTTATTTATGAGATTACAAAGGGCCAGTTGTGTTGCATCAACGTGGCCGATGATGGAATGAAAAAATTTGCTGAAGAGCATTTAATAAAAGCCAATGTTGATCTAAGTAAAGTAACCTTTTATTTTCATCCGACCAATGATGCTTGGTGTCGCGATCATGGCCCAGCTTTTTTAGTAAATAAGGATACCGCTTTGCCAAAGGTTATAGTCAATTGGGATTACAATGCTTGGGGAGATAAATATCCACCCTATGATTTAGACACAAATATTCCATTGAGGGTTGGAGAGGCACTGGGTCTCCAGGTTTTTACCCCAAATATTGTCATGGAAGGTGGTGCCGTTGAATTCAATGGTGCAGGTACACTACTAACTTCTACTGCATGCTTGCTAAATGAAAATCGTAATCCTCACCTTAATCAAGGCCAAATTGAGCAATATCTCATTGATTATTATGGTGTTGATCAAGTACTTTGGGTAGATGAAGGCATTGTTGGTGATGACACTGATGGACATATTGATGATACAGTAAGATTTGTTAATGAGGATACGGTTATCACGATGATTGAAGAGGATAAAGCGGATGAAAACTATAAATTATTACGAGACAATCTCAAACAATTGAAAAAAATGCGATTGCTCAATGGTAAACAACTCAATATCATCGAAGTACCTATGCCAGATTTTATCGAGTATGATGGACAGAGACTACCTGCTAGCTACGCTAATTTTCTTATTACTAACCAATCTGTCATAGTGCCAATATTCAATAGTTCAAAAGATGATCATGCGCTTTCCATCATTCAAAATGCAATTCCATCAAGAGAAGTGGTAGGCATAGATAGCGAAGATATAATCTGGGGCTTGGGAAGTTTTCACTGTTTGTCACAGCAGGAACCTATGTAACCATTATAACTTTTTGGTGATATTCATTTTAAGAATTGGTTTTTTTTGTAGTTATATTATGCGTAATGATTTCAATGTTTAAATTTGATGAAATTTACAATTACAAAATGATTACAAGACGACAAATATTAAGAACCATTGGTTTAACTGCAGCTTCTACATTTGCTTCACAAAATTTACAAGAATTAGCAAACAAGAAAAAGCCTGTTTTGCGTTTCGCTCATCTCACAGATATGCACATCATGCCCGATAGTCCGGCAGAGGAGGGTGTGAAAAAGTGTATTAACCAAATACTAAAAAGCGAGAAGAAAGTTGACTTCTTCATAAATGGAGGAGACATCATCATGGATTCATTAAGTAAAACCAAAGAAGAAACCGAAGCACAATGGGAGGTGTGGCGAAGGATCAAATCGAGTTTCCCTGAGTTGAAGTTTTATCATTGTTTGGGTAATCACGATGTTTGGGGACTTACACCCGACAAAGAAAAATATCCAGGTAAAGCTTGGGCATTAAGAGAGCACAACATGGATTGTCCTTACTACACATTTAAAAGTAAAGGCTGGAATTTCATAGTTTTGGATAGTACTCAAATGAAGCCTGATGGCAAATGGTACACAGCACATATTGATAAAACGCAACGCACATGGCTGGAGAATACACTTAAAAATATTCCTACCAATGAACCAATCTTGGTAGTTTCTCATATTCCTATAATCGGTGCTACTCCTTTTTTGGATGGCGATAATGCAAAAACTGGTGATTGGGTTGTACCAGGTGCCTGGATGCATACTGACGCCAAGTCATTAATCAATCTTTTTTATAATCACAAGAATGTAAAAGTTGCTATTAGTGGGCATATCCACCTTGTTGAAACGTTGATTTATCACAATGTCAATTACTATTGTAGTGGTGCCGTATCAGGTAATTGGTGGGATAAAGAGCCCTACGAATTGACAAATAAGGGTTATGCAATTTTTGAATTGTTCGAAGATGGATCACATACATTCAAATATGTGGAGTTTGAAGTTTAATATTATTAATTCTACTTTGTTATGTTTAAATCAGAATGTTTATAACTTCAATTAAAGTTAAAAATGGCAATGTCCTTATTCGTTTTTGTCACCATTTTTGTTGCAAAAATGTCGCCAAAAGAATTGACGTTTTTAGGTTTTCCTCGACCTGAAGGTAGCGGTAATTGAAAAGTTTTAGAATTTAAAAAAGTAGAATTAACATATATACGAATGTGTAATAGATTGATTTTCTATTTCATAACAATTTATTAATAATCATATATATACTTGGTTACATTTGATAACATAATTTTACAGTAAATAAAGACTGATAGATTATGGAATGGTACAGGTTTGATAAGCAAAAACTCAAAAAGTCTATTGAAGAAGTAATAGAAGCTGCTATTATCAGAGAATTGGGAGAGGGACATAAATTAAAAATATGTATCGGATGTGATTCTCAAGTGAAAGGTAGTGTCGTAGACTTTGCTACTGTTGTATTAATCCTTAGAGAGAAAAAAGGCGGTTTTATGTATTATAAGATGCATCGAAAGACTACAAAAATGACCATAAAAGAAAGGATGATAAAAGAAGTTAGTATTGCGGTAGATACGGCCTTTCAGCTATGTCCAGTTTTAGACAAATATCCAGTAGCATTAGAAGTACATGCAGATATCAATAGTGATCCAAGCTTTAAATCGAATGTTGCTTTAAAGGAAGCAATGGGCTATATCCTAGGAATGGGCTACATTTTTAAGGCAAAACCAGATGCATATGCTTCGTCATACTGTGCAGATCGTATTGTGCATTAATTCTACTATGTCAATTTGAAACCAGAATGTTTATATCTTCAATTAAAGTTGAAAATGGCAATGTCCTTCTTCGTTTTTGTCACCATTTTTGTTGCAAAAATGTCGCCAAAAGAATTGACGTTTTTTGGTTTCCACGACCTGAAGGGCGCGATAATTGAAAAGTTTTAGAATTTAAAAAAGTAGAATTAATTTATTTGATATTTTGGGTTACTGACTACATAATATCTTACACTTTATTAACCAATACTTTATCATTCAAAGAAAGAATGTAGTTTAAAGTTTCTTCAATATTGTTTGGCACCATTGTAGGTACTTTGACATTTGAATTCAACCAATCAAAGAAGATATGTTTTGTCTTTTTATCTAGGTTCGACATTTTTGGTACACCCAATTTTTGTAGAGCAGCTGCGTTGCATTGTTGTTCATATTGGCCATTGATAGGAATAGTCATCAGTTTTTTGCCTAGATAAAGTGCTTCTGCTGGTGTTTCAAAGCCTCCGCCAGTCAAAAGTGCATGACAATTGATTAGACTTTCATTAAAATGTTTTTGATTAATAGGGTAGTAGTGGATGTTATCTTCTTGATAAGGCTTATCAACATCTTTTACAAACCAATGAATTTCTAATGGTGCTAATTCTTTAAAGATTTTGGTCAAGCAAATTTTTTCATATGAAGGCAAATAAACAGTGATATGCCCTTGATCTTTTGGTTTTGAATAAAGAAAAATATTTTTGACCACTGGAGGAAAAATGAAGGAATCATATCGATCAAAATGCAATCCAACATAATGCGTGGCAGGAGCGTAATTTTTTAAAACATATTCTCCGATAAAACTAGACTTAGAGGGTCTTGGAGTGTTTTCAGACATAAAACTTCCTTGATGCCCAAATTGAACTGAACGAATATTTTTAGTTTTACATGCTCGGGCTGTGATATGGTCAAAGTCATTGATGATTAGATCATAATTTTCCACAGGCAGGTCATGAGCTTCTTTTTTGACTCTTTTCCAATTGAAAGCTGAGAAAGATTTTATGTAATCTAAGCCACCACATTGATTATAAAATAAACTTAGACCATGTGTCCTGTATTTAATTGGTATATCCATGGGTAAGTTGGAATTTGAGCCACTTAAAAGTATATCAACATCACCTATTTCACATAAGTATGGGTACAATTGATGAGCTCTACTAATATGTCCATTACCAGTTGCTTGAACAGCATATAATATTTTCATTTTTTAATTATCTTCTTGTTTTTCAAAAATACATTTAGAAAAGTACAGGCTTTAAAGTGTGATAAAACCTAATTGGCTAATTGAAGTGGATAAAATATAGTTGTGGGCCAATAATCTGGACAATGTATGTTAATTAAGATGTCGTGGATTTTGATTTTCTCTTTGGTTCACGACCATTTAATCTACCTGCAGTCATAAAAGACAATTTTGTCAAGGGTGAATGCATCAAAGAATCAATGTCAAAAACGTTATTTATAAAGTCAGGCTCATAATCATCATCTTGTTCATCAATTTTGAAAGTATCAACTTGATGTGTATAAATAGTCCAGTTACCATTAACATACTCTAAAGAGGTGCAGTTTTCCACCCAGTCGCCACTATTTAAATACCGGACTTCTGCCCCGTCTTTTTTGATAATTTTATCTTGAGGTTGATGAATGTGTCCACATATTACGAAATCGAAGTTTTGATCAATAGCTAAATGAGCAGCCGTCTCTTCAAAATTTGAAATCCATTTAACAGCCTTTTTGACACCAGATTTTATTCTTTTAGAAACGCTAACTTTTTCTTTTCCGAAGTAATTCAATAGGTCATTGATTAAACGATTAAATAAGATTAGTATATCATAACCTTTTCCACCTAGTTTGGCTATTATTCTAGCCCAACCTTTGGTAGTCGAATCAAAAATGTCTCCATGAAATATCCATACCTTTTTACCGTCAACGTCTAATATTAATTTATCATCTAATATTATGTTCCCAAGTTGAGTTCCAGAATATTTCCTTAATGCTTCGTCATGATTACCGGTGATATAGTAAACTTTAGTGTCTCGTTCACTCATTTTTAGTATTTGACGCAATACTTGTAGGTGTGCTTTTGGAAAGTAACTCTTTTTAAAGTTCCATATATCTATAATGTCACCATTGAGAACTAAGATTTTAGGCTTAATACTTTTAAGATAGTCACATATTTCTTGAGCATGGCATCCATATGTCCCTAAATGAAGGTCGCTTAATACGACAATATCTAAATTTCTTTTCACAAATTTAATTTAATGCAAAATTCACATATAGATATTATTAATATATTACCCTGATATAAAGTTATTGTTAAATCTACTAATATTCTAAGTTTTATATGTTAAAATAAAAGATAAATAAAGCATTAGCAACCAGCTTATTTAGGATTATTTAGTTGCAATATTTACAATAAATTAGATCTTAGAGCATTTAAAATAAAAAATAAGCCTTATTTAAATATTTTATGAAAAAAACGACATCTTTTGTAACTATTTTATAATACTTAACGTTTATTTAAGTAACAAATGAAAAAAATTAACTCTCTGTAAAATATTATAATGAAACAATTGAGAATCAAGGTTATTGTAGGTTTAATTAGTTTGTTTTCAATGTCTTGTTTTATTTATTTAAACACGAGATCAAGTAATCCTATAACGTTCGGTCAACATAACTATCAAAATGTAGATCAAGAGATTTCTGAAATTGAGAGTCAAGAATCTAATACTGGAGATCATGGCACAGCTGCATTAGCTTTTATCTTCAAAGCTATTTTACTTTCTCAAAGGTAGGAGAATAATTTCATTTATGAAGTTTAAAAGACTTTCACCATCAGATTTACAAACCTTATCAAGTGAATTTATTAATTTCTTGGCGGCAAACGGAATAGATAGTAAAAGCTGGGAATCTATTAAAGAATCAAATCAAAGCTATTGTAATCAGCTGATTGAAGAATTTAGTGATCTCGTATATGCTAGTTCTTTATCGAAAATAAGGTATTTAATGAAAGCTGACCAATCTTTTATTTTTTTATTTGAAATGTATGAAAATACTATTGAGATGAATATTTTCGGTATTACTTCATTCATAAACTCTATTGACGATATCAACCCAAGTTCAGTTACTTTTGTTTCCTCAGAAATTAAAAGCTATACGGTCGATAAAGAATTAGAAGCTTTCAATTTGCTCGAATCAGGGTGTACCATTTGCACACCTGAAGTGTTCTCGGCATTTAACAAAATAAAAAATGTAATATGAGTTCTTTATTACCATTTCAAGGTATTAAAGTAGTTGAACTTGCTTCAATTTTAGCTGGGCCGTTAGTAGGTAGTTTTTTTGCTGAATTAGGTGCAAATGTTATCAAGGTAGAAAATAAGCGATCTAATGGAGAACCAACAAGAGGCTGGCTACATCAAAACGAGGAACATTCAACTGAATCTGACTATTTCACAGCCGCAAATTCTGACAAAGAAATTTTACTTTTAGACTTTACCAACGAATCAGAATATAATCAATTATTAAAAATCATTGAGAACGCCAACATTGTTATTGCTAATTTCTTACCTACGATAGCAAAAAAATTGAAATGTACTTACGCAGATTTTAATAAACTGAATGATCGTCTAATTTATGTAAACCTTGTTGCATATAATGAAGATGACGACAGACCAGGTTTTGATTTATTAATGCAAGCTGAATGTGGTTACTTATCTATGACAGGTTCTCCAAATGAAATAGCTAAAATACCAACTGCTATGATAGATATATTGGCTGCTCATCAGATGAAAGAGGCTGTGTTAATAGCAATGTATCGACAAGCCAAAGGTGAAATCAGTTCTTGTGAAATGTGCGTGTCCTTATATAAATCAGGGTTAACTGGGCTCATAAATCAAGGGTCGAGCTACATCAATAGTAATATCATAGCCCAACCACTTGCTACATTGCATCCTTCTATTGCCCCATACGGTGATATTTTTTATTCACAAGAAAACATACCATTTGTGCTGGCCATTGGTACAGATCATCAATTTGAGAAGTTAAATAATGCGTTTAACCTTGGACTTTTAGCAGCGTTTTCTAAAAACAAGGATAGAGTTATCCAACGATCTAAAGTAACTTCTTTGATAAATCAATGTTTTGCCACTATGCAAATGGACAAGATATCTTCAATTCTTAATATAATGGGAATACCTCACAGTCCAATAAAAACTATTAAAGAAGCCCTAGATCATGAATATGCAAAATCAATGATCACAACTAAGAAAAACGGAAAGAAACGAATTTCTGATATTGCTTTTAAAACAATAGAAAGCTAAAGGACTTAATATTACTACCTTTTGCCTTTTCTATGTCCTCCCCCAGATGAGCCACCGCTGCGTTTTCTTGCTTCAAACCTAGGTCTTCGTTCTATGCCAGAGCCACTTTCTCGATTACCTTCTCGTTCTTTCATTTTACCACCAATTTCGCTTACCACTAGCCCTTTAATACCAGAAGTCTGAACACATTTTAAAAATGTTGAAACCTGATCTTGTTTGACTTCAAAAGTCGAGGATTCATGCTCAATAAGAATATTACCAAGTATAATTTTTTTACCTGGTGTGATATCGTTAATAAATTTTATCAATGATTTTGGATTAAGTCCACTAGATTTACCATGATTCATTCTAAGAACACCAAAGTTGCCGCTTGAACGTGCATTTTTCATAGCATCATGTTCAATGTTGCCTATCTTTTTGTCTTTAATAGCATTTACATCTTGAAGACCTCTGTAATAATCTAAAAATCTATTAAACTCGACAGAAATAAATTTCTTTAAAACAGTCTCTTTATCGATATCAGCAAATGCCTCATTAACAGAAGCCATAAATGGATCAATGGTTTCTTCATCAAATTGAGTAGATTTCACTTTCTCAATTAAGTGCATTAATTGAGCTTTGCATATGATTTCTCCTTCAGGTACTCGAGAATAAGTGATGGGCAACTTGATCATTCTTTCGATAAGCATGATCTTATTTTGTTCTTTTTTGGTAATGATACTAAGAGCGATACCTGTTTTACCCGCTCTACCTGTTCTACCTGTTCGGTGAATGTACACTTCGGGATCATCTGGTAAGCTATAATTAATGACGTGTGTCAAATTACTTACATCGAGTCCTCTAGCTGCAACGTCTGTAGCAACCAATAATTGCAAGGTACCTGTTTTGAACTTACTCATGACAAAATCTCGCTGTGATTGTACTAAATCACCATGAAGTGCGTCTGCATTATAGCCATCTTGACCAAGCATATCTGCAATCTCTTGCGTGTCAATCTTGGTTTTACAAAATATAATGCCATAAATCTCAGGATTACTATCTACAAGCATCTTTAAAGCTTGGTATTTGTTTTTACCATCTACCAAATAATAGAGATGCTCGATATTCTTATTACTTGCATTTACTTGCCCAACAGAGATGGTCTCGGGGACATTCATATAATTTGCTGCGATACGCTTTACTTCAGTAGGCATAGTAGCAGAAAACAAGAATGTTTGTCTTTCTTTTGGGGTAGTGCTTAATATCGCATCCAATTCATCTTTAAATCCCATAGAAAGCATCTCATCAGCTTCATCAAGAACCAACCATCTGATATTGTCTACTTTTAATTTGTTTTTATTAACGAGGTCAAGTACACGGCCTGGTGTACCTACTACGATTTGAGGATGTTCTTTAAGACCTAAAATTTGGTCTCTGATTGACGCACCACCATATACGGCTTGGATTCTAAGTCCATCAATAAATTTTGAGAAACCTACAATGTCTCTAGTTATCTGAAGTGCTAATTCACGTGTAGGAGAAAGAATAAAAGCTTGAACATTTGGCGAGTTTACATCTATATTTTGTAAAATAGGTAAACTGAATGCAGCTGTTTTACCTGTACCTGTAGAGGCAAGGGCTATAAAATCTGAAGTTGTTTCTGTTAATTTTGTGAGCGTAGCTTCCTGAATTGGTGTAGGTTTTTCGTATCCAAGTTCATCTATTGCTTTTAAGATACTTGGCTTAAGGTTGAAGTCTGAAAATTTCATGTAAATTAGTATTTGTAATGATGGAAACATTCTTTAATGTTCCTTTTTTAATATAAAAATGCAAAGGTAGATAAATAAAGTGAGAGTTATTCTAAATTGTTGTATAATTCAAGAATTTACCTTGATTTGGACATTGTTTTTATATTTAAAATAGTTATTTGAGTTTGTATAATACAATTATAGATATTTTGGTGCCGTGTATCATGAAAATATGCTAAGGCAGTTATTTTAGGCTAAAATCCCAAATTGGTTTTAGATCTAACAAGTGTTGGACAAAGTAATTCCACTTTTTTTTGGTAAAGTAATCATTATAGATTCCATTATACCCATGTTTTTGGCTTGGAAGAATGAGCATGTCAAATTCTTTATTTTCTTTGATAAGTGCTTCTGCTAATTTGAAAGTAGCAGATGGATTTACATTTTCATCAATACCTCCATGTGTAATTAATAATTTTCCTTTCAAGTTTTTGGCCATAGTGATGTTGGACACATAATGATAGGAAGAGTCTATGGGCCATCCCATATACATTTCTGGCCACCAGTCTTTTTCCATTCTAAAGTCATGGTCTGCTGAGCTCGCAACACCAACTTTATAAAAATCTGGATACTCAAGTAAGGCGTGACCACTATCATATCCGCCTGCAGAGTGTCCAAATATTCCGACTTTCAAGGTATCTATCCATTTGTATTTTCTTCCTAATTGTAAAATAGCCAATTTGTGATCTTCGAGGTTTTTACCCATATTTTTATAAGAAACGTTGTGAAAGGCTTTGGACCTATTTGCAGTACCCATGCCATCGACCGTGATGACGATAAATCCTAGTTCAGCCAATGCTTGATTTGATCTTGAGAAAGCGGAAGTAAAGTTTCGTGGATACATAAATGTATGAGGCCCTGTATATGTTTGATCTATAATTGGGTACTTTTTTTTGCTGTCAAAGTTGGAAGGCTTCCAGATGGCTCCGAAGATAGTTGTCTTACCATCTCTACCAAGAGCTGTAAATGGCTCGGGTAAGATTGATTTTATATCTATCGATGCGTCTATATACTTAGCTTTGGAAATTTCTATTGACTTATTTTGATCGAATACATTTTTAAGTAGGGTGGTAGTGGGATTATTTAAAGTCGAAACATTATCAAAGTACCATGTACCATCAGGTGATAAATTAATATCGTGATTGGCCGCTTCATTCGTTAAAAGTTTAGGTTGTTCTCCTAATTTTATTGAATAAAGATATCGATGATAAGGATTTTGGTTGGTTTCTTTTCCCGAAGCTGTATAAAGTACGGTTTTATCTTTGGTATCAAATTTAAGAATATCATTCACATAATATTCCCCGTTCGTTATTGGCTTTAATGCCTTTGAGTTGATATCCAATTCATAAATTTGTTTCCATCCATCTTTTTCGGAAACAATTAAAAATTTTCCGATTTCTTCATAAAGTATTGATTGGTAGTTGTCTATATTTGTGTTACTTGTCTCCTGATAAAGTAATTCTTCATCTTTAGATTTGAGATTAAGTTTGTGCAATTCTACTTTTTGATACCCCCTATAGTTATTTTGCTGAAAAATTATATCAGAATCTTTGCTCCATCGGTAAAAAATTGGATTTGTATGGGTACTTCTCAATTTATCTTTTATAATTTTTTCTCCCGTCTCAATATTAATAAAAACAGGTATCATTCGGACCATATTTGTATCTCCTGGCGAACCTCTGTAATATGACATCAACTTTGGTTTGTAAAGGGTGTCAATACTCCAATCTAATAGATACATTTTCTCAGCATTGCTGAGGTCAACTATATAAGTTTGAATCCATTTAGAATCAGGTGACCAATTTACAGAAACTCTTTTGGGGCGCTCTCCATTTTCGCCGTACATTATATCTGACCAGCCGTAAAAACTGCCATATTCATAATGCCTTACACCATCCGAACTTAATTTTGTAATTGCTCCATCGCTTGTAGATTTGACGAAGATATTGTAGTTATCTGTATACGCGATCCATTTTTTCTTAGGGGAAATGATCTCATCGAAATTGGCAACAAATTCATCTACTTTTCTTGCTTTGTAATTCTTAAGGTCAATTTTGTATAGTTGATTTTCAAATCTAAAACTTAGTGTGTCATTGTGTAAATAGGTAATATTCTGGAGAGAAAGGTTTTTAGGATCAAGTTTTTTACCTGAAATGCTTTCAAGTGTTTTTGCAAAAGAAATTGGATCAAATAAAGGTTCAATCCTATTTTTACTAAAGATTACTTTTTTATAAGTTTTTTGGTTTAGGTCATTTAGAATAAAAGCTACTCCTGTGCTGTCTTTAAACCAGATAGGTTCTACATTTGCATCAAAAATCTTCTTATTATTTAAGTTAGGCCAAAGGTAGCTTACTGCCCTTTGATAGTCCTTTATATCTATATTCTGTGCTTGTGAACTGTTGATCAGCAATATAAAAAACACGATAAGTATTGCTATATTTTTTGTCATTTTAATTCTATTTTTTTTTAAAAGAAAGCAAAATAAACAAAATTGATCAAGGAAACAAAAAAGAGTTAAATTATCCTACTTTGACCATTTCTATCCACACTATGGGCAAATAATTTTAACTGACCTCAATTGGCCAAGATCATTGACAAAAACTCGCCAGCAACTACTATCAGGACTTCGCACAATTATAGCACCGCCTACTTCATTTAATTGGATGTTTCCTGATTGGTTTTCTATTCTGGGAGTGGGTAGACTGCTAACTAATGAAGTTGACAATGCTCCGTTGTTGGCAATGGCAACTCTTCTATAACTATTGTTTGGAGATCTTAAAATAAGACCAGTTGCCGATGTAAAACTGATATCTTTAGTTGGAAATAATACTTTATGATTGGTGCTTGTAGGCTCGCTTGTTAATACCAAACCTCCGGCATCGTTTGCACTTAATTTAAAATGTTGCCCAATGTTATTCCTTAATATTAGCCCTGCTGTGTTGCTACTTATTACTAAATCACCCGTACTGACCTCGGAAGCCGAGCTTAGTGGCCTATCAGTCAATGTAAAATAAGAAAACCCAGTAAATGAAGCTTTGTAAACGAATGCTTTGTCTTTCCCAAAATTGGCTATGATGGTATCCGGTCGCACAATGGTCAATTGATTTGCTGTAGCTGAACTAAAATCTACAGGCGATCTGACAATATTTAATCTGTCTGCATTGATACCAAAGGTGGCTAATTGAGCGGGTGTAAAGTATAAGCTAACCTCAAAAGTAGCATTGTTGGCTGCATCGATTTGAATTACTTTTTGTGCATAATTGCCACCACCTGCAAGTGGCAATTTTGCATTTCCAACTGTATGAACTCTGACTTCTGTACAATTTAAATTGGTAGAACCTAAATTTTTTAAAGAGGTGATAACTTTGCGGTCGTTGGAATAAAAATTTGCCTTTTGATTTGCTATTATGTTAGAATTTGCAATTTTATTTGCTGTATTTTCTATTTGGAGAGAATCGAATACGTGAAATCGTAAATGAGGCTGAAATATGGTGTTGTTGTAGTTTAATGTGATGTTCCCAAGTGCACAACTTATGGTATTTCCCAGACGGATGTCATAAAATCTTCCAGTAGTTGTAATCATTGGATCGCCACCTAAAATGTAATCGGGCAAAGTACTCGTAGATGTATTATCATAACAGGTTTCGATATACAATGATGATGTACCATCCCAAAAGAAAGGTTCACTAAAATTGATTAATGTCCATTGCCCTGCAACTGTAGTTAGATTAGATGTATGGACTGTAGTCGTAGCAATCCAGGACTGATTTTGTAGCGTATTAAAACTTACATTTTGTAGTCCAATTCTAAAGTTATTAAAAGGTTGTATGGAGTTTTTGGTATTTACAAAAAATGAAAGACCTGTTAAATAACCTGCTGTAATTCCAACAGCATTTAATTGAGCTGGTAAATATAAAAATCGATTTCTTGAGTCAGTATAGTTGGCATTAAAAATGAATTCCAATCCAAAACTACCTGAACCATACTGCTTTACCCCCCCAGGACTACAACAATTTTGATTTACTAAATCGGTCTGATCATTTATTACGAGGGTACAAATATTGGTTGCCCCAATTACTCCGGGCCCAGAAGTTGTCATAATTTGCAACACAAGAGATTCCGATGTTTCTTCCACCGCATCGTCGATGATACGTATTTCAATAAATTGGGTACTTACTGAGCCTAAAGGAAAGGTAAGGGTAGGATTAATTAATACGTAGTCTACACCTGAAAGGGCAGTACTACTACCCAATATCGATACAGAAACGGTGGTAGCTGATGCGGTAGATCTATTGAGGGATACGGGGATTAGAACCGTGCTATAGTTACTTTCACAATATTGGCCATTATTTAGGTTTCCCAATTCTCCTTTCATTATGGATGTCTGATCGAAGTTGATAAATGGGGTAGAAGGGGTGCATCCACCCAAGCATGTATAAAAAGGTAAAAACTTATGAATAGAGTCTCTTGAGGCTGCAGACCAAGTGGTGGTATTATTTACGGAAGGTGCCATTATAAAACTTGTTCCTGACGCATCATGTTGAGCTCCAAAATTATGACCTATTTCGTGCGCTACCAATACTCTCTTAGAGTTGGCATCATTCGTATAGTCTTTTAAAACATTATATCGCGCATTACTACAAACTGCTCCAATAAAAGCTATTCCAACCGTAGAACCTGTAGTAGCTCTCCTTGTCCAAAGTGAACCCAAATCATGAGTAACCGTAAAGCCAGTTTGTGCCCAACTGGTAAAGCAGAATAATAATGGTTGCCAATTAAGAGAATCTTTGCAAATCTCATTTGCATTCGTATTTTGGGTTACAACATGTTGTTGCACTATAGAAAACCTTATCTCATCATTGAATTCATTGTCATAATTATTAGCAAAATCATTTGTCACTGCAATATTGTGATTCGCTACGGCTTCAATTGTGCCATAATGACTATACATGGCAAAGTCACTAGCTATGGCATATTGTACTTCCTTGCAACTCATCAATGATTCTCTAGAGCTTGCCTTCTGAGTTAAGTCAGTTCTGACTTGTTGTTGCTCAGTAGCTCCACAAATTGCTTCTTGACCAGGGATAATATCTTTTGTATTGTAAAGAATTATATTGCCTTCGAGCTCCTCTGGATCAAAGTGTTTTGTGGGTTCCACATAAAAAGTAAACATTCCACTGGATATGTAACCTTGAATACTTTTTTCGGTAATTGTCATACTCACTTTGCCACCGTGTTGAGTTGTACCACTGAGTGTGATAGGTTTTGGCATATCTATTTGAGTTATTTTTCCATTCTCATCTTTGGTGATAACAGAATAATTTTTAGAAATTAAATCATTTTTAAAAAGATTTAAATCCCAGCCCAATAATTTGAGTTTTATGCTTTTATCTGCAGTCTTACATTCCTGAAATAACCTTTTTGTGTCAATACCCAATAACTCATACTCCTTGAAAATTTTATTGAGCGAAGTATTTTTACTTTTTTGAGCAAAGGTTTTACCTCCTGGCAAGAGTAAAAATGATAATATTATTGCGTTGGTTAAGGGGATAATTACTTTTTTATAATTAATCATCCGAAATTTTATTTACAGTTGCAAAGTACAATAATACGAAAAATAAAATTTAAGATTCACAAGGGTAAACCCTGAATTTTTTGGTTCTAATGCAAATTTAATGGAAAGATTAGAAATTAGGGTGTAATACATAAAACACTTTACAAGATCCTTTTGAATAATTTTCTGGCATGGTGGCTAGAATCCAACCCCATTCCGGCCTTTTCTGGGTTGGAGTTTTTGTTTTTGTATCTTCCCCCATTTGTAATGCATTTGCAATGCGACTTATCGGATTGAACCTCTTTCTTAGGTTTATAAAATACGAAACATTGTAATTTATTGCATTAGACCATTATATTTACTTGGTTGTAGAACCCCTGAATAAAGATTATATATGGCTAGTGCTGGTGCAATTAGGGGTAATTATAATGAAGAGATATCACAACTCCGAATGGAATTGAACTATGGCATCTATTAATTAACGAGGGATTTTTAAATAAGATTGCAATAATTCATGGTAGCTTAAGTCATTATCCATTATCATATTAGTAGAACCAAATTTTTTAAAAGTAAAATTTAGTCTTCAGCCTTAATAAAAGTCAAGGAGGTAGAATTCAAACAATATCGGAGTCCTGTTGGTTTTGGCCCATCATCAAAAACATGGCCTAAGTGTCCTCCACATTTACCACACAACACCTCTGTCCTTTTATACCCTATATCGTAATCCACATCTTCGGCGATGGCATTAGGCTCTGCTGGTTTATAAAAACTTGGCCAACCAGTACCCGATTCATATTTTTCTTGGCTTCTAAATAATGGATATCCACACCCTTTACAACAATACAAACCTTCTTCTTTTACATTTAATAAATTGCCAGTGAATGCCCTTTCTGTCCCTTTTTTTCTAAGAACGTAATATTCAAACTCAGTTAACTCACTTTTCCATTCTTCCTCTGTTTTGATGACTTTCCAAACAGTGTCTTGGTTATTGTTGATAAAGTATGGTAAACTTGTTTTGGTAGAAGCATCGGAGGATTTGGTGTTTGAAACATTGCCGTTAGTAACTTCTTGTTTATTTGATTTACAAGCGGTTAATAGTAAACAGGATAGCAAAGCAAAGCAGAAAAATTGATTTTTCATTTTTAACGATTTTATTATTGGATAAACAACACTTTTGATCTTTTGATTAAATTTTAGCCACATTATTTGTATCCTATTGTTGAAGGCCGACTTATCTTATCTTTTGACCAAGAATTAACTCCTAAAATGTCACTGTCTTCAATAATAAACTCGCCTTTTGAATTGATATTGGAAGATTGAGCCTTCCGTAAATTTTGATATTTTATTACCTCTTGAGTAAATTTATAAATAGTCCGAGCGTTACCAAAATATTTATCCCTTGATGTAAAAATCTCTTCACAATATGTTTTCAGTTTTTGAGTAGCATTTTTACTCAGTTTATACTTGTTTGAACTAAAAATGAACAGTGCAATATCCATTAATTGTTCGGCACTGTAGTCTTCAAATTTTAATATTTTATCAAATCTGCTAGATAAACCTGGATTCATTTTAAGGAATTGTGACATATTGTCTGGATAGCCAGCCACAAAAACAAAAAATTTACCTCTATCATCCTCCATTCTTTTCAAAAGTGTCTGAATAGCTTCATTTCCAAAATCACCTTGGCTAGTACCAGTATTACTTAATGCATAAGCTTCATCAATAAACAAAACCCCTCCTATGGCTTTGTCTATAATTTCATTAGTTTTAATAGCTGTTTGCCCTACATAGCCAGCTACAAGTCCGCTTCTATCAGTTTCTATCAAGTGACCTCTTTCTAATATGCCTAAGGCTTTGTAAATTTTTGATATAATTCTAGCCACTGTTGTTTTACCAGTGCCAGGATTACCAATTAAAATAGTATGAAGTTGAAAGATTTCTAAAACCTTCTTGTTTTTTGATTTGTAATATTGAACCAATTTTACAGTTTCTAATATTTGCTGTTTTACCTCTGAGATACCTACTAAATTATTTAACTCATCTAGAGCTTCTTTTAATAGATTTTCGTCAACAGGAATATTTGGTAAGTTTATTAGCTTTTTGTCTAATATGGGTTTAATGTCTATTGGAAGAATAGTTGAAATGGATTTTTTGGTAAGTCTTTTGGGATTAGGTAAAGACATGACTCTTATTCCCATGTTTATTTTTGCCTTTTCTATGAGATTATTTACAAATCGAGCATTCCCAAATGATTTATCCCTTTCTCTATAGGCTTTTATTATTTGCTCATAAATAATTTGTTCAGATGATGGAGTTAGGTTAATATTATTGGTGATACATGATTGCTGAGCTATTTTTAGTAACTCTTGTGGTAAGTAGTCAGCAAACTCAAAATTTACTTTAAATCTCGATTTTAACCCGGGATTAGAATCTAAAAATGTTCTCATTTCTTTTGGGTATCCTGCTGCGACGATGATCAAATCACCTTTCCCTTCTGACATTTCTTTAACTAAGATCTCTACCACTTCTCTGCCAAAGTCTTTTGAATCATCTGATGATCTTGCAAGTGCATATGCTTCATCAATGAACAAAATACCACCTCGAGCCTTTTTTAGTGCTTCTTTTACTTTAGGTGCTGTTTGGCCGATGAATTCTCCAACTAATTCTGACCTATCTACAGAATGGACGTGCCCTTTAGATAAGACACCAATACTTTGATAAATTTTGCCTAAAAGATGAGCAACAGTGGTCTTTCCAGTACCAGGATTGCCAAGAAAAACAGTATGAAGGTTTAATCCAAAGTCTTCTTTAAAGCCTTTGGTTTGACGAAGTTTGAGGAACTGAATATATTTAAAATGGTCATACATTTGCTTTTTTATATCGTCAAGACCGATCATATTGTTTAATGTAATCATGAGACTTTCGAAGCTTTCTTGTGGATCTTCTAGTCGCTTACCCTCCAGTATTTTGTTAGAATCAGGAATGATTACTTCTGGAGTACCAGTTATAAAATTGCTCTTTAATTCAAAGCTACTTATCGCGATAATTCGATTCAAGAAGGAAATTTCTACCCTGTATTTGCCAGGATGCCAGCTTCCTGCTGTATTGGCACCATAACCACTTATGACATTGATGGTCGTGACACCTTTATTAACTCTTTGAAGCCTTGTTGTTTCGCCTTTTAACTCTCCAGCTTCTGTAAAGTATTTTATGAAAAGTTCACATTGCCAATCTTTTTCTACTAAATTATTTTTAAAGGAAATATCACAGAATATATATCTAGTTTGTGAATGGTCAAACTCAATATAATATTTTTTATCACTTTCCGACATCTCATCGTAATGCCCTTCATAATATTTTAATCCTGTAATTTCAAGGTATGCTAATGGGGTAATTAAGGAAGACTCATTAGACTCTTCAACATAAAAATATTTAGTTCCAACTTGTTCTCCATCTATAAAAATTTGCCAAAAGTATGTTCCTTTTTTCCAAAATGAACCTTCCTTTTTGTTTCCCCATCCTTCACGGATATAGACAACTTGATCGTATTTACTTATCCTTTTACGGAATTTAAGGGTGCACAAAGGCTTTGTTAGATTATTACTGTCAAAACAGATGAAAATAATATCAGCATCCCATGAATCAATGTCAAAATACCGATTATAAAGTGATAGTTCAGCATAAATATAGTCTATCTCCCATCTATCAAATACCTGCCTGTATTTTTTACGATTGTTGAAGAGCCATTCGGTAGAGTTATAAACCTTTAACTCCTTAAACTTATATTTTGCCTCTACTGTTTTTTTATCAATATTCTCTACGATATCCATAACTTATGATCTTAATTCAATTAATTAAAGTGATCAAAATACCTACTTTAATTCGGGTTAAAAGATTTTTAATTTTCATTAATAAAAATAGTAAATTTTTTTAATCCTTAAGCGTTTATTTTATGATTTAACATAAATTATCTGAACTCCTTAAAAATTTTAGTACTTTTGTAAAACGAATTTAATTTTTTATATACCTTATTTTTTAAGTATGCAAGATGTTTTAGAATCACTTAATGTTTTTGGTCAAAGGTTGATAACTTGCAGTGTTGCTCCAATGACTGGCTATTATAGAAATGGATGTTGTGATACTGGACCCGATGATTTAGGCAAACATACCGTATGTGCTGTTATGACTGAAGAGTTTCTTATATTTAGTAAAGAGGTGGGAAATGATTTGAGTACACCTAGGCCTTCTTTTGGATTTTCAGGATTAAAGCCAGGGGATAAATGGTGTCTTTGTGTGTTAAGATGGAAAGAAGCATTCGACGCAAATTGTGCTCCAAAAGTAGTCTTAGAAGCTACACATGAAAATGCTTTGAAATATGTCAAAATAGATGATTTAATTCGATATGCACATAAAGTTGTGATTAATTCCTAAGGGATAAGCACTTCCAATTTTTAGTGATTTAACACATCAAATTAATTACAAATATTCAAGTAATTAATTGTTTTGTATTTGTTATCCCTCTTTTCTTTAGTATCTCCAATAATTTTATAAACACAATCGCTGTCAGAAAAGCATCCCCAGCAGCAGTGTGTCTTTGCTTAGTCTCTATATCCAGTCTTAAGCACAACTCGTCAAGGCTGTAAGAATTTACATTACCACTGGATTGCGCGTAACTTATAGGGTTTTCTATTCTTTTCATTAGGGTATTGGTATCAATGATTTGATTTTTTAATTTTGGCAAACCATATTTTTTAAGTAACTTATTTATCATCGTTATATCAAAACTAATGTGATGACCCACAATAATGCAGCTATTCAAATATGGAAGTAGGATTTTCAATACTTCAAATTCATTAATAACTTCACCTTCGTTAGGCATTGTTCCATGTATACTTATGGCTTCATAATTATGGACTGTTCGATCACTTAAATAAAGGCTTTTGGATTCAAAAAGATCTATGGATTTATCAAAGAGCTTGACCGTACCAATGCTTATTATTTCATCTTTATCAACGTTTAGTCCAGTAGTTTCTGTATCTAAGATGACAAACCATGTTTCTTCAATAGGTGTATTGTAATCAATTTTTTTATCAAAAATTTGAAGGTAATCTTGAACGAAATCAGGGAACTTAGCAACCTGTTTACTATGTGAAAATTTATTTTTTATCCAATTTATTATACCCATCAAAATAAACCTCCGATTTGAAATCTTACCCTTAAAATGGTTTGCAAGTCGTTTATAGGATCGAAACAATTTCTTAATAAAGTTCTTTCAAATTTGTCAAGTTCATTTGGGTAGATATACCTGCCATTATTGTTTCTTTTTAATCCATTTTTTGCCCTAATTCTCATTAAGATCTCATAAGCTTCAGCTGCCAAAAGATAAAGTTCTCTATTGTTTTCTTCAAGCTCTGCCAATTTTCTGAAGCGCGAAGGAGTATGGTTGATGGTTGAAATTCTTTTTTCGAGGATTAATATTCTTGCAGCATCTACTAAAGGCATCATTGCCCTTTGTTTGATGTCAAAAGCGTCTTTGTGTTCACCATTTCTTTCAACAACAAAATTTCTAAAGAAAGTTAATGGTACGGGTGTTTCTAATGCACTTTTTGCTAATCTGTGTATGAAAAGATCCCCTCTTTCAAGATTTTTGAAGATAGAATCTGTAAGCTGTGTAACGATATCTTGATTGCCAATTATTTTTCGGTAATCTAAAAAAATACTTGTGTGCAGCAGTTCTTCATTTCCTGCGGCCTGAATCCAAGTTTTAAAAGTAGATTGCCATTCTTCAAGGGGCATGCACCATTTTGGGTTAGAAGCCATCATGTCGGCTGGACACTTTTCAAAACCAATCTTCTCTAATTTGGCTACTACTTTTTCTGCTAGTGTTAAATATTTTTCTTTTAGATGTATTGGATCAACTTCATTTTCTGGCAAATAAATTAAACAATTGTCCTGATCTGTACGAAGTAACTGTTCCTTCCTTCCTTCACTTCCTAATGAAATCCAAGCAAAATTTGCCTCATCAAATGAAAATTCATTTTGTAGTTCTGTGAAAGTCTGTCTGATGGAGGCTTTTATGATTTGGTCATTTATTTCGCTAATTATTTCAGAAAGAAAATCGATTGAAATCTCTCTTTCTAGGTAAAATGAAAGTAGCTTTTCAGCATTTTCTCTTGATATTTTTAATTGATCAACATTCGTGGCTTTACGTATTTCTTTTATGATAATTGTTGGATTATTATTTTCTGCCAGGATAATGTCTTGCAAAGTTACGATACTTATGGGGGTACTATTTACTGTTCCATCTTGAGTGATAAGCACATGGCCTATCCTTCTTCTGATCATTTGAATTTGTAGCTCGGCAATAGAAACCTTATTATCTCTTGTGTATACCGGAGTTGTCATCATAGACGTTACTATTGCTTTTTTCTTTATGCCACCCGCTACTACTCGTGTCCTAAAATCTTTGTCGGTTATTATTCCAATTGGTAGATTACCTTCGTCTACGATGATTAAACTATTCACATTTTGGGTGTTCATGTATATTGCTGCATCTATGACAGATGATTTTGAGGAGAAACAAGTTGGTGGTTTAAGATCTTGCAAGTTTTGTATACCATTAAGAGAAGGGTCAAATGCATTTTGGGTTTTGGTTTGAGAGATTAGGGTAGATTTTTTATCAAGCGTATTCGCAAAAGCTGCACTGATAAACAATGCAACTTGGCTGTTATTCTCCATTAGTGGTCTAAATTCCTTGGATTTAATTTGGAAAAGAATACAATTTTCTGAAGCCTGTGCAGAATATATATAGGGTTTATCCATTATTAATGGTCTTAACCCAAAAACATCCCCTTCATCACAAGTATCAACAAGTATATTTTCATCTGTATTTTTTAAAGAAACAGCTCCTTTATGGACAACAAAAAAATAGTCTTTAGCTAAATCATTTTCTTTATAAATATATTCATCTTTGCTGTAATATTTTACTACAACCTTTGCGGACAGTGCAAAAAGCTCGTCTTTTGTTATCAAGTTGAAAGGCGGATACTCTTTTAAAAAATCATTTACTCTATGGATGATTTCATTCATATCATTAGAAACTTTTATTGACATCAAAATAAAATTCAAAACAAAAATAGAAATTTATTTTGGCTCCTACTATTTCAACACTTAATATTGAACCAGCTCCATCAAAGAATAGTAATGAAGGCTTTTATTTCAAGTTTGTTTTTGGCAAGTACTATTTTTGTTGTTAAAACTAAATAGATCAAAGTTTTATACTTAAAATAGATGACGTTTATAAATTTTAATTAATATTGTGTCGATAATTATTTTTTATAAAACAAAACATATCAACAATGGCAACAAATGCATGGATGTACTTAATTACCGCCTTAATACCACTTTTTATTGGGGCTATCTATTATCACCCTAAAGTCTTAGGCACAGCTTGGATGAAGACAAATGGATTTACAGAAGAAGACTTGTCTAAAGGTAATATGGCCTTGATCTTTGGATTAGTTTATTTTTTTGGTATATTACTTTCAGTACTGCTTACAAATCTTGTAGTTCATCAAGCTAATGTTGGCTCTATACTTATGCCACAAGTATTAGAAACAGGAAGTCAAGAATACAAAGACCTAACAGATTTTATAGCCAAATATGGTGATAGATACCGTACTTTTAAACATGGAATGCTTCATGGTGGAATGACAACAATATTCTTTATTTTACCTATTATTGCTATTAATGCCCTTTTCGAACGCAGAGGTTGGAAATACATAGCTATCCACACGGGTTATTGGTTTATTACCTGTATGCTCATAGGGGGTGTTTTATGTCAATTTTTAAAGTTCTAGAATTTAACCCAGATTACGGATTAGAAATTAACTGCAAGAAAATATAATCTACCTAACTTACAGTTGTAATAGCTGTGACGGGGCGCCACAGTTCAAGACTAAATTGACTGACGGTCAATTTTTAACGTCTTTCATGTCCTCTATGCAGCTAAGGCTGCAAAAAAATATGAGAAGCTAAAATCCAGTTGGTTTTAGTTCGCTGCTAAATTGATATTTCGGATATCAATTTTTTACGCAGCTCATGTGCTTCACTACTATTTTGCCTAATTTCCTTTCGAATAAAGTCCAATGCGTAATCTGGGTTTAAAGTTTAGAAATTTTAAGAAGATTTTAAAAAGGTATTTTGTCGAGTTTTAATTAGTAAAATACCTTTTTATTTCTTTTGATGATTTTCTAAACAGTCTTTTCAATTCTACATAGTCCTTTACAATTCTATGCAATCTATGCAATTCTATGCAATTCTATGCGATCTATGCAATTCTAAGCATTAAAACCAAAGCTTACTTAAAATTAAATTAATTATACATCCCTGTTTCCTAAAGGACTTTCTCCATTAAGAATTCTCTTCATCAATTTAGCAAAACGACTTGAAATAGCCACCATATCTTTGGTTTCTAGTAAGATGCTCATCATAAGATCCGTGTTTTTAAAACCGTAAGCTTTATGAGAGATTCCTTCTACTTGCTTAGATAATGCTAATTCAATTTGATCAAAAATTGATCTTTTATTTACTTTTAAAAGACTTGTTTCGCTATAATCATTATTTGTCAAAAATTCAGTGATATCATCCAGATAGGCTCCAACATCATGGAGCATTATTTTTATATTTGCTAATTGTACGTCAGTAATAGGCTTATGAGCATTCTTAAGGTGCGCGTCTACTGAATTTACGATTTGTGTCAAAGATTGTAAGATATCAAGCATCATATCGTTACTCAGTATATAAAGTTGTGCCGTTTGTTTTTCGTTTAACTTGGATTTCTTTATAGCTTTAAATAAGTTGTTTTTTATGTCGCTATAAAAAGTAGAAAGCTCATTTAATGTAATAACTGCCTCTTTAACTTTTTCCCTATCAACATCAATTAAACCTTGAATAGCATTGGTGTAGCAACTTTTGATTATACCAATACTTTCTGCTAGTTTTGCTGATGTTTTTGAAAATGCTCTCTCTGAGTTTAAATCTATTGATTGAAGAGCTTCATCATATTTCTTTTGTTTAATGATGCTTTTTTTATGATAATAGTTGGTATAATAAAAAAAGCTACCGGCAAGCAGTATAAGGAAAATTAAGCCGATCGTCGTAAAATTAAGTAAAATTATAGCTACAATGGCTGTAACAGTAAAGGCAATAAATGCGGTAACAAACCATCCTGCAATAACATTAAATACACCAGCTATTCTGTATGCTGCGGATTCTCTACCCCAAGCTTGGTCAGCTAATGAAGTACCCATGGCTACCATGAAGGTAACGTAAGTGGTAGATAGAGGAAGTTTTAAAGATGTACCTAAAGCAATAAGCATACTTGCAATGGTCATGTTGACAGAAGCTCGCACAAGATCAAATGCTGGCTGTTCGACATCATCAGTGTAAACGATGGGTTCAAATTGTTTACTTAGATAATTTTTAGTTGAGGTAGGCAACAACTTTTGAGTATATTCGGACATTATTATACTAACTCTCACAATTGATCTCGAAATTGCATTGGATTTAAATTTTTCTCTCGACTCTTCTTGGCTCGCTAGTTTTAATTCCGTATCGGTCACTGTTCGAGCTTTTTTGGAGAACCATAATGTTAGTGTCATAACAAGCCCGCTCAGAATTAAGTAAAGATAAGGAGCTTGAGCTGGAAATCTTAAACCATTCATCATGTAGGTATTGCTCGTGATCAAATCACCTCCAATACCTTTAGCAGATTGGTATAATTCATAGGATTGGACACCTGCTAACGGAACACCAATAAAATTAACCAAATCATTGCCAGCGAAAGCCATGGCAATACTAAATAGTCCACCATAGACTACTATTTTTAAGGGATTACCGCCGTTTCGCTCATAAATAAAGAAGAAGATCAGCCAAAATAGAAAAAGAACCAATAAAAAGGCAGTGAAGTTGCTTTGTAAAAATTTAATGATTTTTTCAAAATCTCTGCTACCAAAAAATATTTCATATGTAGCTCCTGCTTCTGACTTTGCTTCCTCTATTTTATTAAAAACCAGAATATCTCCTTGAGGAATTTTTAATTCCAACTTATCGCTTGATGGTAAAACATCTTCAATTTTTGGATCATATGATTTTTGATACGCCAAAATCTCTTTTGCAGTCAATTTACTTGTGCTGTAGGTTGATTTAAATCCTTTATACACTAGAAAGTAACTTAATGCCAACATGGCCAATGATGACCAAATTACACCTACATATTTAAGCTTGGATTTATATTGAAAACCAAATAAAATCCTTGAAAACCACATGACAATAGCACCAGAAACAAAAGCAAGAAAGACAGAAATTATGATACTTACCACCATTTCACTCGTCTTACTCCAGTTTAGGTAACCAATTATACCTTTTGAAGCATCATCTATATTGAAAAGATAAGACATAGGTAAATCATCAGATAATACTTTATAGCCTGCCACTATTATTGAAGCTCCCAAGAGCTCGAATATTATAGAAACGGTTGTTGAAGTAGGAAATCCTATCGTATTAAAAGCGTCAAGTAAAAGAATATCCGTGATCATTACGGCCAAAAAGATGACAATCACATTTTCTATATTAAAATATTGTGGGTTGAAAATGCCCATTCTGGCAATTTCCATCATACCCGCTGATGATAATGAGCCAATAAAGATACCCACCGAAGCAACTATCATAATGGTCTTAAAACTAGCTACACGTGCTCCAATTGCGGAGTTTAAAAAATTTACAGCATCGTTACCTACTCCAACTGAAATATCAATGATTGCAGTTATAGCAAGAACTATCAATGCGATTAATAAAAATGCTTCCAAAATAAATCTGTTTCGTGAAAATAATGATGTAAATATGCCATAATTTTATTTTTTGAAGTACTTTTCTATATTAAGTTTTTAATATGTTTAAAAATTTTCAATTATGAAATAAAATAGATATATTTAAATGAATTGTAATCAATATATTAACATTTTTGATTTCAAAAAATAATTTGTTTTCAACAATTAACTTCCTATTTTAAAAGTGGTTTGGGTAAAAGCAGGTAGTATTATTTTATTTTTAAGATCGTTATTTTGCAAAAATCATAAAGCTTTGTGACCTTATGTTTTTTGACATTGATTCTAATTCAGAAGTGTTTTTGCTACTTAGCTTAAGTGTAGCTGCCTTTGAAAGGTACTTTTCAAGATTAAAATCTTCTTTTCTACTATTGTAAGCTATGTAAATTTCTTTCCATGGATCATTTGGAGCATTTTCGATTTTCATTAAAATTATTCCATCTTCATTTATAGGAAATGAGACGTGCTTTTGAACCAATGATTGACTTCCTAATCTAAAACCTGGATGTTCCTTTCTTAATTTTATTAATTTTTTTGTAAATTCATTGACTTTCTGATAATCAGATTTTCGTTCCCAATTGATGCCGTTTATTTCATTTGAAGACTTATAACTGTTTTCTTCTCCTTTTTTCGTTCTGCAAAATTCTTGCCCGGCATGGATAAATGGGATACCTTGGCTTGTAAGGACAATACCTAAGCTCAGCATTTGAAGATTGACCTTTTCATCCTCAGAAGCAGTTGGGATACTATTTACAAAACGATCCCAAAGTGTGTGATTATCGTGGCACTCTGTATAGGAAATCATTTGATAGGGTTCTTTAGTAAATGGAGCTTTGCTGTAGTTGACTTTTTCATAATCTACAGATGCGTGTTTACCCGCCCCGATCAAACCAAATTTGATTGATTCTTCTGTTCCTTTTTTACCCGTCACAAACCCAGTGTCGTCACTTTTAAACACACTCCCTTTTGCTCCATCCCTGATATCATCACAAAACACTGCTATATCATCTAATAAATAAGCATATTTTTTTAGAGCCCTTTTAGATTCTGGTAAAGGGCTATCACCTGCTGTCCATCCTTCTCCGTAAAGAACTATATTTGGCTTTATTGCTCTCAGTGTTTTAGCTATTTCATTCATGGTCTCTATATCATGGATAGCCATCAAGTCAAATCTAAATCCATCAATATGATATTCCGTGACCCAATGAACCAAACTTTCGATCATAAATTTTCTAAACATATACCTATCACTTGCCGTTTCATTACCACAAGCACTTGCATCACTAAATTTTCCTTCTTTATTTTGTCTGTAGTAATAATCAGGAACTAGTTGATTAAAATAGCTATCTTTTCCAAACATAGTGTGATTATACACCACATCCATCACCACATTCAATCCATTTTTATGTAAAGCTTGGACCATTTGCTTAAATTCTTTAATCCTGACTTCTCCTAGGAATGGATTTGTACTGTAATTTCCTTCGAGTGCATTGTAGTTGAGAGGGTCATAGCCCCAATTGTATTGAGGATTATCTTTGATTGTTTCATCTACAGTATAATAGTCGTACACTGGTAATAAATGAACATGTGTTACTCCAAGTTCGATGATATGACCTAAGCCTGCTTTTTGCCCCTTATTATTCATGAGTTTTGGCTCGGTAAGACCTAAATACTTGCCTTTGTGCTTGCTTTTTGTAAAAATAGTTGCATCGCGCACATGTAGTTCGTACAATATCGCATCTTTCATAGTGCCATATGCAGGACTTTTATCTTGTTCCCATCCTAGAGGGTTTGTAGATTTTAAATCAACAATCATCCCTCTTTTGCCATTTACACCTACTGCTTTAGCATAGATATCTGGGACTTCTTTATTCCATTCTCCATTAATTTTTGCTTGATAAGTGTAATATTTATTTTTAAAATCACCATTTAAAATATGATGCCAAACTCCACTTTCACCTTTTGTCATTGAGATTTCTTGAGTTTTATTGGATAAATGGCCATCAGGATAGATGGTTAGTTTTAGTTCAGATGCAGTTGGGGCCCATACTTTGAATGAAGTCTCCTTAGGTGAGTAGATTACACCTAAATCATTTCCTTTGTAGGTTGGATAAGAATCAAACTGACCAAAAATCACCATCGGATAAATACTGTATAATATGATGACAAATATGATATGCTTTATATTCATGTAAAATCTATTTAAACCTATTTCTTAGACTGCAAATATAGCTTAGTTTCATAAACAATGGGGTATCATATTGTTTACTTTTTGGATAATCAGTGGAAATTATACAGTAAGATATTTAGGATTTAATAACTTAATCCAATTTCAACACCTGTAAAAATGTCTTTTGAGGAACCTCTACATTTCCAATTTGACGCATTTTCTTTTTACCTTCTTTTTGTTTTTCAAGTAATTTACGTTTTCTAGATATATCACCACCATAACATTTTGCCGTTACATCTTTTCTTAATGCAGAGATTGTTTCTCTTGCTATAATTTTAGCTCCAACAGAAGCTTGTATGGCTATAACAAATTGTTGTTTTGGTAATAATTCTTTCAGTTTCACACATATTTTCCTACCTAGACTTTCAGCTTTTGTCCTGTGGACTAAAGAAGAAAGCGCATCCACGGGCTCACCATTCAATCTGATGTCCAATTTTACCAAATCAGATTCTCGATAATCAAGTGGAGCATAGTCAAATGATGCATAACCTCTTGTAATTGATTTTAATCTGTCGTAAAAGTCAAAAACTATTTCTGCTAACGGCAATTCGAAAGTTAGCTCTACTCTTTCCGTTGTGAGATATGACTGCTTTGTCAAAACACCTCTTTTATCCATACAAAGTGTCATGATGGCCCCAATATATTCTGGTTTGGTTATGACTTGAGAACGTATGTATGGTTCCTCTACTTTAATTAATAAGGTTGGGTCAGGTAACTCATTGGGTGTGTTGATCTTTACTTTACCTTCGCGGTGAGTAGTAGCGAAGTAAGATACATTGGGCACAGTAGTGATCACTTCTTGATTAAACTCTCTTGAGAGTCTTTCTTGTATTATTTCTAAGTGTAGCATTCCTAAGAAACCACATCTAAATCCAAACCCAAGAGCAATAGAGGTCTCCGGTTCGAATACTAATGAAGCATCGTTGAGTTGTAATTTTTCTAAACTATCTCTTAGATCCTCAAAATGTTCATTTTCTACAGGATAAATACCAGCAAAAACCATTGGTTTGACATCCTCGAATCCATGGATACCTTCTGGACATGGGTTTTTTGACAATGTTATAGTGTCCCCAACTTTTATTTCTTTTGATTCTTTTATTCCAGTGATGATGTAGCCTACATTTCCAGCAGAAAGTTCTGGTTTTGGTACTTGACTCATCTGAAGAATTCCGATTTCTTCCGCTTCGTATTCTTTTCCGGTGTTGACAAATTTCACTTTATCACCTTTAGCAATTGTACCATTGAGAATTCTGAAATAGGCAATAACACCCCTAAATGAATTGAACATGCTATCAAAAATCAAAGCTTGGAGTGGGGCAGATACATCACCTTTTGGAGCAGGAATTCTATCAACAATTGCTGTCATTATATCTTGTATACCGATACCAGTTTTACCACTAGCGAGTACAATATCTCCTCTTTTACAACCTATTAAGTCAATAACTTGGTCAGCCACTTCTTCAATCATAGCGGTTTCCATGTCCACTTTATTAAGAATAGGAATAATCTCAAGATCGTGCTCTATTGCAAGATATAAGTTAGAAATAGTCTGAGCTTGGATACCTTGCGTTGCGTCAACCAATAAAAGAGCGCCTTCACATGCTGCTATAGATCTAGATACTTCATACGAAAAATCTACGTGCCCAGGAGTGTCAATTAGGTTAAATGTATATATTTCGTTATCCAAATGTTTGTATATCAATTGAATAGCGTGACTTTTGATGGTTATACCCCTTTCTCTCTCTAAATCCATATTGTCCAAATGCTGAGCTTTCATGTCTCGTTCAGCTATGGTTTTTGTAAATTCTAAAAGTCTGTCTGAAAGTGTACTTTTACCGTGGTCTATGTGTGCAATGACACAAAAATTTCTAATATTCTTCATTGGCCGCAAAGATATTATTTTAGTTAATATTGGTGACTATATTTTTTAATAAATAGTGAATTATTACATATGAATAACTTTCTATGGGTTTAAAAAGTTTAAAATTCATATTTTGATCATTCTTTTGATGCCATAATTTATGATAAAAAGCTAATAATTGCGTATTTTTATCAATATACGACAACTATTGTGTCATTTCATTAAATTTTATTCAATAATCGTTAGAAATTATTAAATTATGTATTTTTTTGGATATTTTGTTGCAACATTTTTCTTTTAAATCGTTATATAAAAATTAAATAGAATACGAACTATGCACTTTTTGAGATTTATTCTTTTCTCTGCCCTGATTATATCATGTTCTAAGGGTGATTCTGTTATTACTTTTTTAAACATCAATGATGACCATACTATAGGTCTCACTCAAACATTGTCTAATCAAGGCGGTATTTTAGCCATATCGATAAAAACTAAACAGGAATTTAGATGTAATAACCACGATCTAAATTACTTATTTAATCAAAATGAAAATTCTGTTTCACTTTGGCTCAATGGGTATAACAATTCTAAAAAATGTTCAAATATACCAGGAATAGTTACCACAAATATTGGGTTAAAACCCTATTCACAAAATCTTGATTTAAAAGTGACGATTAAATATGAAACTGCAATTGAAAAAGTAGGTAAACTAAATATTGAAAATGGAACTTACAGCATTCAATTGGGCAATGATTTTGGAATCTCATCTTTAAACAATAACCTAAGATTGATCGAGCCCAACACTTTTTGGGGTCAAATCTGGACTGAAGATTCTAAAGCTGCGTTTAATCAGGCAGAATGGGCTGACTTATTAAAAAAATATAGTGTTTCCCCAGTGACAAATGGAGATTATACTTACTTTAATGTAGGTAAAGACTATTATACTTTAAATGATCAGGTAGTACAATCCTCTGGCTTAATATTGGTTGGCCAATTAACCAAAAGTAACTTTAATCAACTGATTACTGAATTAAATACTCTTCAAAAAATAAAATACAGTTTTAGATCTTTTGATGATAAAAAATATGAAAAATAGGTTAATTAATTTTTTATCAAAATAAGGAACTTAAATAAATATCGTCCTCTTTCCAAATTTCTTTGTTAAAAATACTCATGGTGAGAGCACTAAAAGCTTATTCCCATATTTAAAACAAATCTTTTGTATTTCCATCTAAATTCGCTTTCAGTTTCCCCTAATTGATACATAATGTCGCTGTTCTGAAATCTTAATCCGAGTGAGAGATCAAAACTTATCTTTTTACCAAAAGTAAGTCCAGCAGCTGGGCTCCAATATGCACCTCCTTTGGCATCAACTTGGTTATATTTTTGTAAGGCATGAAATGAACCATATCCAGCATTGAAACTAAAGTATGGCAATTTTGGGACATCTATAAAGTAATATCTTACATTTGCACCTACGGAGTATACATTTAATTCTGCACTACCTGTGTAATTATCAATACCTAAAGTTATTCCTGAATATAGAGAGCCGAAAACTTTTCTATTAAAAGACTGTCTTAAACCCCATCCTCCTACTTCCTCTCCTAAAAGTAAGCTTCCTTCTGTATGAAATTTATATTTTTTTAGTTCTATTTTTGGTACAGATAATTCGAATCCAACTAATCCATCTATATCATATTTCTTTATTAAATGACTTTTGAGCACTAAAGTATCCTTTGCATTAAGTAAAAGCTTAACATCTCCATTATCATTTATATTTACTAATTGGCCTTTGATCGTGGAATTATTGTTCATTATAACTTTTATTCCAACCTGTGACCATGCCTGTGTAGGAACACTGGAAAATAATATTAACCATATGTAAGTTTTAAGTCTTCTCATCATTCTACAAGTATTGAACTTAATACTTTGATTGATTTAGGATTTGATACATCTATCATATAAAATCCTTTTGGACCAATCAACAAAGTATTTTTTTCATTTAAAACAATTACGTCTTCACTTTCCAATGATTTGTCAAAACCAATCAAATCAACGTTTTGATCTTTTACTTCGAAAATTTTGAATCCATAAGATCGTTCACATATGTACAATTTGTTACCAGACAAAGCTAATCCTTGAGGGTTTAACATAGGAACAGATCTGATTAATTTAGGCTTAGTGAGCTCCTTAATATCTATAATATCTAATTGATTGTTATTTCCTGCACAAAAATTTCCAGTTCGAAGTGTTACATAAGCAATGTTGTCATCAGCTACCACAGGATCACAGGCCCTGGCATGAGTAAATGTCGATTGAAGTGAAGGTTGTCCGTTTTTTTCTATAGTAAATATGAACATTCCAGTAGTACTCCCGATAAATAATTTGTCTTTAAATGGATAAATTGTTTCGATACCCCAACCTAATTGTCTCTCATCAAGTTTGGTGAGACTTTTAGGTTCCCAAGTTTTAATTGTATTATTATCTACGGTGTACAAATAGTCATTAACAAAAGTAAATCTTGCTGTACTTCCCCCTGTGCCTGTATTATTTCCACTGCCAATGCTACCTGCATTTGGTGCGCCTGATTGCAACACATCTCTTCTGATGAAATTAGCGTCAGCAAAAAATCCCCCGTTTTGAAAGAAAAAATTATTGTTTTGTCTACAATCTACTTCTTGAATTTGATTAGTTTTTTCATAATACGCGACATAATTTTGGTTAGGTGAAGTATATTGATTGTTGTAATTTTCTAATCTCTTACTTATTTTTGGATTGAGTACGTCCTTGATATCAATTTGAAGTAAGTCAATAACGTTGTCGGCATATAATAAGTCATCCTTGATAGCCATATCAAAATTGCCAAGAATACTATAAAATACAACCTCCTTTGGTTGAGCTGGATTGGCTATATCATAAAAATGTATTCCTTTACCAGCCTCATTAACCAATAGGTAGTTTTTATAGAAATAAATTTTTCCTGGATTTTTGAGTGTTGCACCGCTAAATGTCTTCACTTCTTTTGTCCTAAATTGATTCGTAGTTGTAAGTACAGGATCATACCTTACAAATTTTCTAGTTTCAGAACATTCATCTCTCAAACAACTTGAAAGAGAGAGTACAAAGAGCGCAAGCAATAATAAGTTTTTCATTTCCATTTGTATTTATATTAACTTTATTGATAGACTGCTAATTATAAAAAATGGTTGGTGAAATATTGTTTTTTTATTACTATTATCAAAATGGAGGAGAACTACCAAAATTAAATCTTGTTAATTTTAATTATTTAGAATACTTCATTGAAATCCATTTGACTATGCAGTATTCTTAAAATATTGACTAGTTTATTTTCCTCAAAGATTTCATATATAATTGTGTGTTTTCCAAAAACATATGCTAACGTGTCTAGTGGTATATCTTTACGTTTATGTCCAATTGAAGGCATATTTGCAATTTTAGAAATTGCTATTTCCATTTTATTCCTATAAGATATCGTTTGAGTATCGCCAAAGGTTTCATAGGTGTATTGAAATATATACCTAACATCATCCAATGCGTCGACTGAAAAAATGATATTATTCATCCCCACCAGTAATATAATTCGGAATCGGTTTACCAGCTTTAGCATCATCAATAGCTTCTTGATGTAAACTCTCCAAAAGGTCTCCGTTCCACTCACGATATTTACCCTCCCTGATACTTTGACGAGCCTGCTCCACCATTTTGTAAATCGTTGCTTTTCGTCTTTCATCAGTATCATTCATCTTTTGTCTCAATGCATCGCGGATCACTTCTGTCGCTGAAGCATAAAAGCCTGACTCTACCAGTGTATTAATATAATCTTCATATGGTTTACCTAAATTGATTCGCTGTGTACTTTTTGCCATTATTATGTTTGTTTAATGTACGTTAAACACGATTTAGCTACCATTAGTTCCATTTTTATGTGAAGATATAAAATATTTTAAGTCATAGCTCTAACATTTGGAAAACCAAATTATTACCGAAACTAAACAATAAATCTAAAATCTAAATAGAATTTTTATATTTGTAGGTATAAATTGATTTTTGATCAATGAAAAAATTTGGATTTATTTTTGCACTTTTTTCATTATTACTGATTCCAATACCTTTTTGGAGTCAAGTGTCGCATTTGCATAAACAAATTGATAAAATAGTAAAATACGACACGGAAAGTGATTTGAGAAAGATACCGGGATACATTGTTGGCATCATTGATGGAGAGAACACTTATGTCGAGAGCTTCGGTAATGTGGTAGATAGTAAAAAAGCATTGACGGACACGGATGTTTTTGAAATTGGAAATGTTTCAAAAGGAATAACATATGAACTAGTTCATTTCTTAAATGTAGTGGATGTAATCTCCTTCGAAAAGTTTGTAAACGATTGCTTACCTCAGGAGTTCATAAACCCAAGATTAAAAGACACAAAAGTTAAAGATTTATTAGATATTAAAAATGTATTTCCAAATGTTGTGAGTGGCATAGGCATCTCAGAAATTGATGGATTACATCCTTATGTTCGAATGGACAATCAAGTATTGACTAAGCTTTATAGAGATTATGTTCCGGAAGAGGACTTTTTGTCCAATGTTTATAGTAATGTAGATTATGCGATTATCCAGTTGGTTCTAGAAAATTATTTAAAAAAGGATCTTCAAAATTTATTTGATGAATACCTCAATTCATACATAGGCTCTAATTTTTTTTATACCAAATTTGAACGGATTGAAGAAACCGTTACACCTGGGGTGACTAGAGGAGGTATAATAGGGGAATCATGGGAAATAAACAACTTTGCCACGTCGATTGGGCTTAAAGCAAATTTAGAGGATTTACTACAATTTGCACGCTACAAAATTGAAAAACATAAGTCCAAATCACACGATAATTGGGAAAATTTATTTGATCAATTGACGGAAACTTGGAATCCTCAGGTGAAAGCCTTTGAGGGTATGTATTTAATAAAAATTAATAACTCAAAGAAAATCTTAGCAAGTAACGGACATAGTGACATTCACGGAGCATTTATTGCAATTTGTCCAATGACTGAGACGGCAGTGGTTGTTTTAGCAAATTCTGCTGTCGGTACACAAGACCTTGGTATGTTAATCTTGAGAATGATCAATAATAATTGGAAAAGAAAATCTTCATTAAGCAATGTCAAATAAAATTCAAAAACTATCATGGGATGATTTTGCCAAACTTGGCAATCCCAACAATGTGCCAGAGGAAATAGAAGAAGTAAAGGGCAATGAGTTTAGTAAAATGTCCGTATACGTGCACTATGAAAAAAAGGGTAGGGGTGGAAAAGAGGCACTCATTATAAAAGGCATAGAATCAAAGTTGGATAAAATTGAAGAAATTGCCAAAACTCTTAAAAACAAAATGGGTGTTGGAGGTACTGTAAAAGACAGAGAAATAATCATTTCGGGTAACAAAAGAGACAAAGTCATCGAAATTTTAACTTCACTGGGATTTAAAAATATTAAGAAGGCTGGAGGATAGAATGTATTTCATTATTTTCTAGCGTTACTATTATAAAACCCTAACTTCCCAAATTCCATTGGAGTTAAATAATTTAGTTCTAGTTCCCCTGCCAATCGATGTATTCTTTTTAATAAATTGATATTTGAAGCTTTAGATAATTTATTTTTGTCGTAATATAGGTTGTCTTCTAAGCCAACTCTGACACCACCTCCTGTAATCATACCATAGACATTGGCATTAAGTTGTTGATTTCCAATGCCTCCAATTGCCCAAAAACTATTTTTTGGCAATAGATTTATTGCTTGTCCAATTTGGTTTGGTTCGGTCTGAAGCCCTGAAATATTTCCTACTATTATATTAAAATAGAAAGGAGGTAGTAGTGTTTTTTTATTAATCAAATAATGGGCATAATTAATCATACCTAAGTCAAATATTTCTAATTCTGGCGTTACACCTAAAGAAGACATTTTCATAGCAAGTTGATGAATCATGTCAGGATCATTTACTGAGGCGGATTTAGGGAAATTTAAAGAATTTAAGGTCAGTGATCCCATATCGGGATACAAACTCAAAACTTCAGATCTAAATTCGAAGGTGTTGTAGTTTCGCCCGCTTAATGAAACCCCCAATACCAAATCAGGTGCATATTGCCTGATTTTTTCAATAATTTTAAAATATTCAGATGCCTTGTAAGTTGGCATTTGATTTTCATCTCTCGCATGTAAGTGAACAAGTGTAATGCCAATTTCATTAGCTAAAAGTACATCATCAATAATTTCTTGATGAGATATAGGAACATTTGAAGACATTTCTTTTGTTGGGATCATGCCCGTTGGAGTGAAATTAATTATAAATTTAGACATATAATATTTTGTTTTACAAAAGTAGGAAATTATAGAATTTTTTTTTATTTTTCATCATTATATTTGAGTAAATTAATCAAAATACCCATCAAAACTGACAAAATAATGCAATTATTTTTTTAATATTGCGCTTTAATCCTTAATCAAACTTTTAGAATGAACAAGAAATTATCCCTGAAAAAACTAATTACTTTGTTCGTCTTTAGTATTGTTACTTTAGCTTTCGTAATTGGCCGATTAAGATGGATGGATGTACCCTTAGATAGAGATGAAGGTAGTTATCTTTACATGGGATATTGTTTCATAAATGGGTATGTACCTTATCTTGATTTTTACGAAATGAAGCCACCAGGGATTTTTATCGTTTATGGTCTTTTTCATTTAATTTTTGGATCTTCAAATTTTCTTTTACACTTTGGAATTTTACTTACTCAATTTTTAATCGGCTTTTTAATATTTAGAATTGTAACCAAGGTTTTTGATTCTCAAACCAAGGCATTTATGTCTGTTGGCGTCTACTTTGTTTTTAATTTGTTTATTGGTTATTTGGGATTTGGCTTGTTAAGTGAACATTTCTTTCTGATCTCATTACTTTCGACAGCTAACTTTCTGATAAAATCATCAAGTAATCGTTTATTTGATGTATTTCTTGCAGGTATTTTTTTTGGGTTGGCAGCAATGATAAGGCAACATGCTATATTTTTTGTAATTCCAATAATTGTTTTAATTTTTATTAGTGCTAAAAAAAATAATGAAAGTTGGATTAAAAACATGTTCATTTTTGTTGCGGGTAGTCTTTCACCAATTTTGACACTGGTATTATATGTTACATTTAGAGGTGGGTTTCAAGAAATGGTTTTTTGGGTTATTACTCACCCTTCTGAGAAGTATATTACTAAGGTTCCATGGTCTATTGGAAAACAATTTTTACAAAATTATTTAAACAATTATTTAATTGACCGACATTACCCTATGCTAATACTATTTGGTTTTTCTTTCTTCATAATGTTGAGAAACATTATTTTGGCGAGAAAGAGGTGGGAAAATATTGTTTCCCTTTTATTTTTTGTGAGTGCAGTATCTACAATTTTTCCAGGATTTAGATTTTATGGGCATTACTGGCTAATGATTTTTCCATTTTTTGCAATCATTTCAAGCCAAATCACAGAAGATTTATTTACAAAACCTCTTTATAACTATTTAATTTTATTGATAACATCATTACTTTTCTTTATTCAATTTTACATAAATAAGGACTTTTATTACACCATTAAACCTGATAAATTATACCAAGATTTATACCAAGATAATCCAAACTTTGCACTTAGTAGTGTTTCAAAATATTTAAAGAAGATTGTTGGTGAGGAAGATGAAATCTTTGTTTTTGGTTCTGAACCTCAGGTTTATTATCAATCTAGAAAAATATTAAAAATACCGCATGCATATTTAAGGTTTTTACATTTACCTTCTCTAAGAGCTTTTGATGCTCAAAAGAAAACAATATCATATCTTAATACAAATATGCCCGATTACATTGTTCATGTCCAAAATTCAATTTCTATAGGAATGAGAGAAGATAGTAATATGGATATTTATAATTGGGTTTTTAGTTTCGAATCAAATTACTATACTCCAATATTACTTGTTGAAATTGATAATAGATATACACCGTCTTATTTTTACAATCAAGAAGCCAAGAGGCAACCTATTGGTGATAATTATATAATAGTTTATAAGCTTTCAAATTAGAATATGAGCAAAAAATTAGTAATAATAGGTGGATTAGGAAAAGGAGGACCAATTGACAATTGTATCACTGATAATCAAAAAAACTTTAACGATTATGAATTTGAAGTAGTAGGTTATTTAAATGATGTGGAATTAGGAGAGATTAATAAGAAAAAGATATTAGGTGGTTTAAATAAGGTAAATGAATTATTAGACAATGACTATTATTTCATTTTTGCAATTCACATGATTGGCCAAAATTATCTAATTAAACAACTTTATAATTCTTTATCAATCCCTGAGTCAAAGTTAGCTACTGTGGTAAGCAAGAGGGCTTTTATATCAGATACAGCTAGTATTGGTGCAGGGACAGTAATTTTGCCTTTTGCTTATCTTTCATTAAATGTAGAAATTGGTAAATCTACTATGGTTATGGCAAGTACAATGGTTGGTCATGACACAAAAATTGGAAATAATTGTTTTATTGGAGCAGGAAGCGTTTTAGGTTCTTTAGTTGAAGTCAGTGATTATTGTAGTATTTGTTTAGGGTCAACAATTATAGAGCATTGTAAGATGGATTCGTATGCAGTTTTAGGAGCGGGCAGTACACTGATTTCAAACATTCCAAGTGGAGAAGTATATGCAGGAAATCCTGCAAAGTTCATAAAAACACTAAAAAATGAATAGTAAAAATAAAATTATAGATTGCGATCTTCATAATACTTTTGTGAACCAATCTATGCTTTATCCATATTTGGCCAAAGATATTCTTCAAAGAATAAAAACCAGAGGATTGGGTTATTCACAAGAATTGTATCATAAAACTGCAGCTAATAAAAGGTTGGATGCATTCACTGGTGATGGTGCAACCGCTGGCTCTTCATATGAAAAAATAATAGAAGATTGGATTGATAAACACGGAATAGATTATGCAGTTTTAACGGGAGAAGGTATAATTGGGATTTCTAGTATGCCTAATTCAGATATAGCTACTGCATTATCAAGTGCCTATAATTCATGGTTAGTGGAAGAATGGTTGTCGTTAGACAAGAGGTTTTTAGGCAGTCTGCACCTTGCAATTCAAAATCCCGAACATGCTGTGTCAGAAATTTATAAATGGGCTAATCATCCACAAATAGTACAAGTTACACTTCCAATAGCAAATACGCTTCCGCTTTCACATAGATTTTATAGACCAATATTGCAAGCACTAAATGATACAAATTTAGTTTTAAGTTTGCATTTTAAACAACCTACAGCGAATAATTACAGTTCAACACCAATTGGACTTTTAGATTCTTATTTTGCTTGGCATTCATTGATTTGCCTGCCCTATCAGGCTCAAATTGTTGACCTTATTGCCTCAGGGGTCTTTGATGAATTAAAAAATTTAAGAATAATTTTATTAGAAGGAGGTTTTACTTGGCTTCCTCATTTGCTTTGGCGAATGGACAAGGAATTTAAAGCATTGTGGCAAGAGATCCCTACTTTAAAGCACTCACCTTCAGAATATGTTTACCAGCATTTTCGATTTGGAATCCAACCAAAGGAGGAAGCCCCGTCTTCAGATTATATTAAAAGTATAGTAAATATGATTTCAGCCGAAAAGTTATTGATTTTTGCTGGTGATTATCCACATTGGGATGCTGATACGCCTGATTATGCTATGCAAAACTTTATCAAAGAACACCACCATCCGATTTTATATCAAAATGCTGCAGATATTTACAATTTTATAAATTGAGTATGGAGAGATATTATTTTTGTAAAGAACATGAACTAGCAGAAGGTGAATTTTTTGTTAAAACTATATTGGATAGGAAAATTGGAGGGATAAAATTGGATGATAAGCTTTACTTTATATTGGATTACTGTCCACATGCTGGAGCTCCAATATGTAAAGGTAAGGTAAAAAATATAATAATTAAAGATGATGAGTTAGTTGCTATTCGCTGCCCATGGCATAATTGGCTTTTTAATATTCAAGATGGATTACCAGTAATCATTCATATTAAACAAAAACTTCTTCATTTTCATTATGAAATTTTATCAAATGAAATTTATATAATGTTATAAATTGTAAAGGAATGAATGATCTCAATACTAAACTACTATCAATAATACTATCAAGTTATCAAAGTGAAAGGAATCTAATACCTACTTGTCAAAAGATAAATGAACATCTTAAACTTGAAAACATTCCTTTTGAAATCATCATAATTGATGATGGGTCCACAGATAAGTCTCTCGAAATTGCAACAAAACTAGAAAAAGCCAATAAGCATATCAGAGCTTATAGTTTTAGTAGAAATTATACAAGTCCTTATACGCAGTTTGCTGGATTTTCTTTGTCAAAAGGTGCATGTGCTGTCCCTATGGCAGATGATCTCCAAAGGCCTATAGAAAGTGTAGTTAAAATGTATAGGGCATGGGAAAATGGTGCAAAAATCGTTATCTGTTATAGAGCAAGTAGAGATGATGGGGCAGTTAGTGATTTTTTGTCTTCAACATATTATTTTATTATGAATAGATTCTCTAAGGTTAAGTTTCCTCCTGGCGGAGCTGATGGTTTTTTAGCAGATAGAGAAGTTATTGATATACTAGTAAATAAAATTAAACATAACAATACTTCACCTATAATTGAAGCGCTACAATTAGGCTTTGATCCAGTATTTATTCCATTTGATCGACCTAAGAGTCTTTCTAAATCTAGATGGACACTAAAAAAGAAGATTGCGCTAGCTTTAAATACTTTTTTTGCTTCTTCCACATTTCCAATAAAGTTAGTTTCCTTCTTAGGTTTGTTTATTTTTATTTTGACATTAGTTTTATCTGGTTTTATAATCTACGCAAAATTGTATACAAATAATAGGTTATTTGGATTTCAGGTACCAGGATGGACTACAATTGTTCTTTTAACAATGTTTTTCAATGGTATATTGATATTCTCATTGGGCATTATTGCAGAATATGTTTGGCGAATTTTTGAAGAAGTTAAAGGGAGGCCACCTTTCATTTTAAGAAAAAAGGATAATTAGGAATTAAAAAAATTAATTTAATCACTCAAATTTTGAAATTGGATATGAATTCAAAAAAGTTAATAATCATCGGGGGGATAGGCAAAGGTGAACAAGTTTTAGATTGTATAAACGATAATAGAACTAATTTTAATGATTATGAATATGAAGTAGTAGGATTTTTAAATGATTACACTTCTGATTTGATCTGTGATCTCCCTATTTTAGGAAAATTAAAAGAAATTTCAAAATTTATTGAACAAGGATTTTATTTTGCCTTTGCCATCCATCCCATTGGGAAAAATCAAGGTATAAAACCTTTATTAGATAAACTAAACATACCAATTAATCAACTTGCGACCATCATCAGCAAAAGAGCTTTTTTATCAAGTACAGCGAAAATAGATCAAGGTGCAATAATCTTAGCTTTCGCCTATATTTCTTTGCATGTGCAAATAGGTTCTTGTTCTATGATTATGGCAAGAACTAGTGTAGGGCATAATACTATAGTTGGGACTTGTTGTTTTGTTGGTACGGGCAGTATCTTAAGCTCATTTGTAGTTTTAGGTCATAGTGTTAGTATTGCTATTTCGTGTACTATTTTGGAATATTGTCAAATTGGTAATTGCAGTGTTTTAGGCGCTGGAGGATTGTTACTAAAGGATTTACCAGAAAACTCTATTTATGTAGGTAGTCCAGCAAAATATTTAAAAAACACACAAGGCCTATAAATATTATCTTAACGCATTAAAGTTTTAATTTTTTGTTATTTTAATTACAAACTTAACTCTTCATCTTTTTTCCTGCCTTTTGAATTTGGTCCCATACATTCAAAAAATTCTCACCACAAATCTTTGCTATATCTTTTTTAGAATAGCCACGTTCCATTAATTCTTTGACTAAATTAGGAAAACCGCTCACATCTTTTAATCCTTCTGGTAAGGAATCACCCACACCATCATAATCAGAACCTAAGCCCACATGATTGATGCCAACTAGTTTAACAACATGGTCAATGTGATCCGCAACTTTAGCGGTAGTAGAATACATTCTTGGATCATTAGTCATACTTTCTCTAAGTATTTTAACTCCTTCAGGGCTGTTGGCTTCAATTCCTTTGGCTTCTAGCTCTTTGAGGATCAATTCACGTTTTTTGTTGCGATAATCTCCAATTGAGGCATCCAGAAATGTTGAACCAAAATTGATCATTACGATGCCTCCTGTTTTTGCGATGTTAAGAATCATATCATCACTAACATTTCTTTCAAAACCTGGTGTAAACTTTCTGCATGATGAGTGTGTAGCGACGACTGGTACTTTTGTTTGATTGACAATTTGATAGAAAGCACTGTCAGAAACATGAGAAACATCAATTATCACACCTTGTCTTTGCATTTCTTTCAATACTTCTACACCAAAGGGGCTTAAACCGTTCCAAGTTCTTGCATTATCATAAGATGAATCACAAATTTTATTGTCCTTGCCATGGCATAAAGTAATGTATGTGATACCTCTGTCCTTAAAATATTTTATTAACGATAAGTCTTCTTCTATACCTTCTCCATTTTCCATACCTAGTGGAAGAGCTACTAGATTTTTCTTTTTGGCTTTTCGGATGTCTTTACTATTTTTTGCAGCCATAAATCGATCAGGAGATGATTTTATCACTAGATCCATTATATCGATGATCGTATCAGCCATTTTTCGACTATACCCTCTGCCTTGGATGGCAGGAGGTAAATATACCGCCATAAAAGCAGCATCAAGTCCCCCTTTTTTTGCTCTCACAAAATCAAAGTCCCCTTCCTTAGACTCATATGAATAAGCAGCAATATCTTTTGAAGATGTAAATTTTTTCCCTTTTATTCTTAGTGGAAAATCCAAATGAGCGTCAAGGATGATGAGTTCTTTGCTTAACTTTTCAGCTTCTTCAAAAGTTACCTTCTTTTGGGAAAAGGTAGCAAGATTGATTGATAACAAAAGAACGAAGAGAAACAAATTTTTCATAACAATAATTTTATAACTCAAATGTAAAAATCTTTTGAAATATAATGTACAGTTACATCTATTTTAATACTGCATTGTAAACTTTCTTTATCTGTAAGGAGTCAAATTTAAGTTTAAACATTATCATAGCTATGAGATTTGCAATATTAACCCTTAGCCAAGAATTAGACTTATACTTCCTAGAAGAAACATTTGCTTTATTTTGTATGATGGTATAAGGTATTTTTGCCTTTTTTATTTTGTTCATCATTTCGAAATCTTCCATAATATGACAGGCTTCATTATACCCACCTAATTTGTTGAATAATTCCTTTTTGAAAAAATGTATTTGATCTCCTCCGCCTGCGAAAAATCCTTTTTTTGTAGTAAAAGTAGCATTAATTGAAAGTAATAAACTACTAGGCACAAAATTGTACGCAAAGAAACCAAATTCAAAGCCATTATTTATTGCAAGAGCTATGTCTTCAAGAAAGGAAATTGGGGGACGTACATCTGCATGAAGAAAAATTAATACATCACCTTTTGCATTTTTTGCTCCAAAATTCATTTGGTAGGCTCTATTACATTTCTTAGAAATTAAAATTGTGTAGGGTTCACCTAAGTTGGCTATATTTTCCTTGCTTTTATAGGTATCAGAAATAATAAAGTCAAGTTCATCTTTAGGATAATTAAGATTGGCAATGAATTCTTTTAATTCGAGAAGATTGGCTTTTTCGTTGTAGGTGGGAATGATTATTGATAACTTCATAATTGCTAAGGGAAGTTATAAAGGCTTTATTTTATCTCGGTATAAGTCGAAGTATTTTTTATTGATTTCATCGCCTCCATCTATATTACTTGATTGAAAAATTTCAGGAGATAAGCCTTTGTTTAAAAGCATTTCAATTGTTGTTATCTCTATTGCATGTAATATGGCTGCACCAATTACGGTCGAAGTTGCTCCAGTATTGCCTTTTAGGAGTGGTGTAGATATGCAAGCATCGCCTATTACCCCTTGATTGTCTAAAACTATTTCGGCTATTTGGTATAGTTTTAATCCAGAATTATGTCTTGATGTTACGGATTTTGCATGATTCAAATTGGTAAGTGCAATCACTTTCATGCCTTTTTCTTTTGCTAAATAAGCCATTTCTACGATAATATTGTTTCTACCCGAATTAGAACAAATAACGATCGTGTCTTTATCGCTAAATTTATACTGCTCAGCAATAACAGCGGCATATTCTGATAATCTTTCGATTTCGGTACTTTTTATTGCTCCGTTATGCAGCATCAAACTCTCTTCTAAGATCGGATAAATTCTCGATAGACCTCCTGCTCGATAAAATAATTCTTCGGCCATCAAATGTGAGTGACCGGTACCAAATACATAAATATAACCTTCGTTATCTATCGTTTCCGCAAATGCTAATGCTGATTCATTGATTTGACCAATTTGATGATTTATGGCTTGATCAAGCATGCCCTGTAATTGACTTAGGTATTGAATAGCTAATTGCATTTTTAATAGTTTAGTAATTCTATTTTTCTGATGAAATTAATTTTTGAATTTGTTGCATCATTATTGGGGCAGCCCTATAGTGAATAGACATACTAGTGAGATACTTTGAATGTTCTATGCCATGATCTGTATTGAAAAATGCTGGTTTCAAAATGTATCCTAGGGCGTCATTACCTAATCCTATCACAAATTTGGGGCCTTGCAGTGTCATTAATTTTTTTGATTGAGTCGAATAAACAGGTGATGATTCTCCCGGATGTGTTATAAAACTTGCTGTGCCGATGGTGAAATAAGAAATTTCACTTTCTACTAGGTCGTCAACATGCCTATTTACTAACTTCATTTTAGAGGCTAGCTTAAACATTTCATTTTCGACATTAAAAGTGAATTTATTATGCTTAAAAGTAATGGTGTTTTCTTCTTCTATCGGACCTTGGCCAAGTATATTGATTACAACTTCACCCAATTTATTACCTACTTTCATAGCATTTTCATAGGTTGGTTCTACATTGACAGGTTGCACCCATCCTCCAATGGCCCCTTGAAGAAATATATTTACTCCTTTGTATTTTTTGTCTAAAGTTTTATATAAACCACCTGCATAATCAGAAGAAATAAGCGTTGCGTCTCCATTTAAAACAGTGGTGTGACATGCGAAATTTGTCATGGTTGCGATAGATCTATTTTTTAAATCTAAAAATTGGATGATGCTAACTTCCTTATCCAATTCATTTTCTATTGAAATATTAGCAACCCAACCATCTCCATGTGTGGTTCTGCCATGTTTGATATTTGCTTTTTTCTTTTTTTTCCAAGCTGCAACGATTTGATTAGCAGATACTTCTATCATTTTTTTTAGATAATTAGTATCAACTCCTGATTTCATTTTGTTTTCTCCCCATAGACCGACAACATCAGGAGCGTGATGTGTGTGCGTGGATGTGACCACAATATTATTTGGATTTAAGTCAGTCACTTTCATCATTTGGGCTACACGTTCTCTGATTTTTACGACTTCAGGGTATAATAAGCCGATACAATCAAGAGAAAGAAGTGCCATTGATGTATTTCCATCTGTTAAATAAACGGCTTTTGCATAAATTGGGTCATTTACACCGGTTGAAACCCGATTTTCTTTTGTTCCTGCAAGAAAAACTTTTGCCTTTTTGATGGGTAAAATTTTTGCGGACGAGGCTCCAACATATAAATCCTTCTTTTGAGCAAATAAATCGAAAATCATAAATGTGAAGAAGCAACAAATTGCTACCTTAACGTGGTATTTCGTCATAGTTTTATGAAAATTTTCTTTTTATACAAAATGTATATTGGAACAAAGATAATACCAACATACATTAATGCGTACATTAAACTTACAATTTCAGACTTTAATCCTAAATTCGTTAAGCCGTCAAAAAAATGTGTGTTAAGGCTTTTACCACCTACTGCCAATCCATAAAAAACTGGGGACAAAATACCAGCTAGAAAATATGCTGCAATCGCATTATTACCAAATACAGCTGATGCGAATGTCCATTTTCTTTGTTTTTTTAAGTCAAATAAATATAAGCAAATACTCAATACCATCGTTGATAAACCACTAGTAATCATTACATAAGAACTTGACCAAATTTGTTTATTGACAGGGAAGTAATAATGCCATATGACTCCTATAACACACGCAACAAAGCCATAGGCGACGATTTTAAGCAGTTTTTCTGTTTCTAAAGTTGAGTGTCCTATTAGTTTCCCTACTAACATACCAGCTATGGTGTTTACAAAAGCAGGGAATGTGCTTAAAATACCTTCAGGATCCCAAGTGCCTTGCCACATTTTACCAGGCAAAAACTTACTATCTACCCAAGCGGCTAGATTCATACCAGGTTCTAACATGGGTTTGTCAAAGCCTGGTGTAGGAATCCACATCATGATTATACAATAGCCTATCAATAATCCTATTCCAACTTTCAATTGTGTTTTCCACGTAGTATTAATAAATAGTACACTACAAAACAAAAATACCAAGGCTATTCTTTGTAATACACCTGCAATTCTAACTTCAGAAAAATTAAATTCGGGATAAAGATTGAGGAATATCCCTAACCCAAATATTTTGGCCGTTCTGATAAAGATTTTTTTATAAATATCAGTAGCTATAGTACCTGCTGATAATCTGGTAGAATAGGCAAAATAAATTGAAACACCTACAATAAATAAGAAAAAGGGATAGATCAAATCTGTGGGTGTCACTCCATGCCAATCTTTATGAAGTAATGGGGCGAATACATAGCTCCAATTGCCTGGATAATTAACGGTAAGCATAGCTATTATGGTAAATCCCCTGAACACATCAAGTGCGTATAATCTTTGTTTTTCCATTACTTCATCATTGTTTTTTTAATCTCAAATACTCTACTTCCATTACCTCTTTCGTCAAAGGCACGTACCTTAATGCTGGAAGATAGAGGTGTATTATCTTTTAAATTAGGTGAGTTTTTGTCGGGTGTAGTACCGTTGGTAGTAAACTTTATTGTAAGATTTGGAAATTCAGTATTCATCTTAATTTTTCCATCAACAACTTTTACCCCAGGAGGACTCACTCTATACGTATAGCCACCAAACAAATGATTAAGTCTAGGCAAATGATGGCTACCTATGACGTTAGTGAAGTTGCTCCAATCTCTGTAAATTAAAGCAATCCTCTTTTGAGTATTAGATTCTATTTCCCATGTAGAGCCTTTACTCCATGCCTTTTCTGCAAAACCAAATAATTTTGGTAATGTGAAATATTGCATTTCTTCCTCGCCTCCTGTAATGGTTTCAGACCATAATTGAGCTTGAAGACCCACGATGTTTTTAACAGCATTGGGGTTTAAATTTTGTTTACCTGGAAATGAAGGAGTAGCATCAAGCATTTCACCCCAGAAGTTGAAATTTGTAGTTTTGTAAACATCGAATGGTGCAATGAGAAAAGGATCAATATTGTCTGTGAATCCTCCCCAGTACAATCCATTTTCAAAAGGATCCGTGTCGTAAGAGAGATCAAAATATAGGCTAGTCACATTGCAAAGTACCACAGGATAACCAGCATTAGCAATTCTGTAGCCTAAATCTACATTATCACCAGTATTATCCCAAACGAGAGGCAAAACATTCTTACCAACAAATTTAGGATTGATGATTGCTTTACCCTTAGGGTCTTTATTCAAAATAATTTCTTCCCAACCAGATATTTGTAAATTGTATTTAGCTAAAATCTCTAATGTTTTTTCGAGAAAATAGCCTTGCAATTGAATTGGATTGGTAATTTCAGGTTTTGTTTTCATTAATTCTTTTGCCATTGGAGATTCTGTCCATGCTCCAAATGGTACCTCATCACCACCAGTGTTGAAGGTAATCAATTTTGTACCTGCTGCATCATACATTTGGATTAAAGATTTGACTACCGTTTCATAAAAATGATAAGTTGATGGTCTTGCGACCGAAACGATATTATCTTTAAAGCTCTGGGCAGATCGGTATTTAGATTTGTCATCTGGATCAATCAATCTAAATTCTTCGGCTTTCTCTTTTTTACCCTCTTTCATAAATTTATCATATCGAGACTCCATGGCCATAATAGCAGCACGGGCATGGCTGGGAAAGCAAATTTCTGGTATGATTTCTACATGTCGCTTTGTACCATATTTTATGATGTCGATAAAATCTTGCTTAGAATAATAGGCTTTTTCTGTACTTGGGAAAGGACCACTACCAAATGCAGGTTGAAGATGATCTTTAGAATTTAAAGTATGCCCTCTTTTTGAACCAACCGATATTAACTCAGGAAGTTCAGGAATTTCTATTCTCCAACCTTCATCCTCTGTCAACCTTAAATTGAGTTTATTAATTTTATACTGAGCAAGAAGATCAATTAACTTTAGCACACTTTCTTTGGTCTGGAAATTTCTGGCTACATCTAATAAAAATCCTCGGTATGCAAATCTAGGACTGTCTTTTACCAATGCACCTTTTACAGTGACTTCTTTAAGAGGATTTGCAAATTGGGTAGCCGAAATTAATTGTACCATACTTTGTATACCGTAAAAAATACCTGTATTAGCTGATGCTGAAATCGTAATGCCAGAGCTAAGAACACTAACTTCATAAGCTTCTTTTCCTTCTACCTTTGCGTTTAATACTAATTTGATACCACCACTTGCCTCACTGGTTTTAGGCTGTAGTTTAGTATTTAATTTTAGCTGATTTTTTAAAAAATCTTGGAGATATTGCGCTTCACTTTCAAATGTCGCATCAAAACTTATTGTTGAATTTTCTCCAAAAGTATACAACTGCCCGTTGGGTTGGTAGCTTACAGGTGTTGGGATTATTGGACATTTTTCCTCATTTGTACTGAACGATTGAATTTTTTGATATTTCTCAAAAGTGTTAACAGCGTTGGGCACAGTTTTATAAATAGTAGAATCAGGGAAAACTTGAGCCAAATCATCGAATCCTGTAATTAGGACATCTTGAATTTTAATCGCTTTACCTTCAGTAACAACATAAGCTCCCGCTGGAGCATGAGAAGATTTGATTATTGGCGATGGGGAAATATACTGATAAATTAAAGAATCTCCCGGTTGAATTTTAAATTTAGAACCTGGTGTAAACCTGTTAAGATAGCCATTTATATGATTAATAGCTCCAATTGTCGTATCTCCAATAGACTGTTCAAAAAATGTGATTTGAGTAAAATCGAGATACCAATTTTCATGTGTAATTGCGGTTAGTCCATTATTTTTAAATATTAGCTGACATTCCGCTTTGGGACTATCATCAATAAAGTTTTTTATTAATCTCCAATTAACCTCAAGTTGTGAAAAGTCTTGCTTTTGTGTTTTTGGTTTACACGAAGCGATAAGCAATATGGAGGATAAAATCCAAAAAGAATTTCTAAAGATAAACTTTGAATTTTTCATTTTAGCATTAAGTTTTGATTTGAATTAATACTTTTGCATTTCTGAACTGCAAAATCTGATGCAATATATCAATGGTTAGGAATTAATAAAAGATATTGATGAAAAAATTAAAATTAGAAGAACTCAATAGACCAAATATTGAAGTCTTTAAAGCAGGTTTGAAAATACCTGTGATAGTCGTATTGGACAATGTTAGGTCAGCACTCAATGTGGGTAGTTTTTTCAGAACGTGTGATGCTTTCAATATTGAAAAGCTCATATTATTAGGAATAACAGCTACACCACCAAATCGCGAAATTACAAAATCAGCCATTGGGGCAACAGAATCTGTGGAATGGGTATACTTAGAAAACATAGGTCAGGTTAAAGATTTATTAATTGATGAAGCGTATATTTTTAGCGCAATAGAGCAAACAAACCAATCTATTAATTTAAGTGATTATCCCATAAATACGCAATACAAATACGTCTTAATATTTGGAAATGAAGTGGATGGGGTTAGTGATGAATCTTTATCTAGTTGTATGGATTCTATTGAAATACCACAGTTAGGCACTAAACACTCCTTAAATGTTGCGGTGTGTGGGGGAGTGGTTTTATGGGAATTTTTTAAAAAATATACTCAGAGTTAAATTTTTTGCTTAGTTTTGGGTCAACTTAATTTAATTCAATGGATTCGAAGCAGAAATTTATCAACGATATGACCAATAAGCTAAAATTTTGGTTATTTGCATTTTCAAAATTACCCAGTCTTATCTTTTGGGGGGTTAAGTTGGACAGTTTTTCAACCGAAAAATGTGTAACCTCTGTAAAATATGGATGGTCCAATACAAATCCATTCAAATCTATGTATTTTGCAACCATGATTGGTGCTGCAGAGTTATCTACAGGCTTAACAGCAATGTATGCTTTGGAAGGAGAAGGTAAAACCTCTATGTTGGTAGTGAGTGCTGGTGGTAAATTTTTTAAAAAGGCAGTTGGAAAAATAAGATTTGAGTGCACTGAGTATGCTAAATTTAGATTATTTTTTGATGACTTAAAAAGTGAAATTGGTAAATCGGGTACTATCGTGCTGGTATCAAAAGCATTGAACGAGCAAGATGAATTGGTTGGTGAGTTTGAATTCACATGGAGTCTAAAATATAAAGGATAATTGTATTTTTTTAGAAATGCTCTTAATATAATACATAGATATACAAGCGTTTTTATACGCATGCCTATTGGTAACTAAAAATTCTCAGGTAAAGGAGTATAATTTTTTAAAGAACCATACTCCTTTGGTTTAACAGTTACAATATGCTTTATATCAGCAAAAAATGTGCCATAAGCTTAAGAATATTACTCTTTAAGAGATATTTAAGGACATTTTTCCCATATATGAAACTTTTAAACTTAGACACAATGTAATCTGCGAAAATCTGCGGGAGAAATACGCGAGTGATAGTTCCCGCAGATTTTCGCAGATTTTTTTAATTGATTTACAAAAATCATATAGGTAGATTAGTGAATTATTCTTTCTATACACTGAGGCTTTCCCACTGATTTACGCTGATTTCAACACTATTAATATGATCTTTAGGTTATTTCTTTTACAAGGAATAATTTATTTAATAAACTACGACTTTGAACTCCTTGACTTCAATATCTCTTCAAAAATTTCTTCGATTTTTAAAACATCAAATCCTTTCAATAATATTTTTTTATTTTCGTCTAAAATAAATATTTGAGGGGTGCTTGGTATACTAATTACTCGTCTATAAGTTTGATAATAGTCTGAAGTATTTATGAAGTTATCCATTTTCTTTTCTTTGACAGCGGGCCAGCATGCATTTTCTTTATCATAAGCATTGGCACATACTGCAAAAACTTTTACCCCAAGATGTCGGTATTTTTCCTCCCAAGATACAAGGGATGGCATCACTTTACTACAATGTCCACAATCAGAAGCCCAAAAAATTGCAACCGTGTAAGGCGCTTTTACATCATAGATTTTCACCAAAGATGAATCGACAGTTCCATTAGCATTAAAGGTTTTTTTATAGGTTTCAATCTTGGGCATTTGTTTTCCAATCAATATTGGTCTCCACTCATCGGCATATTTATATAGCGTTTTCATTTTTTCGGGATCAGACCAAGGTGCCCAACCTTTTTTAAAGTAATTATCCATCAAATGCACATAAACAGCATCGTGTCCGATAATTTTTGCATTGCCATATTTTGATATCCAACTCGACAAAAAATATTTTACAGCCTCTTCATTTCCTTGCATAGCTGGTAGAAAGCGATCAATTTCTACAATAATACTATCAGATAATGGAGAAACAAGTCTATCAAAATAGTTGGTCACTTTTGAGTGAAAGAAGTTGTTGTTGATCAACATTGGATTTTTAAAATCAATGCCATCAAAAAATCTTGATTTGTAGTATAAATATTTTTTAACTTTTCCTTCCTCTGATTCGTCTTTTTCCAGTTCAGCAGGAAATTGTATATCATCATTGGTAGCCTTGACTAAAAATGATGTAAATGATTGTGGAAAACTAGTGCTAATTCGTTTTTGTTCCGATTTTACTTCCTGATTAATTTCTTCTATTTGATTCTTATACTTATTTACTTGAAGTTCTTTTCCTTGAACGCCTTCATTGTTTTTAACCAAGGTATTGAGTGGTTCGATTCGTCCACGTTGTTGGTTTATATAAGCTATGTAATCAAAAAATAGTTTATTTTCTTGACTATGGGTAGGTTCAATCTTATTTAATTGGGCTGTGTCAAATTTAATTTCAAATTTCGATTCATTATTGATAACAAATTGAAAAATATTATTATCAGGCTTAAGAAGACCGATGTAGAGGCCGGGATTAATTTTATCACTGCCAGACATTAAAAATTTACCCTTTGAATCTTTATATAGCGTATCTTTAACTAAGGTTTTGTCTCCACTATAATAACCGATGATAAGGGTATCACGATCATAATTAGGCGATGTAAACGTGTAATTGTATTGTGCGGATAAAACATTACAAAAAGAAAATATAATAGCAATAATGGAAAAGCGTGATCTCATGTATTTTTGTTTTTCAGATATATAAATGAAGTTTACTACTGTTTTGTTACACTTGGTAACGTTTTTTAACAATTTTATATTTTTTTGAAATACTCAAAGTTATCTTTTGCCAGAAAGTAGATATAGCACTGCCATTCTCACAGCCACACCATTTTCTACTTGATTTAATATTATAGAATGTTTGAGGGAGTCAGCCACTTCACTAGTGATTTCTACTCCTCTATTGATTGGTCCTGGGTGTAAAATGGTAATATCTTTCTGCAGCTTTTCTAATCTTTGGGCATTGATACCGAAGTAAATTGAATATTCTCTCAAAGAAGGAAAAAATTTCACTTCTTGACGTTCTAATTGTATTCTTAAGACATTGGCAGCATCACACCATTGTAAAGCTTTATCAATATTGTACTCCACACCTACACCCAATTCTTCGATGTGCTTGGGTATAAGGGTAGGGGGACCACAGACTTTGACATTTGCCCCAAGTTTTTTTAAGCATAAAATATTACTTAAAGCAACTCTACTATGTAAAATATCTCCAATGATGACAATATTTGAATCTTTTAGATCACCTATTCTTTCTTGAATCGAAAAGGTGTCCAATAATGCTTGTGTAGGGTGTTCATGCGTACCGTCACCCGCATTAATAATATTAGCGTCGATGTGATTTGCAAGAAAATGATGTGCCCCAGGGGCTGGATGTCTCATGACCACCATATCTACTTTCATGGCTAGAATATTGTTTACCGTATCAAGTAGGGTTTCTCCTTTATTAACTGATGAAGAAGAGGCAGTGAAGTTAAGAACGTCAGCTGATAATCTTTTTTCTGCAAGTTCAAAAGAAATCCTAGTTCTTGTCGAGTTTTCAAAAAATAAATTCACAACAGTAATATCACGAAGCGAAGGCACTTTTTTGATAGGTCGATTGATGACTTCTTTAAAATCTTTAGCTGTCTTAAAAATTGCATAGATATCATCAGACGTGATTTGTTTGATTCCAAGAAGATGCTTAGTACTCAAACTAGATTGTGACATTATTTTAATTTATTTTTATGGCTATGTAATAAAATTTCTCCTTTGTTATTTTCCTTCCAATTGACTTTGACATAAGTCTCACCCCTGGAATCGACTACGATACCTTTATAATCTGCAAATATTGGAAAATGCCTGTTAAACCTTCTGTCAACTAATGATAACATCTTAACTTCTGCTGGTCTGCCAAAATCCTGTAAGGCACTTATTGCTGCGTGTACAGTCCTACCGGTATAGAGTACATCATCAACTAGAATGACAATTTTTTTATCAACTAGAAAGGTAATTTCTGTTACTGATGCTTTAAGCGGCTTTTCAGATTGTCTATAGTCATCTCTGTAAAACGTGATGTCTAATTTTCCAAAAAGAGGTAATGAATTTGGATTACTTACTTTAATCCTATTGTAAAGCTGCTCTGCTAGAAAGACACCACTTTCTTGTATGCCAATCATGCACACATTTTCAAATGTATCAAAATCCTCGATGAGCTGTTGAGCAAGGCGCTCCAGCGTCAATTCAAATCCTTTTTCTGATAGTATGATTCTTCCGTCCATAGTGATGGTGCAAAGATAAGAATTTTGGTTTTACTAAATTTATAATGACAATATTTTTTGTTATTTTAAATTAACTATTTAGGTCTATACGTTCAAATCATAAAAATAAGGACATTTCAAGTCAGAAGAGGCTCCCTTCGGCAAGCTTAGGACATGCTTTTTTGAGTTAATAGCATCAGTATTGACCAGAAAAGTTAAATTTAAATAAAAAAAGCCTTTCCCAAAAACTCTTTGAGAAAGACTCTAAACATATTTAAGTTTTTTTTAAAAATTAAATATGTATCAACTTACTTCGTAAAAAACCTCTTACCATTAGACTGGTAGACGTATCTTATGGTATACTTAAACTTAGTTGGTCTAGTTGGTGGTGAAACAGTCTTTCCGGAATCATCAGTTGGATCAGCTTTCAAAACTTCCATTTTTGCATAGTTTCCTTTTGCTGTTTTAACCAAAAATACAACTCCAGCTTTTGGGGAAAATTGAGTTTGTGAGTAGGTAAACCACGCAGTATTAAGTACGGCAGGTTCACTTGCTGATTTATCAGCTAAATAACCACTTTCTGGAGCTTCAAGTATGTTGTCAAAGACATCTTGTACAATGATAACTCCAGCTTTTCCAGGTCCTGAAGAACCGCTATTGAAAGCAAATGTTACCCCTGTTAAACCGAAATCCCATTTTTCACTTTGCCTTTCAGTTGAAGGTAATGATTTGCCATCAGCAAAACTGAAAAGAGTAAAATCGGTACTTTTTAGATCACCGCTAACCAACAATTCAGTAGTCGTAGCATCAATTTTTGGCTGTGTTAGAGGATCCTTTTCGCAAGATGTAAACCCTAAAAATAATCCAAATACTACTAAAAATTTAAAAAGTTTCATATCAATTTATTTGTGTTTAATAATTAATTTAAGTTCCAATTAATTCCAATCATAAAGCTTCTACCAGACATATGGCTAAGGTTGATAGGGTCGATATGATTTAGGATATTATTGAGGTTAATTTGAAAAGTGACGTGTTTTGAGAATTTCTTTTGAGCACTGGCATTCAATTGTGTAAATCCATTCGCATATTCTTGATCCATGTTGGCAAATCCGTTTCCATCCAAATCTACAACACCCCATTTGCCTCGATAAATTGCTCGCACGGTACCTGCCCAACCATTAAGTGGATTGTCATAGCTCATTTTCGCATTGAGCATATGAGGACTTCTCCCTAGTAAGCCAGTATATTCACTCCTTTTTATCTCTCTGGCTGATCCGAGTGGCTCGTCGCGCCCAAATACTCTTTCATTTTTGAATTTATCTAGGATGGCTTGATCACCTGATTGTAAGAATTGGTATCCAAAACTCCAATTAAAATATTTGTAGGTTTGGCCCATGATATTGACTTCCGCACCTGAAGTAAAAGATTTATTAATATTTTTGTAACTGAAGATAAATGCTCCATTTCTTTGTATTGCGATAGGCAAATAATTTATCATGTCAGTCACATAATTATAGAATAAGTTGGTCTCGATTTTAATGGGTTTATTCTTTAAATTATAAGTAAAACCAGTGTTGATACCGCTCGACATCTCAGGTCTTAGAGAACCTATCTCATATGCTTCGGGCAGGATTCTATCCACCAAGCCTTCTTGGTTTTGTTTTTGTATTTCTGCTAATGAATATTCAGCAGCTCCGTAAATACGGTATCCTTGACCAGCAGGATTGACATAATTGAGGTAAAGTTGTCTAAAATCGGGTGCTTTAAAACCACTACCAAATGAAAAGTTGATATTCAATTGCTTGTTGACTTTATATTGTGACGATAGCTTTGGAGTGAGTCGATTGGCAAAATCAGTGTTGGCATCATATCGAAGACCTGGTATAATGGTCCAATTTTCATTGATTTTCCATTCGTTTTGAATGAATCCGTACGCTAGTTGTTGTATTTGTTGTGTCCTATATCGTATGGTATTGACAGTTTGTACATTATAACCTCCACCCATCGTCAATTGGTGATTTTTGGCCCATGTCCAGTCTGTCTGATTTTCTACTCTATAAAAATTGTGATTAAAATCATCTTTGTAGTATTCTTCACCAGAATTTAAAAAAGTCAGTGATTGATCATATTGATAAAAAGAGCCGTATAGTCTTAATGAGGTTTTTAGGTTGTCATTAAATAAGTGATTTATTACAGGATTAATATTGATGTCTGTTGTTAGACCACTTCCATCGATGTTCAGCGTATTTCCTCCTAAGGCGAATAAAGATGTCTGTAAACCATGAAATAACCTATTGTTCCAAATTAACCTTGTTTTTGGGGTAAATCGATGTGTAAACTTAAGTTGAAGGGTGCTATTCGAGTAAGGATCGATGGTCTTTTCTTCCGTCTTAGGATTTAGGTCATAACCATCTGATTTGTTGTGATTAGCATAGAGGAACAGGGTAGATTTTTTAGTGTTGTAATTAGATGAGACATTTAGATCAAGGGTATTAAAGCTACCATATCTTACTGATCCATTTAGGAATTTTTTCCTACTTTCTTCCGTGATGATGTTGATAACTCCACCCATGGCTTCGCTGCCATACAATGCTGATGATGGGCCTTTGATAACCTCAATCTTCTTGACATTGCCTACAGAAAATCTCGATAAGTCAATTACCCCTCCTTGTCTGCCTGTCAGTGGCTCGCTATCTAACATTAAAAGGGTATAATCAGGAGAAAGTCCTTGTATTTGTATACCGTTACCAAAAACGCCTCCTCCTATGGCTGCACTTCCTGAACCTGATGTTAAAAACAAGCCAGTTTGCTCTTGTAATAAATCGCTTAATCGTACATTCCCATTTAACTGGATAGTTTTGGCACTGATTAGTAGGGTAGGTACCGCTATGTTACTTAAGGGTCTTTCTGTCCTGGTTGCTGTGACAACAATTTCTTGGACATCGCCAAATAGCATAGAGTCTTTTTCACTCCAAGTAGACTGAGAACGCATTGACTGGGAGATGGTAAACAAAAAAATAAGTACAATATACCGTGTAGAAAAATTCATGGGGCAAAGTTCTAAAATACAAATAAGGTAATTGTCACGGCTTTGTCATAAGAATGATCGTTTAGGAATTGACATAGTTTTAATTACTTTATAGATTTTAATGTTATCTAATTCCAATATTAATGTTAATTTTGTTCTTAAGGTATATAGCCTATTCCAAAAAAAAACTATTTTATTTAATATCAATTACTTTTTGCCGCTGCTACCAAAAAGGGAACAATTGTTTAATAGTAAAATAGAAATTAATACTTTTTGATCCAAACAAAGAAATAGGTTTTTGAAATGGACTCAAAAATACATTTTAATAAATGCAGAGCGATTTAATAAAGTATGTTGAAGGTTTAAAAAGGGGTGATGTTCAGGCATTTAGGTCGATTTTTGATCTATATCAATCAACAGTTTACGGATTGTCAAAAAAACTCACGGGAGATGTTTTTAGTGCTGAAGAAATAACCTCACAAGTTTTTGTTACCCTTTGGAAAAGGAGAGCATCTTTAGATACAGCATTCCCTATTTATGGCATTATTTTTAAAATTACGAAGGATTTAATAGCAAATTATTTTACTAAAGTCGTCAGAGACCAATCAAATCTTAATACCTATTTGACCGAAAACAGACAGAGTTATATGTATGATGGAGAGTCTAATGTAATATTCCAATTGTATCTCGATATTGCAGATGAAGCTATCCTTTTGTTGCCAGTAAAAAGGCAAGAGATATTCAAATTATACTTCTATCAAAGTCAATCTTATACACAAATAGCTAATGAGTTGAATATAGAAGAGTCAACCGTCAGAGTACATATCTTTAAAGCGTTAGAATTCATCAGGAAGTATATATTAAGTCATCCTGATTTTGGTTAATCTAGCGTTCTATCCAAATAAATAGATTATCACAGAACAAACTAAGGTAGACTCTTGACCACGAATTGGCCAAAATTATTCACCTTTGATAGTTTTGGCACTGTTGATAAGTTGATTTAAAACAGTTTTTAAATTTTCATCAGAAGGTTTAGGAGCATTATTGTTTATCACTTTACCTTCTCTATCTAAAAGGATCGATCTAGGTATTAGACCGACGCTATAAGCCTTCATAAATTCAGAATTGAGTGCATTATCAGATATTAAATGAGTCCCACCAACATTATATACGGGCACCATTTTTTTCCATTTTGCTTGGTCTTTTTTATCATCTACAGAGATCACCACAAATGCAATATCATCACCTTCATACGCTTTGATGATTTCTTTGAGGGCGGGCATTTGTTTGATACAAGGTCCACACCAAGTAGCCCAGATATCAATATATACATATTTTCCTTTCAAATCTGATAGTGCTACTTTAGAACCATCCATTCGCTCATAATTAAATCCAATTGATTTGGTACCTGATGTAGTATTGAGGGCTGTTTGCAATCTTGCGTTTAGCCTATCCTTCAACTCTTTTGATTGTAGTAAATCCATTATTTTTTCATAATCACTTTGGTAATTTGCATTTTTATTATTGACATTATTAAAGAGCATGCTAATGATAGATTCTCTATTGTAAATGCTTTTCATGTCCTTAGTAGATTCTTTGACAAACTCTATGTTGTTCAGTGTTGTATCAGCCTTCATTGCTGCTCTGAGCGTTTGACGATATTTTTCGATGACAAGGATTCTATAGTTTTTGTCATAAAGAAAAAGCTCTTGGTCGTCAAGATACATTGCTAAAATTGGATCGTAATAATCAGCGGGTAAAACTGGGTGTTCTTTCAAATGATAGTGATTAAATTTATCATAATTATTATGTATCAAAAGATAATCATTCTCTATAATTTTAGTGAATAAAGCCTTTTCCTTTTCGGTCAGTTGCGATTCATTTAAAAGAGCAAGGTAAGCTGCTTTGTTTTTAATATTCTTTTCATTGAAATCTTTTAGAGGCACCAAAAAATATTCTTTTGCATCTCCAACTAATTTTAATCTAAGCTTGGCATATTCCAAATTGAAATTATTAACTCCGCTTCCGATCCCCGAATATTTAATAGTTTTATGAAAATCTTGGGCATCCGCACTTATGGTAAGGTTGTCTCCATCTTTTATAAAAACTTGTGTTGTGGTCTTGCCTAAACTAAAATAATAACTAGCGTTTTCTAAGAACTTAATAGTATCTCTAAAGTTTCCCTCTGAGTCAACATTAATTTTCTTTTCAAAACTAAGCTCAATATGTGACAACTTTATGCTAGTTTCTTCAGTATTTACTATTTTTCCAGAAAGGATAGCGACCTTAGTATGTTGACCATTTATCGAAATCAAGGTGGATGTCAATAAAGCAAAGAGTGTGAATATTTTTAGCATTTTTATATTTTTTAATATTTTTAATAAAAAGAGTTGCCTGACTTGTGATCGCTTCTACAATATATTGCATACGACGTGACGATCCTGGTAAAAAATAAAATTATTTTATAATTATTGATGAAATCTACTTATGAAATTCTTAAAATATGCAATTTTCGCTTCATCAGTGACCATATCGTAAGTGATTTTATCAGTCCTGTCTTCAAGTATTTCTCCAGTGAGTAAACTCCTTCTTAATATATGATATCTGGTAAATAACATTTGACTGCTACTTTGACTTTCTAATGTTAATCCAGGAATGATATTGGTAATTGCAGGGGCAGGGTTTGGAATCTTCAAAACATTTCCTTCAATTTTATAAAAGCTTATGATCGAATCTGGTCTTGGTCTAAGATTCAATTTTGTAAAATCAAAATTATTTGCAAAAGAAAGCCTGTAAAAAGCATTTGGTTCGACAAAAAGATGGTAAAGGTCTGCAGTGGCATTGGTAGTGTTGGATGTGAATGTTGGGTCATTTTTCACCTGCCAAAAACCTGCAGCATTGAATTGTGGTGTCAAATCTTCTTCTTCTGTACACGAAATAATACCCATCGAAATTCCAATGGCTACGAAACAAAGGCTAATAAATGGATTTCTTAAATTTCTAATGATGTTTATATTTTTATTCATTTTTTTATGTTTTAGATCATTGGTGAGTGAATTATTGTCTTGTTATACCGCCATATTCATTTTGCTGCCAGCCCAAAAAATCAACTTCTCTTTGTATTATGGGTAGCGCATATGTTGGAGCATTAGGAGCAAGTTTGAAGGTGAATACTTCTGAATTGAAGTCAAGTGGATCTAATCTACCTCTCTTGGTAACCGTAATATTGGCATTGTCAAGTGCATTGTATCTTTTGAGATCATGCCAACGCATGACCATAGCCATTTCTCTTCTTCGTTCATTTTTCACATCATCTAGGGTACTGCCAATATTATCCACATAATTTGCTGGAAACCTCCTTTTTCTAAGTTCTTTTAAAATGACATTTGCACTTTCTCCATCACCAGCACCTCTTGCTCTACACTCTGCCATTATTAGCATAATTTCTGGTACTGTCACGCTTAGTATGTAGCCGCTGTTAGTAGTGCTAGTAGCATTTTTTAAATAATTTTTAGAGATTAATTGATCTTTGAATCTTGGTCGAAGGAATGAAGCATTGATATTTCCATTATTGTCATAATATACCCTTTTTCTCAAATCAGTAGACTCATATGTGTCATACAACTCTTTAGTAGGTACCATTCTTGATTGTGCTGTGGCTTGACCAACAAACCTAAAAAATGATTCTTTATACCATAGGTTGCTATTGCTTATTGGTGAATTTGCATTTTGATCTGCTGCAATTGCTGGGAATGTTGGAGTCGTAGAAAACACTACGCCATTAAATGTTTCTGTTTGGACCGTTAAATTCCTTTGTCCAAATAAAGTCTGATCTTTGAGGTCATACAAAAACTTATTAGAATTGTATGCCGATTTTGCAAATTCAAATGCTTTTTTGTAGTCACCTAGATATAAATATACTCTAGCTAATAAAGACTCTGTTGCTGGCACAGTTATTCTCCAAGGAGTATTGGCGTCTAATATCACTGCTCCAGCATCTTGGAGTTCTATTCTTGCTTCTTCTAAATCTTTTAGCACGTTATCAAAAGTAAAGTTCACAGTATTTCTAGTTTCTACTCCTGATTCTACTGTGCTAACACTGTTTCTGTAACCTACTCCTGGATTATTACCACCATTGAGTGATGGGTGAGTGCAATATTCTACCGCTAATAAGAAATGATACAACCCTCTGAAAAATTTAGCTTCTGCTTTGATTTTCTTTTTGAGTTTTGCATCGCCCTCTACTTCTGGTGCTTCTACAGTATTGATAATCTGATTTAGCAAATACATAAAACTGTAGGTAGATAAAAATGGCACAAATCCTGAGGTTCCTCCGCCTTGTGATTGGAAAAATGATTCATTCCAAGTACTATAGGCTTCCCATGTCTGGAATGAGGCTAAATTGTTGGCAGGAACATTATTTTGCCATTCTGGTACAAACTCACAATCATCAGATGCGACAATACTATTAGCCCATTCCACTCTATTTCTCGTCACTCGTATGTTATTGAGTAAAGCATCATATTGTGAAACATCATTAAAAGTTGCGACGCCACCTTCTCGTGGTGTGACATCTAAAAAGTCTTGGCAACCTACCAAAAAGAACATTACTAAAAGTATAAAAATTTTATTTTTCATTTTCTAACTTATTTAATTTATATGATGATTTTTAGAATCCTACTCTTGCACCAAACGTCATGGTCATGATGGGTGTAATTGATCCAGGGAGGAAGCCAGGGTCAAACCCACCTTTATTATTTGTCCACAATAATCCTATATTTCTTAATTGTCCATAAATTGTTAAATTGTTGAAAACATTTCTGATTTTACCCAACTGTTTACTTCCCAATTCATAACCAACATACACCTCGTCCCATCTTAATGCTGAAGCATTGTCAATTGAGTTTAGAGAATTGAAGTTGTATAAACTGTTGCCAGTATTTACCAGTAATCTGTTTGCTAATGTTGGATAGAGTATACCTACTTGATCAGAAGCAACTAACGGAGATGTAGTTATGATTTGATCCCATGCTGATTGTGAAAAGTTCTTAGATAAATGTGACGATGCAAAATTTGGACCACTAGTGATGTTTCTAACTTTATGTCCAAATCTACCCGTCATTACAGACATAAGGGTAAAACCTTTATAATAAAATGAATTAGTAAAACCTAAAGTAGCGGGTGGGGTAGTACGCCCTCCATAATAAAGGCGAGGATCGTCGATGAGTTCTACACCTGGCATAGGAGCACCAAGTGTAGTGAATCCATTAAAGGCATTACTCGTATTGTTTAGAGTAACTAATTCCCCAGTTTTAGTTTCTTGTATGAAAAACCCTTCTCTCGTAACACCAGCCAATTTGATACCCATTATCCGATCGGTTGGTAAGCCCTCTATAAATTGGGTAAAGCCAACATATTGTGATAATTGGTTACTGACAAAATTAAAATCTAATATTTTATTATAGTTATAGTCTGCATTTATACTTCCTGCCCATGTAAGGCTATTTCCAATTTTTAGAGAAGTGCCCAAACTAAGTTCTATTCCTCTATTCAATACTTCAGCTGCATTGAGGGTAAGTTGTGACACTGACCAAAGAACATTTGAGGTCTGAACATTGGATATCAAATCTTTGGAATGTCTATTATAAACATCTATACTTCCAAAAAACTTCGAATTGTGTATAGAAAAATCGATACCTACGTTAGTTGAGTAAGTTTTTTCCCACGTGAGCTCATCATTCAGTCTTCCAGTCACATCGCCACTTGGGAGATTTCCAGTTTCTCCAGAAGGTGCGATAGTGGCAAAAATAGAAAAAGGAAGAAGACTATATTTACCTGCGGCATTACCCGTAGCTCCATAGGTCACTCTAGCTGCCAGTCGATCAAAAGTTTTATTATTTTTCATAAAGGATTCTTGTAGAGCATTCCATCTTAATCCCGCTGAAAAGAAAGGAGAGAACCTTTCTCGATTTGATCTAGAGATAAAGTTAGATGCATCAGTACGGAGACTTGTACTGATGGTGTATTTTTTGTCAAGGGTATAGGACCCACTAAAGAATGCACCAAGATATCGTTCATTTTGTATGAATGCTTGTCTCGAAAACTCTATAGGTGATATTATTGATCTACCATTTTCATAGGCTAAATTTGTGGCTGGTAGACTTTGATTGAATATGCTATTGTGAGCAAAAGTATAGTCGTAATAGGCATAATTCAAATTTTCTGTACTGTATCCATATTTTACATCTTGTGCATTAATCTTGTCGGTTCCGTTGATTAATTCTCCGCCTCCTAAAAGTGCTAACTCATGCCTATTGTTAAAAGTCCTATTATAATCTGCTTGAATTCTTCCTTTAAATGATGTTCTTGTGTTACCTCCATTATAGTTATAAACACTTCCGGGAGGAAAATTAGATGCATTTTTCTTACTAATTGAGTCAAATGAAGAAGTCACATTAAAAAGGTCTCTAACCGCAAAGCTGTTTTGATCATAGATATTTACTCGATCACTTCTATACTGCTCATATTGGAACATTGGTCGTATTTTAAGGCCCTTACCCAGATTTATTTCCAATTCATTTTGTATCCTAAGATCAAAAGCATTAGATGAATTATTTCTTAAGTGGGATTCTTCTAAGATGTTATATCGAGTACTAAATGGCAATCTTGCTTCTTCTGCTTCAGCTCTTGGAATGAAATATTTATCACTTTGGTTAGTGTAATTGCCATTGTCGTCAAATATTCTTGTAAACGGAGAGTACATCGTCTTGGCATGAGCGAGATTTACCCCATTATTTCGTGCATTGAAGTAGGTCAAGTTGGTATTTACAGTGTATGTTAAGTTGGGGGTAATCTTGAAAGAATTTCCAAAATTTAATAATATTTTGTCATCTGAGTTTCTTTGGACAAAACTTTTATTACCATCATAAAGTAACGATAACTTGTAACTATTTTTTGCACTTGCTCCAGAAATAATAATATTATGCTGTTGAGTAAATGGTTTTTGTAATACATGTTCATCAAATTCTGCTTTGTAGTCAGCATTTAGCATTCTGTTTCTCTCTGTATTAAATTCTTGATCGGAAAGGAGTCCTCTTTCTTTTTGGAAGATCAGGGTAAAATAATCAGAGGTTCCACCTTGAAATGTCAAATTATTAAATGAATTTACAATAGACGTAGTACCTTTAAATGTGTTGTTAAAATAGTCACTGTACTCTAATTGGGTTTTTGAGTCAATCATGTCCATATAATTTCTTATATCCATATCACCACCAAAACTCAAAAAAGTATTGTAACTTAAATTGATTTTGTCTTTTGTGTTTTCCTTATTTGTAGTGATAACGATTACCCCATTTGCTGCTCTAGCTCCGTATATGGAAGCGGCTGCTGCATCTTTAAGTACATCAACAGATTTGATATCATTTGGATTTAAGGTTTCAAAACCTCCGTCTATAGGAAAGCCGTCTACGATCAATAAAGGAAGTCGATCCCCTTGAATGTTGGAAAGGGAGCTTCGTCCTCTAATTATAAATCCCAGATTAGGATCTGATACTAACCCTGCGATCTGACCATTTAGTGCAGATTTTAGATCTGTTGTCGGTCTTTTGCTCAATACTTCGGAGTTTACACTTCCTGCAGCACCAGTTATTCTCTCTTTTGATATCGTTTGAAATCCAGTAGAAACTATGGTTACTTCAGAAAGCCTCATGAAAGCTTCTTCCATTATTGTTTCGATAAAAGGTTTTGACTCTACAGCAACCTCTTTTGTTTGGTAGCCTACATATGAAAATACCAATGTTTCACTACCTGTTATAAGATCGAGTGTAAACTCTCCATTTATATCTGAAATAGTACCAACTTCGCTATCTTTAACTTTTATATTTACACCAGGTAAAGCTTCATTTACACTATTTTTTACAATTCCTTTTAGACTAAATTGTTTTAAAGATGAAATGCTTTTGGAGATGTTTGCTATATTGACTTCAGGTTTTTTTGAATTGTATTTCACACTCAATTGGCCATCTGATTCAAGCTTTTGCATTTCGTTAATCATTTTACCAACCTTTTTTGCAGCTTTTTTGCCTTTGTTGTCATTTTTATAGATTACTAAATACTTATCATTGTAGACATTGTATTCAAATCCAGTTTCTTTCATCAACCGCTTGATTGCGTTATTAAAAGATTCTTCACGTTTAAGATCAAAGTTTACTTTTACGTTTTTTAGTAATTCCGAATCATATGTAAAAAACACTTGATAGTACTCGCTCATCTCATTTAGTACCGTGATGATGTCTTTTTCTGTAGACGTTGTTTGGTTGCTTTCAGCAGCTTGAAGTACATTCATAGAAGTGAGTACGATGAATAATGATACCATTGTGACTCTAAAATAAGTGTAAATTGTCAACCTCATATGTAGTTATTTAATTTCGTTTTTTAAAAAATTAGGTTTATAGTGCTCCTTCTAGATACTAGTTTAATTTATATTTTGATTGGCTTAATAGCTCTATTTCGACATCCAAAACATCACTAAGCATTTTGATTGCTACATCTAATTGTTCTACAGGAATACCTGCTGATATTTTTTTATTGAGTATATCTTCATTACCGATTTCAAATTCTACTCCATAGATTTCATTTAGTTTTTTTAATACATCACTTAAACTGGCTTCACTAAATAAAATAGCACCATCTTTCCACGAACTCACGTTTTGAATTTTATCTGTTTTTTGTGAAATATTTATTTCTTTTGAATTGGGCACATATCTTACAAAATCACCAGGTTTCAGGTCCTTTGTTTTGATTTTTTCTTCTTTTGTTACCAATGAAATCTTACCTTCCTCAAGGAATATCTCTACCTTGTCCTTCCTTGAATTTACATTAAAGATGGTACCAAGCACAACAACAGATATATCTTTTGTGATGACTTCAAATTTTTGCCCCTTTTTAATTCCTTTTTCCACACTAAAGTAGCCTTCTCCGTCTAACCAAACTTTTCTATCATCATTTTCTTCCCAGTCATTAGAGAAAGTTAGTGATGAGTTTGCGTTAAGAATTACTTTGGACCCATCTGGCAAAATAATCTTTTTATTTTCTGCATAATTGGTCTTGATGTAAGTTTCATTTGGTTGTAACCATAGAGAAACTGCATATACACTTACGAGCAAAAGGATTACCGCTGCTGCATACTTCCTTGCTAAATGTATAATATTGCTCTTAGAAGCTTGTTTATCACCTTTACTGATTTCGGGTTGATGTATTTCACTCAAAATACTAGCAAATATTTTATCAGTTTGCTGACCAGTGGGCTTTTCAAGGTTTTCTATATTTTCTAGATTTTTGTCAATCGATTTGTCAATTCGAGAATAAATAATATTCCTTATATTTTGCGGTAATGAATTGTTTTTATCTGAATTCATGATTTTTATTTAAATTTTTATCTGGCTAAAAGGGAAGTAATATTCTATATCCAAAACCAAGAATTGTTTTGTTTACTTTGAATTCAATTTTTTTTTAAAAAAATTCTAAAACACGCGAAAATTATCGTTTTCTGAGCTCTATTTTAGATGTGCGAACATTGCTCGCAAAGAATAATACGTTTAAAACCCTGGGCGAAAATATTCCCAATTAACATCTAATAAAGAATATTTATAAGATAGATGCAATAAAATTTCAGAACTAAAAACTTGGATGATAATACCTGCATCTCAGCTTAAACCTATCTGTACTCAAACTAACAAACCTGATTCTAATAAAATTTAATTAAATTTCTGAGTAATTTTCTCCATCTCCCTCACAATCTCTTCATTGCAAAGTCTATAAATACTGCCTTCATGTGCATTTTTGTCATCTACTTTAGAGGTTGGTCGTTCATAAGTTCCAGAATTGACGATTTCGCCTACGATTTTGTAGGCATCTCTAAAAGTGACACCATCTTTTACTAGTTCATTGACACTATCTACGGTATACAGTAGTTTGTACTTTGTGTCATCGAGAACGTTTTCTTTGATTTTGATGTTTTCCAACATTAGAATGGACATAGTAATACAGGCTTTCATCTCTTCAATTGCTGGAAAAAGAATCTCCTTGGTTAATTGCATTTCTCTGTGATAGCCTGATGGTAAATTACTCATGAGCAGGGCAAATTCATTAGGTAAGGCTTGAATTCTATTACATTTCCCTCTGATGAGTTCAAAAACATCGGGGTTCTTTTTGTGAGGCATGATACTGCTTCCAGTGGTCAAATGATCAGGAAAAGTAATAAATCCAAAATTTTGATTCATGTATAGGCAACAATCCATAGCCATTTTGCCCAAAGTAAAACCTAAGTAGGATAGGGCAGTGGCTACTGATTTTTCAGCTTTACCCCTAGTCATTTGAGCATAAACTGCATTGTAATTCATGGTTTTAAAACCTAATTCTTGCGTCGTCATTGAGCGATTTAAAGGAAAAGTAGAGCCATAACCTGCACCAGAACCTAAGGGGTTTTTATTGACTATATTGTATGATGCCAGTACCATTTCTAGATCATCAATTAAGGCTTCTGCATAAGCACCAAACCAAAGTCCGAAGCTTGATGGCATGGCCAACTGAAGATGTGTGTACCCAGGCAGGCTGTGATTTTTATACTTTTCTGATTGATGCATAAGCACTTTAAATAATGATTCGACATGGTCTTTTAGTTCAAGTATTTGATCTCTCAGGTAAAGTTTTATATCAACAGCAACTTGATCATTTCTCGATCTACCACTGTGGATTTTTTTTCCTATGTCTCCTATTTTTTGCACTAATAGATATTCTACCTGAGAATGAACATCTTCTATACTATCTTCTATGACAAAGTTGCCTTCCTCTACTGCTTGAAGTATTTCCTGCAGGCCTTTAATTGCTGTTTGTGCTTCATCTTTGGTCATTAATCCAACTTCACCCAGCATATTGACATGAGCTATTGAGCCAAGGATATCATATTTTGCGAGTAAAACATCAAATATTTTATCATTACCAACCGTAAAATTTTCTACCAATTGATCGGTACTTGTACCAGCTTTTTGCCAAAGTTTCATGCCTAATTATTTATTTACAAACCATTAATATCATTTTCATATACTCTTCTACTCCCTGCCTAATTTCATCTACAAAGATAAACTCATCAGGTGAATGTGATCTTGCAGAATCGCCAGGGCCAATTTTTAAAGCAGTGATAGGAATTAAAGCTTTGTCAGAGGTGGTTGGTGACCCATAATAAGTTTTTCCCAAGCGTAAGCCAGTTTTAACGATCTGATGGTCAAGAGCGATCAGAGACGATTTTAAACGCATACTTCTTGGTGTGAGCTTTGCTGAACAAAAATTTTGGAGCGTTTCAAGTATTTCTGTAAAAGTATACTGTTCATTTATCCTACAATCTATCACATATTGGCATTGATTTGGGACTACGTTATGCGCTTTGTTTTCGGTATTTATAACGGTCACTGAGGTTTTAACGGGACCTAAGAGTTCTGAATTTTTAGGAAATTCGTAACTTCTTATCTTTGAGATATCATCTATGGCTTTGTACAACGCTGAGATCCCTTCCTCTCGTGCTGCATGTCCTGCTACTCCTTCACATACTGCATCAATTACCATCAAGCCTCGTTCAGCAACTGCCATTTGCATCAATGTTGGTTCTCCGACTATTGCAAAATCATCCTGATGTCCAGTATAAATATTCTTAAACTGATCAGAATTAAATACAGCTTCTACTCCATTTTTACCAGATATTTCTTCTTCTGCGCTGGCAATGAGTATTAAGTTATACTTTAAATTGTGTTCGTAAAGGGCTATAAAACAATGAATAAGAGAAGTAAGGCAACCACCAGCATCATTGCTACCTAATCCATAAAGCTTACCATCTTCATAAATTGCTTTGAGTGGATCTTTTGTATAATTCGAATTGGCAGGAACAGTGTCGTGGTGTGAGTTTAAAATAATCGAGGGTTTTTGTTGATCAAAATTCTTGGAAAAAGCAATGACATTGTTTTGGATTTTTAATACTTTTATATCGAATGATTCGATTTCGCTTTGAATCAACTTGGCTACGTTGTCCTCTTGTCTGCTTAATGAAGGTACGGCTATCATTTTTGCTAAAAAGTCAATAGCTGAATGACTCCAGAAATCAATATTATTATATGATTTTCGTTCCTTCTTCATCATTTAGTATTTGAGTTAATTGTTCTGCCTTCCCAATTTTTACACTTTTCACACCATCATCTATGGCTTTAAAAGCATTATCTAGCTTTGGAATCATTCCGGAGTGGATTGCTCCTAACTCCACATGCTTTGAATATGCTGCTCTTGTTAATTCCTTTATTACAGACTCTTCGTCATCGACATTTAATAAAACACCTCTTTTTTCAAAGGTATAAATTAATGACACATCAAAATATGCTGCTAAAGCAACAGCTACTTCTTGTGCTATTGTATCGGCATTTGTATTTAACAATTGACCTTGGCTATCGTGCGTTATTGCACACAATACAGGAGTAAGGTTTTGATCAATGATGTTTTGCAAAAATTGTCCATTTACACTTTGCACCTCACCAACGTAACCATAGTCAAGCGTAGGGTGTACTCTTTTTTTAGCAAGTACAACATTCCCATCAGCACCTGATAAACCTACAGCAGTCCTGCCCAATGAATGCAATTTACTTACTATTTTTTTATTAAGTAAGCCTGCATACACCATGGTCACAATGTCAAGCGTAGCTTCATCAGTAATCCGTCTGCCATCAATCATTGTCTGAGGGATGTTCATTTTTTCAGCCATCTGAGTAGCAATCTTGCCACCACCGTGTATGATTACTGAAGTTGTAGGATGTTTTGCTATGTTTTGTAAGAATAATTGAAGCATTGCAGGGCTGTCGACTACATTACCTCCAATTTTTATTACATTTAAACGTGGTCTCATCCTTTCAAAATTTCTGATAAAACAGCTTGTGCAGACCAAATTCTATTTTCGGCTTGTAAGCTCACCAAACTATTTTCACTATCAAGGATTTCATCCGACAACTCTATATTTCTTCGAACGGGTAGACAATGCATGACTTTGGCATTGTTGGTGACTTTCATGTGGTTTTGTGTTAGCATCCATGAGGTGTCCGTACATTCTACAGCACCATAATTTTTGTATGACGACCAGTTTTTGACATATACGAAATCAGCATTTTTTAAAGCTTCTTTTTGATCGTGTATGATTCTAGCATCACCTGTGAATTCTTTCGAAAGTTCATATCCTTCTGGATGGGTAATGCAAAACTCTGCTTCTCCCCATGCATTGACCCATTGTGCAAAGCTATTGGCTACACAGTGGGGGATAGACTTTATATGAGGCGCCCATGTTAATACAATCTTAGGTCTTTCTGTTTTTTTATGCTCCGTAATCGTAATGATATCAGCTAAACTTTGAAGCGGATGTAAAGTAGAACTTTCTAAACTTACAATAGGAAGACCCGAATGTTTGATAAATTGCTTGATGATGAGTTCATTAGCATCTTCTTCTTTATTTTGAAATCTAGGAAAAGCTCTTACTGCCAAAATGTCAAAATATTTTCCGAATACTCTCGCTGCATCTTTAACATGCTCTACGCTCGTACCATTCATGATGGCTCCATCTTCAAATTCTAAGGCCCAACCTTCGCTGCCTGCATTCAATAAAATAGGCTCTATGCCAAGATTTTTTGCTGCAATTTGTGTACTTAATCTAGTTCGCATACTTGGATTCATGAAGATACATCCAATTCGTTTGCCTAACCCTAAAGTACTGTCTTTTAATGGATTTGCTTTATAATGTAAAGCTTTTCGCACCAATAATTTTACATCTTCAACATCTTTTACAGAGATAAATTGCTTCATATTTACAAATTATGCGTTTAATAATATGGAATCCATAGCTTGGAAATATTCATTTATTTCTTGGTCGCCTAGAGCAAGGGAAGGTAATAAACGGATAGCATTTGGTTTTGCGTTTCCTGTAAATATATTAAATTCTAGAAGTAATCTGTTTCTAAGATCTTTGACTTCATCGCTAGGATCAAAACCAATCATTAATCCCCTTCCTCTTACATCATTCAATTGACTGTAAGTCTTAAGTTTAGCAATGATTTCTTGACCCTTTACTTTAGCATTTTCAAGCAAATTTTCCTTTTCTATCACTTCTAAAACGGAAATTGCAGCTACACAAGCCAAGTAACTTCCTCCAAAGGTTGTGCCCAACATCCCATGCTTAGCTTTAAATTGAGGAGCAATAGAAATGGCACCAATTGGATACCCATTACCCATGCCTTTTGCCATCGTGTATATATCAGCATCTACACCTGCATAATCATGTGCGTAGAAATCACCTGTACGGCCATATCCACATTGTACACTGTCTGCTATGTACACACTACCATATTGGTCGCATAAGGCACGGATCGTTTTTAAAAACTCAACATCAGCGACTCTTATACCGCCTACACCTTGTATGCCCTCTACAATTACAGCAGCTATTTCATTTCCACTTTTTTTAAAGGTATCTTCTAATGCATTAATATCGTTGAAGGGAAGAAATGTAACGTTAGTTGTTTCGTTAATAGGCGCGATGATTGCAGGATTATCGGTACATGCTACAGCTAGTGATGTTCTTCCATGAAAACCGCCAGTAAAAGAGATAACCTTTTTTCTATTGGTATGAAAGGAAGCTAGCTTAAGCGCATTTTCATTGGCCTCAGCTCCAGAATTGATTAAAAAGAGGCTATAATCTGTTTTACCTGATACTTTGCCAAGTAGATCTGCTAACCTCTGTTGTTGCTCTATAATGATTGAATTAGAATAAAACGAAACTTTATCCAGTTGGTTTTTTAAGTTGTTGACCCAGTGAGGATGAGTATGGCCTATACTGATTACTGCATGGCCACCATATAAATCAAGGTACCTTTTGTTGTTTTCATCATAAACGTATGAACCATTTGCATGGCTTATTTTAATTTGGTTAAGTGGGTAAACATCAAAAAGTTGCATTGTCTTTCGTTATTTAATTTAAAAAGAATTGGCTTTGAGCTTTAAACCAATGGTTTCGTCGAGTCCAAATAATAAATTCATATTCTGGACTGCTTGTCCTGAAGCTCCTTTCAATAAGTTGTCTATGGCAGAATGAATCACCAAATTTCCAGCATGTAGTTCAAGTTGGATGACAGCGTTGTTGGTATTGACCACTTGTTTGAGGTGAATTGCTGATTTCAAGACGTGGGTAAATGGGTGTTTTTGATAATATTCACTGTATATATCATACAATTCTTCTAAACTTCGCTTAGTCTTTACCTGACTTGAAATGAAAATACCTCTTGTAAAATCTCCTCGCCAAGGCACGAAGTTGACAATAGGATTATCATCTTTTTTAAGTTGAAGTAAAGATTGATGTATTTCTCCTATATGTTGATGTGTCAGTGTTTTATATGCCTGTATATTATTGGCTCGCCAAGAAAAATGTCCTGTAGAACTGAGTGATTGTCCAGCTCCCGTTGACCCGGTAATTCCAGTAGTATACACTTCACTGACTTCTCCCAAAGCGGCAAGTGGTAATAAGCCAAGTTGGATAGCTGTTGCAAAACATCCCGGATTAGCGATATTTGTTGCTTGTTTGATTGCTTCTTTTTGCAATTCTGGAAGTCCGTAAATAAAAGTTCTTTCTCCAATTTTTGAATCCTCATGTAATCTAAAATCATTTCCTAAATCAATGATTTTAATATGATTAGGTATGCTTACTTCATCTAAATATTGAATAGCTTGTCCGTGACCACTGCATGTGAAAATTACATCTACATCATCAATCAACTTGTCTGAAAAAATTAAATCAGATCCCAATAAATCATCATGTACACTTGAAATCAGATTACCAGCATTACTCTTACTATTAACAAATTGGATATGGACATCAGGGTGATTGGTAAGAATTCTTAGTAATTCACCTCCCGTGTACCCAGCACCTCCTATGATCCCAACTTTAATCATATCAATTTAATTCATTCACTTTGTGATAGATAGACACTTGATTGCCAAATATTTTTGTAAATCCTCTTACATCATCTCCTGTCCAACCTTTATTCATTTCACCATAGCTGCCAAACTTACTGCTCATCAAATCATGTGCTGACTCGATGCCTATGATCTGATATCGATAAGGCTCTAATTTAATGAAAACATCACCTGTGACAAACTTTTGTGAACTTTCAAAAAATGCCTCAATATCTCTCATCACAGGATCCAAGATTTGCCCTTCGTGAAGCCAATTGCCGTAGAAGAGAGCCAATTGATCTTTGTGTGCTAATTGCCATTTTGTCAATGTGTGCTTTTCTAAAGCGTGATGTGCTTTTATGATAAGCACAGGTGCGGCTGCTTCAAAACCAACCCTACCTTTTATTCCAATGATGGTATCACCCACATGAATGTCTCGACCAATTCCAAAAGGAGCAGCTATTTCCGTCAATGCTTTGATGGCATCAATGGGATGTGCAAATTTTTGGTTATTGATTCCAGATATTTGTCCGTTTACAAAGCTAATTTTTACTTCCTCAGCCACTGATTTAGTGACTTGCGTTGGCCAAGCTTCATCAGGTAAAGCACCTTTGGATGTCAAAGTTTCTCTTCCGCCGACACTCGTACCCCAAAGCCCTTTATTGATAGAATACACAGCTTTATTGAAGTTCATATCAACACCCTTAGCTTTTAGGTAAGTGATTTCTTCTTCTCGGCTCAATTTTAAGTCTCTGATTGGTGTCAAAACTTGCACATCAGGTATCATAATATTGAAGATCATATCAAATCTCACTTGATCATTTCCTGCTCCAGTACTTCCGTGTGCTACTTTCTTAGTACCTAATTTAACAGCGTGTTCTGCGATGTGCATAGCTTGCATCAATCTTTCTGCACTGACACTGAGCGGGTAAGTGTTATTTTTTAATACATTACCCATCACCAAGTATTTGATGATTCTATCGTAATAACTTTGTACAGCGTCATAGGTCGTATGTGAAGTTACGCCCAAATTATAAGCATGCTCTTCCACTCGTTTTAATTCCTCACTTGTAAAACCACCTGTATTTACTATAATCGAGTGTACTTCATATCCTAAATCCTCAGCCAAATATTTTACACAATAAGTAGTGTCTAAACCACCGCTAAAACCTAATACTATTTTCTCTTTTGACATTCAAGTTTTGATTTGCTTCGATTAAATAAATTCCGTGATTTGAGAGGCAATTCTTCTCAATCCTACTGTTGATTTCATAACCTTATTTTTCTTCATAAAAGGTTTAAGGAGTTTAAGTTGTTTGATTTTCATAAACCTATCGTATATTTCTTTATTTTCTTTAAACTCCTCTTTTACTTCTTCTACAGGGGTTTTGTCTTTTGGATCAAAAAGCATGGCAGTGCATAGGCAGTTTTTTCTCTCTTTCATCATCAGAATATCATAGTTGACACAACTTTTACATCCACCCCAAAACTTTTCATCTGGTGTCAACTCACTATAGGTCACAGGTTCATAGCCTAAATCACTATTGATTTTCATCACGGCTAAGCCTGTAGTTAAGCCAAATATTTTTGCATTTGGATACATTTCTCTCGAAAGCTTAAAAATATTTTCTTTAATAGACTTTGCAACCCCTGACTTTCTAAAAGGAGGTGAAACGATTAATCCACTATTAGCGACATAATCTCCATCCCATGTTTCGATATAACAAAATCCTACCCAAGTGCCATCTTCAGTATGAGCTATGATGGCCTTACCTTCAGACATCTTTTGCTTGATATATTCTGGAGATCTTTTCGCAATGCCCGTTCCTCTTGCTTTAGCTGAAGACTCCATTTCATCAACGATGATTTGTGCATAATAATGGTGGTTTTCGTTGGCTTTAAGTATTTTTATATTTTCTTGATTCATTTAAGTTTTTGCTCGATTAAAATTTTTATTAATAAAAAAATTGAAATACTACCTGAAAGCAGTAAGTGCCATCAATCTAAAATTGATAAACAAAAATGTAATTGATTAAAATCGCCTATGCCTTATTATCAAAGGTAGTGCCAAAATTGATGTGTTGGGCAACACAGAAAAAACCCCACGCATAGCGATACCTACTCTTGTAAGTTGCGATGCGAATGAAAATGTGAGATTTTTGTTCATTTATTCTTTAAAATAGTTGAAAACTTGGACAAAGCTAAAACTTAATCTAGTATTTTTTAGTTCTACAGTATTATTATTTAAGAAAATTTTAATTTTTGGATAAAATTAACAAAGTTTGGAATTTTGTTACTTAATTCCATTTATTCCTTTCATTTTTACATTGAAATTATAGCTCGGTTGGAATTAAGAGAAGAAAATTCATTTGACATTATCATCGCAGGTGGTGGTGCAGCAGGCCTCAGCTTAGCATTTCGACTCGCTAATAGTGAATTTGCGAATCTGAAAATTGCCATTGTAGATCCAGAAATTAAACAAGGTATAGACCATACTTGGTGCTCATGGATTGCAGAGGATAGTATTTTCGACGATTGTGCGACTAATTTCTTTTCAAAAATTAAATTCGTGGGAGAGGGTATTAATCAAGTGTTTGATATAGCACCTTATCGATATCGGATGATTAGTTCAGCAGAATTCTACAGAGTTACAAATGAGGCAATAGACAATTGGAAACACATCACAAGATTTGTGAATAGAATAAATAAAATCGAGGCTTTAGGCGATAAGGCGGTGGTTGTATTAGATAATGGTACATCTATTTATGGAAAAAATGTTATAAAGAGCTATATCGATGATCCTAAAAAACTCAAAGAAACCAATAAACTGTACATGGATCAACACTTCAAAGGTTGGTTTATAAAGACGGCAGAAGACCGATTCGATACGGAGGAGTGTACTTTTATGGACTTCAGCATTGACCAAAAAGGGGAAACGAGGTTTATGTATGTACTGCCAATTGATAAGAGGAATGCCTTGGTCGAAGTGGCTATTTTTTCAAATAAAATCCTCCAACATGAAGAATACGATGGGATAATTGAAGATTATATTGAAAATACACTTAAAATAAATTCATTTGAAATAACGGAGACGGAGTATGGCATCATACCAATGACAGCAGGTCCTTTGGAGCTTAACCAATCTAACAACATAACATTAATTGGTACTGCTGGAGGTGGAGTAAAGGCCTCAACAGGTTTTGCTTTTGAGAGAATTCAAAGGCAATGTGATGCAATAGTTCATTGTATTAGAAATAAAAAGTCTTTAAGCACAGATGTTTTTCCAAGTCGATTTACTTATTATGACGCAACTTTATTACATGTTTTATTATCAGGTAAAATGAGTGGTAAAGAGGTTTTTTCTTCTTTATTTCAAAAAAATAAGCCACAGCAATTACTTAAATTCCTTGATGATAAGACAAATTTCTGGGAAGAATTAGTGATCATGTACTCAACAAACAAAGTTAAGTTTGGTACTTCGTTCTTCAGCGCTGTAATCAGTAAATAATTTAACATTTTACGCTTTCTAGTTATATTTTGCCATAAATTCTTAGATTTGCAAGATAGATAGAAAATCATGATATCAAAGAAATGCAAATATGCTATTCGAGCATTAATTTATATAACCAACAATCAAGAAGAACTTGGGCTGGTTGATTCTGCTAGAATTGCGGAGTTCGAGAAAATACCAAAAAAATTTCTTGAATCTATTTTACACGAGCTAAGGAATAACAGGATTTTGCATTCTTCTCGTGGCAAGTTTGGTGGGTATAAGTTATTAAAGCATCCTTCTGAAATAAAACTTACTGAATTAATAAGAATCATGGATGGGCCTATTGCAATGTTACCGTGTGTTTCGCTTAATTATTATGCCAAATGTGATGAATGCGATGAAACTACTTGTGTGATTAAACCCGTTTTTGAAAAAATAAGAGATCTAACATTAGATGTTTTGAATAACCAAAATATTCATAAAATGAGTGAAGAATCAAAGGCAAAAATAAAATTAGCATCAAATGAATTATAAAAATAATATTCTGGAAACTATTGGTAATACCCCAATGGTAAAACTAAATAAGTTAGTAGAAGATATTCCAGCTTTAGTCTTAGCAAAAGTAGAAACATTTAATCCTGGCCATTCAATAAAAGATCGTATGGGATTGAAAATGGTGGAGGACGCAGAAAAAGCTGGACTGATCAAACCTGGAGGTACCATCATCGAATGTACAAGTGGTAATACTGGAATGGGTATCGCATTGGCATCTGTAATTAAAGGGTACAAATGTATTTTTACAACCTCAGATAAACAAAGTAAAGAAAAATTAGATCTCCTAAAAGCCATGGGGGCAGAAGTGATCGTTTGTCCTACCAATGTCGAACCTACAGACCCACGTTCATACTATTCAGTTGCAGAACGATTATCAAAGGAAATACCCAATTCATTCTGGTGTAACCAATACGATAATTTATCAAATACCCAAGCCCATTATGAATCTACGGGTCCTGAAATTTGGGAACAGACGGATGGTAAAATTACACATTTAGTTGTAGGTGTTGGTACGGGAGGTACCGTATCTGGTGTTGCAAAATATCTGAAAGAACGCAATCCAAATGTCAAAATTTGGGGTATTGACACCTATGGATCTGTTTTTAAAAAATACAAAGAAACTGGGATTTTTGACGAAAAAGAAATCTATCCGTACATCACTGAAGGTATTGGAGAAGATATCCTCCCAAAAAATGTAAACTTTGACTTAATAGATCATTTTGAAAAAGTGTCTGATAAAGATGCAGCAGTGTACGCAAGAAGATTAGCTAGGGAAGAAGGATTATTACTTGGGTATAGCGCAGGTTCGGCAATTGGTGGGCTTTTACAATTAAAAGATCAACTAACAAAAGATGATGTGGTAGTAGTTATATTTCACGATCACGGTAGCAGATATGTCGGCAAAATATACAATGACGATTGGATGCGCGAAAGAGGATTTTTGGATGATGAACTCAAAGTTAAAAACATCATCGCAAAGAAAACAACCAAAGATTTTTACTTCGTTGACGCATCTCACACACTTAAGGCGGTCCTAAATCTTATGAAGGCAAACGATATCAGTCAATTACCTGTCTTTAAAGGTGAAGACATAGTAGGATCCATCACAGAAAGTAAAGTTTTGGACATAATACTTGCAAATCCACTTCAAAATAGCGAAAGAACAGTAGGGGAGTCTATGGATGCTCCTTTTACAATGGTAAATATGGATATGCCACTCAAAGAATTGAATAGGTATATCACGAAGTCAAGCCAAGCCGTGTTGGTCAAGGATAATGCGGGTGCAATGCATGTGATTACGCAGTATGATATAATACAGGCGTTGTAGGGAGAAGTAGGGAAATGGCTAACACAAATCCCAACAATCCTGACTCTTTAATATTTAGGCAATTTCCAATTATTATGGTAATTGGCGTTTAAGATTTTATTAGCCTCTTCATCATTATTAAAGCTTCCTGTTTCTCTGTTCCAATAAACTTTTCTACCTGTCTTGTAAGCTACATTGCCCATATGCGCATTGATGGCTGCAACAGCACCTGTTTCTATTCCACAATTTAGAATTGAAGGGTTATTATCTTTAATGGCAAGTGCAAAGTTTTTAACATGTTCTGCGAGATAGTTTTCATTACTACTCCTTTTTTGATCAGGATATTTTTCTACTTTATATTTCAATCTTTTATCAGTGCTATCTCTGTAGGTCTCGGGTATTACTTCCCAGCCGTCTCTGTTTACTACCATAGTACCATTGTTACCAATGAATGCGATTCCTTCTGTTCTGCCATATGGGCCAGCATCAATTCCTGTAGCGTGTTCCCACAAGAGATTAAACTTGTCATATTCAAAAACTGTTTGTAAGGTATCTGGAGTTTCTGAAGCATCGTCGGGATAGGCTAGTTTGCCACCTGATGCCATGACGGATTTTGGGGCTGTAGCTCCCATGAAGTATAAAGCTATATCCAGTTCGTGAACACCCCAGTCTGTCATAAGGCCTCCTGCATAATCCCAAAACCAACGAAAATTAAAATGAAAACGATTAGCGTTAAAAGGTCGTTTAGGTGCGGGTCCAAGCCACATATTGTAGTCTACTCCTTCAGGTATTGCACTGTCAGCTACTATAGGTACTGGCTTCATCCAACCTTGATATGCCCAACATTTTACGAGGCGAATATTACCCAAAACACCAGTCTTTAGGTAGTCGTGTGCAGCGCGGTAGTGACTACCACTTCTTTGCCATTGGCCTATTTGTATTATTTTTTGATGATATTTTGCTGCTTTCAGCATAACATTTGCTTCCTGTACTGAATTTGCCAGTGGTTTTTCACAATAGACATGTTTTCCAGCATCTAGTGCATCACAAAGCATAAGGCAATGCCAATGATCAGGGGTGCCAATTACAACGGCATCTATATCTTTAAGCTCCAAGAGTTTTCTATAATCCTTAAACAATTGAGGTGTATTACCACTTATTTTTACTACGTCTTTACTTCTTTGGTCAAGTATACTTTGGTCCACATCGCATAAAGCTATACATCTAGACCCTAAAACACTATTTAAGATGGTACTCATATTTGACCAACCCATACCTTTGCACCCAATCAAGCCGAAATTAATTGTGTCCGAAGGGGCAGTCTTTAGTCCGGAATTTCTTGAATATAAAAACTGAGGGAAAATAGATAGACCTCCTAAGATAAGGCCTGAATTTTGCAAAAATGTCCTACGTTTATTACTGTTCATGACTTATTTATTTGATTTGAATTGATTCTTTATCAAAGTTAACATTAATTCATGAGAGAAAATACAAAAGCAATTAAATTTTTATTCTTTGAAATGGACGTTTGCTGTTTTAAAAGTGTTCAGAAAAGGTATACCAAAAATGAAATGGATTTTTATTTCATTTTTATATTTATTAAAAAAAAACTTTAAGAATATTTGCAGATTAATAACCCCCAGCTAAAAAAACACTAAATACACCTTAAACCCCTCAATCCGATTATATTCCAATGCCGGTGTTGGTGTTTTTATAATGTTTGCGGCATTAAATAGTGTTTTTAAAAAAGGGGATTTGATTTTTATTTTACTTAGGTTGATATCAGGAGCTAGGTAAAACTGTCGGTATCTAGGTTGAGTAAAATAGTCAAATACACCATTTGGAGTTGTCCATCTATTTCGCAAACCACCAAACATTCCTTGCGCACCTATTCCTGCTGAAATATTCAACCAACTTGGCCATTTGTTCCATCCAAAAGCATTCGGACTAACTGAAAGCCAATATGTCTGGGTGTTATAGTCCTTGAGTGCTCGCTCTAATAATCCTTTGCCATACAAATCATTAGCTCTTTCTTCCAAGCTTGTCGTTACCCCATTAACTGTGATAGATTGGTTGCTATATCTCACTGGACGTACCGATTCTTTGATCAAAACCCTTTGTTCTCCCCAAATAAGTTGTTGCGATATAAATGTCCCTGAACCCGATATATTCGAAACCATATCATAAGCAGAAAAGCCCCAACCCTCACCAAAGCCATCAAAAACTTCTAAGGTGGTCAAAAATAAGTTTGAAATAACAGAAGAATAAAGGATACTTTTTTTTTCAGAAATGCCTGCCCATTTTGATAACTGAAAATTATAAGCCATTTGAAAATAACCAGAAAAGGCGTGCCCAGCCTTATCTATCTGTAACCACTCTCTTTTGTCATTGAAGAAATGAAAAGGCTGTAAATTTTGGTTTTTATACCAGCTTTGATACAATCCATAAGAAAAAGCACCATAAGAAGTTCCCCAAAAGGTTAAAACGGTATTCCTTCGCTGCTTACTGTAGGATTCTGACGGTGTCAATAAGTTAGAAATTATATTTTTATGTTCATTTGAATCTATAGATGTTTGACCTTGCATTGAAAGTGCAAATAAGAACAACCACAAAAAGGTATAGATTTTCTTTTGGGTCATTTAAGCTTGATCAACATTCTATGGATATTATGGACTTGCCCGATTAATGATTGCTCATCATTATTTTCGATGATAAAATCTGCGTATTTTAACCTTTCTTGCTCATCCATTTGATTTTTTATTCTTGCTTCCACACCTTCCCGTGGTACTTTATCCCTTTTCATGACTCGCTCAATACGTAATTCAAGAGGCGCTGTAACTACAATCAATTTGTCAAGTTCACTATAAGATTTACTTTCTATGAGTAAGGCTGCTTCTTTAATAGCATAAGGATGACCTGCTAATTTCATCTTTTCAAACCAAGCTTGACCGTCTTTCGCCACTGCCGGATGTACCAAAGCATTTAATGCCGTCAATTTTGTCTTATCTTTAAAAACTATATTTCCTATGTGTTTTCTATTAAGTCTACCGTTTTTAAAATAGGCATCACTTCCCAATAAATCTAAAATATGTCTTTTAAGAATTTTGTTTGAAGTCATCAACTTTTTAGCACGATCGTCTGCATTGTATACTGGAATTCCAAATGTTTCAAAAATGCTGCATACAGTCGTTTTGCCACTGCCAATACCACCTGTTATACCTACTTTAATCATTATTGTAGCTTTTCTATTATTAAGCCTTCAATTACAGTTTCTTCTGATATTCTATCTAATGAAATATTTAAAAGTCGTGACTTTAGTTTTTTTATTAAATCGGATGCTATGGATGTCCGTATATGTGCAATTACATTGGGTGTGTGATCAAAGTTTTTTTCTACAATATCAAAATTAAGATGTTTTAATTCATTCATCACATTGCCCATATTTTCAAATGTAAACGTAAATTTATACGATTCGTGGATATATTTCTCAATAATTTTACAATTACTTAATACGAGATTAGTTGAATCTTTATATGCTGCGATCAAACCACTAGCTCCCAATTTAGTGCCTCCAAAATATCTGACTACTACCACCAAAACATTGGTTAATCCATGGCTTTTGATCTGTCCCATAATCGGATTGCCAGCAGTCCCTGAAGGTTCTCCATCATCATTTGCTCGGTATTCTTCACCATTAACACCCAATAAATAGGCATAACAATAGTGATTTGCTTTGGGATGAGCGTGTTTAAGTGCCTCTAATTTACCTTGTACATCATTTTGATTATAGACGCTGTAAGCAAAAGCTAAAAACTTGCTTGCTTTTTCGCGAAGTTCCTCAAAATGAGATTCTTCAATTGTATTGTAATTGTCTTTGATCAATAATGATTATTTTAAGCAAATCCTGTGACACCTACCACGGTGGTATACTTAAAGCTTAACTTTTGGTCTGGATATATGTATTTAAACGCAGATTGGACCATCAAAGTACCTTCGTGAAAACCACAGAGTATAAGCTTTAACTTGCCAGGGTATGTATTGATATCACCAATAGCATAGATACCAGGTCTATTCGTGCTATAATCAAAAGTATTAACCTTGATAGCATTATCTTCGATTTCCAATCCCCATTCTCCGATTGGCCCTAATTTAGGAGATAAACCAAATAATGGAATAAAATAATCCAATGCTACATCAAAAGGAGGATTGTCATCTATCTCTATAGTTACTTTTTCAAGATGTTCTTCACCTTTGAGATCGATGACTTGAGCTTTAGTGATCAATTTCACCTTACCTTCTTCTACTAATTTCATCACTTTTTCGACACTATCGATTGCACCTCTAAATGATTCTCGACGGTGTACCATAGTTACCTCAGAGGCAATCTCCGCTAAAATCACAGTCCAATCTAATGCAGAGTCTCCACCACCCGCCACTAATATTCGTTTGCCTTTAAATTTATTTGGCTCTTTGATGATATAGTCTACGCCTTTATCTTCATATTTTGTAATATTTTCAAGAGGTGGCTTTCTCGGCTCAAAACTGCCTAATCCACCTGCAATGGCAACAACAGGTGCAAAAATCACAGACCCCTTATTGGTGGTAACTTTATACAGTTTTTCTTCTACTTGCTCCAGTTTTTCGACCCTTTCGCCTAATGTAAATTCTGGTTTAAAGGGTGATATTTGTTCCATTAAGTTATCAACCAACTCTCCTGCATTAACCGAAGGATAACCTGGAATATCATAAATAGGCTTCTTTGGATAAATTTCTGTTAGTTGACCACCCGTCTGAGGCAAACTATCTATCAAATGACATTTAAGTTTTAAAAGACCCGCTTCAAACACAGTGAATAGTCCAACAGGTCCCGCCCCAATAATAATGATATCTGCTTTTTTCATAAATAAGATTGAGTTTTTAACTTATTGATACAGATTATTTGAATGTGAGTATAAATATTTATTGACTATTCTGATAGTTGCTCCTACATTGACGACCAGTGAGAAAATAAAGATGATCGCAAGTGTCAAGGTAATATAAAACCAATTGATCACATCAGATGCTCCATTTAAATTAAACCAAGCAGATACAATAATTAACAAAATGCAAATAGCTGCAAAGATAAATGATCTTAAAGCGACTTTACCAGCTATTTTTAAATAGGGTTGCCTAATAAACCCATCCCTTGCCCCAATAATTTCCATCGTCTTTATTTCAAAACGATCTGCATAAAGACTTAAGTTGATCGTATTGTACATGATGATCACTGAAAGACCGATAAAAATGAGTGAGATCAACAATATTAAATAAGAGATATTTTTAAGATTAGATTTTACACTATCTATGACGATATTTTCATAAAAAACATCATTTACACTGCTATCTTTTTTTATTTCATTTGCAAGAGCTACCAAATTTGACTCATTATAGTCTTTAGAGGTAATATTGTAAGTGATTACATCCTTAAATGGATTGCCCAAGTTGCCAAGATCTTCATCCATGCTCGAGCTCATATAGGCTAAAGCATCTTTTTTTGGTATATACTTTACCGATTCTTTAAGTACAATTTCTTTAGCCTGAATGGTTTTAATCAATTTATTTATAGTGTTTTGATCTACACCTTCATTTATTTCTACCACAATATTCATTTTTTCTTTTACCACATCTGTGATGGTGTTGGTATGAAAAAATAAAATCAAAAATAAACCGATCAGTAAGAGCACTATCACATTTGATAAAACGGCATAATGAACAGATTTTTTATTCGTACTCCCTCTAAAACGCATCAATTAAGTTATAACTTGTCTCTAAATGAACCGCAAAATTAAGCATTTTAAAATTTCTCAAAGAATTAATTCTAAAAACAAATTATAAAAATTTATATTTAACCCTTGAAATTAAAAATTCTTAAAATATGTCATCAAGTAATCATTTTATTTTAGCATTGGATCAAGGAACCACGAGTTCGCGTGCCTTGGTTTTTGATAAGTTAGGAAATATACATGCAAAAGCCCAAAAGGAGTTTACTCAATATTTTCCTGAAAATGGATGGGTAGAACATGATGCAGAAGAAATATTGGAAACACAATATCAAGTTGCTCTAGAAGCACTCACAAGTTTGATCGATCCTTCACTAGTCCAAGCGATTGGAATCACTAATCAAAGAGAAACCACTGTAGTATGGGAAAAAGCTACTGGTAAACCAATAAACAAAGCCATCGTGTGGCAAGATCGGAGAACTGCTCAAATATGTAGTAATATCATCGCTGAAGGTAAAGCTAATATTGTTCAAGAAAAAACAGGATTGATTATCGATGCATATTTTTCGGCTACAAAGATTGCTTGGATTTTGGATAATGTGCCTAATGCACGCTCGAGAGCAGAAAATGGAGAATTGCTTTTTGGTACCATAGATTCGTGGTTAATTTATAATTTGACTGGTGGAAAAGTACATGCCACAGATGTTACTAATGCATCTCGAACGATGATATTTAATATTCATACTTTGGAATGGGATCATGACTTATTACATATTTTTAATGTGCCTATTCAAATGTTGCCTGACGTAAAACCTTGTAACAGCGATTATGGTGTTGCAAAAATTGGAGATTATAACATTCCTATTTATGGCGTAGCAGGTGACCAGCAAGCAGCATTGTTTGGTCAATTATGTACAGAAAAAGGAGAAGGTAAAAATACCTATGGTACAGGATGTTTTATGGTTATCAATACAGGAGAAAGTGTAGTGAACTCAAACCACAAATTGCTAAGCACGATCGGTTATCAATTAGCAGGTGAAAAAGTCAAATATGCATTGGAAGGGAGTGTATTTGTGGGTGGTGCGGCCATTCAATGGTTAAGAGATGGACTCAAGATTTTGACAAATGCTGCTCAATCCAACGATATTGCTCAAACTGTGTCGGATAATGGTGGTGTTTATTTTGTGCCAGCTTTAACGGGTTTAGGAGCACCGCATTGGGATCAATATGCTAGGGGGATGATCATTGGGCTTACTCGGGCGACTACGGATGCCCACATTATTAGAGCAGCATTGGAGTCGATAGCCTTTCAGGTTGATGATTTACTGACAGCGATTGGCAAAGATCTAAATGAGGTAGTTAAAACATTAAAAGTCGATGGTGGGGCAACTGCAAATGATTTACTCATGCAAAGTCAATCAAGTATTTCAAATATTAAAGTTGTACGTCCGAAAAATTTAGAAACTACCGCTATGGGAGCCGCCTTCTTTGCAGGACTACAATCAGGACTTTGGCAAGACGTATCTGAACTAAAGCAAATATGGGCTGTTGATCATGTGTTCGAACCAATCCAAAGTGATCAATGGGCATTGAAAAAAACATTTTGGAAAAAGGCGGTGGATCGCAGTAAGTCGTGGATAGAATAAAAAATACATTTTCAATATGTACTCAAGAGCAGTAAAATTACAAAAAATCAAAGATCAATCTATCTATGATCTTATAGTCATTGGCGGTGGTGCAAGTGGATTGGGCGTGGCATTGGATGCGGTGAGTCGCAAAATGAAAGTTTTGTTGATTGATAAATATGATTTTGGTAAAGGCACTTCGTCAAAGGCAACTAAGCTTTTACATGGAGGGGTCCGTTACTTAGCACAAGGTGATATTGGTTTGGTAAAAGAAGCTTTGGCAGAAAGGTCTTTTGTTTTACACAATGCACCTCATCTATCAAACATCCAGGAATTTATTATTCCATTTTATGAGACTTGGCAGGGGTATTACTACCTCATGGGGCTCAAAGTATACGATTTTATGTCCTTTAGCAAATCACTAGGACCTACACGTATGATTTCAAAAGCCGAAACCATACAAAAAATACCTAATATCAAAACGGAGGGATTGAAAGGTGGAATTGTGTATTTCGATGGTCAGTTTGATGATGCGAGATTGTGTTATGACCTTGTAAAAACGATAGAAAATCATCAAGGATTGTGCATAAATTATGTAGAATGTACAGATTTTGTTTTGGATGAATTTGGTAAAATAAATGGTGTTAAATCTTTTGATCATATTGCAGGTGAGGAACTTACTTTTTCATGCAAATCTGTAGTCAATGCAACAGGCGTTTGGTCTGATGAGTTAATGAATAAGGCGGGTAATTCGGATTTAGAAATAATACCTGCTCGGGGTTCGCACATCGTTGTAGATCAAAAATTTTTAGGTGGCAAAAGTGCCATCATGATTCCCAAAACTTCGGATGGTAGAGTGTTGTTTATTATCCCATGGAAAAATAAGGCAATTATAGGTACCACAGATTTGATTTCAGAAAAAGTAGAACCTGAGCCGCAAATTACGGATGGCGAAATCGACTTTATGCTCGAAAATGCTCGAAATTACTTAAATATTGACGTCAAAAGAGCAGACATTCAGTCCACTTTTGTAGGTTTGCGACCCTTGGTAAGTTCAAAAACGAATAAAAAAAGTACAAAGGAAATCTCCAGAAACCACAAAGTAGTAGTATCTTCATCAGGACTGTTCTCGATATTGGGTGGTAAGTGGACAACTTTTAGAAGGATGGGGGAGGATACACTTGACGTCCTTGTTAAAAATTTAGGACTCACATCACATCCAAGTACTTCATCATCCATAAAAATAGAAGGTTCAAAAGTGTATACAGATCCAAATATCCATCCAGAACTACCATATACTTGGCAACAAATGGAAGATATTTGCAAGGAAGAAATGGTTGAAAAAATAGAAGATTTGTTGGCAAGACGGACTCGATGTTTGATACTGAGTAAGCATGCTTCAAAAGACATTTTAGATAAAGCTATTCATCTTTTGCAATCAGTAAAAGGAAAGGATGATATTTGGGGTAAAAATCAGAAATATGCCTTTGAAGCATATTTAAATTAGGATAGACAAATATGTTTTAAATGAGGGATTATTACTTTACCATTTTCATTATTTTAGCAGCCTTATTTTCTTATAGTTTCCCCCAATATTTTATTGAAGTCAATGGATTTGAGTTGAAGGAACTCATCATACCTTTGCTCCAAATTATTATGTTTGGCATGGGTACCACGATGACAATAAAGGATTTTAGAGAGGTACTTAAGGCTCCAAAGTCAGTATTTATAGGGCTAATTTGTCAGTTTACTATTATGCCAGTTTTAGGCTTTACGCTAGCAAATATTTTTGATTTTCCAGCTGAAATTGCTGCAGGTATAATTTTGGTTGGTTGCTCTCCAAGTGGCTTATCCTCCAATGTGATGACCTATTTAGCCAAAGCCAATGTAGCACTTTCGATCACTTTGACATCGATTGCTACCTTGGTAGCCCCTATTGTTACCCCACTTTTGATGAAATTGCTCGGAGGACAGTATATCAATATTGATTTTTGGTCCATGATGTGGGATATGGTCAAAATGATCATCGTACCTTTATCAATTGGGCTTTTGATTCATGCTATTCTTAAAGAAAAAAGTAAGTGGTTGCAAAAGATTTTACCCTTTGTATCCATTATTGGTATCACAATTCTTACGCTTGTGGTTACAGCCGCGAGCCAAAAGTCATTACAGACTGTAGGATTTTTATTAGTATTGGCAACATTAATGCACAACCTTTTTGGCTTTTTATTGGGCTATTGGAGTAGTAAATTATTCAAATTGTCGGAACAAGATTGTCGCACAATCTCCCTTGAAGTAGGTTTGCAAAATGCTGGTTTGGCATCAGGGTTAGCCAAAGGTATGGGTAAACTGGCAACGGTAGGACTTGCACCAGCCTTATTTGGTCCAATCATGAATACCATGGGGTCTATTTTGGCAAGTTGGTGGGGTAGGAGAGATTAGGGCTCTATCAAATATTAGCTATTTCTAACTAATTATTAATTATTTATTAATGTATGTACTTCAAATAAAAAATATTATTTTTTATTTTTCTTAACTATATTTTTTCAAGGTTATTTCTGGGTATTTGATAAGAGATTTTCTTTTCAATTAGATTGTTCTAACGTATTATGAAATATTATTATATCTTTTTTAAATAGATAATAAGTAATTATTTAAATATTAATTATAATTCTAATGTGTGATATTAAATTTTTAAATATTTCTGTAAAAATGTCAATGTTTTAATATGAATATTTATTTTAATATGTATATTTTCTTTGCAATAAACTAGTTATTTACCCTATATAAATAAAATAGGTATAATTTAACTGCAAAGTAAGAAGTACTTTAGAGTTTTATTTTATCCAAAACCCATGAGTGGAAGAATTATTTTAATGTTAGCTTCTTTGGTTGGTATGTGTAGTACATTTATGCCTTGGCTCCATTATCCATCATCGGGGATGAAACTATATGGATATGTTGGTGATGGAGTTCTTACAGGTTTTGTGTTTTTTACGCTTTTCATTCTCGCTTTTTTTCTTAATAAATACCAAAAGTTTATTTCAATTTATTCTTTAATTGCTGGGGCCTTGATCTTTTGTCTAGGTTTTTACAATTTATCTGAAATACGTGATCAACAATTAAATTTCAAATCAGATAATATTGGTATCACGATGGCATCTGCTGGTTTTTACGAAGGTGTTGGAATTTACTTTAATATGTTTGGTGGTTTAGGGCTTTTTATCTCAGGATTAATACTGCTAATGCAAAAAAAATCTAATTCAATAAAACCAACAGAAAATAAAGCTTTTTTAAAGTATGCACCTCATGCTTTTGGCTCGTTAGTTTTGTTAGTCAGTTTATTTTATTTTTTACCACAAAGATTTAATGTTTTTAATAGTGAAGTACCAAAAGATCTTGAGAGCATTATTTACAATGATATCAATTCAATGGTTAAAGCATTAGAAAATAATGATTTCAAAACATATAACAAGTACGTTCATCCAGTCCTAGCTCAAAGCATGGGTGGTGAAAAATTACTTAAAGAATTTTTTGAGGGCACGTACTCTACTTTCAGAGAAGATAAAATTAGTATTAAAAACATAGCTGTCGAAAAATTATTGGATGTAAAGACTAGATCAAGTGATAAACAGGCTTTATTCATTCAGAAAGTTACTTTTTCTCAAAATGGGAAAGAATTTGTTGAATCTCAAAAAACACTTGCAATAAATGATCAAAAATCCAAAAATTGGAAATATATAACGCTCGGCAATAATAAAAAAATTTCGGAAATAAAAAAAATGTTTCCAGCTATAAACGAACAACTCAATAATTTAGAAAATTAATTAATTATTTTATATGAATGATCTTTTTACTTCAAAATTTAGTGTTAAAAGTATAGTTTTATTTGCTACAATTTTTGGTGCGGTCTTATTTGGCTTAACAAAAACTATCAAATTGGACAATCATGAAGAGAGTGCTTTGGCTGCTCTTGTTATTAACGTCACAACTACACCTACGACAGCAAGCTTTGGCCAAGTACTAACCTACAATATCGTACTAGAAAGTACATCTGCAGCTGATACCCATACGATGGTTTCATTATCTGGACTTATACCTAATGGAACTTCATTAGATTTAGGTTCGGCTTCTGTTATTCCCGGTAGCTCAAGTATTGGTACAGTCCTCAACTCACCCACACCTTCTTTTTTAATTGATACTTTATCTGCAAGTATTCCTGGGAAAAATACAATAACACTTAGCTATTCTGTTATAGTTAATAATAATGCTAACTCCCCTTTATCTAATTCTATTAGTGTATCCAGCACTCTGAACGGAGTTCCCCAGGTTCCACAACCACCTTTCCCTATATCAACAGGGATCACACCTAACATTACAGTGGCGGGTACATGTATTTGTAACAATGATAATACAGTAAATCTAAATAACGGTACATATACAACCAGATTAAGCATTTCTTCGAATAATGGACAGCCTTTTGTACCTGCTTTGGCTTTCACGATTTTGAGTTCTACTGGTCTTTCGGTCCCTAACGGTACTTTATTTCTTTTTGATAATGCTACCGGTACTTATTACCTTGATGTGGTAGTTACTAACCCTACTTTTATTCCAATGCCAAGTTACACAGTTTCTATTGATGGCCCGGATAATAATCCAAATCCAGATATTAATTTCAGTGGATCGTGTTCCGGTTACCCCACAATTGAGTTCCCTTCAGATCTTTTAGCCAACCCAATTTGCGTTTTACCAACACAAATGTTCGAAATCCCGATCACTGGGTTGCTTTCTCAAAATTATCCCATTTCTAGTTCCAATCCACCAACTTTGCCTTCTGGATTTTCTTATGGATTGAATGGTTCCCAATTGGTATTAAAAATCGATGGGGCAGAAATTGATCCACAAGAAAGTCCTGTTAATTTATATTATATCCAAAGTGGAACACCTCCTAATCCTCAAGATATTATTGATGCCGCAATTCAATTGGCTTTAGGTAATGCAAACGCATTCACCAACCTTGTAAATTCATTCAATTGTAGAGTAGTCAGCCAAAGACAAGTTAGTTTTGCCCTTAAAAATATTCCAGTTATAAATGCTACCCATTTTAAATGTAAAAAAATTGATGAAAAAGTTTATTTGAGTCAAATCTTGGGCGACGGAAATACAAGCCCTGAAGGATTTTTTACCGTGACGCCATCAGGTGGTTCTCCTTCTCAATATAAAGCAGATAGTTTTCTTCTTGCCCCTCTAGGAGGTGCTTGTTATTCAATAGCATATACCATTCCAGATCTAGAGTGTGGTGACACTACTTCTTTACCTGTGAATGTACTCATTACAACGAGACCAATTAAACCAGAGTTTACTATTAATGGTTCTGCAAGACCAGGTCCGATTTGTGCTTCAAGGGATACTACTATAACCTTATCACCAATTAATTTAAATGAAAACTATTTCATTCCTGCTGGAGTACCCCCGGTTGGCCAGATAACTGGAACATCAATAACATTACCAGCTCCTATATTAATCAATCCAAAAGAGCCGGTAAGCGTTAAATATACTATATGTAAAGCGGCCACTAGCGGACCGCCACCTTCTTGTTCTAATTTGCCAGGCCCACCACCTGTTGCTTGTACAGATACAGTTTGTAAAATTATAACTTTATACAATGATGGATTCAATTGTGGTGATGATGCCTTATTCGAATCAACATGTGGAGACCCTTTCAGACCGGATGTGTGCGAATACAAGGCAACACCGGGCTTAGAGCTCGGTTGTAGATGGTTTAGTATTTCTACTCCAGATATTTTATCGGCAGAAATTTCTTTTGATAAATTAGCAATAGATTGTAAAGATGAAGAAGTAAATGTTACTTTTAATGTTAATTTCTTTGGTATAGCTGCAGATGCGGGAGCAGGAAATACTATTGGAGATTTTCCTGGGATTGGAACTATTTGTAAAGTATTTAATTTTAAAATTTTTGGTGTTAGACCTTTAGGTGCTATTGCAAATTTATTAGGTTGTAATAAAAGAATATCTGAGTTTATCATTGATTTATTATCTGCTTTGGTTGGGGGCGAAGGTTCTGAAGTGTTGGTAAGAGCTGATACTGACGGAGATGGAGCTTTCGATTTAACTGTTGATCAAGGGTCATTACCTTTAGGAGGATCATTTACAATTCCCAATAGAGTCAAAGGCCAAGGTTATATCACTGCTAGAGCAATTGGTACGTGGCCAAGCGGTATTCCAGACGAATGTGGAGATTTGCGAGCGAAAGAAATTAGTCTAATGGACTTGCTTCCTATAGGTTCAATTCCCATTGTTGGTCCAACTATTGAGGATATTCTTACAGCAGCTGGATGTGATGTGTTCTTAGAATTTAGTGCGGCTGCCGATGCAGAAGTAATTGTAACTGCTGCTTCTCCTGCAATATTTGCAAATTGTGATACTATCCCAAGAACATTATACACCTACCCTGGTCAAAGTACTACATGTGTTCTTCCGGCTGACCTTTGGAGTATTCCAGTGGCGTTCACAAGTTGTTCTAATGAGTTACTTACCTATAAAGGAGTTCGTCCATTAGACTCAATAAGGGAAGAAGGTGTTTATCAAACAGCAGGACCAGTACCTGGAGATACATTAAATGTTGGAGACACTGTTGTAACTTATACTGCGGTAAGTTGTAATGGTAATTTTGAGTCTTGCTCATTCTCGCTTAGAATCATACAGGCTGATCCTTCTTTTGAAGCAGGATTTATGTGTTGTGTAGAAGATAAAGTCTTTTTAGGTGGAGCGGGATGGGACGGTATCGGTGCCCCACCTATTGCCAATACGATTAGACTGGATGCGATTCGAGGGAGATATCCTGTTACTACGGGTGGTAATTGGACAGGTCAAGGCGTTGAGTTTTTTAATCCTGATGGTATTCCTTTCAATGGCGATGAATATTATTTGTTTAATCCTTTCGGTTTAGATGGTAACTATTCTCTTACGTACACTATAGACGGTCAGCCTTGTTCTATTACATTCTCTAGAGACATAAATGTTACTTGTCAAGATTTACAAGTTTCATTAACAGACCAAGTAACTTGTCCTGCTGTATGGGTGCCTGAGAGAATAATAATAATTGATTTATCTGATGATTCAATCACTGTAACATCTTCTGGATTAAGCAATATAGGAGATGCAGGGGGACATTACGGTGGTGGACCAATACTTGTTCCGGTTGTTGAACTTATTGATACCATTGCAAATGATGGAAGAGTGGTTGTACCTGGATTTTTTGCACCAGCTATCAGAGATACAACTTTTGAAGTTTGTATTAGAGTTTACCAAAGAAACTCACCGTATGGTTGTGAGGATTTATTTTGCTATGACATTAGAGTTGTGGATACTATAGCTCCTGTTTTCCTTAATTGTCCTACAGAGCCAATTGTGGTCGATGCACTTCTTGGTCAATGTGAGGCTTTTGTCAACTTCCCTTTCCCAATAGCAAGTGATAGTTGTCAAGGATTTACAAGAGTTACTCAAGTAGATACTACAGGGCTTAAATCTGGAGACCTATTCCCTGTTGGGTTGACTGTATTGGCTTATTCTACTATCGATACTGTTGGTAATCAGAACTATTGTGAGATAAAAATAATTGTTTCTGATTTCAGGTTGCCTCCTAGAGTACAATGTCCACCAAATGTAGCAGTTAGACCTAATGATCTTAACGTTTGTGGTAGGATCGTTAATAATATTGCTCCAGTGAGCATTACAGACAATTGTAGAGATCATGTGGCTGTGACATACGAAGTGACAGGACCTAATGGAGAGCAAGTAGCGTGTGGATTTGAAAACGCAAGTGGTACTTTGTTCCCAATTGGTACAAGTACTGTCAAATATACGGTTAAAGACCAACCTTTGATCCTCATTACTGAAGTACAACAACGTGATGGATTTTATGGTGTTGAAATTACCAATTTCGGGCCTTCAGCGGTAGATATCACATGTGGTAAGTTTATGTTAAAAGATGCTGCGGGCAACATTATAGAGACATTTACTGTACCAACAGATAATAACATTTCTACTATGTTTGAAAGACCTATCTATCCTCCTGTAATTCCAATACTTTGGAATGTGAGAACTCCAAATAATATATTGGATGTTGGTGAGACTTTTACACATGTCTTTGATGGTGATCAAGATGGTGATGGTGATGTAGATGTGGTGAATAATTATGACAGATGTAATGTAAGAAAATACTGTTTTGGATTTTTAGATTACACAATGGATGAAGCAGTTGTAAACGACAAGTTGGACGCTTCGGTTATCTTAAGAAATACAGTTTGTGATAAAGATAATCAATTAGATTTCAGAGCTTCAAACCCTTGTGATACTGCTTCATTTGGAGTGTTGAACCCAGGTCTGCCTATCATGACATTTAGAAATGACACCGTTGGTTTACAGCATATAGCTCCAAGCTTTGATATGTGTACGTTTACGGTTTCTGTAGAAGATACGGAGGCTCCAACGTGTATATGGCACGACAGTATTCGTGTAGCTGGAAGTACAGGTCTTTCGCTTCTACCTAATTTATGTCTTTCTGACACAATTGAAATGCCTGCTGGATTGGTGGATGATATCAATATCTTCAACCTTAATATTTCAACATCTAATGCTGGTGCAATCGGAGTGTATTTAAGAGGTCCATCTGGCAAAAGAATTAAACTATTTGACAGAATTTGTGCAACAGATACTTTATTCTGTTCTACACCTCCAGGAATTGCTGGTAGTGCAAATATCAATATAAATCTAGACGAAACAATTAATAAATGGCAGACTGCTCCATTAATCAATACAGCACCGTGTGGTCCAACTGGGCAAGGCGGTACATACAGACCAGAAAAGTCATTTAAAGAGTTTTATAGCACTCAAGGTGCAGGCAACTGGATACTTGAAGTTTATGGAGAAGAAGGGGTAACAGGTACTTTAAATAGTTGGGATTTGCAGATATTGTATCAAATACCATTTGGTCAAAAAGATACAACCATAGTTAACAGCCCCACACTTTGTGATACCGTATTCTCTTGGATTCACCCAATATTGGAGGACAATTGTATTAAAGGGTCAATGGTCGTAGATTACTTATTTAGCAATAGTGTGACCAATGTTACGGATAGTATAAGAGTCGTAATTGCTAATACAGCTAACACCATAAATATGATGGGCTGTAGAGAGACGAGAAGATTTAATGTAGGAGAAACTGTAGTACGTTACACCTTAACAGATCAATATGGCAACTTAAATCAGTGTAGCTTTAAAGTTACGATAAAGGATACAGAAGACCCAGTTTTTGTAGTTGGTGAGTGTCGTGATAGACAAATATTCTTAGATCCTGGTGCATGTACTGGTTCTATTTTACCACTTGTAGCTAATGATAATTGTGCAATGGACACAGTTACGTATTGTTTTGCAAAATCTGACGGTACTGATAGTATACGTGCGGACATCAATGCCTTACCTATCGGTGATTACAATATTATAGCAAAAGCAGCGGATATTTATGGTAATGTAGAAAGATGTATATTTAGAGTGGTAGTAATTGAGTTTATATCTGAATCTATTCAATTGGCTTGTATAAATAATGTCAACCTATCATTAGATGGAGATTGTAATGCAGAGGTTACAGCTGAGATGATTTTAGCAGATGTATCTGAGGTTAGATGTTATGACAATTATTGCATAGAGGTATTAGATGCTTTAGGAAATCCTCGATCTCGTATTTTTACAAAAGCGGATGAAGGGCAATCATTTAAAGTTGTCATAACAGATTGTAAATTACCGAGAGTACCACCATACAACAGTTGTTGGGGATATATCCATATCGAGCGCAAATTAGGTCCTGAAATGAAGTGCCCTGTTGATACAACGGTATTTTGTAATGTTGATCCGAATGCAAAAAATGCTCAAGGCAAATACATCTTAGGTGAGCCAGAAGTGACTTCTTGCGAGGTGAAAACAACAATTTGGCATCAAGATGAGTGGACCTCTTTTGGTGATTGCGAACCAATCAGAGCGGAACTTAAACGTACTTGGTATTTAGAGAATGAAAAAGGAGAAAGATTTTCATGTCCACAAACAGTTAGATTCAGAAGAATGAATTTAGATTCTATCGTATTCCCAGCTGATAAGTTGGATTTAGTTTGTACTAATGTAGAAAGAAATCCAAGTTTGTTAGCCCCTGAAAACTCAGGTTTGCCTTCTTTACATGGCGTACGAGTAAATAGAACAGGCGGATTATGTATGGTCAGTTTATTATACACGGATGAACGATACGAGATTTGCCACGGAACGTATGAGATATTAAGGACTTGGAAAGTAAGAGATATGTGCGGGCCAGTAACATCTATGAACCCAAGAACACATGTACAAGTGATCAAAGTAACTCAAAAAGATGGTCCAGTAATTAGTGACTGTCCGGCTGATATCACGGTGACTGTAGATGCTTGGGAATGTTTATACAATGGTGGTCTTCCAGTTCCAAAAAATATTGATGCGGCATGTTCACCAAACTATTCATTTAGTGCAAGTATCTTTGGTGGTGGTAGAGTATTTTCTACTATCAATGCTAATAACTTGGCACTAACTGCTAGAGCAGCCAATTTGAGAAAAGGAACCTACAGAATAGTATACGATTTCAAAGATCAGTGTTTGAATAAATCACAATGTTCATTCAATGTCACTGTTGTTGACTCTATAGCACCTGTTGCGACGGCCAAAGAGTTTATCACCGTAAGTTTAACTAAAAACAGTGCAAATGTTAATGAAACTGGAATAGCTAAACTTTTTGTTCAACAAGTGGATAACGGTTCTTATGATAATTGCGGCCCTGTATACATGGAGGTGAGAAGAGATGACAGTGCTCCTGCCTGCTTGAATTTCGGTTTAGAAACTACGAAAAGCGCAAATAAAATTGCCTCAGGATCTAGTGATAGGAATGTGGATATTTTATGGAATAATAATATCACTTACAATGATGAAACAAATGGCTTAGATCAAGCTAATCCATTACATTTGAAAGATAGTACTTGGGATACTGACAAAGGTCAATATGTGAAATTCTGTTGTGAGGATATTGGAAAGGAAGTAAAAGTATGGTTGAGAGTTTGGGATGATGCGAGTGGTGATGGAATATTCGGAAACTCAGGTGATAATTACAATGAGACATGGACAAAAGTTAATGTTGAAGACAAAATTGTACCTAAAATTACATGTCCAGCTGAGATTGTTACAAATTGCGACAGAGATACGGGTGTTGTACCGGTGTTCAACTTCGTGTCATCTTTGGAATCTGGATTATGGGTTACAGCAACAACTACTAATACTCCTGCAAGTTTCTTGCCTACTACAGAAGTTGTATGCAAAGGATTTACATTCGAATTCAAAGATTTGGGTTCATTAAACACTTGTAATGTAGGTAAATTCACAAGAACATATAGAGTGGTAGAGTTCCCTTCTGTCACATGTTCAGTAATAATTGATGTAAGAAATGAGGATTCAGATCCAGCATTAGAGTGGCCAATTGTCTTACATAATTGGGATAAGTGTACATTGACAGAAGAAGATGTAAACTTAAATACGGTTAGAGCAAGAATTAATGTAGAAAGAGAGCTAGGTTACGAAGGTTGTTTCGGTAATATGGTTGATGGAAACTTTATCGATAATCGAGATAGATGTTCAGCTGACGGATTTAGGGATATATGTAGAAATGGTACTGGTGCAGCATCTCAATGGAATGAAGATCCTTCCTTACCTTATAACATAATTCCAAATGGTACAAGTACTTGTAATTCACTTTCTACTACAGGAAGTACAAGGCCTGGTCCATTATCCACTATTGGTAGTACACCATCTGGATTGCCTAGATTTAATTCAAACTACAAAGATCCTGGTTGTAATGTATATGGTAAGAAGCTAACGATTGAAGAATACACGATTGGAGATGGCTGTAGAAAATGGTTAGTAAAATGGAGTTATATCAATTGGTGTTGTAACGAACAATCGGCTTGTAGGTCTACAATTTACAAATATGAAGATACAACAGCTCCTGTTATTACGGCTTGTGATGGTGGTGACAAAGATATAGTAGATGCATCTTGTACAGTTTCTGACACCCTTAGACCTACTGCAACCGATGTCGGAGGTTGTGAAGCAGGATTGACTTGGAGAGTAAGACTATATCCTGGTAATAAGACAGCATCAGGTAGTGACTTTGTGGAGATTGTCAATACAGATTATTCTGTATCATCTGGTGCGCAATCAACATCAAGAATGGTTGGCACAAACCCAACATTGATTTTGAATAATATACCTGCGGGAGAGCATGGCCTAAGATACTTTGTCACAGATGGTTGTGGTAATGTTACAGAATGTACGAGTACTATCGGAGTCTGGCCAAAAGCAGCTACACCTTATTGTGTAAGTATCAGTAGTGCTGTTATGAAAAATGGTCTTGTAGAACTTTGGGCTAAAGATTTTGATAAAGGAAGCTTCACAAATTGTGGATTAAGGGTAATGCTATTTACTTTCAACAGAGGTGGAGTGGCAGAGCATCCAGCACCAGCACAATTAGACAAAGAGCACTATTTCACAGGATTTGGTAACTTCCTAGCATTAAAAACAGATGCGGGCAATTCGGCAGGCGAAGCAGCAGCAAGAGCACTGTACAATGAAGGCAAGGCACAATTATGGTTACCAGAGGTGACGGTAAGACCTAGACCAACTTTACCAAACGGTAATCCTCAAGCAGACGAAAGAATTGTAACAGGTGGTACCTCAGGAATGCATTTTGGATGTAAAGCGGGCAATGATATAAGCACTCCTATTGTCACTGAAATGAGAGTTTGGGATTATAGAAGCTTCAAAGCAGGTACAACTCAAGGTTCTGATTTCTGTAGTACTAGATTGTCATTAATTGATAATCAAGGAGGTTGTGGTCCACAATCATTAATATCTATAGGTGGAAATGTTGCAACTGAAAGTGCTAAAGCACTGAAGAATGTCGATGTGGAATTGAAGAGTGACCTTCCTGAGTATCCTCTTAAAACTAAGACGGATGATCAAGGAGTTTACTTGTTTAATAATCAACCAAAAGGAGTGGAATATACACTTGTTCCAACGAGAGTGGATGATGTATTTGACGGTATTAATACTTTGGATCTTGTGCATATCCAAAGACACATACTTGGAATTAGTAAGCTAAGCAGTCCTTACAAAATGATTGCAGCTGATGTTGATTTTGATCAAGCTATTAGAGTAAGTGATATTGTTACTTTGAGGAAATTAATTTTGGGTATTGAAGCTTCTTTGGATAATGACAAAACATGGAAGTTTGTAAATGAAAATGATAAAATGGAACAAACTCCATGGCCATTTAGTGAACAAGTTAGCCATGCTTTATTAGCGGAAACTTCCGTTGCTAATGACTTCGTTGCAGTTAAAGTTGGTGATGTTGATGGATCTGGATCTGCTAATATAAATAGCTCAAAATTGAATCCTAGAGGTGTTGCGTTAACATTAGATTATGAAAATATTGATCTAAAGGCTGGGCAACAATACGAAATCAAATTGAATGCATCGAATTTTGTTGATGTCTATGGTATGCAGTTTACATTAAGCCACAAAGGACTTGAAGTATTAGATGTAACGGGTAGAGCTCTTGATTTGGATAATGATAATTTTGCCACTCATAAAAATTCAGAGCAGCTTACTTTAAGTTGGGCATCTCAGAATTCTCAGACATTAGAAAGTGATAATACTTTACTGACAATCAAGTTTATTTCTAAAATAGATGGAAAACTGTCTAGTGTAATAAAACTCAATAATGATATTACTGATACAGAGGCGTATGTAGGTAATAATTTCGTTACGGTACCAATTGAACTTGCAGAAAGAAATGCGTCAGAAATGAAATTTGCTCTATCTCAAAATGAGCCGAATCCATGGAAAGAGTTAACAAATATCAATTATGTGTTACCTCAATCTGGAGTTGTCAAATTTAAAGTACTTGACGTCACAGGAAGATTAATTCTTGATAAACAAATAAATGGTTTAAAAGGAAATAACAACTTGAGTCTTTCAAGATCTGAAATAAAAGGCCAAAGTGGAATTTTACTTTATAGCATCGAGTTTGAAGGAATGTCTTTCCAAAAGAAAATGATTATTCTGGAATAGAAAATATTTAAAATTTCTTTTATGAAAAAGAGGATGATGTGTTTGATCACATTATCCTCTTTTCTATTTAAATATTTAGGTCAATGACTCTACAACCCAAAAATGTCCTTATTTATATAAATTGAACGCAATGTCTTAAATAATTACTTTTTAATTTGTATTAATTTATGATTTTTTAAGGACATATTTATAAATTAGCGTTTCTTATTGTAATTCAGAAATAAAGCTAACTAATGAAAAAATTATTAATATCAATTTTTCTATTTCCCTTATTGCTTAATGCTCAAGTATGGACCAATCTTTTTAATGGTAAGGACTTGAAAGGTTGGAATCAAGTAGGTGGGCAAGCAAAGTATAGCGTTCAAAACAAAGCTATCGTTGGAACTACCGTTTCAAAAACACCAAATTCATTTTTACGTACGGATCAGGAGTATGGTGACTTTATCTTGGAACTTGAGTTGCTAGTTGATAACATGAATTCAGGGGTGCAATTTAGAAGTCTTTCTAAGCCCGAATACCAAAATGGTCGCGTTCATGGCTATCAAATGGAAATTGACCCCTCGCCTAGAGCTTGGTCGGGTGGAATTTATGACGAAGCTAGAAGAGATTGGCTGTATATCCCAGACATGAATGAAAAAGCAAAAACTGCCTTTAAAATAGGACAATGGAATAAATATAGAATTGAAGCGATTGGAAATACGATACGCACTTGGATAAATGGTATACCAATTAGTCACTTAATAGACGATGTGACAGATAAAGGCTTCATCGCTCTGCAAGTACACTCTATTCCTGATGCAGACAAACCCGGAAAAGAAATCAAATGGAGAAATATTAGAATTGCTACTAAAAACTTAAAAGCGAGTCCCTTAGATGATTGTCCTGTAGTAAATTTGGTTGACAACATGGTTTCCCCACAAGAGACATCTTTAGGGTTTGAGTCACTCTTTGCTGGTAATGATTTTAATAAGTGGAGATCTGTACATTCTACTTCAAAGCCTAATGGTAGGTGGTCTGTACAAAATGGTGTTGCCTCAGTATCAAAAAGCGATGGATCGGAAACGGGTAATGATATTATAACAGAAAAAAAATATAGTGCATTTGAATTAATATTTGACTTTAAACTTACCCCTGGAGCGAATTCAGGAATCAAATATTTTGTAGACGAAAAATATGATTCTGGTGGTAGATCTGGAATTGGTTTAGAATATCAAATCTTGGACGATGCCTTACATCCTGACGCAAAAATGGGCGTAGTAGGAAATAGGACACTTGCAAGTCTTTATGACCTTATTCCTTCAGAAAAGCTCACTTCTAGATTTGCAAAGAAGATAGGGGAGTGGAACCAAGGCAGAATCATTGTAAAACCTGATAACACAGTACAACATTGGTTAAATGGATTTAAAGTGGTAGAGTATACAAGAAAAAGCAATATTTATAAAGCTTTGGTGGCTCGTAGTAAATACGTTAATTATGATGGTTTTGGATCTGCAAATGAAGGTCATATTTTATTGCAAGATCATGGCGATAATGTATCTTTTAAAAATGTTAAAATAAGATCTTTAAAATAGTGATTTTTTTCAGAAGACATTAAGAAGATTTCCTTATTAATTGGTATTCTTTAGGTGATTCTACTTTTTTTCATTTAACTTAAGCACATAATAGAGAGCTTTATTTAAATTTTGGATTTTTTGTAAACTTCGTAAATTAAATATTAAAATAAAATTGAATGAAGCAAATATTCATTATCCCTTTACTCTTGTTGCTTTGTAGCTCATTTTGTTTTTGTCAGAAGATAGAACAAGTTGATCTTGGTTATAAAAAGGTTAAACTGATAAAATCTAAAAAATTGACCTTTAAAGATCTAAATAAGAATGGAAAATTAGATGTCTACGAAGATTGGAGACAACCTATAGAAAAACGTATAAACGATTTAATTTCTAAGATGAGCTTAGAAGAAAAAGTTGGGTTTATGCTTATATCGACAACTAGGTTAAAGGGAGACTACTCATTTCAACAAAACGCTCCTAAAGTTCCAATAGAAAGTGGATTTAACGAAGAAGACTTGGTTCAGGAAATCAACATGTTTTCTAAAAAACCTCTGCCTTATCCTATGTTATCTGCTGCAGGAACCACAAAAGCTGTGAATCATCTCCAGTTGCGGCATTTTATTTTAAGGGCTAATACATCCACTAAAATATTAGCCGAATGGATGAATAATCTTCAAGAATTGTGCGAAGATTCAAGGTTAGGTATACCAGCTATAGTGGCGTCAAATCCTAGGAATCATATCACCATAGATGCTTCAATTGGTCTGAGCGTTGGTTCAACCACTTTTTCAAGATGGCCAGGAGAATTAGGTTTGGCTGCCATGAATGATCTACAATTGACTCGAAATTTTGCGGAGATAGCTGCAAAAGAATGGAAAGCTCTTGGCTTAAGAAAAGCTTATATGTACATGGCAGATATTGCCACAGAACCGAGATGGCAAAGAATTGAAGGTACTTTTGGTGAGAATGCTGATTGGGCTGCAAAAATGATGAAGGAAGTTGTATTAGGATTTCAAGGAGAAAAATTAGGAAAAAATTCAGTAGCGTTAACTACTAAACATTTTCCAGGTGGTGGACCCCAAGTCAAAGGCCATGATCCACATTTTGAATGGGGCAAAGATCAACATTATCCTGGAAAAATGTTTGATTATCATTTGATACCTTTCCAAGCAGCAATAGATGCTGGTACATCTTCAATCATGCCTTATTACGCAAAACCTATTAATTCAGGACACGAAGAAATAGCTTTTGCCTACAATAAAGGCATTTTACAAACGCTCCTCCGAGAGAAAATGGGATTTAAAGGGATTATCAACTCAGATACCGGTCCAATAGAGATGATGCCTTGGGGTGTAGAAAATTTATCAATTACTGAGCGATATAAGAAAGCTTTAGAATGTGGTGTGGATTTATTTTCAGGCTCTGCTGATCCAAGTTTTTTATTAGAAACAGTTACAAAAGGATTGATTAGCGAAGCAAGAATTGATGAATCTGTTTCTCGACTTTTAAAAGAAAAATTTGAGCTAGGAATTTTTGAAAACCCATACGTAAATGTCGAAAATGCATTACAAATAGTAGGAAATAAAGATTTTCAAGAAAAGGCCGATTTGGCACTGCGAAAATCTATTGTTTTGTTAAGAAATGAAGCTAAATTATTACCATTAACGCCGCAAACTAAAGTTTATTTTGAATCGCATTACGATAATGGAAGGACAAAATCTCCTATTACTACTCTTATTCCTAATGAGAATAAATGGAACATTACCTTTGTGGATGATAAAGAGAAAGCGGATATCGTCGTCCTCTGGCTTACCCCAAATATGGGAAGTTTATTCAATACCAAAGAAGGTGATGAAATTGAATTACAATTGTCAAAGAATAAAATTGATGTAGCCAGAATAAACGAAACAACCTATCATAAACCTACTGTTTTGATAATAAATTACACTAGTCCTTGGATTATTGATGAAATTGATAATCCTAACGTAAAAACCTTATTAGCTACATTCGGTACTTCAATGGAAGCGGTTTTAAATGTTTTATCAGGGGAATTTAATCCTTCAGGAAAAATGCCCATTAGTACTCCTAGGTCTAGAAAAGCTGTATTGGATAATCAATCTGATGTGCCAGGATATTTAAAGCCAAACTATGCATTATTCAAATTTGGAGAAGGTAAAAGTTACTAAATTGAACAATATTATACTTTTTCAATTTATATAATGACACAAATGTTAAACTAAATGGATTCTAAAGGCTTAAAAAAATCTGCTGTGTTCTGTGTGCTTACATCAGGAGATTATTACCTCCTTCTGAAAAGACATAAAGAGCCTCATAAAGGTAAGTTTGTGCCCGTGGGTGGAAAAATTGATCCTTTTGAATCACCAAAAGAAGCGGTAATGAGAGAAGTCTACGAAGAGACAGGTATAGAAATTACTGAGCCAAAATTATTTGGTACATTGGTAGAAACATCGCCTATAGATTACAATTGGATTTCATATATCTACACCAAAGAAATTGATATGGTACCCAATATGACGAGTGATGAAGGCATATTGGATTGGGTGCATATCTCAGCTCTAGAGTCCATAGACACCCCGCCTACAGACCTAAAGATTTTTCAATATATCAGAAAAGGTAGAATATTTGCTTTCGAAGCTAAGTTTGATGAGCATATGAATATGGTGGAAATGATTGATGGGTTTGAATAGACACTATAATAATAGTTCTCTAATTTCTTCCCTCAATAACCAATCACTCGCGTATTCAGATTTCATTTGAAGCTCGATAGCCTCAAGTCTCTTGCTATCAATACAATTACCACTGCGCATATCCCTCACTTCTTGATACAAACCTTCCAATGTGCTGAGTTTTGCTTCTTTAACAACAGACATCGGAACATCCTGTATTTTATGCGTGATCAAATCAAAAGATTCATAATCAGCGGGCCCAGAAAAAGCAGAAACGATGTTTGTTCCTACAGCCATGTGATAAATGCCCATGTCAGGACTGAATAATAGGCGTTCATAATGCTTGACCGTACAATCTTTAAAAGCTATAAGGATGATGGTACCTTGTAAGTTTCTTTTACCGGTGATGACCTCACCTTCTATTGTTATCCCTCCTTCAAAAGATAGATTAATGCGCTCACCCTCTCGTATTTTGTAAGCTGATAGATCAAAAGGTGACATCTTTTCTATGGGAATATTGATGTTTTTAAGTTTACCGATCGGAGAACCGAATCCATGTGGATGGGCATATGTACCATGGCCAATTAGCTCTTTTTGTTGATAACTCAAGGCAGTTGGACCTGATGTTTGAATATAAATTGGTTGATGATAATCGTCGGTAATTACTTCACTAAATATGCCTGAAATTTGTAATCCAGTATTGTATTCTGCTGTGCCTAGTTCTTTTGAATTTATAAGTTTTTCTATACCAGATAAGCCGCCTTTTCTGATAGCCATTTGATTGGCAAATTCTTCTAATACAAAGCTTAAGTGCGCAAAATCTGGTGTAACAAACAGTTGTGGTTGCGGCCTCGTCACATCAAATGACTGATAAGCGGCTTCGATGGTATACGGTATCTTGGTAACTTTATCTTCCAAACAAGATTTACTCTCACCAATCGAAGAAAGTAAACCTGCACCGTAGATTTTAGGATTTTTCAAGTCCCCAATTAATCCATATTCTACTGTCCACCAATGTAGATTTTTTATGAGACTCATTTCTGATGGGGTACCCATATTGTCTTGAACTTGGATCACATGATTTTCTGCCTCGTCGATTTCGCTTTTGGAGCTTGATCTATTTTCTTTTACGATGGCTAGGTTTCTCACCGCCTCAAATAGTTCTTGATCTTTGGCTGAGGAGATGGCTCTACAACCAATTTCTCCCATTCTTCTCAGATATTCCGCATATTCTGGATTGGCAATGATGGGAGCGTGGCCTGCGGATTCGTGGATAATATCGGGTGCTGGAGTATATTCGATGTGATCTACCTGTCTAATGTCAGCCGCTATCACTAAGACATTATATGCCTGAAATTCCATAAATGCAGCTGATGGAATCAATCCGTCTACTGCAACCGCAGCCCAACCAATATCCTTGAGGATGCGATTCATACCATACATACTCGGGATTTCTTCAGTTGAAATTCCAGTCAAATTGAGCCCTTCTAAATAAGAATGATGAGCTACAGTAGGCAGGTATTTTACATTCTTATGCATCACGTGACGCCATACAGCTTGATCAATTGGTGCGTAATGATCATAATTTTGATCAACCACATATTGAAGCAAGTGCTTTGGGAGACGCTTTAAGATTTCGTTATATTGTAGTTCTTGCTTAAGCATACACTTTTAAAGACTTTTTGACTTTATAAATTTAACGGACTCGATGGACTTTTTGCTTTTGACTTTTGCACTTTCGACTTTTCGACTTTCAGACTCCCGCTAGGGCGGGACTTAACTACACTTGTTTCGACTTTTATAAGTTTCCTCTTAAACCTTGTTCTCTTTCTAGTGACTCAAAGAGTGCTTTAAAATTACCTTTGCCAAAAGATTTTGCACCTTGCCTTTGTATGATTTCAAAAAACAAAGTAGGCCTATCTACGATCGGTTTGGTAAACAATTGAAGTAAGTAGCCTTCTTCATCGCGATCCACCAAAATATTCAACTTTTTCAATTCGTCGATATCCTCTTTGATCTCTCCAATTCTTTCTTTCAAATCTTCATAGTAGGTATCAGGTACATATAGAAAGTCAACACCCCTTGACCTCAATTCTGTGATTGTGGAAATAATATCATTGGTAGCAATGGCTATATGTTGGACACCGGCACCTTTATAAAAATCAAGGTATTCTTCGATTTGTGACTTCTTTATGCCGTCTGCTGGTTCGTTGATCGGAAACTTAATATATCCATTACCATTAGAAACCACTTTTGACATTAAGGAAGTATATTCTGTAGAGATGTCATTGTCATCAAATGTTACAATAAGTTTGAAACCTAAAACATCTTCATAAAATTTAACCCATTGATTCATATGGCCTAATTCAACATTACCCACACAATGATCAATGTATTGAAAACCAACATCACCCACAAATGTTTTGGATTCTCTTGCTATGAAACCTGGCAAAAATGTACCTTTATAATTACTTCTTTGTATAAAAGTATGGAGTGTCTCACCATAGGTCTTAATGGAGGCAGTAATGACATATCCATCCTTATCCTCTAATCTTTGTGGTGGAATGGCGGATTCTGCCCCTCTTTCTAATGTTTCGTAGTAGGCTTTCTCCGCATCATCGACCCATAATGCTATCACTTTGACACCATCGCCATGAGCTTTTACATGATCTGCGATATAACTATCAGGATCCATTGCTCCGGTAATGACTAATCTTATTTTACCTTGTTCTAGACAATAACTCACGTGAGTGCGACAACCTGTCTCAGGGCCCTTATAGGCTACAATTTTAAATCCAAACATTTTTTCGTAATAGATGGCTGATTGCTTGGCATTTCCTACATAAAGTTCGATGTAATCAGTACCGTTGATAGGTAGAATGTCTTGAGTTTGATCAATTACTTCTATAGTATCTGTGTTTATCATGATTTATTTAATTTAATCACAAAGATTTACTTTTTTATCCCACATTATCAAATTGTATTTTCTACTTTTGTATTAGTAAAACTTATTTGATGGAATTAAGGCAGTTAAAATATTTTACAACAATCTACGAGGAAGGGCAGTTTATCAAAGCGGCTCAAAAATTGCACGTCACCCAATCTGCTCTCAGTCAGCAGATCCAATTATTAGAAAAAGAACTAAATATTGATCTATTTGACAAGCAAAAGAGAAAAGTTGCTAGGATTGTAGAAGCGACTCCACTGGGACATGACTTTTACAAAGATGCAAAGAAAATTGTCGATTTGGGAGAGCGGGCTAAATCTAAAATTATGGATAAAGGTCAGCAAGCTCCAATGATTCGATTTGGGACGTACCAATTACTCAATAAAAAGCAGATTATAGCCACTTTAGAAAAGATACGGCAAATCAATACCAACTATGATTTTAAAATTATTGAATTTGAGAATCCTGTTGAGGTACAAAAAGCATTGGTTGACAATTTGATAGATTGTGGTATCTCTATTTTACCAATATTAAATTCAAAAGATATCGACCATGTGTATCTAAGTGAAGTCAGTATGTGTATTTTAGTCAATACGCATCATCCTTTTAACGCTTTGGATACTTTAAATCTTGAAAATCTATCTATGGAAAATTGGATAGAAATTGATCATAAAATCCATCCTATTTATAATGATGTTGGACTGTTTTGCGATAAATCGGGATTGAGCAACAGGAAAATTGTACAAGAAATCCCTTCGTTAGAATTGCTGTGTCATTTTGTAAACATTGGTAAAGGTATTGCCTTTGCACCGTCGTATATCAATACTTCCGACTTTCCAAATGTTGTAAAAAAGAAGATAGCTACTCCTTTTATAACATTGGAGCAAGTCCTTTGTTACAAAAACTCGGATAGAAAGATTTTCTCTAAAGTGAAAATTCCATTAGGAAGATCTAAAGACTCCGTTTCGTAGTGAAAATAGAACATTCCATTAGTTAAGTAACTTATTGAGTCCACTTTTTTAAACCACTTCCTACTTTATTATTACGTCAATTGAGGCAGATTGAAGTCCAGGACTTGAGGCAGAAATAATAATTTTTCCACTCCCCAATTCTTTTTTTACAATCGCAAGGGCCAAACCGCTAAAAGCTTTTCGCTTAGTCTTTGCAAAGCTGATCATATCCGAAGGATCACCGTTATCCGTTGCTAAAACTTTACCTTTGCTGGATACTTTAAACTCGATTTCATTACTAGCATTTCTTATAAAGTTGCCATCAGCATCAAGAATCTCCGCTGTAATAAAACTCAAATCGTTGGGGTCTTTTGACATGGATGGTTGGTCTGTAGTAAGTCTTATTTTTGCGGGCTTTCCAGTTGTTTTGACAGTGCTTTCTGTCCAATTGCTACCATTCTTGTATACGACCGCTTTTAACGTACCAGGATTGTACTCAACATCATTCCAAACCAATCGGTATTCATACATATTCTTCTTTTTCCGCCCAAGAGATTTTCCATTGAGAAAAAGTTCTGCTTCATCTCCTGACGTAAATAGGTGGACAGGAATCTTTTCACCTATTTTATCAGGCCAATTCCAATGAGGTAATAAATGTGCTACTTTCAGATCTGGTCTCCACCTCGACTGATATAGGTAAAATCGATCTTTAGGAAATCCGGCAAGGTCGATAATACCACAATATGAGCTTCTTGCATCGTAGTAGGGTGTAGGCTCTCCCATATAATCCCAGCCCGACCATACCCATTCACCACCAATAAATGGATTCTTATCTTGTGTGGCAAAAACTTTATCGGCAGAAGATCCAAATGCGGCAGTATATAGTTCATATGCCGAAACATGTTTATTCACGTGATCTCCTCCAGAACCTTCCTCTACAGGGGCACTGTTTTCTGCTGTTACAGGGAATATGTAAGTTCCTCTTGTACTTAAGGCTGAAGATGTTTCACTACTTAATATCGTTCTTTCTGGAAATTTTGCTCTAAATTTGGTATAAAGTGGTTCGGTGGTAATCCCTTTGAGGTGTTTGTAAGCTGGGGCATTTCGTATGCCTTCACCTTGGTAATTCAGAGAAAGCACTTCTGCTTCTCGGGTAAATGGCATGTCTGGTTTTGAAAAATTCATGGAGACGGTTGTAAGTCTGTATGGATCTTCTTCTTTTACGATTTCACGTAGTTTCTTTGATAATTGAGCTCCTGCTTCTTCTGTATATTGCTCCCCAACTTCATTGCCATACGACCATAAAATCACGGAAGGATGGTTCCTATCACGTCGGATAAATGAACGCGTATCTTGTTCATACCATTCTGGGAAAATGAGGTGGAAGTCTAAAGGAGTTTTCTTTCTTTCCCATACATCAAATATTTCATTGACCACTAAAAATCCGTGCTTATCAGTTAAATCTAAAAGTTCTGGAGCGGGAGGGTTATGTGCCATTCTTATTGAATTGCAGCCAAGTTCTTTGAGCACCTCCAGTTGTCTTTCTGCAGCCCTGACATTAAATGCAGCACCTAATGCACCTAGATCGTGATGTTGGTTGACGCCTTGCACTTTGATAAACTCACCATTGACAATAATTCCTCTATTCGGATCAAATTTGATATCTCTGACTCCAAAATTGGTAACTTTTTTATCCATAATTTTCCCATCTGATATCACGGAAGTAACCGCAGCATATAAATTTGGTTTTTGTTGAGGAGGTGGACCCCATAGTTTAGGATTAAGTAGCATGACAGAGTCAAGTGATTCTAAATTTTGTCTTCCATTTGTGCTGATTTTTTTTGAAAGTTGAGCTACTGCACTACCTGTACTATTTCCTTTTTCATCAAGTTCATAGATCAATGTTTTTACTTCAAAAGATTGATTTTTTAAGTCCAAATTTTCAATTTCTGTATTAATCTTAATGGTTGCCTTTTCTTGAGTTACTCCATGGCTGCTAACAAATGTACCCCATTGACCTATGTGCAATTTATTACTTTTTTCAATCCATACATTGCGATAGAGTCCACCACCAGGATACCAACGGGCAGATTTTGCAGGATTATCTAACTTGATGGCTATTTGATTTTCTTCGCCAAACTTAACAAACTCTGTGATATCTATCCTATATGAATTGTATCCATAAGGCCATCCACCAGCTAGATATCCATTGATCCAAACCATGCTGTATGACATGGCACCATCGATGTCAAGATATATAACTTTATCAGCGTCGCTTTTGTCTAAAAATAGTTTTCTTCTATACCAAGCCATTCCATGTACAGGCAATCTACCCATTCCTCCACCTATAATCGGATCTGCTTCTGTCATAAAATCTTTATAAATCGCCCAATCATGTGGAAGGGTAACTTTCTCCCAATTTTTATCATCGTAGGATAGTTTAGTAAATGGAAAATTTTGACCTGGCCATCCTTGAGGTCTAACATGTTTTTTAGCAGGATCTACTATGAATTTATTGCCTGTGGGTAATATCCAAGGTTTTAAAATAAATCTATTTCTTTCCAACGCTTTTGCTTCCTCTGGCTTAGAATCTGCATCTTTACTATCCTTAAAATCATTTTCTTCTGGCCTTACATCATAAATAAGACTATCTCCGTCATTTTCATATCTAAAAAAACTCCAGTTATCATTGAGGAGGATTCTACTTTGATCATTGACAAAACTGGCAAGTTTTGGATTTGTTTTACAGGATAAAAAACATAGTAATAGTAAAAATTGGATTCGAATCATGATGTTATTTCTTAATAATTAATGTTGGCTTGATTTTTATGTTTTTTATTTAACTTTTTGCGACTAAAGTTACTATAGTTTTTGGACTGATGGTTGTTTTAACTTTATTGTTAGATACTTCGGTCGTCAAGGCTTTTCTATTGGAAGTTACATTGGTTTCAACAGCAATTGCGGAGCTGACCTTTAAAAATTCTGAAGTCAAAATAATCGGTTTGTCAGTAGGATTAATGATCACTACGACATTAGAATTGTCGCCATCATAAGCAGTAATTTGTAAATCATTAGCTTGTGAACTTCTCACACCAACTCTATTGTATCCAGGTCGTACATATTTTGAAAAATGTGAAAATGCCCAACCACGCTTAAGTACGGCATCAAGAGGTGTACCTTGTTCTCCATCACCAATAAATGAATAATATCTTTGTAGATACCACCAAATATAGGCATTCCAATTACTTTTCATAGATACATGAATGGTGCGCAACATTTCAAGTGTTTCTTCAAAAATGGCAGTCTCACTATATAAATTCCAAGGAGCAGCATTGGCGTTGCCGGTATTTAGATTAAGTAAATATTCAGTCATCCATATTTCTTTTTTCATCTCTTCGGCTAGTGGAATTGTACCTAATCCATTACCATAAATATGACCTGCCACAATCCCAATGTTTTTTGCTGATTCAGGATTTTGTAACAAACTATTTGTAAAATTTCTATTAAAATTAAAGGATTCTGGAGCTGAGACGATAGTATTTTTAATCTGGTTTCCAAATTTAGTTAAGAAATTCATCATTTCATCTGAAGACCAATCGCATGATTCATAGGTAACTTTTATGTCAGGCTCATTTTGAATAGACACGGAATAAATATCAACACCATTTTTATTCATGTAATTGATATAAGAATTAATATAGTCTTTAAATGCTCCGTAGTTCTCAGGTAGCAAATGACCACCAATGGTGCTTTTTGTATTTTTCAAATGCGCTGGAGGCGACCAAGGACAAGCTAATATTTTAGCCCCATACTTTTGTGCCTCTTTTACAGATTCTAATATCAAAGGCCATTCATTAGTGTCTGAAGGTACCCTGACCCTAAATATGGATAACCCTAAATCTTCTTCACTTGATCCAAAAGCCAACTTTGCAGCCTTAGGTTTTAGAAATTGTGTTCCCCACATTCTATTTGCACCACCAAAACCTGCTATTTTTTGAAAAACAGTATCTTTTGTAATCGTAATTGAAATTTCTTTTGGCACTACTTTGGGAGGTGTGCTATTTGGTGATTTTGTAGTATTTTCTTTTTCACACGAAAGGAAAAGAGTTACGATAAAAACAGAAATATAAGATTTAATCGTAAATGATGGCATACTTCTTTTTTTTGAATTTTTTATGTAATCGATTGCAAATCTAAATGAAATATTTTAATTTTAGTTAATAAATGTAAAAAATACACTTCTTTGTTTTATGAAAAATAGAAATATAGATTCTAGTTTATTATGTTTGCTCAATCATTATTTTTTGTCAAAATTTAATTTAAGATTCAAAATGAAAGTTAAAGTATTATTGTTTTTTTTATTATTTAATGGTGTATTAGCTTTAGCACAAACTACAAAAGTCATCATCAATGCAGACGTAGAAAAAAGTGTAATTAATAAGCACATCTATGGACATTTTGCAGAGCATCTTGGTCGATGTATTTATGATGGAATCTATGTTGGTGATAATAATAAGGATATACCAAATGTTGCGGGTCTTCGTACAGATATCATTGGTGCTCTTAAAGATCTAAAAGTGCCAAATTTAAGGTGGCCAGGAGGTTGCTTTGCAGATACTTACCAGTGGAAAGATGGTATAGGACCCAAAAATAAGAGACCGCGTATCGTAAATATATGGTGGGGAGGATTGGTCGAAGACAATAGTTTTGGTACACATGAATTTTTAGATTTATGTGAAAAAATTGATGCGCAACCATATTTGGCTGCCAATGTAGGCAGTGGTACTGTAAAAGACTTAATGGACTGGGTAGATTATCTAAACTCAGATACCAATAGTGATATGGCTGTCAAAAGAAGGATAAACGGTAGAGAAAAACCTTGGGGTGTCACGATGTGGGGCGTTGGTAATGAAGCATGGGGTTGTGGTGGAAATATGACTGCTGATTTTTACTCAAATATATACAGACAATATTCTACTTTTATGACCGACTGGAGCAACAGTTCCAAAATGTATAGAATAGCTTCGGGGGCATCTGATGGAGATTACGCTTGGACAGAGTCTTTGATGAAAAATATTCCTCATAACATGCTTGCTGGTGTTGCATTACATCACTATTCTGTTATTGATTGGGCAGCAAAGGGACCTGCAACTGGATATACAGAGTGGCAATACTGGAGAATCATGGAGGAAATGTGGAAAATGGATAAATTTATCAAAGGGCATTCCACCATCATGGATAAATATGATCCTGATAAAAAAGTACATTTGATTGTAGACGAATGGGGTGGATGGTACGAAATTGAGAAAGGTGGTACAGCATTATATCAACAGAACTCGATGAGAGATGCCGTGATTGCAGGCACTACGTTAAATATATTTCATGATCATGCTGATAGAGTAAAGGGAGCAAATATTGCCCAAATTGTCAATGTCTTACAATCTGTGATTTTAACAGAAGGATCAAAAATGATATTAACTCCTACGTACCATGTGATGAAAATGTACAATGTACATCAAGATGCAAAGAGTTTAAATCAGGTTGTTTCTGGTGTCCCTAACTATACTTTTGATGGTAAAAGTGTACCTGCAGTATCAGTTTCATCATCTAAGGCAGCCAATGGTTCTGTCAATATCTCCTTGGTCAATGTTGATTATTCAAAATCTAATAAAATATCTATAGACTTGAGAGGTATGAATTTTAAAAATGTGACAGGTGAGATATTAGAATCTGAAAACGCATCAGACCATAATACTTTCCAAAGTCCTAATCTCATTAAGCCAAAGAAATTGAATGGACTAAAAGTTGTCAATAATCAATTCGAAGTAATACTCCCTCCTCATTCTGTAGCAGTTATTAACGTGAACTAAAATGCAAAATGAAGTATAGAAGATTAGGTAAAATAGGTTTTGATGTATCGGAGATAAGTCTAGGTACATGGCAAGTAGGTGGTAAGTGGGGTAGCCCATTCAACTTCGAAAATGCAGAAAAGATTCTGCAAAATTCAATCGATAATGGTGTAAATTTTATCGATACTGCCGATGTATACAGTGATGGACTCAGCGAACAAGTAGTTGGTAAAATTGCTAAAATTTATAAAGATCAAGTTTTTATTGCTACCAAATGCGGAAGGCGTTTTAACCCTCATATTGATGCATCTTATACTTTAGTGGCTTTGCGTAAAAGTGTAGAGGATAGTCTTACAAATATGGGTTTGGATTGTCTTGATTTGATTCAACTGCATTGCCCACCATGGGAAACTTATTATAGACCTGAAGTATTTGAGCTTTTTGATAAACTAAAACAAGAAGGTAAAATTAAAAATCTTGGTGTAAGTGTAGAAAAAGTAGAGCAAGCTATTAAAGCGATGCAATATCCAAATGTGACTACTATTCAAATCATTTTTAACATGTTCAGACAAAGGCCAAAGGAGTTGTTTTTTGAAATGGCAAAGAAAAATGATGTTGGTATAATAGTACGCGTACCACTTGCGAGTGGACTTTTAACTGGGCAATACTCAGCAGCTACAACTTTCGAAAAAGATGACCACCGCAATTTTAATAGAAACGGAGCAGGATTTGATAAAGGAGAAACTTTTTCAGGAGTTGAATATGAATTAGGTTTAACGGCAGTAGAAGAGTTGAAGCAATATTTTGGTGATCGCGATTTGTCGGAGATTGCCATAAAATGGATTCTCCAGCATGAAGAGGTCAGTTGTGTCATACCTGGGGCATCTAGACCAGAACAAGCCAACCAAAATTTGACGGCCTTGGAAATGGAAGACTTAAGTAAGGATGATTTACAATTTATAGAGACAAATTATAATAAACATATTAGGAATGAGGTGCATGAACTTTGGTAAAAACTAAGGAGTGGTTAGAGTAATATCAATAAAAATTCCTTTACTTAATCAACATCACAGTCCCCTTATACACTTTCCTTGTGCCGTGAATACTTTTTAAGTTGACATTGTAAATGTAAACACCTGGTATGATATCACCATTTAGATTTTGTCCATTCCATTCTTTAGCATCGGATACTAAAGAGCCCCATCGATCAAATATGGTGATGTCATAATCAATGATTTCTTCATCGTCATTGTGTAGTGTAAAAATGCTATTGACACCTTGTACATTGGGAGAAAAGATATTTGGAAAATAAATTTTGAAATGTGTCAAGTTGACCAAGACAAAACTGTCGCAGCCAATGGAAGATTTGAGCAACACGATGTGTTCACCTTCAGTTTTTAACTTTAAATGACCAATTTCATATCGATCACCTTCAAAAATTTTAGTAGCGACAGTATCGTAAGATTCTCCTATCACTTTTAAAGACAGATTGACGGTGCTGTCGCAATTGTTTTTATCTTTAAATATATGTGTGTAATCTCCCGACTCTTTCAATATCTTATCTCCAAATGAATATTGACTACCTTTACAAATCAATTTCTGAGCTAAATTGGTAAATTGAGGTATTTTAAATTCGTATTTTTCTGTCAACTTACAGTTGTCATTATTGTCTTCAACCCTAGCTTGATAAGAACCTTCACCGTACATTTTTGATAGGCTTCTTTTATTTTCTCCTATCAGAGCTATCCCTTCTTTGTACCACTGGTATTTAAGTCCATCACGTTCTGGTACTTCCAATGTAAATTTATTATTACATGGATGAGAGACTTCTGATATTCTAAACTTGAATGACTCTAAATCGGCCAAAATCAAATTATCAAAGTAATAATAAGTGCTCACTGAATTACTAATATCTGGGCAGTCAGGCCCAATAGCTATGGCGTTAATATCGATATTTGGGCTTACTTCGATCGATGATTTAACCCAAGTATTTTGGTTGCCTCCAGATAAAAGTACTGATCCAAGTCTTACCCATTCAGGTTCTTTGGTTGGGCAACCTAATGCGATATTGCTGGTACCAAAAGGCAGTTTTGTACAAGTTGGTACACCAAAAAAGGTAATATTGATAGGAGGAGATCTAAGATCATCTACAAATCCAAGATTAAATTCTATGCGATATTTTTCTCCTTTGCGCAAGGGTTGTAAGAGACAAGCACCTGCATATTCTTTCCAAGAAGCTTCGTAACCACCACCTTGCATTGCTCTACCATCTCTAAAGCCTACAATGCCATTGCCATCAGGAATAGGCTGGGGTACAGGGAACTCTGGCCATCCCATCCATCCACACGTGTTAATGTAGTCGGTGGTTGGACCGGAAGCCTGTATCCATGTTTTTGCACAATTCAATTGACTTCGGTTAGTTGGGCAACATTCTTGCTCTTCAAATGAAGGATTGGGTATAAAGGATACTGGTTTTATGATTTGACAATTACAATCAACATCATTTAAGTCGATGAGCCCATCATTGTCGTCATCCTTTCCATTGTCACAAATTTCAAAGTTTTGATTATGGTTTTGAAAAAAATAGTCGTAAGTTTTTTTTGAAATAATTGTAAATAAACAGAATGGAATGAAAGCTATTTTAAATATAATTATGTTCTTAATATCTTGAAAATTCATTCAGATTGTTTTTTACTATTTTTGTATTACGCCTATAATTATATACGGAAGTAAGGAAAAACAAAATTAGTGTTTTAAATTAATCTGATGGTAAAGAATGCTAGTTTTAATTATTTTATTTAATAAAAAGATGGGCGTGTAAATATTTTAGTTGGGAAGACAAACTGAACATTAGAAAAATTGTATTTTGGAAAAGAATTTTGAAAAAGTATTCTAGTAACTTATGTTCAAAAGTATATAAATTTAATAATATTTTTACATTGACAAATAAATTATCAAAGAATGAAAGTACTAAATATTTTTCAATTTTTTTTGGTCTGTATTCAGATCGTTATTGCACCGATTGGATTTTATTCATGTAAGAAGAATACAAAGCAAACTGTAATACAACTTTATATACCTAAAACAACAGATGTTGTCATTTCTCGGGATGCATATAAGGATAAGTTATATGGATTTTGGCTAGGTCAATGTATAGCTAACTGGACTGGATTGGTTACAGAGATGGATAAGATTGGTAATATCGGTGAAATAAAAACGGGTGATTTTTATTCAAGAGCAGATTGGGGTCGTCCTGACCAACCCAGTATTTGGGCTCAAGGGGTGCCCAGTAATTTGTCAGCTACTATCGATTTTGTTTTTATGGACCATGATTCCATTTGGGGAGCAGATGACGATACGGATATAGAATATATCTATCATTACCTCTTATCAACACATAAAACTGGGTTGCTAAGTGCTGATGAAATACGAAACGGTTGGATTAAACATATACGGAAGCAGGAAGAAAATTTTCTATGGGTGTCTAATCAAAGGGCATTTGATCTAATGAATGAAGGTATGAGGCCTCCAGCAACTGGCGAACCCAAAAATAATAAAGAATATGAAATGATTGATGCACAACTAACCACTGAAATATTTGGGCTCTACGCTCCTTCTCGGCCTGATATCGCCACAAAAATAGCCTATTTGCCAGTTAGAACTACCGCTTCCGAAAATGCAGCATATATTTCTGAATTTTATATAAACATGCATGCATTGGCGAGTAGTGTAAGTGAAGAACTTTCTATGAAAGAACAAATTTTTTGGATGGCCAACCAATCAAGAAAAGTTTTGCCTAACAATAGTTATTCTGCGGATATGTATGACTATGTGTTAAAGAAATATAATGAGGGTCTGACCTGGGAACAAACACGTGATTCTGTTTATGTTAGATATCAGGTCAATCAGCAAGGAGGTTATAACCTTACTTCAAAAAATATCTATTGCAACGCATGTTTTGCTGCTGGTATCAACTTTGCAGCGAGTTTAGTCAGCTTATTTTATGGAGAAGGAGACATCAAAGAAACCATAAAAATTGCTGTCTTAGCTGGATGGGATTCTGACAATCCAGCATCAACATGGGGCGGGTTATTAGGCTTTATGATAGGAAAATCGGGAGTGGAGCAAGCTTTCGGCCGTAAATTTAGTGATAGGTATAACATCCATCGCACCCGACAAAATTTCCCTAATAATGGCATTGATAATTTTGATAATATGTCTAAAATAGGTATTCAAATTATTGATCGCATTGTACAACAACAAATTAAAGGAGGTATTGACTTAAGTAGAAATGTTTGGTATATTCCTGTGCGAGAAAAAGAATAACAAGAGTACACATTGAAACATAAGAGAAAAATATTAAATAAAGCAATTACTATAAATACTCTAAATTACTTTCCTATTTTTACAAATTCTTAATTCAAAATCAAATCAAATGAAATTCAAATTCTTATCCATCATTTTTCTACTCAATTTTTCTTTAAGCCTAATTTCCCAAAGTCCATCCACTACAAAACCAATGCCCTTTTTCGCAGCAATTGACCGATATGAAAGTGCAAATCAAAGGGCAAAAAAGGTCAAAGTTGTCTTGATTGGTGACTCAATAACAGAAGGGTGGTGGAGACAAGATTCGACATTTTTTATCAATCAAAATTATGTTGGTCGAGGTATAAGTGGACAGACTTCGCCACAATTGTTGGTGCGTTTTAGACAAGATGTGATCAATTTGAAGCCTAAGGCAGTTGTCATCCATATTGGTACCAATGATATCGCGCAGAATACTGGCCCATATCTGCAGAAGTATACCTTACAACACATACAATCCATGATAGATTTGGCCAAAGCGAATAAAATTCAGGTATTTCTAGCTTCTGTATTGCCAGCTACACAATTTAAATGGCGACCTGAAGTTGGTGATCAATCTTCGACAATTGTAGCATTAAATGAGGCCATTAAAGATCTTGCAGTGAAAAATAAAGCAACCTATATCGATTATCATTCTGCAGTGAAAAATAGCCAAAACGGTATGGATCCATCCATTGCTCCTGATGGAGTACATCCAAATAAGGAGGGATTCGAAATAATGAAAGCTGTACTTACGAAAGCACTGGCTAAGATTTAGAACTTGAAGATGTATTTTAGAAGAAACTATAAAAAAAAACTTCAGCTTTTAAAAAGTTATTTATACATTATTTTGAAAAAATGAGTACACTTGCACCATCTCTTATGGTCTTTCAAATTGTTTAAAGTAGAACGCTATGATCTTACAGGTTGTTAAAAATGCTCTTTGGGTAATAATTTCAAGGCTTCAGGTGTGTCTTTACATCATCATTTCATTTTCTGCTATTGGCCAAGACCTAGTATTCAGAACGAATTTGGCTGGTTATTTACCTGATGCACACAAAAAGGCACTACTTCTTTCAAGAACTGCTTTATTGATAGATTCAGTGTACTTGATTCAAAAAGCTGGGCAGAAGAAAATTCCAATAAAAATCGCAGAAGTAAGTAATTGGGAACCCTTTGTCAAAACGTATTCCATAGACTTTTCAAACATTAAAAATAAAGGTACTTACTTTTTTGAAACAAAAGATAAAGCTTCAAGATCCGAAGAGTTTGAAATCGGAAGTTATCCCACATGGCAAGAAGATATTGTGCGATTTATGCAAACTCAACGATGTGGATTTAATCCTTTTATTGGGGAGTATTGTCACCAACATGATGGCAAAAGTTTTTACGGTCAAGTACCCGACTCTACAAATATAGATGCACGTGGTGGTTGGCATGACGCGGGTGATCAGTTGAAGTATTTGATTACAGCTTCTAATGCCACCGCAAGGATGTTATTGTCTTACCAACTTTATCCAAAAAAATTTGGTGATTTTGTAGATGAAAAAGGATTACCTGGTAAAAATGGCTTGCCTGATGTACTTGATGAAGCAAAATGGGGTCTGGATTGGATATTTAAATTGCACCCTAATCCCAATGAATTGTACCATCAAGTTGCAGATGATAGAGATCATAAAGGATTTAAGCTCCCACACTTAGAAAATGTAGATTATGGTTGGGGTGTAAATAAAGATAGGCCTGTATATGCTGCAACTGGTGAACCTCAAGGTTTAGGAAAATATAAAAGTAAAGCAACGGGTATGGCCAATTTAGCTGGTAGATCTGCAGCTGCAATGGCATTGGGTTATCAAGTTTTACGGACATTTCCAAGTCAAAAATCCTATTCAGAGAAGTGTTTACAAGCTGCTAAAGAGTTATATGGGTTAGGTAAAAGAAAAGAAGGGTATCAACAAGGTAATTCGTATGGAGCTCCATATAGGTACGAGGAGAATACTTGGGCAGATGACATGGAGTGGGGAGCAGCCGCCTTATACAAGTGTACAAAAAACAAAAATTATCTAGATGATGCTCGGAGATATGCTAAAATGATCAATATCTGGTCTTGGATGGAGCGTGATACAGCTTCACATTACGAAATGTATCCGTTTGTGAATATGGGGCATTATGCCCTATGGGAGATTGGTACTGCTCAAGACAAAAAAGACGCAATCGATTATTACAGTAAAAACCTTGAAAAAATAAAGGCTAAGGCTGACCAAAATGCCTATGGTGTTGGACACTTGTTCATATGGTGCTCGAATCACCTCGCTACTGCAGCGGCTACTCAAGCATTGCTCTTGAATAGAATGACGAATTCTAAGAAATATGACGATTTGGTTCAAAATCATACTAATTGGCTACTAGGGTTGAATCCTTGGGGAACCAGTATGATTACTGAAGTCCCAGAAAATAAAGACACTCCAGTAGACGTGCACATGCCATTTTGGATACTCTTGAAAAAGAAGGTAAAAGGTAGCTTGGTAGATGGACCATTGAGAAGAACCATTCACGACAAAATGATTGCCATCCGACTTTCAGAACCTGATGAATATGAAAGTTTTCAGCCACCTCATATCCGATACTGGGATGATTACGCTGATTATTCCACCAACGAACCTACGATGGATGGTTCGGCAGATTTAATACTTTTGATGGCTTATTTTAGTAAATAATTTATAAATATAAACAAATGAAAAAATTCAGATTCTTGCTCTTAGCTCCCGTATTTATTGCTTTTGTCCTAGTTGGATGCCAAAGCAAACAAAATGAAGCGCCTAAAGAAGCTAATTCCGATTTGACTCAGGCAGAACCAGTAAAAGTTGACCAAAAGGGCTTGTTAAAACATACTGTAATTTTTAAATTTAAAAATACAGCTCCGAAGGCTTCAGTAGATTCATGCGTAGCAGCTTTCAAAGCTTTAGAGGGAAAAATCAAAGAAATTCAAGCATTCGAGTTCGGATTAAACAATTCTCCTGAAAACTGGCATCAAGGTTTCACTCATTGTTTTGTACTTACTTTCAAAAACTATGATGATTTAGCCATATATGCTGAGCATCCCGAACACAAAGCATTTGGTAGTATTGTTGGGCCACATATGGAGAAGGTGTTTGTGGTGGATTATGTTGTGGAATAGGTTTATTACTAAGTTTTAAAACTATTTCTTATAATTCAATAATATATCCAATGCAGCCTTAGGCTTTTTATTCCTTGTCCATAGCAATGGATAGTTGATTCTTTTGTCAATAGGATAATCATTTTTCCATGACATTCCATCGTGTACGCCCCAAAATGTGACTCTATCAATCTTATCTTTTTTGGCTAAGAAGATATTGAAGAGTTCTTTGTATCGCTTGGCTTGAAGATCTTCTACATCTTTTGGTAATCCATTGCGATAAGGATCAAGAAAAATTTTAAACTCTTCTAGCTGAAACTGTGGGTGCAGCATGCCCGTACCAATAATTTGTCCTTCTTTGGTCAAAGGTAGGACGTCAACATCCAACTCGGTGATCATCACTTTTACACTCAAAGCAGCATATGAATCAATGGCATCTTCAATATATTTATTCTTAGGGAAATTTAAGCCCCAATGACCTTGTATTCCAATCCCATCAATTTTAATGCCTTCCGATTGTAGCATTTTGACCATTTTGACGATACCTTGTACTTTTTCTGGTCTCCATGCATTAAAGTCATTGTAATACAATTCTGATTTAGGAGTGTATTTGGCAGCATATTGAAACGACAATTTTACCAAAGTATCTCCACTCCCAATAGCGTTCACCCATTTTGTAGGTCTATAATTGCCATCTTCACCGATCACTTCATTCACAACATCCCACGCATGGACTTTTCCATCATATCTACTTGCAACTTCTTTAATGTAGTCATGAAGTCTTTGTTTCACATCAGCTTGACTCTTTGGTGTTCCATCCTCATTGGTAAAAAACCAATCAGGGCATTGATTGTGCCAAACTAAAGTATGGGCAACGATATGCATATTATTCTTTTTACCAAATTCGACGAATTCGTCTGCTGGTCCAAAATTATAGACACCAGGTTTTGGATTAAGTGTCTCTGCTTTCATTATATTTTCTACAGTTATGCTGTTAAAATGGGAATTAACAATGTCTTGAGAGGCTTGATCTCTGCCGCTAGTGATGGTAGGAGTGACGGCAGTGCCTATTAAAAATGCATCTTTGTAAACATCTTTAAGAAATATATTTTTTGAATTTTTGGTTTGGCTTATTCCTGAACTAGAGAATATCGAAAATAGTAAGAAAAAACTACAATATTTCATGTTAAAGATATTTTATATATTAATAGATTTTTAAACATGGGGGTCATTTTAATAATTGATTAGCCCATGCTATGAATGTTGGAAAGTTAGGAGCATCGGTATGTCCTCCGTCATGTTGTCTCCATGCCAAATGGCCGTCGGTGAGACTTTTTAGAACTGGTGGAATAACTTCTTTTTTATAATCATTCGTCACTCCTAAATCTTTACTTCCTAGGAGTTTGAAGGCTGATCCGGCAGCAACCGTAGCTTCCCAACTTCCTTGTTGATCGAGCCATTTAGCGTCTCCTTTTTCGGGTATTCCGTAGCTTATAAAAGTTGGCCTTGGTGCACAAAGAGCTAATAGTTGATGTGAATCTACTTTAAGATCACATCCTGTTTTTTTACCGCATTTTCCTTCTTCCGTAGCATATTTAAGATAATTTCCAGCCATCCAATGATGTGCACCACCACCTGCAAGATTTTCTACGGATTCACCAAAACTTCTTCTATGTAATGTGACGCCACCTTTGCCTGAAGAACCAATCAAACCTACTGCAAAACGCGGTTTAAAAGCTAAGGTAACTAAAGCAGCTTTACCATATCGAGATACACCTTCAATGCCCACTTTTTTGGCATTAACCAAAGTATCGGTTTCGAGATAGTCAAGAGCGCGTGCTGCCCCCCAAGACCAAGCTCGTAAAGCACCCCAATCGTCGGCCTTACGAGGCTGACCTTTATTGACTAATCCAATGATGCCTCGAGTCAATCCTGATCCATTGTCAGCTTGTATTGACGAGGGGTCAATTGTACAATAGCCCCATCCAGCAGCTAATAAACGTTCTTGCGGTGTGAGTTGATCATCGGGTTTTGGTTGGGTAAAAAAGTTTGGTGCAGGCAATCTTGTGATGGGTTGATAAGCTGGATATTTTTCAAAAATTTCACCCATTGAAGGATCAGCTTGGATCATCATTTTCTTGAATGAATCATTTATCTTCTGTAAATCATCCGGTGATGGCTGTGCAGGGGCGGGTAGGGAAGGCCATCCAAACATCATCAAAACAGGTACAGGACCTTTGACATTCGATGGAGTGACTAATACCATTTTTATATTTACATCAATCAAAGGGTAAGCGCTATTGTCGACTTGCCCAATAATTTCTTTTGCTACTACAGGTATTCTATTTACAAATTCTTTGTCGACTATTTTTACTTTCCAATTGACAGAAGGGATGTTTTTGGGCAAACGTCCATATACTTCTTTTTCAAACTCTTCTACGATTTCAGGCCTTCGTTCTTTCCACCACATATCTGGGCTGGTAACTTTCTTGCCATTGTTTAGTTGAAGAATTTGAGGTAATACTGGGCAAGGATTAGCATTATTCTCATCATAATTTGCCGCATTTGGTGCGTTTTCATTACCATTTTTGCCAGGTCTTAAATGAACAATACCAAGCTGACTTTTCATATTGTCGTGATCCTGTTGCGAAGTAAAAGTAGTAAGTTTTGGATATTTACTACTGTCTATAGGAGTTTGTGCAATGATTATAGTATTAATGATTAATAGACTGAAAAAGAAGCTATTTCGAAACATTTTGAGTTAATTTAAAATGGAAATTAAACATTAATTATCTGTCCTAAATGGCGAAGCAGGTAATCCTTCTTTGTTGTATAAATTGACATCGGGATTATCAGCCCAAGCATATCGTACATATTTAGGATTGGGTATTTGGTCACTCCAAACCACAATTTTATCTCCTTGGATTTTTGTTTTGGCCCATACAAATTTTTTGTCCTCACCTGCTATGGCAAATTCTCTCAAATCCTCTCCATCTTTAGAAATAAGACCACCACCTATATGATCAAAAGAAAGTAATATTTTCTCATTTTCGAAAGTGGCAGACTTAAAGATTGGACCAGAATAGACGTTAACTTTGCCGTAAAGTTTATTTTGTGCTATCAAAGCCAATCTTTCTCCTACATCTTTTTTATTATCAGGATGAATATCATTCCACTCACCTAAGTCAATGATTACTGCCATACCTGTATTTTGTATAGATAGTGTCTTGAGTTGAGACTCTCTAAATTGTGCCCATTGACTTTCTGAAGGGATATAGTTAGCATCCATAAAATTGGGGAGTTGTACAAAGTAAAATGGAAGATTCGGTTGTCTAAACTTCTGCCTCCAATCCTTGATTTGAGCGGCTTGGAGACTCAAATAATCTGCTGGTTTTCCCGTATTACTCTCACCTTGGTACCATAGAACACCTTTGATTTCATAGTCTGTGTAAGGAGCAACCATCCTATTATACAAAGCTGTAGGTTGATTTTGGGCGTTGATACCACCACCTCCGAATCCACCTCCAGTTCTTGGAATAAAGACTTCACCTACTCTATATTGCCAGTAACCCGTTAGGTCTATCGTATCCTTTTCTACAAACAAATAATACGGTTTGTCAGGTACAAAACCACCTTTTCCACCGTTATTGGTCACTTTTACAGTGATGGTATTTTTGCCCGGTGTCAATAGATCAGATGGGATTGCATATCTTCTTTGAGGATACATGTATGTTGCATTCCCAATTTGTTTTCCATTAATGTAGACCACATCAGCATCCACGATCCTTCCGAGAAATAATCTTCCCTTTTTTCCAATCATAGAGTTAGGCACACTGATTTCCTTTCTATACCAGACGACCCCATTTAAGTCTTTGATACCTTGATCTTCCCAATAACCTGGTACAGCAATGTTTTTCCAATTTTGAGGAACATAGTCATTTTCATACCATTTTATAGGCCCACTTATACCTTTATCAGACGATGGAAGTGTAGTACGATTTGAAGATGGCGGGCGACGATTCGAATTATTTACAAAGGCTGTATCTTTATTATTGAGGATTGTCTTTTGGATCTGTGGAAAATCTTTAAAACCTTCTTCACTTATCCAAGCTTCTATGGGCGTTCCTCCCACACTTGCATTGATAATCCCAATTGGAATTTTGTACTCATGGTATAATTTCTTTGCAAAAAAGAAAGCAACAGCCGAAAATGGCCTGAGGTCTTCACCGACAGCAGCTTTCCATTCTCCTGCCGGTAGATTATCAGCAGGACCAGATAAACTGGTCAATGTTGGCACCCAGAATTGTCTAATAGCTGGATAATTTGCGCTGGCAATTTCTTTTTCATACAATACATCATGAATATTCATTTGATGCACCATGTTGGATTGTCCGCTGCAAAGCCACACGTCACCGAATAATATGTCCTTTAATGTTATTAATGTATTTTTACCTTTAATTTCCATATCAAAAGGACCTCCAGCAGGTATTGGATCTAAAGAAATAGCCCATTTACCCTCTAAAGTTGTGGTAGTTTGGTATTTTTTCTTATTGAAAGTAACTGTTACTTTCTCTTTCGGTGATGCCCAACCCCATATTTTTACTTTTGTATCCCTTTGCAAGATCATACTATCACGCACGATTCGTGGCAATGATATTTGTGATAATACCTGAGGACAAGTAGCAAGTAAAAGCAATAGGAACAAAGCACGAATCATCAGTAGTATATTTATTTAATTTGTCAATTTGAATTTTGATTTACAATCAATTTACTTATCCACCATTTCTAAAGCTTTAGTCGTGGTGTAGTATTTAGCGATCATATTAGGAATTTCCCACGATGGCATATTTTTATTTTTATAGTAGCTTAAAAAGTTTTGAGTAACTCTTGCAAAGTGCGCCTCGTGTCCTTCTTTTAATGACTCTGGAATTTTGACGATCCATCCATTCGTTGACTTTATATAAGAAATGCCTGGATAATTTTTGTCCAAAGTCTTGAAAATGTTTAATAGAGCATTCTCTTCTATACCATCTCTTATCACAGGTTCTATATAAAGTGTAGCTTGAAAATTTTCTTCTTTACCCTGCCTAATTATCAAATTACTTTTTGTTCCTCTCATAATGGAGTAGTGCGTATCACCTGTTCCTTCTGGAGCTTTATAATCCCATTTTACGGATGTTTTTGCATGAACACCTTTTATTTTATAATTGATTTCGCCATTGCAAAATACATCTAAAGTGCTATCTGCTTTGACATTTGAATTCAGGAATTCAGGAAATAAAAGATTAGGATTATCCCATTTGGTGATTTCTTTAAATTGGTTGGCTACAAGGTTTGTTGCCCATCTTTTGGCATTGAGTATTTCGATATCTTTTTTGTAATCTATGATTTGCTCGGGAAAACACTCCCACTGTACCAAGTCTACCAAATGTGTCATCACATCTACAATACCTTCACCTTGTTGATTTGTATCTAAAAACCATGTAGGTCGTACCAACACATTACCCGATACGTATTTGAATAAGTGGTGAACACTCTCTTTGGTTATTGCTGGATTCTCTAGGCTACCTTGTTCGAGAGTTCCAAATAATTCAGGGATTTGAGACAATTCTTTTTGCAACATAGTGTTGATTTCAAAACGCTCGGTCATGATATCATAAAGCAATAAATTTTTATCTTTTGCAGTTTCAAACGCTTTAATTAATTGTTCAAAACCTGCATAATTTATTACCATTGGCTTATCGGCTAAGACACTTAATCCATTTTGTAAAGAAGCCATAATGTATTCGGTCTTTTTTTGATTATTTCCACTCAAAACGACTACGTTTCCTTTTTTCTCCTTGAGCATTTGAGCAAAAAAATCTGTACCTTTATATACCTCTTGATTCCATCTAGTAGGGTCTTCAGCACGACTATTAAATCCTTCGATACGGTCCAAATGATATTGTATATCGTTGCCTTCAGGGCCGTAGACATAGACCGTACTATCTACATCTTCGTACATCGTCTTTTGGACCAACGCAGCATGAAAATGACCTGGGTCAATGGTGACTAGTTTGATTTTATTTTCTTGTTGTTCAGTTTTACAACTCATGATAGACAATAAAACAATTGTAAAGATTATATTTTTCATTTCTTATTTATTTTTAGCAAAATTTTGCCATTCATTATTAACTTTTTCACTACTCATTTTACCATTAAATACGATTAATCTATATCTTAAGGTATATGTTTTTTTTGGTTCAAACTCCCAATCTTTATCTTTTGTTGGAGCAAAATTAGCAAACACATCTCCTCTGCCCCCATTTTGTTTTTTATCCCAAATTCTTAGAGGCTCTGGATGATTGAAATTCGATGGATGTGACAACATGGCTATACCTCCTTCATCATTTTCTGGTAATGATCCATATACAATAATCCATTTGGCTTTGGTATTATCCGTGTTGTCTCTAGTTTTTCCTTCAGAAGTAAGCATCTCTGAATTGTTCTTATCCCAATATTCGGTAGCTCTCCAACCAAAACCAGCGTATCTATACGCAAGTATTTTAAACGGACTTGTAGATGCACATTTCATCTTAGATTCAAAATCGACGATGTAGTAGTTTTCTTTTTCATTGGGTTTATAGACTTTATACGTCTGCCATTCATTTAATGCTATTTTTTGACTTCCATCTTCTTTAAAAACTACATGCTCGTGTAAAGTAGTGAAAGAGGCCTGATTTTTTGTTTGCTTTCTTGAAGTGAATTTTGCAAATCTAACGGTACCTTCTTTTTTAATTAAATTCCAAAAATCTACTGTATCTCTTTCGAAAAGGGTTTGGGTCCAAGGATTCCAAATACCGTAGTGGTGATAGTGATCTGGAGGTTGAATTCTCGTCAAAACTTGTCCATTTGGTGCATACAATGGGTGGATAAAACCACTCCGTTGATAAACAGGATTGGCACCCTCAGGTGGTGAAACTGTCTTAAATTGATAGGTAAGCAAATCTTTTTTACCGTCAGAAATGGTAAGTTTGTCATTGATTTTAATTTGCATTTGTGCATTGACTATTGATACATTTAAGTTGATCAACATGATGAAAAGTACGTAACCTAATTTTGTAATATTTTTCATTTTCGTAACATATTATTTATTCAAAACGTGCAATTTTATTCTTATTCTTCACGACAGAGACCTCTTGTAAAATGATACAGGGATAAAATGTTTAATAATGATATGATTTGTACCTTTTTAAACTTTTTCTGCTGAGGCCACTTTCCAAAAATGAAATTCCAAATCATTATCAAAGTAGTTAAGTAAAACATTATACTTTTAATAGTAAATTAGAATTCAGCATTTTCTGCTAAAATCATTTACAATTCTCCTCTGTTTGACATTTACAAAGGTAATAAACTATTTTAAAAATTGCAATCGGTTACAGAATTTTTTTTCTAATTCGCATAAATTAACATTTAATTAAAAGACAATCACTTGATTAAAAAGGATAAACCCTATATGGTTATTAAAATTTATAAAGAAACATATGATAAAAAATAAAAAATGGCAATTTAATGGTATTTTTGTATTTATGATTTGTAAAACAATCATTTTTAAGTCTGAGAAATATTTTTATAGAGTAATAAATTATGATTAATATCAATTTTCACAATCTTTATGAAAGCAATAAACTAATTTATTTGATTATTCTAAAATTCACTTTATAGGATTAAAAAATGCAACAAAAGAAAGATATAACAATTTATGACATTGCAAATAAACTCAATCTTTCTAGTGCGACAATAAGTCGAGCTTTGAATGATAGCCCTGTAATTAATGTTAAAACCAAAAAGAGAATAAAAGATGTTGCTAAAGAACTCGGATATAGACAAAACAACTTTGCCAGTAATCTCAGAAAGCAAAAATCAAACACAATAGGTGTCATCATTCATGATTTGAAAAGTAATTTTACAACTTCAGTTTTGACAGGTATTGAAAAGATTACCACAGAATCAGGGTATGACTTAATAATAGCTCACTCCTCTGAATCTAAGGAAAAAGAAATTGCGAACGCCACCAATTTATTTCACAAAAGAGTTGATGGATTGATTGCATCTTTATCCTTTGAAACTGAAAATTTAGATCATTTTCAACCTTTTTACGAAAAGGGAATACCTATCATATTTTTTGATAGGGTAGAAGAAGGCTTGGAGACTACTAAAGTCATTATTGATAATTATAGAGCTGGATATCAAGCTACAAAGCACCTTATTGATCAAGGTTGTAAGCGAATTGTGATTGTGACTGGTAATTTAAAAAGGAATGTTTACAACAATAGATTCAAAGGCTACAAAGAAGCATTGGCTGAGGCTGGGTTAGAAGTGCCTAAGGACTTTTTTTTGATCAAAGATTTAAGTGAGCAATCTGGTTATGAAGTTGCCCAACAAATATTAAAAATGAAGCCACTTCCTGATGGAGCATTTATAACGAATGATTTTACAGCAGCTATTTGTATGAAGGAATTGAAACAACATGGTATAAGAATCCCTGAAGATATAGCCTTGGTTGGTTTTAACAATGATTCGATAAGTAAAATTGTTGAGCCTTCTCTTTCTACTATTAACTACCCTGGTATGTTGATGGGTGAAGTGGCCGCTACAAATTTACTAAATCACATCAACGGCAATACTGATTTAAAACAAATGAATACCATCATTATAAATTCAGAATTGATCATAAGAGATTCTTCTTTAAAAAGTGGAAAATTATTGTAAGTAACCTATAATTGTTCCTTTGTTATTAGTTAGTCATTTTCTGAAATTGGTAATTTTGTACCTACAAAAGTATAAGCCATTATTCTTAATGACTTTTATATTCGGACTGAGCAGAAAATAATATTCTAAAATCTGTGGATAGATACAAAACAGTGTCAACTATTCATTAGGTTTTTTTATACTGTACCATGTGGGTCAGATATTTGACAATCAAATTCACATCATCGTCAGATATCTGTGTCATCGCAGGCATTTTACTATTGTTTCTGTAATTGTTTGGGTTTTTAATAAAAGCTTTAACATCTTCGGTTTTCCAGTATTCCATAATACTTTTGGGTGTATTTAATTCAGGTCCAATTGTGCCTCCCACTTTATTTAATTTATGACATTTAATACAATGTTTCATGAAAAGTTGAAAACCTTTATCTACTTTTTTAGATGCGTTTAAAGGGTAGGCATCCGCAAACTCTTTTGCTTTATTTATTATTTTTATATGTGTAACGCCGTAAGGAAAGCTATGGTTAGTGTCATTTTTTTCTATATCCCAGACCAGATAATATGGAGAAAATTTATCAAAATTTTCTTCATCCCATTTACCTTTACTGTCAATATCTTTACAAGCCACAAATCCTTTTTCGTTTAATAATTGAATTAGCGGTACACTCACATTATACCCATCTTTGCAAATAAATAATACTTCTTTATTGGAAGTATCAATGCTGTACCTTTGAATTATTTTTCCGAAAAGATCTTGCGTATATAACCCTTCATACCTTTTGTTTTTCTTTTTTAGGACAATATCGTATTCAATTAGAATGGAGTCAAGTGGTTCATTTTGAAAAAAAATTTCTAAATCAAATACAGGGAGATTTTTTTCAAAAGAATCATTGGACGATTTGAGCAATGCAGAACTGCTCTTATTATCACAGCCTGAACAAAAAATGATGATAATTAAATATATTAGGATTAAAATAACTTTCGGTTTTACCATTTTCTTAAAGTTTACCCGATAGAGAAAGAATTGTCCATCAGCGATATTTTACTTTTATATACTACAATCTTCTGAAAACAATTTTATGCCTGAAAATCTAAAATGGATTTCCTATTACAACTCAAAATTACTTCAAAATCAGGCGTTACACTCACTTTTTGCTTCGCACCATAGCGGTGGCTATGATTTGTCGCAAAAAGTGCTGATTTTATTGTACTTTTGACCTTCACTACGGAACCCATTTTAGATTTTCAGGTTATAAAAAAACGATTAGATAAAACCTATAATTTACCTAATCGTTTTTAAAATTTTAAAATTAAACTTTTTGAAGACCTGACCTCTAATCTATTATTCTGGTATCTTATCCAATGCTGGTTTATTGGTTTCACTTCCAGCATATCCCAAGTTTTGGTTTATAAAACCCAAACTATTTGCTAATATAGCATTTCTAGGTATTGGCCACAAAACATGGTAAGGACTCATAGTATAACTATCGTTTCTTATATTTTTCACCTTATTATAAAAATTATTTTTTTCGATTATTCGATCATAAAAGAAATTGGCCGTAGTAAAGTTTTGTAAACTATACGTTTTGCCTTTATAACTTTTAGTTCCTTTAGCCATTTGGAACGCTATACGGGTAAGTTCAGTTTTACGTGGTTCTTCATAGTATAATTCTCTACCTCTTTCATCTAAAATGGTACCTATATCTATCGTTTGACTGGTAGGGTATGGAGCACATTTTGCTCTAGTACGCACAGCATTTAAGTCGGCTATAGCTAGTGCATTGTTCCCCTTAAACCAGTGTGCTTCCGCTCTTAAAAGATATGTCTCTGCTAGACGAAAAACATACCAATCAGAATTTCCTCCTTGGAAAGGCAAACGAATTTGGTCTTCAACGTACAGCTTATAATGTGGCCATTGATACCAGTTTCGGATCGTATCACCATTAGAAATCAAAAGTTTTCCATTTGCATCCCTTAATTGTAGCGGTTTACCATAAAATGGTGAAGTTGTTCTTAGAGCGGTGTTATTATACACTAAATCTTCCATACGAGCCCAGTTTCCTGATTTGGTATCATGCCTAAGATCGTTTTCATCGTCCCAAACATCAAACTGAGAATAATTAGTAGCCCGACATCGCCCAATACCACGACCAAATTTGGTTGCCATATCAAACTCTACTGCTCCTGGTACCATGCCCGATCTTCCATCAGGTGTTAAAATTTGTGCATTTGTAGTAAATGGCACTGCTTGACGCATGGAGGTTGTACCTGTAGTAGTAGCACTCGTCAGCCCAAATCGATCAATCACAGAGAACAAAACTTCTGTATTAGCAGAAGAAAACTTATTAGCAGGGCGATGTAAGTCCCATATCACATTTTTTATGGCATTACCCGCATCTATTCCAAATCTATTGGTGACCAACTTATAAGTACCACTATTTATTACTTGAGTAGAAATATCTATTGCTTCGTCATAAAGTCCAAGTGCTAGGTTGACTTTGGTAAGTAAATGGCCAATAGCCCCTTTATTTACATCGCCTTTATCTCCTACGAAGGGTACATTTTTAAAAGCAAAATCTAAATCTTGTTTAATTTTTGCTAATATAACATCTCTTTTTACGGTTTGAAAATCCAATTTAGGTTCTGAAATTTCTTTAAAAGTAGTTGGTACATCTCCAAATTGGTTTAACAACCGGTAATAATGGTACGACCTGTAAAAATAAGCTTTGCCTAACAATTGGTTTTTTATATCTTCCTTGATAGTGGTATTAGCAGCTAATCTATCTACTATTGTATTAGCCAATCGAATACCCAACCAATTGTTTTCCCAATACCAACCAATCCTGTTAAAGTCTGGACTATTTAAATTTGCATCTGGTGTAATTAGTACATTTAAATCTACTGCAGGACCAAATTTATCGGTGGTACCTTCGACAGCCATCTCGGAAAATATCAATTCTGTAATAATAGGAGAACCATCACCATACCACTCACCTCGGAGGTTTGCAGCACATGAGGCTAAAGCAGATCTAAAGCCAGCTTCATTGACAAAAATATTTTCTGGTGTAAAAAGTGATAATGGCTTTGGTTCAAGCCAATCCTTGCTACAACTTGTGCTAAATAAAATAACTATCGTTGCAACTAATGAAATCTTTTTTAATACTGTTATATTTTTCATGATTGATAATTTTTAGAAAGTAAGATTCAAACCAAGAGTATAAGTTCGCGGCATTAAATTTTGGTAAAACGCGTTATTAGTATCCGAATTTTCCCGAGATTCTGGGTCAAAATAATCCCATGGTGTAAATACTGCTAAATTTTGTGCATTCAAATATACTTTAAAAGCTTCAACATTTCGTATAGTTGTTTTTGGGAGTGTGTAAGCCAAACTAATGTTATTAAGCCTAACAAAAGAAGACTTTCTCCATACATTAAATGCTACAGATCCACCGGCTGCTGACATCATTTTCGCATAGTCGTTGATTGGATTTTCAGGTGTCCAATAAGGTCTTTCGTAAAACTGAGAACGGTCATAAAACAAGTCTACATTTTTAGCTTCATTATATACAGTGTTTTGTCCAATTCGTCCATAAAACGCAAATGAAAAATCAATATTTTTGAAAAATGTAAACTCCTGCCTGACATTAAAAGATAATAAAGGATTTTGATGACCTAAGAATTGTCTGTCATCCAATGTATATTTACCATCGCCATTTAAATCTTCCAGTTTAAAATCCCCTGGAGTAAAACCATACTTTTTAGCCGTTTCTCTTTCATTTTCCTGCCAGACCCCTAATACTTTGTAATCCCAAATTTGATTTATAGGTCTCCCAATAAACCAACCATTAGCCCTATCGTCTTGTTCTACCATAGACACGTTGCCATTTGCATCGGTTACTGGTACTGGTCCGTATAACTTAAGTATTTTATTATTATTTGTCCAGAAACTATAATTTGATCTCCATATAAAATTTTTAGTTCGTAGATTTTCTGTATTAATGGCTACTTCGAGTCCATTATTACCCACCGAGCCAAGGTTTGTAAGTACACTTTGAAAACCTGTGATGTCAGGAAGAGAGCGTCTTAAAAGTAAATCATTCGTATTTCTTATATAATAATCTATAGATCCATTTATTCTACTACCCAAGATACCAAAATCTAATCCAAAATTGTAAGATTCATTTTTTTCCCATCTTAGATTGGTATTTGCCATGTTATTGGTCCTTACTGTACCTGAGTTATATGTTTGCCCGCTTGGAGTAGTAAAACTATAAACTCCTGTAGAAAGTGCTGCAAGTGCATCAAAAGGACCGATACCCCGATTTCCGTTGACTCCATAGGAAAGTCTTAATTTTCCATAATCCATAAATTTGTTCAAATCCCCCCAAAAAGACTCATCCGTAAATTGCCAACCTAATGCCACTGATGGGAAAGTTGCGCGTTTAGTAATTGAGCCAAACCCCGAATAACCATCTCTTCGTAAAGTTGCTGTTAAAAAATATCGATTACTAAAATTATAATTAATTCTTCCCATCAAAGCATCTCCAGTAAAGTAGACATCATTACTTGTAATGGACGGAAAAAGCGTAGCTGCAGCAATGTTGTGAAAGGTTAGATTGTCGCTAGGAGAAAAGTTTTCTGCATTGATCACATTTTGCCACGATTGTGATTTCTCTGCATTTGCTAAAAATGTTGCATCAAAATTATGTTTTCCAAAGGATTTATTCCATCTGAGGATGTTGTCCAATTGCCACTGATAGGAGGTTCTGTTTTCTCTTCTTGCAATACCATTTCTAGAGGTAACTCCTGGTTTTAACGCAGACACGTGATCCAAATAATTTACGAATTCAAATCTTGGAGTAAAATTAACCTGATAAGAAAAGCCATGGGCTATGTCTCCTTTTACAAAAAGTGAACTAAATAAATTATTTACTTTTCTATCGCGTGAATTAAACTTTTGATCTAAAAATGGATTGGTATTATTTCCTACGTCATCATTAGGACTTTGTCTAAGTGTCACACCATCGTCTTGGTATAACTGCCCAAATGGTGTAGACCTTATCGCATTACCTAAATCTATCGGAATACTGCTCTCGTCATTATTTGCATATTGCATATTTATACCCACAGTAAGGTGTTTGTTTATTTTATTGTCGAGATTTACTCTAGCTCTGAATGTTCTATAAAAATCATCTACAGAAAGGCCATTATTGTCCAAATAACCTAATGACATATAATAATTAGTATGTTCATTACTTCCTGAAATAGCTATGGTGTGATCTTGTTGGAATGCATTATTATTGATCAATAGATTTTCCCAGTCAGTTGTTCTTCCGTTCTTAAAATTGGTAATTTCAACAGCAGTAAGTTTAATCCTGTTTAGCCAGACATCAGTAGGATCTCCTTTATCACTACCTAGCCACTGTTCAATTGGAATATTGGAAGGTAACGTTTTTGGGTCATAAAAAGTATATCTTTTTGCTGGGTCATGGCCATTCATACTCCAAACTACATCACCTCTCCACTTGAGAAAATCATCAGAACTTAAAATATGGTTAAATTTGCCTACTTGATTGATGGCCATATTTGAATTAAATGTAATCTGAGGCTTACCAGATTTTCCTCTTTTTGTAGAAATAATAATAACACCATTTGCAGAGCGCGCACCAAATACTGCGGCAGAACTAGCATCTTTGAGCACATCGATAGTTGCAATATCATTTGGATTAATATCAGTCAAGGCACCCGGATAAATAACTCCATCTACTACTAATAATGGTGCAGTTCCTGCAGTAAGTGATGCTCGACCCCTTATCAAAATATTACCGCCTCCGCGTGGGGATGCATTATTTGTAACATCCAGACCAGGTGTGTTACCTCGTAATAAGTCTTGAACGGATTTCGGGTTTTCATTTTCCAGTTTTGTCGCCTTCAGTTGTGCAACAGCTCCTGTCACATCACTTCTTTTGATCGTTCCATATCCGATTACAACTACCTCTTCTAATAACTCAGAATCTTCCACTAAGCTAACATCCAATGTTGTTTGATTTCCAACTTGGATCTCCTGAGTTTTATAGCCGACAAAGCTAAAGACAAGAATGTTAGAAGTGCCAGAAATATTTGTTTGAAATTTACCATCAAGATCTGAAACATCACCAGTTGATGTTCCTTTTAAAGTAACACTTACACCAGTAAGCCCATTACCATCTTTGTCAGTAACTTTGCCCGAAATGGTTCTGGACTGAGCAGCTAAGAAAGAAGCCTGCAAGCAGAATAGCATTCCCAAAATAAAAATTAACCTATTTTTCATTGTTTTACATTTTTAAAATTTAACACTTAATTCACATTAATCTTAATCTTATATTTATTTTATTTTCTCTACTATTTTGTCAGTACCATAAGGAGCTCTTTGGGTTCTTTTAAGCATCTTATTGGCTTTTTCATTATTTGTAAACCTTTCAGATTTAGGATCCCAATTCAATTTGCCAGGAATTTTCATAGCAATATGACTTATTAGACAAATAGAACATGCACGATGACCATTCTCTACGGGAGCTAAAACTGGAGTCTTATTCATTATACCTTCCAACCAGTTTAGATGGTGTTCGCGACTAACTTGAAGTTTAATTTCGGTGTCTTTTATCTCAGAACTTAATATCTTAGGATCGCTAGCATCCAAAGCTTTAGCACTTTTTGCTGCAGAAACAGGATCTGAAGATGAAGCTACATAGTTGCCACGGGAAACAAATATCCACCCTTCTGTCCCCTCATATCTGATGCCATTTGTATAACCTCCACTGGTGTACATGGTAATTCCATTGGCATATTCAGCTTTAACCATAAAATCTCCATGAACATTCCACAGACCTGATTTTGGAAATTGAGCTACGGATTCTACAGAAATAGGTCCGGTAAGTTCAGTATTCATACCCCAAGCAGCAGAGTCGTAATGATGTTGCCCCCAGCCTGTAATCATGCCAGATCCATACTGCTCGCACCTCAACCAACCTGGTCTGTCGTATCCTTTTTGAGGATGTACACCGATTTCAGTATAAGGAGTGAGAGGCACTGATCCTACCCACATATCATAATTAAGTCCTTTTGGCACAGGCATAGCGGGCGCCACAGGACCTGAAGGATCGCCTGGTAAACCAATTTTTACCGTGTGTAATTTACCAATTCTTCCATTTCTGACTAGTTCAGCTGCAATTCTGAATTGAGGCGAAGAACGCTGCTGCGTACCCACCTGAAAGACTATACCCGTTTTATTTACAATTTGTACAAGTTGTCTTCCTTCTGATATAGTCAAAGAAGTTGGCTTTTGCAGATATATATGTTTTCCTGCAAGCGCAGCTTCTATTGCCGGCTGAGAATGCCAATGATCAGGGGTACTAATCATTACTGCATCGATATCCTTATTCAATAACATTTCTCGATAATCATCATACATCTTTGTGTCCATGTATCTATCATTACCCGTTTGTTTGGCATAAAAGCCATCAATAAGTCTTTTACCATCTTCCATTCTATTGCGGTCAACATCGCAGGCAGCTACTATTCGTGCCATATCATGTTTTAAGGTTTCTGCCAGATCGTGATCACGGGCTATTCTTCCACAACCAATTTGTCCGATATTGATTTTATTCGAAGGTGCATTTTTTCCAAATACTGAGTAGGGTACAATGGTTGGCAAAGCAATTGTCGCTGCTACTCCTGTGAGTGTTTGTTCAATAAATTTTCTACGTTTCATATTTTATCTTATTTAACAATGACTGTTTTACTAGCTCTTCCAAATTTATTGAAAACCCTAACTTTTATAAGACCATTAACTTTTACAGGGGTTGTATATTCCTTAGAATTAATGTCTGGTTCAGAACCATCTTCAGTATAACGGATAATCAAATCAGGAAAAGCTACATTTGCTTTAAGTAAACCATTTTCTATGACTGCACCGGGTGGGGCTATACGGTAATTATAACCACCAAATAAAAAATCTAAACGCGGTAATTCACGCTGTCCAATTTGATTGGATATATCGGCCCAACCCGTCCATATTGCTTTTACACGTTTAGAAATATTATTTTCACTTTCCCAAACAGGTGCATTAGACCACGCTTTCTCCGCAAAAGCAAACAATTTAGGAGCAAGGTAATATTCAAGCATTTTCGAACCTTTAATAGTTTCAGACCATAACTGGGCTTGCATCCCTACAATGTTTTTTTGTGCTTCAACCTTCAAGTTTTGTCTTACCATATTGGCATCAATTTTTTGAGATTTACGTCCAAAAATTACTTCTTTTTCAGTCAGTCGGCTGTATTTATCAAAATTAATTGACTTAAAGACATCAAGAGGGGTCATTACATAAGGGTCAATCGCATCTTGATAGCCTGCCCATACCAAACCAGGTTCTGTGGGGTCAGAGTTGTAGGAAAGGTCGAAATATAGATTGGTTGCATTGCACAATATCACCTTGTAACCAGCATTGGCAATTCGATAACCTAGGTCAATATTTTTCCCTGTATTGTCCCAAACCAATGGTAATACCTTTTTATCTTTAAATTTTGGGTTAACTTGAATATTATTTTGACTGTCTTTATTCAATACGATTTCTTCCCAACCAACTACTTCTAGACTATATTTTTCAAAAATAGCCATAGCTTTTTCAAGAAAATATCCTTGTAACTGGCGGGCATCTTTAATTTCAGGTAGCGTTTTCATCAACTCAATGCAAAGGGGTGATTTTGCCCAAGCCCCGTTGGGTACTTCGTCACCTCCAGTATTGAAAGTGGTCAATTTCAAACCAGCCTCCTGATACATGGCTACAACATCTTTCACCACTGTTTCGTAGAAGTGATACACCGAGGGAAGTGCTACGCAGACAATATTATCCTTATACATTTGTGCTGATAAGTAAACCGATTTGTCCTTAGGGTCTATCAATCGAAATTCTTTTGCTTTCTCCGTTTCGCCCTTAGCCAAGTAATAATCATATCGTGCTTCCATAGCTCTAATAGCAGCACGGGCATGACCGGGCATTGAAATTTCAGGTATAATTTGGATATGCCTTTGGTCAGCATATTTTATTATCTCTTTAAATTCTTCTCGTGTGTAAAACCCTTTACCATAATTATTTTCAGAATCGGGGTAAGGGCCAGAGCCGTATGATGGCGTAAGCCAGTTTTTAGAATCATTGGTATGCCCCCGTTTACTGCCTATCTGTGTCAATTCTGGCAGATTATTAATTTCTAAACGCCAACCTTCGTCATCAGAAAGATGCAGATTAAGTTTGTTAATCTTATACATAGCCAAAAGGTCAATAAGCCTTAGTACATCCTCTTTCTTGGTAAAATTTCGAGCTACATCAAGTAAAAAACTCCGAAAACTAAATCTGGGAGCATCCAAAATTTCAACATTTCCGATTTTAATTTGACCTTGATTTTGTGTTTGAAAGAGAGCTGAAAAGCTTTGAATACCATAAAAAACACCCGCAGCATCATTTCCAGTAATTCCTATGCCTTTCCCCTCAAGCACAGTCAGTGAATATGCTTCTTCAGAAATGCCATTAACCGTTAATGGAGCTGTTTTTAGTGTAATAGAATTTGCTTCTGTTCCATTTCCTTCTTTTATCTTCAATTTTGTACCCAAATATTTTTCCATTAATAACACCAAATAATTAGCCTCATTCTTAAGAATATTACTATAATAAATGGTCGTGGATTTATCTAAAGTAACATCGCCTTTTCCTGATTTTATTGAATAAGGACTAGGTATAATTTTGCCAATCTTGTCAGGAGAAAGTACAGGAATATTTTGATTTATTAGGTATTGATTAGCTGCAGTAGGTATAGTGGCAACAAATGCAGAGTCGGGGAAAATATCTGAATAATTTGTTATTGGAGCAATATATAAATCTTTGGTGATGATTTCTGTATTATTATAAACAATATAAGCACCTTGTGGAGCATATTTTTCATTGAATAGAATACCAGCAGCTTCGTACTCAAAAAAAAGCGAGTCACCTTGACCAAGGGTAAAAGTACTATCAGGTATATAGCGGTATAAATCGCCATTCAAATGTTCAATTTTCCCCTTAGCCAAATCATCTGGTTGCTTGGGTTTTAAAAAACTTTGGTTGAAATACAAGGACCAGTTCCCTGTTTTAATGGTTTCTACTCCATTATTAATAAAAGTAAAAGCTGCTTTGTTGGTCTCTGTTTCGCTCTTTGGATTTTTTATTAATCGCCATTTTATAGTTAGTTTTTCAAGCTCATTTCTATTATCAAACTTTTTCCCTGTACAACCTATATTAAAGAAAATTAGATAAAAAAGCGAAATAATTAAGGTAATATATTTGAAATTTTCTCTTTGCATGTAATTACAGTTTTATTTTGATTTGTAAATTTCAAATTGTTCCGCAATTTTTGCCTGTATTACGTCTCCTGAGTGAACAAGGACCCTATATTTAAGATTTATAACTTCTCCATTTTTAAGAGTAGTTTCTTTATCATTCTCTGGCCAATACATAGGTGTTGGTGAAAAGAAACCATAATCTCGAGTAAACCATGGCGATGGGTACCAATTATTTGAGGGATGTTGCATTATTGCCATACCTTCAATTTTATCGCCTCGTTTGCCATAGAAATCAATCCAAGGTGATTTTTTGCCAAAAGTACCTTTTTCACCTTTTTCGCCATTTGAATTAATCATGGTGCCACCATTTGTAACAGCTAGGTCAGCATCCATGCGACCACTAAAAAGTGAATGATTAGTTTTCTTAATTGTTACGTCTGTGAGCATTTCCAATGTAATTTCAAAATCTATTTGAAAAAGCTCTTTGGAAGGGGCCGTAATTGTAATTTTACGTAAATCCTTAATAGGAGAAATTGCATTTGGTCTTCGCCAGATACACTCATTTTCAATAATAACTTTCGTGGTATCAGAGGGTAAAATATCAGCCCGCAATGAAATAATTTGCCCTCTCTCCAAAATATCTTGCCAATAATTGCCGCCATTTACAAAATCGCAAGCAAAAAATAATGAACTATGGTGCGGATAATTACCATTACGCATTGACGTAACACTACCATTGGAAGGCCCATTTACTGGGAAAAAGAATGGGTATTTTTCATCTTCAGAGAAAATATAGCTCGTAAATAGGTTATTGTTGATATTGACATCAATTTTGGAATCAAATTTTGTAGCTGTTATTTTACCTTGACCTATTGCATTAAATACAATAATCAAGAATAATATCAAAATTATTGAATTGCGTTTAAATGATATATAGAAGAATTCTGATTTACACACTATAAAAATCATATTATTTGTTTATCTTTTTTTATCTGTCTAATAAAATTGTTTAGTCTTTAAAAAACTCAAAATTCAAAATTACCATGTGAAAAAAGTACAATTTTTCAATAAACACTGACAATCTTTTTCGGTAAAAGCATAATCAGTTATAATATGATATTTAATTTTTTTAAAAAAAATATCTTATTATGTAGGCAATTAAATCGATTCGAGTATTTATTTTAAAATGATTGTATAATGTTAGTAAACTTTCATTTTAGTAATTAAACTGATGCAAACATAATAATTTATTTGAATCATTGCAATCTATTGTAATTATTTTTTATAATTTTTTTCCTTTATTCTTTCTACTATAAAAATTGTAAGCAATTTTTCTCTAGAATGATTCTTAAGAATATAATTACGCATTAATTATTATATAAGTATTTTATTAAGTACTTTTATTGGATTTGATTTTAAATTAAATAGGAATTAAATAAAGTAACTTTGACATAGGACTAAAACAATTACTATTAAAAATCTTATATAATTATGTAATCTGTTGCAAATATTTCCTTAAATCATTTAAATTTGTAATTTTGCATTAATAGTATAGATTTATATTGGAAAATAATGATATCGATTTTTAATTTATTTTTTAACATATTCAAAAAAAACATGAAAGTACCCGAAAAAAGTTATCAATATTTCAAAAGCTTAAACTTCCCTTTTTCTCGAGGTATAAGACGAAAATGGTAAAATATATAAATTATAAAATGACAAATAGTAGTTACTTCGTTATCTTTTTTATTGCTTTATCGATATCTTCATGTAAAAGCAAAACGGACAACCTTCAAAGTTATGGAGGAACATATTTAAAAGATTTATACAAAGGGGATTTTAAAATTGGAGCAGCTTTAAATGCTGGACAAATTTTGGGAAGAGATTCTTTGGCCTTACCACTTATACCCCGAGAGTTTAATACAATAACTCCCGAAAACATCATGAAGTGCGAAGTAATACATCCTGAATGGAATAGATATAATTTTGACTTATCAGATAAAATTGTTGATCTAAGTGCCAAAAATAAGATGTTTTTAGTAGGTCACACCCTCATTTGGCATAGTCAATTGTCACCCTTTGTAAGAAGAATAAAAAGTCCTGATTCACTAAAAATGTTTATGAAAGAGCATATAAGTACCATCACAAGTAGGTATAAAGGTAAAATCAATGGCTGGGATGTAGTAAATGAAGCTCTGGAAGAAGATGGGACAATGCGCAAGTCTATTTTTTATAATTTATTGGGTGATGATTATATAGTAGAAGCATTTAGATTGGCTCAAGCGGCAGATCCTAAGTGCGAATTATACTATAATGATTACAACATTGAGCAACCTAAAAAGAGGGCTGGTGCCATTGAGATTATCAAAAAAATTCAAAAGGCAGGTGTTAGAATTGATGGCGTAGGAATACAAGGTCATTGGAGTATAAGAGGATTACCTTTTAAAGACATTGAAGAAAGTATTAAAGAGTTTTCGGCACTTGGGATAAAAGTGATGTTTACAGAATTGGATATAACAGTATTACCTAATCCTTGGGACTTAAGAGGTGCGGATGTAAATCAAAACTTCGAAAGCAAACCAGAGATGAATCCATATCCGAAATCATTGCCAGATTCAGTACAAGTTGCTCTTGCTAACCAATATGGCACGCTGTTTGAGTTATTTTTAAAATATAAAGATAATGTGGATAGAGTAACATTTTGGGGTGTAGCCGATGGTAATAGTTGGTTAAACGGATGGCCAATTAGAGGTCGCACAAATTATCCTTTATTATTTGATCGAAATTATAAACCTAAGCCTGCGTATTATAGGGTATCTAGCTTAAAAAAACTTAATAAAGGTGCTTAATTTTAGTAAATATTTAAAATACCAAATTAAATGAATCAAGTCAGTCAAAAATTATCAGTACTAGAGAAAATAGGATACTCCTTAGGCGATTTAGCAGCCAATTTGGTATTTCAAACATTGATTACTTATCTGGCATATTTCTACACTGATATATATGGATTGGACGCAAATCACGCGTCGGCTCTTATGCTAACAGTGGGTCTGATTGCTGCATTTGCTTTTAATCCTGTGATAGGAGCCTTGGCAGATAGGACAGAGTCAAAGTGGGGTAAATTTAGGCCTTGGATCCTTTGGACGGCTATACCTTTAGGAGTTATTGCGCTTTTAGCATTTAGCACTCCAGATTTTTCCTATAAAGGTAAAGTGATTTATGCTGTGGTAACGTACACATTATTACTCCTATTTTATTCCGCTAATAACTTGCCTTATTCAGCATTAAGCGGTGTGATTACAGGTGATATGAAAGAAAGGAACAGTATGTCTGCATACAGGTTTGTAGCTGTGATGTTTGCTCAATTTTTTGTACAAGTATTTATGTTGCCCATTATTATTGCAGCAGGGGGAGGCGATAAAGCGGTTGGAATAGAAAAAGTGATGACAGCTTTGGCCATCATAGGAACCATCATGTTAATCATAACGTTTTTGACTTCTAAAGAAAGGGTAACACCAAAACCAGAACAAAAGTCATCCTTAAAAGAAGATTTGGTAGATTTAAGCAAGAATAAGCCATGGGTGATAATGCTCACGCTCACAACATTAATATTTATCACATTAGCAATGAAAGGAGGCTCCTATGTTTATTATTTTGAAAACTATGTAGATAAAGATATTTTAGCATCATTCATTCAGCCTGTTACTCAATTCTTAAGTAATATTGGAATGAATTTTTTTGGTGAAGATCCTGTTTCAGCTGGTTTTGGACTTTTTAATGCAGGAGGTATCATTTTTATGATTGTGGGTATCACCTTATCAAAAAATTTAGCAGACAAATACGGTAAACGAGATGTGTTTGGGATTGCCCTTGTTATATCAACGCTTTTCATTACTATTTTTTACTTTTTCAGTCCTCAATCTGTTGGATTAATGTTCATGTCACAAATTTTACATGGCTTCTTTTATGGTATCACTATTCCTTTACTTTGGGCTATGATTGCTGATGTGGCAGACTACAGTGAGTGGAAAAATAATCGGAGAGCAACTGCCATAATTTTTTCGGCTATGATGGTAGGTTTGAAGGTAGGCTTAAGTATTGGAAGTGCGCTAATAGCAAGTATACTAAACATATTCAAATATATACCAAATGCCGAAAATCAAACTGCTGAGGCGATACAAGGTACAAAACTACTCGTAAGTATTTTTCCAAGTATTCCTTTTTTAATCGGAGCGGCACTACTGTTTTTATATGAAATTAATAAAGCAAAAGAAGTACAAATAGAGCGTGAATTAACTGCAAGAAGATCAAATTAAGAATTTTTTTTAAAATTGAATTACTATTATGCCTGAAGAAAGTATTGATCATATCAATTTCCAAACCCTCAATGAAAAAGCAGTCTCTGCACCATTGGTAAGTCATATTTATACAGCTGATCCTTCAGCTCATGTTTTTAATGGGCGAATTTATATATATCCATCTCATGATATAGATGCAGGTGAAGCTTTTGATGACCTCGGTAGTCATTTTGCGATGGAAGATTACCATGTACTTAGCATGGATCAGCCCAATGGAGAGGTAATGGACCACGGATGTGCTCTACATGTCAAGGATGTACCATGGGCAGAAAAACAAATGTGGGCTCCTGATGCCAATGAAAAAGACGGCAAATATTACTTGTTTTTTCCAGCTAAAGATTATGATGGGGTTTTTAGAATAGGGGTTGCAGTAAGTAATGCGCCTGAAGGACCATTTATTGCTGAACCTGAGCCAATAAATGGGAGTTTCTCTATAGATCCCGCAGTATTTAAGGATGATGATGGGACTTATTTTATGTATTTTGGAGGAATTTGGGGTGGGCAATTGCAGCGTTGGAGAGACGGTAGATTTAATGCATTAGATCCTGAAAGTCCTACAGCCCATTTGCCCGCTGATTATGAACCCGCATTATGCCCAAAGGTTGCTAAACTAAGAGATGACTTACTTGATTTTACAGAAGAAGCTATAGATTTGATGATCTTAGATGAAAATGGACAACCATTGCTTAATGGAGATAACGAGAGAAGATTTTTTGAAGCTGCTTGGATGCACAAATACAATGATAAGTATTACTTTTCTTACAGTACGGGTGATACACATTTTATTTGTTATGCAATGGGCGATAATCCCTATGGACCTTTTACCTACAGTGGTAAAATTTTAAACCCAGTAGTTGGATGGACCTCACATCACTCCATTTGCGAATTTGAAGGAAAATGGTATCTTTTTTATCATGACTCCAGCTTGTCAGAAGGAATAACACACCTCAGATCCGTAAAAATGGTAGAAATTAAATATGATTCTTATGGGCATATTATCACTATCGATCCATATGATAAATAATTTGTAGTTAATAAAGTAAAAAATAAAATTGTGAATAAAGTAATTATTATAACAGGGGGCTCATCAGGTTTAGGACTTGCCACAGCACAATTATTGCATAGACAAGGTAATAAAGTCATTATTACAGGCCGTGATTTTGAAAAACTTCAGCAAGCAGCGTCATTAATAGGAGAAGGATGTGCGTATTTTGCTCTTGATATGGTTAATGAAACAGAAATTGCTCCTTTTGTTGCTGGCATAATTCAGAAATACGGTCAAATTGATGCCTTAGTAAATAATGCTGGTATTAATTCAAAAAAGCCATTTTTGGATGTTACTAATGAAGATTTTGAGAATATCATGAAGGTTAATACCACCAGTGTTTTTACTTTGACACGCGAAGTCGTAAGGTATATGGAAAATCAAGAAAGCAGGGGTACAGTTGTAAATATAAGCTCAATGGCTGCTCAATATGGTATACCTTATGTAATCGCTTACACAGCATCTAAGACGGCCATAGAAGGTATGACAAGAGCACTTGCAGTTGAGCTAGGACCGAAGGGGATAAGAGTCAATGCAGTTGCTCCTGGTTTTATCAAAACTCCCATGTCTGCAAAAGCTTTAGATAGCGATCCCGACAGGAAAAATAAAGTTTTATCTAGAACACCCATGGGAATATTGGGAGAACCCATTGACATTGCTAATGCCATTTCTTTTCTTATATCAGATGCCGCTAAATTTATAAATGGTGTGATATTAAAAGTCGATGGTGGCAATTCTATTGGCTTTTAAAGAAGAACCAGTATTAATGAAGATAAAAATTTGCTTATGAATAGGATGATACAATGTATGCGTTGGTTTGGCTACAATGATAGTGTAAGCCTTTCGGACATCAGACAAGCAGGCTGTGAAGGTGTAGTTAGCGCCCTTCATACTTTTAAACCGGGTGAAATATGGCCTTATGAAGCTATTATCAATTATAAAAAAGATATAGAAAGCCATGGAATGACTTGGGAGGTAGTAGAAAGTTTGCCTGTACATGATCATATTAAGTTGGGGTATGATGATCGAGATGTTTTGATTGAAAACTATATTGAATCATTAAAAAACTTGAGTAAGGCAGGTATTTATACCATTACATACAATTTTATGCCATTATTAGATTGGTTAAGGACGGATGTTTCTTTTAAGCGGGAAGATGGCTCTGAGATTTTGTATTTTAAAAAATTGGACTACCAAGCTTTTGACCTCTTTATTCTTGAGCGTCAAAATGCACACTTTGATTATCAGTCAGAGGAACTTAAAATTGTTACCGATTATTATAATGATCTTTCTGTTGAATATATAGAGCAGCTGAAAAGTAATCTTCTGCTCGCATTACCTGGTTCAACTGAAGACTTTACACTCAATTACATAAAAGAAAAAGTAAAGGAATACGGAACAGTTACTAAAAAAGCGATGAAGGAAAATCTCCTATATTTTTTAAATAAGATATGCCCTGTAGCTGATGACTTACATATAAAATTAGCAATACATCCTGATGATCCACCTTTTAGTGTTTTTGGTTTAAATCGAATTGTTTGTACTTCTGAAGATTGTCGAGATATCTTCGAAGGGGCAAATTTCAAAAGTAATGGATTATGCTTTTGCACTGGGTCATTTGGTGCAAGAAAGGACAATGATCTTATTGCGATGGTAAATGAATTTGCTCATAGAATTAATTTTTTGCACCTTAGGAATACCAAAAGACTTGAAAACGGTGACTTTTTTGAAGCTAATCACTTAGAAGGCGATGCTAATTTTTACCAAATTATAAATTCAGTTTTGAAGTTATCGAAAGAGCAAAGCAGGCGAATACCGATGCGGCCTGACCATGGTGCAAAAATTTTAGATGATTTTAATAAGAAAAGCTACCCTGGATATTCGGCAATAGGCAGACTAAAGGGTTTGGCTGAACTAAGAGGATTGGAGTATGCATTGATAGCTGGAAGCGAATAATAAGTTTTATAATAAAAATTTTAATCTAAAAATAATGATATTAATAAATTAAGCACCAACTTTGTCATCTTAGAAAATCAAATTTCAATTAACACTATGAAAATCTTAAAATTAATATTGTAGTATTGACAATATTAATTAACTTTGCACAGTATTTTTTAATTTTTCAAATATAGCGTTGGATCCACAAACAGAAATTGATATCGACAACTATGCCATTACCTTAGCACAGCCCAATCCTGCAGATTATATAATATCTAATATCTCTGTAGATTGTTCTATTTTTGGATTTGAGGACTCTAAATTAAAGTTATTATTAATACAACATGGCAGAGGACCAATGATATCACAGTGGGCCTTGCCTGGTGATTATTTGGCCAAGGATATGGATTTAAATACAATGCCAATAGAAGTATTAAAAAGATTAACTGGATTAAACGACGTATACGTAGAACAATTAGGTGCTTTTGGAGATCTGAATAGGGTAGATTATCGCAGAGTTGTCACTATAGCATATTATGCATTAATTAGTCCAAGAAAGTTTGAACTAAAAATTGGAGAAGGCGCTAGCAATGTGGCTTGGTTCGATATAGACCAAATCCCCACACTAATTTTTGATCATAATTTGATTGTGCAAAAATCGCTTGAACGTATAAGGCAAGACATAAAAATACATCCGATTGGCTTCGAATTATTACCCAAAAAATTTACACTTACGAATATACAAAGACTGTATGAGGAAATATCAGGTATTAAGCTTGATACAAGAAACTTCAGAAGGAAAATTTTAGCTACGGGTATTTTGACAAATCTCAATGAAGTTGATAGCACTGTGCCTTACAGGGCTCCGGCTTTATTTGCATTTGACCAAGAAAAATATAACAAATATAAAGAAGAAGGATATTTTATTGAATTGATTTAGTATTATGATAGCATTAGGTATAGATTTAGGAAGTTCGTCAGTAAAAGTTTCATTGGTTGAAGTTGATTCACTAAAAGTTATAGGTTCATCTAAATATCCAGAAAATGAAATGCAAATTGATAGTTCGCAATCTGGATGGGCTGAGCAAAACCCTCAGTTGTGGTGGGATTATATAGTAAAAGCTATTCAGAATATATTGTCTTCTACCAATACCAACCCCAACAAGGTAAAGTCAATAGGCATTTCCTATCAGATGCACGGCCTTGTAATAGTAGATAAGGATGGGAATCCGATTCGCCCGTCGATAATCTGGTGTGACAGTAGGGCAGTGCAATCAGGTGCAATTATGACGGATGCCATCGGTGAAAACATTGTAAGAAATAATTTATTAAACAATTTAGGTAACTTCACAGCAGCAAAGTTGTTTTGGGTCAAATTGCATGAAAAACATAATTTCGATAGAATCCATAAAGTAATGTTGCCTGGAGATTTTATTGCTTTTAAAATGAGCAATGAATATACCTCTACCTATTCTGGTATGTCAGAGGGTATTTTCTATGATTTTAAAAACGGCACTTTGTCACCTAAAGTTTTAGAAGTTCTAGACATAGATGAAAATAAATTTCCTATACTCGGAGAAAGCTTTGCTCCACTGAGCTTTACCAATTCAGAATTTGAAAGATTGACAGGTATCCAATTGGGTACCCCGATATCTTACCGTGCAGGTGATCAACCTAATAATGCACTAGCACTTGGAATTTTAGAAAAAGGCCAAGCCGCAGGTACAGGTGGTACATCAGGTGTAATATATGCGGTAAGCGATAAAGTCAATTACGATGCTCAATCCCGTGTTAATACCTTTGCTCACGTCAATCATACTCATCTTGATCCTCATTTGGGCACCCTTTTATGCATTAACGGAACAGGTATCTTGTACAATTGGATAAAGAGCAATTTTTTTGCAGACAAAACCTATTTTGAGTGTGAACAAATAGCACAATCGGTTGCTCTAGGCGCAGATGGTTTAAATTTTTATCCTTTTGGTAATGGTGCAGAACGTATGTTTTCCAACAAGTTAATTAATAGTTCTATACAAGGTATTGATTTTAACAGGCATAACAAAACGCACATAGTTAGAGCGGGTCTAGAAGGTATTGCTTTTTCTTTTGTATACGGTCTAGAGATTTTACGAAGTTTGGGCATAACTTTAAACTACATGAAAGTAGGAAATGATAATTTATTTCAATCAAAAGTTTTCGCCCAATCATTAGCCGATGCTGGAAATATAAGTATTGATGTCATCGAAACAACAGGATCTGTCGGAGCAGCTATCGGTAGCGCATATGGTGCAGGCTTAATCCCTGTCTTGGCAGATGGTTTTAAAAATTTAACCACAGTCAATCAATTTATTCCGACCAATCAAAACAACAACATCCAAGAAATCTATTCAAAATGGAAAAATAATTTAATTAATATAATAGAATAAAAACAACATGGCATTACTAGGAAGTAGAGAGTATTTCAAAGGTATCGGAGAAATCAAGTTTGAGGGTAAAGCTTCAAAAAACCCTTTGGCGTTTAAATATTATGATAAAAACCAGGTAGTAGCCGGTAAATCAATGGCTGATCATTTCAGATATGCTATTGCGTATTGGCACAGCTTCTGTGGTGGTGGTGGTGATCCATTTGGTGGTAATACGAGGCCAATGCCTTGGTTAGAAGCATCAGACGCCATTCAGAGAGCAAAAGATAAGGCTGATGCTGCATTTGAGTTTATCACAAAAATAGGTGCGGACTTTTATTGTTTTCATGATTTTGATCTTATTGACGAAGGAGATTCTATTAGCGAGTCAGAGTCAAGGCTCAACGCCATTACGGATTATCTATCTGAAAAGCAAAAAGCAAGTGGAGTACAATTGTTGTGGGGTACAGCCAATCTTTTTGGTCACGCAAGGTATATGAATGGTGCTGCAACTAATCCAGACTTTAAGGTAGTCGCACACGCTAGTCTTCAAGTTAAAAACGCATTGGATGCAACCATCAAGTTAGATGGACAAAATTATGTCTTTTGGGGAGGAAGAGAGGGATATATGTCACTTCTCAATACCAATATGAAAAAAGAATTGGACCATATGGCTCAATTCCTGATCAATGCAAGAGACTATGCAAGAAGCCAAGGATTTAAAGGATATTTTTTCCTAGAACCAAAACCAATGGAACCATCAAAACATCAATACGATTTTGATTCGGCTACCTGTTTGAACTTCCTTCGTGAATATGGCTTAATGGATGATTTTAAATTGAATATTGAAGTAAACCACGCAACCTTGGCTCAGCACACTTTTGAGCATGAATTGCAAGTAGCTGCAGACGCTGGTGCATTAGGTAGCATTGACGCAAACCGAGGAGACTATCAAAATGGCTGGGATACAGATCAGTTTCCCATTAACCTCACAGAACTCACTGAAGCTATGCTAGTCATTCTGCAATCAGGCGGCTTAAAAGGTGGAGGTGTGAATTTTGATGCCAAAATCAGACGAAATTCTACTGACATGGAGGATATCTTCCACGCACACATCGGTGGTATGGACGCATTTGCACGTGCTTTGATCACAGCAGATGCGATACTTACAGATTCTGATTACTCCAAGTTAAAAGCAGAAAGGTATAGCAGTTTTAATAGTGAAAATGGTCTTGCTTTCGAAAGTGGCAAATTGAGCATCATCGACATGGCAAACATTGCTAAGACTCAAGGGCATATTGATCAAAAGAGCGGTAAGCAAGAACTTTTTGAGAATATATTAAATCAATTTATCTGATAGTTATTTAACCTGTTTGACTTGACTATCTCACAAACCGGTTAAACAAGATGTAATGTTTTTTAATAGATTTTATTTTTGGCTTTCTTCCTTTGGTCGAAAGCCATTTTTTTTGCTTTGTACCCAAGTGCCTATTTGGTCTTTAGCTCTTGGTCTTTAGTCTTTGGCTATGAAATTGCCTATTTGGTCTTTAGCTCTTGGTCTTTAGTCTTTGGCTATGAAAGTGCCTATTTGCGGCTTTGACAATTGCCAAATTGCCTATTGAATTCATTGCCCATTTGAAATCATTGCCAATTGAACTCATTGCCCATTGAATTTATTGCGGCTTTAGCCAATTGCCCTCATTGCCCAATTGGTCTTGAGCGCATTAGATTATTTAACTCTCTAACTTTCTAACTCTCTAACTTTCTACTTTTAACTTTCTAACTTTTAACATCAAAACTTCTTATTCAAAAACACTTCTGCAATCATACATCTAGCACTCCCACCACCATATTTTTCTATAGTTGGAATTTCAATGGGAAGTGGAATAACATATTTATTGATAATGTCAACTTGTTTTTTTGTGAGACTTTCATAAGCAGTTTTTGACATCACAAGATATTTTGTACCATCAAGACTACTAACTTCTAGCATATTGCCTGCAAATGAATTCATCTGTTCTAATGTTATGTCAATCACATTTTTGCCACTAAGTTGTAATGATTCAAGTACCTTTTCTCTTTCTATTGGATTTTGGATGGTAGCCAAACAAATTATAGCTATATCACTGCCAATAGCCATCATTACATTCGTATGGTAAATTGGCGTTCCATTGACATCTTTCGACTCAAAATATACACCTTTGTAATTCATGATCACACACCACTTGTCAAATAAGGTAACAGATGTTCTTTCACTAGCACACGCGTAAGCAATTTTGTTAACTCTATCCAAGATGATGCTCCCAGTGCCTTCCAAATACAAGCCTTCTTCTTCATAATGTGCCATCGTGTAATCCCGAGTTACCTCGTAATTTCTTATTAAAAAATCAATAAGTTCCTGATTACGCTCTAGTCTCCTATTTTTGGAAAACATGGGATAGGTAAGAATGGTTCCATCACTGTGTGTGCTAAACCAATTGTTAGGGAAAATTGAATCGGTCTTAATTGGTAATTCAGGATCTTGCCATACGATTACATCAATACCCTTTCTTCGTAATAAGGATACGGCATTCTCAAACTCTTTTAAAGCGGTTTGTTTTATTATTTCTGGGGCTTCATCATCAATTACTTGAAAAGCATTATTACCTGCAGTTTCTGGGTTGAAACCAAAATTTGCAGGACGTACCATTATAACGGTATTCGTCGATTGATTCATACATTCTCATTTATATAGAAGGCAAATCTATAATTTTTATAATTTTTAACAGCATTTATTGGGTTAATTTTTAATTTTCGATAGTAAATTTGTCATTCCTCAAAACAACTTATTGAATTATTAAAATATTTTATGAATGTATTTATATGGTGAGTTAATAAGCCCAAATCAAAATGTCTTATACATACTTTTTAAAATATTATGCTTAGTTAAACTAATATAATGAAAAAAGCTTTATTTTTGCAGTTCAATTAAAAACGGCTTCATAGTTCAATTGGATAGAATATCAGATTTCGGCTCTGAGGGTTGGAGGTTCGAGTCCTCCTGAGGTCACAAAAAGTCCTGTTAATCGTTTGGTTTTCAGGACTTTTTTCTTATTTCATTAGACTTTTTTATTTTTTGAATACAAATAAAGTAATTTTGGTTGACCACAATTGCTAAGACTACTTTGTAATTACTTATTGACTACATGAAAGAAGTAAACACTCCAAAATTAAGGACTTGTGAAAATGGACATACTTACCTTAAAATTAGTGATTGTCCTATTTGTCCAACTTGTGAAGAAGAAAAAAAGCCTAAAAATAGTCTTTTAGCACTCATATCAGCACCAGCTAGAAGAGCACTTGAAACAGTGGGAATTGATACAGTAGAAAAGCTTTCGAAGTATACCGAGAAAGAAATTATTTCATTACATGGAATGGGAAAGAGTACGATACTAAAATTAAGGGCTATCTTATCAGAGAAAGGGCTCATTTTTTATGAAAAGTAAATAAATTGAAGTTATTATGCCAAAATCAAAATTATCCAACACAGAATTAGTTTCCTTACACATCCAAAATTTGCCAAAGGAAATTCAGCCTGCAGTTGAATATTTAAGACAAATTATACTTTCAGTAGATGTTGAAATTTCAGAACATATAAAATGGAATTCCCCTTCCTTTTATTATTCGGGGCAAATGAAAGATTTTGATCCAAAAGAGTACAAAAGAGATATATTGGTTATGAATTTGCGAAAAGACAAAATCATGTGTGTACTGCCAACAGGTATGGACCTATTTAATAATACAGAAATTTTGGAAGGAAATTACACAGATGGTCGTCGGATTATTAATTTTTCAAATTTGGAAGATATCAAGCGGAAAGAAGTTATGCTTACGGAGGTAATTAAAGAATGGTTAAGCTTGATTGAAAAATGATGAGAAATGGTAGATTGACCATAATTTAAATATCTGCTAAAATTTTATCCAAAGCCTTCTAAGAAATTACAGCAACACAATTCAAATTTTGTACTTTTGCACTCAAATTAAATAAAAATGGCAGGAGATAATAAAGTAATATTTGCAATGGAGGGAGTGACTAAGGTCTACCCACCACAAAAAACAGTTCTCAAAAACATATGGCTTTCGTTTTTTTATGGAGCAAAAATTGGTGTGCTCGGTCTGAATGGCTCTGGTAAATCTAGCTTATTGAAGATTATCGCTGGGCTTGATACCAATTACCAAGGTAAAGTGACTTTCGACAAAGATTATAAAATTGGGTATTTGGAACAAGAGCCTCAATTGGACGAATCCATGACCGTTAGGCAAGTGGTAGAACAAGGGGTTCAACATATTGTAGATGTAATTAATGCATACGATGCAGTAAATTTGAAATTGGCGGAACCCATGGATGATGATGCTATGATGAAAGCTATCGATTTGCAAGGCGAATTGATGGAAAAAATGGATCATTACAATGCGTGGGAATTAGACCATACTTTAGAGACAGCGATGCAGTCTTTGCGTTGCCCGGAAGGAGACACCCCAATTAAGGTTTTATCTGGAGGAGAACGAAGAAGGGTAGCTTTATGTAGACTTTTATTGAGTCAACCAGATATATTATTACTCGATGAACCTACGAATCACTTAGATGCAGAGAGTGTGTATTGGTTAGAACAATATTTGAAAAAATTCCCAGGTACCGTCATAGCTGTAACGCATGATCGATATTTCCTAGATAATGTCGCTGGCTGGATTTTAGAACTAGATAGAGGCGAAGGTATACCATGGGAGGGTAACTACAGCTCTTGGTTAGAGCAAAAGGCTAAACGATTAGAGCAAGAAGAAAAAACTGAATCCAAAAGAAGAAAAACCCTTGAACGTGAATTGGAATGGGTCCGAATGGCTCCAAAAGCGAGACAGTCTAAGGGTAAGGCCCGTCTATCAGCTTATGATAAACTTTCTTCAGAAGAAGGCAAAGAGAAAGAAGCTAAACTAGAGTTATACATTCCTGCAGGGCCAAGACTGGGTGATGTAGTAATAGAGCTAAATGGAGTTACGAAATCGTATGACAAGCGGGTATTGATTGATAATTTTACTTGTTCGATTCCTAAAAATGCTATCGTGGGTATCATAGGGCCAAATGGGGTAGGGAAGTCTACTTTCTTTAGAATGGTCATGGGTGAAGAAAGTCCAGATAGTGGGACTATAGTGGTAGGTGATACAGTACAAATCGCTTATGTAGATCAATCACACAAAGATTTATTGCCAGAAAAAACAGTTTTTGAAGTTATAGGTGATGGTCAAGACTTAATTCAGGTAGGCAAAGACCAAGTCAATGTGAGAGCATATCTGAGTAAGTTTAACTTTGCGGGTGGTGATCAACAAAAGAAAATTGGTGTCTTGTCGGGTGGTGAGAGAAATCGTGTCCATTTGGCCATGACTTTAAAGGAAGGTGGCAATGTTTTGTTACTGGATGAGCCGACGAACGATATCGATATCAATACATTAAGGTCTTTAGAAGAAGCAATTGAGAGTTTTGCTGGGTGTGTGTTATTAATTTCACACGATAGATGGTTTATTGACAGATTGGCCACACATATTATTTCTTTTGAAAATAATTCAGAAGTGGTATTTTATGAAGGCAACTTTAGCTCATATGAGGCAGCTAAAATTGAGAAATACGGAGAGATTGCTCCAAAAAGACCTAGCTTTAAAAGCTTGATGTAGAATGCACATTTTTAATAATTAAGATAAATAGCACACGGTTCGTCGCTGGTTAGAAGTAACTAGAGGAAAGTCCGGACAACGCAGGGCACCACACCATTTAACGAATGGGGTTCCGTCTTTGGGACGGGATACAGAAAGTGTCACAGAAAATTACCGCCTGATCACTTGTGATGAGGTAAGGGTGAAAACGTGAGGTAAGGGCTCACGACATGGCTTAGCAATAGGTTGTGGGGATAAACCTTGTGGGTTGTAATGCCATGTATATTTTGGGGAAACTTCGGTTTCAAAGACTTGCTCGGTCAAATGCTTCATCGCATTCCAAAAGGGGTAGGCAGCATAGATAAATGACGAACTCCAACTTCGGTTGAAGACAGAATCCGGCTTATAGTGTGCTTTTTTTCTTTTTAATAAGTTAAAATGATGGTTATTTTCTTCTTAATTTCAATAAGTGTTTTATCTTTTAATCTAATTTTGGATAAAAAATTAGATATGAAAAAGATTTATTTACTATCTTTTCTAACTATTTTAAACTATTCCCTTAAAGGGCAAATTGAAAATGGCCCAATATTGTACAAAGGTACCATAGTCAAAGCTATGATTATACAAACCATAAATACTAAAACTAATTTTACTGGAGAGATTGTTCGTTTTGAATTAGCAGAAGACATTTTAAAGGACAGTACGGTTGTAATTGAAAAGGGAAGTAAAATTTTTGGAACGATTATAAAAAGTAAAAAAGCTAAACTAGCTGGGACAAATGGAAGTTTAGATTTTACCATTGACTATTTACAATTGCCAAATGGGAGGAATCTGCCTTTGGTTTCTACTAATGAGATGAGAGTCAAGGAAGATAAACAAATAGGGGTTATTGCTGCAACAGCGTTAGTTCACCCACTATTCTTACTAATAAAAGGTAAAGATGTCTTCATTGAGGAAGGCAAAATTTTTGAAGTCTATCTCGGAGAAGATTTTTAAGATTCTAAATCTTCATGTCTTATTTCATAATTTTGTATTTAAATATATTTAGACTAAGATTAAAATCATTCCATCAATTATTAATATATGCAATATTTTTTACATATTTGCGGTGAAATAATTTTAATCATTAATTTAAGAAGAATATTTTATGTCAAATCAGATTTTAGGAATTGGCTCAAGGGTAAATCATCCTGCTTACGGTGATGGGGTGGTCATATTTGTGGATGTAGCAGCCTATAAGGTTTGCTTTATGCAGTTTGGTGTAAAACACGTAGGAAAGACCTATGATGCTTGGAATGTAATTGAAGCGTTACCAGCTGAAGATGGAAGTGTCACTTTTACAGAGGCAGAAAAAGCCTTAGCCAAAGTTTTAAGGGCGTTTTCTGACATATCAGAAGTAGTCCCTTTGGGTGATAAATGGATAGGTGGTACAATGGTTTTACGTTCGAAAGATGCTAACTTGAAGGACAAGGAAGTTCCAATAGATGCTTTTTTTCATAAGATTGTAATGGTGAGAGACAGACTGAGAGTTATGGAGCAACGTATCAATGCCAGCGGTCTCACTGACGAAGCAAAGGTAGATTTACAGCAGTATATCACCAGGATTTATGGTAGTTTGACCACTTTTAACGTCTTATTTCAAAGAAAAGAAGATCACTTTGTAGGTGAAAAATCAGAATAAAAATGCATAAAACGATCGATTTGAGTGCTCTGGACCCCGCACTAGCACAACATTTTTTACAATGTTCAGTTGCTCCAAGGCCCATTGCATTTGCAAGCACTATTGATGCAGCAGGTCATGTAAACTTAAGCCCTTTTAGCTTTTTTAACTTATTTAGCACAGCACCTCCTATCTTAATTTTTTCGCCCAATAGACGGCTCAGGGACGGTACCAATAAACATACTTATTTCAATTGTAAAGAAACCAACGAAGTTGTCATCAATATGGTAGATTTTGATATGGCTGAACAAATGTCGTTGACTAGTTGCGAATATCCTCACGGTGTCAATGAGTTTGTAAAAGCAGGTTTTACAGAGGTTAAATCAACTAAGGTAAAACCACCTCGCGTACTCGAAGCTAAAGTGAGCTTCGAATGTAAGATTAATCAAATTATAGAATTGGGTGTCAATGGGGGATCTGGTAATTTGATCATTTGTGAGGTCATCTTAATGCATGTCTGCGATTCTCTGCTGGGTGAAAATGGAAAAATCGACCCTACACGCACGAATTGGCTAGCACGATTAGGTGAAGATTGGTATGTGAAATCTTCCATAGAAAACATGTTTATCCTTCCAAAACCTAATGTAAAACTAGGTGTAGGTGTTGATGCAATCCCTTCACCAGTCAAAGCACTCAATCGTCTATCTGGTAATGAATTAGGCCGATTGGGAAATATTACCTTGCTTCCAACTGACGAAGAAGTTGCAATATTTTTATCCCATAATCAGAATAGTGACTTAATAGGCTTAGCACAATATTTATTGTCGATCAATGAAGTTAATGAGGCTTGGAAGGCGATTTTGGGGTGGGGTAGGTAAATTGCAAACTAATATTTCAAATTGGAATATTAATGTGAATGTTTTTTTGTCATGAAACCGCTTCCACTTCTTTTTAAATTATTAATAACAATTTGACTTATGTTTTCGAAACTGTCTAAACCGATATTTTTGCATTTGCTCCCCATTTTATATTGGTTTTATCACACTTAGATGTTAGTAACTCAAATTTAAAATTTAATAAATATTTATATTCCTTTCAAAGTATAACATCTATATTTAATGCGTAAAATCGCTTTATATAACTATATGTAATTTTTTAATATAAATAAAAACTATATGTTAGATGGGCTATTTAAAATATTTATGTCACAAAATATTTGGGTTATAAACAAATTAACATAATTGAAAAATGTTTATATCATTAGATTAATAAAATTTTAAAGTTGAATAGTTTTAATTTTTATAATGAATCGTACTCCCACTGAATTCAACCAATGAGCAATGACGATTACAATGACTTTTTAACTATACGACGAAAACTTATTGTAAAAAATTAAAGAATATTACTACTTATTATGACAAGAAATGAAGGATAAAGGCATAAGAAGATATATATGGAGGGTAAGCATGCGACATACTACATATATAAAACTTAATAATATGCACTCATCTTGACCTGAAATTTAAATAATGAGACAAACGAAAAGTGGGATCATAGATCTATTAAATGCTTTTCAAACAAGTGGACAATCTAAATCTACATTTGCAAAAGCGAGAGGGATTAATTAAAGTACCTAATCCATACGACAACCTCCAATGGGTCCTTGATACGCTTCCTAATTATACAATTAAAGAAATATCCGATTTTACGACTTGGGCTTATAAATTAAAAATGTCTCAAAGCGATATTTTGGAGAAGAAGTTTTTCGGATGCTGAATGAGGCTTTGTAGGCTATTTTGGAGTGGGTGTATATAGATTCTAAACTTTTGATTCAAATTAGAAAATTAATATGAATGTCTTTTTTCTTATCAAACTGCTTCTACAAAGTACATATTAATCTCCCCTTTTCCCTTAGCTTGAATTTTACTACGACTTTCAAAAACAAAACCAGGGTCGTCTTTTATAAGCTCGTAGGTATTTTGACTAATGTTTATTTTACCCTTCTCACCGATACTTTCTATTCGACTGGCTGTATTTACCGTATCTCCCCAAATATCATAGGCAAACTTATGCTATCCACGCCTTATGCTAACTATGCTAAATCTAAAATCTATACGAGCACCAATATTACATTTGTTGATTTTTTTAGATTATTAGTATATAACAATAAGGCATCGAAAGAAGAAGGTAGGTTAAATAAAAAAAGGCTAGTAATTTGCTAACCTTTTCTCTCTACTGTGATCTGGCTGGGATTCGAACCCAGGGCCCTCCCGATCAAAATCGGGATGCTCTACCAGCTTAGTATTGCAGAAATGATAGCAATTATCTAGTTATTTTAAATAAAAAAAGGCTAGCAAATTTGCTAACCTTTCTTTTTGTGTGCCATGCATGTCTAAAACCTAAGAGGTGAAAGTCCTCAATGAGCCAGCCAACGGGAATCATTAGCTTAATGCAAGGGTGTCTCGAGTAATTGAGAATCTGAAAGAAGCAAGC
>JALHLK010000002.1:0-179198 GCA_022844565.1 Saprospiraceae bacterium
TTGAATATCAACTAATTACATTAAGTTAGATGGAATTCCGCATTAGACTTTATTCGAATGAATATATGACAAAATAGTTGGCATTGCTCGGAAATTTTATCCCGCAGGTGTAGCCCAAGCTACATCGAGGACATAAAATTGAGAACGATAACAAATATGAAGTCAGATTTTCATGCAGTTCATTTCTAATGCGGATCTAATTTAAAATTGATGCGAAAATGATGTATATTTGCACCACAAATATATTGTTGTTATGATAAGACAGAGTATAAGTTTGACAAGTCCAAATGATGATTGGTTAAACACCCAAGTAAAAAATGAAGAATATTCAAGTAAAAGTGAACTAGTAAATGATTTGATTCGCCAAGCCAGAAAGCAACAAGCCCAAGTTGACTACATCAGAGCTAAAATAGAAAAATCAGAAGACAGCGGTTTTACGAAAGATTCCAAATCACAGATATTAAAGCAGTCAAAGGAGTTGCTCCATGGCAAGTTATAAAATAAGCAACATGGCCAAAGAAGACCTTATAAGAATTCATAATTATGGTGTCTTTAAATTTGGGGAGGCCCAAGCGGATAAAAACTTTGATTCCTTTTTTGTTTGTTTTGAAAGAATAGCAAAACTGCCTTATTCTTTTGAATCTGTTAATCATATTAAAAGAGGATACAGGCGATGTTTTTGCGGTTCAGACAGCATTTATTATAGAATTAACGATAATATAATAGAAATAATGACCATAATTGGTAGTCAGGATATAGAAGGTATAATTCTATAAAAGTACTATTTTTTTAGCATTGCCTCATATGGTTAAGGTCTCTGATTTCAATCTTGTTGATTCAAACAGCCAGATCATCATCCTGCGGGTTACAACAAGGTGGGTGATAATCATACGGGTTTAAAAATTTGCAATTCGTTTTCGCCCAAGCTAAAACAAATTTATACTTCATCAAAAGAAAAAAAGATTTCTTGCCGTGCTCGAAATGATTATTGTCAAAGGTTTTGCAGAGTGGCGATGCAAAGCGGCTATACCTATCACATCGCCACTCTTTCCTTTCGAAGTTGACCTGTGATTTCGACCGAAAGGAGAAAACCAAAAAATGTTCCTGAGGCCAAAAGAAATCTTACTGAGCTAAAAAATAAAATGCCATTATCAAAACCATATTTTCTTGACTACAAAATTTTTCGTTACTTTGCGATGCAAATCAACATTTCTTGGAAATTAGAAAACATAATATCGTTTCACTTATTACGGATTACCACTTAAGTGATCACTATTTGGGACATCTCAAAGGTAAAATCTTGAGTGATTATCCCGATACGGTGATTGTAGATATTGTACATCAAATTGCTGTAGATGATGTATCAAAAGCAGCATTCCATTTATCAGAAATATATAAGAGTTTTCCGAAGGGTACTATTTATGTGGTATCCGTCAACAATCATTATGATATTGACCCAAAATATATGATTTTTGAGAGCGATGGATATTACTTTATGGGGCCCGACAATGGAGTATTTTCTCTTGTTTTTGATAACCTCGCTCATCTTGATGTATTTCAAATTGATTTTGAAGGGATATCCGTCTTTGATGCCGTAAGTCATTATATTCATAGTATATCATTTATAAGACAAGGTATTCCTTTACATGAAATCGGACCAATTTTAGCGTCTCCTTATTTATTGACACCATTGCATCCCGTATCTTCCTATTACCAAATGCGGGCTATAATAGTACACATAGATGGATATGGCAATGCGATAACTAATCTAAAATATGAAGAATTTGAAAAAATACGAGATGGTAGAAAATTTAGATTGTTTTATAATCCTCATGACCCTATCAGTGAGTTATCTATCAGTTATGCTCAAGTAGAATACCGAGACCCATTAATCCAATTTAATAATTTCGGTTATTTAGAATTAGCAGTCTATATGGGTAATGCTGCGCAACAACTCAATTTAAAGATTGGGGATACGATTCAGATTGATTTTGTGCCTTAGATAGCACTTTTTAAATGGATTATTACGTGTGCTCGCAAACATCCAATTTCTTTCAATTTTACAAAATAAAAAAAAAGCATTCTAAAAATTAGGTTGAACTAACCAAATCAAATAACTTTCGGACTCAAAACGAAAAGACATGTTACTAAACACACTTGATTGGTCAATTTTAATTGCATTTTTTGCACTTTCATTGTTTATTGGAATTTATACAAGTAAATCAAATGAGACTGCGAATGACTATTTTGTTGGTGGTGGGAAAATGCCTTGGTGGCTTTTAGGAGTCTCAATGGTGGCTACCACTTTCTCTACCGATACGCCCAATCTCGTGACGGACATCGTCAGGAAAAATGGTATTGCTGGAAACTGGACTTGGTGGGCATTTTTACTCACCGGTATGTTGACTGTATTTGTTTATGCTAGGCTATGGAAGAAGTCAAAAATCCTTACAGACAATGAATTTTATGAAATACGATATTCTGGTAAAGCAGCTACCATCTTAAGGGGATTTAGAGCTGTATATTTAGGCTTGTTTTTTAATGTTTTAATCATGGCTTCGGTTTCTTTGGCTGCCATTAAAATCGGTGGTGTTTTATTAGGTCTTAGCCCAGTACAAACGATTCTTATAGCTGGTATTGTAACCGTCGTATATTCTTCTCTTGGTGGTTTGAAAGGGGTGTTAATAACAGATTTTGTGCAATTTTTTATGGCGATGGGTGGATCGGTTTTGGCTGCCATTTATTCATTAAACCATCCAAAAGTAGGAGGAATGACTAATCTACTTGCCAATGAATCAGTAGCAAGTAAGATGGATTTTACACCGTCTTTAAGTGATCCTAATCAATTTATAGCTTTATTATTGGTACCTCTATTAGTACAGTGGTGGAGTGTGTGGTATCCTGGTGCAGAGCCAGGTGGTGGAGGTTACATTGTACAGCGTATGTTTGCAGCAAAAGACGAGAGCAATGCTGTAAAGTCCGTACTTTTCTTTAATGTTGCTCATTATGCACTCAGACCTTGGCCATGGATTATTGTAGCTTTATGCTCCATCGTCGTATATCCAGATATTGCCAGTCTAAAAGAAGCGTTTCCTAATGCTGCGAGTGTAGCAAGTGACGATTTAGCCTATTCAGCTATGCTTACATTTTTACCACATGGTGTGTTAGGGATCATTGTTACTTCCTTGATTGCAGCCTACATGTCTACCATTTCTACACATCTTAATTGGGGCTCTTCTTATTTAGTATTGGATGTTTATAAGCGTTTTATCAAGCCAGATAGTTCTGAAAAAGAATTGCTCAACGTAGGCAAAATATCAACCGTATTATTAATGGTTTTTGCCATGTTGTTGGCACTTGTTTTAGAAAATGCATTACAAGTTTTTGAAATATTACTTCAAATTGGTGCAGGAACAGGTTTGTTATTCATACTGAGATGGTTTTGGTGGCGAGTTAATGCTGCTGCAGAGATTGCCGCTATGGTATCTAGTTTTGCAATAGCATTATTTTTTCAATTCGGTTTACCGATTTTCAATATTGAATTAGAATCAAACACTAAACTTGTATTAGGAGTTGGTTTGACTACCTTAGTCTGGATAATCACTGCTTTAGTCACTAAACCTGCTGACGAAAGTGTATTAATTAATTTCTTAAAAACTGTGAAACCAGGTGGACCGGGCTGGGCAAATATTAGAGCAAAAGCCATCGCTAAAGGTATCGATGTAGATCTAATTGAAGATAAACAATGGAAAATACCATATGGCATCGCTTGTATGATTTTTGGAGTCGTATTGGTATATTCTTTCTTATTTGGAACTGGTCATATTATATTTCAAAATACAGGTACAGGTTTAATTTATCTTGCTGTTTCGGCTGTGAGTATTTTTGCCCTATCTAAGTTTTATCCTAAGATATTGGATTAGTATTAGGATTTAGGTTTTAGGTATTAGGGTCTAGGTTTTAGGACTTAGAACATAGTACGGCTAAGGAGATAAAAAGTAAAAACTATAATTTAAAAGGTGCTACTACCATTTTAATGGATAAAAAACATAAGCTACCTTTAATTACTACAATTCTATTTATCCCCCACCTTGTTAATTTATAAATGCCATAGTTCAACTCCATTCGGAGTTGTGATAGCTTTTTATCTATAATTACTCCTAATTTCATTAGGGGCTAATCGTATTGAACTCTTATTCAAGGGTTCTAAAAACAAGTATATAGTGTTCTAAAGTAATAAATTACATTCTCTATTCTTTTATATTTTAGTTACCCCAGAAAGGGGTTCAATCCGAATAACCCTCATTGCAAATGGGGGAATAAAAAAAAAACCAAAATCTCTTAACCTGAATGGGGTTGAATTTTAGCACCATGCGATTAATTTATTCAAAAGGATCTAATAATATTAACCCCTAATTTCAGATCATCCCATTAAATCTGCAGTAGAACCATTTAAAATGAAGTTATTAACATCTTTAGTGCTTTGACCAGATAAATTTTTAAATTAAGTTGTGAGTTATTTTTGAATAGATCAAGGCAAAAAACGTAGCTGAACAGGGTAGTTCAGCTACGTTTTTTAACGAAAATATATTCTAAAAGAGCCACAAATAATTGAATGTTTTTTTGGTCAGAGCACTAGGCTTTAGGTGATCAACCTGTCAACGTATTTCATGAAGTGTCATAACTCCTAATATCTAATTCCTAAAATCTAATACCTATATCTAAATTGCAGCATACCTGTATGGATGGATTTCGTAATGCTGCCAGACATTACCGAGAATGTATGGCTCTTCGCTTATCCATATATTGATATCTTCTTCCGTTGCAAAATCCATGGTTACAACAGAACCGATCATTTTACCATCCTTATCTAACATGGCACCTCCTGACACAAACTTTCCTTCGATCTTATATTTTTGCATTAATTCGAGATGTGCTGGTCTGGCTTGCATTCGTCTTTCGAGCGCTTGGTGGTCTGTTCCGTCTTTGGCTATAATGATGTATTGACTCATATCCTAAATTTTTAAAAGTGTAAAAATCCTAAAGCATGCTCAAGCACCTGTTGCATCGTATCGACATAATAAAACTTGAGACCATGAATAAAATCTGGATTAATCTCTTCGACGTGTCTTTTATTGTCTTTACAAAGGATGATTTCCTTAATTCCTGATCTCTTAGCTGCCAAGATTTTTTCTTTAATACCACCAACGGGTAAGACTTTACCTCTTAATGTGATCTCTCCTGTCATCGCCATGTACGATTTAACGGGCTTGTTTCTCAATGCGGAAGCGATCGAAGTAAGCATGGTAACTCCTGCACTCGGACCATCTTTTGGGATTGCACCCTCGGGTACGTGGATATGTAAGTCAAGTGCGTCAAAGCTTGCTGGATCGATATCCATGTGTTCGGCATTGGCTTTTATAAACGAAAGTGCTGTACTTGCTGACTCTTTCATCACATCACCTAGATTTCCTGTGAGTGTTAACTTGCCTTTACCTTTACTTTTGCTAGCTTCGATAAAGAGGATATCTCCCCCTACCCTAGTCCAAGCAAGACCTACAGCTACGCCTGCTTTGTTATTGGCAATGTACTGTTCAGTATCAAATTTTTCTGGTCCTAAAATTTTATTAACTTCCTCTTCTGACAAGGCTTTTTTGTATTCTTCTTCCATAGCTTTGTGTTTAGCTATGTTTCTCATAACCGACGCAAGTGTTCTATCAAGACTTCTTACACCCGATTCTTTGGTATATTTTGATATGATATATTGCAACACTTTCTGATTGATGGTTACATCTTTGGCCAAGAGTCCATGTTCCTTTCGTTGTTTTGCTACTAAATGATCTTTTGCAATATGAATTTTCTCTTCAGTAGAATATCCACTGATCTCTATGATCTCCATCCTATCGAGGAGTGCAGGTTGGATACTGCTCAAAGAATTAGCCGTGGCGATAAACATTACTTTACTTAAGTCATATTCTATTTCTAAATAATTATCATAGAATGTACTATTTTGCTCAGGGTCTAAAACTTCCAACAAAGCAGAAGATGGATCACCTCTATGGTCTCGTCCTAACTTATCTATTTCATCTAATATAAATACTGGATTTGTCGTGCCAACATTAACCAACGATTTCAAAATTCTTCCTGGCATGGCACCTATGTAGGTCTTCCTATGGCCTCTAATCTCACTTTCATCATGAAGACCACCAAGTGACATTCTCACAAACTTTCGTCCCAAAGCTGTAGCTATAGATTTTCCCAAACTCGTTTTACCAACTCCTGGAGGGCCCACTAGACATAAGATTGGTGCTTTTAAATCTCCCTTAAGTTTTAAAACAGCTAAGTGCTCAATAATTCTTTCTTTTACATCCTCCAATCCATAATGGTCTTTGTCCAATACTTTTTTGACATTATGTAGATTAAAATTATCGTCAGATACATCTTCCCAAGGTAAGTCGAGCATAAACTCAAGATAGCTTAAGATCAATGAATATTCCGCAATCTGGGGATTGATTCTACGAGCTTTCGTAAGTTCCTTTTTAAATTGCTTTGCTGCAGCTTCTGGCCACTTTTTAGTTCTTGACTTGATTTCTAATTCATTGAGCTCCATATCTTGTGGATTGCCACCTAGCTCTTCTTGAATCGTCCTCAATTGCTGATTTAAAAAATAATCTCGCTGCTGTTTTTCGATATCACCTCTTACTTTCGACTCAATCTGATCTTTGATTTCGAGCATACTCAACTCTTTATCCAAGAGGAAAAGTATAGACTCTGCTTTTTCTCTAGAGTCAGTGACTTTGAGTAAGTCTTGTTTGAGAATCGAATGAAGATTGAGATTAGATGCAATGAAATTAAGTAAAAAAGATGAACTCTTTATATTCTGAAGCATCATCACTGCCTCTGTAGGAATATGGGGTGACATCTCAATGATTCTCTTTGCCTTGTCCCTAATGGTAGAAATTAAAGCTTCGTACTCAATCGTATTTTCTTCCTTTTTGTCATTGACAATTTTGAATTTAGCCTCAAAAAAAGGATCCTCAGTGACAAATGATGTTACTTCTACCTTTTTTCTTCCTTGAAATATTGCTGTGATGCTCCCGTCGGGCATCTTTAAAACCTTAATGATCTTTGCAATTACACCTAAGCTGAATAAATCAGAAGGACTTGGGTTTTCAGTCTCTTGCTTCCTTTGAGTTAAAATTATTATATTTTTGGAGCCATTATCCGCATAATTAAGTGCTGCAACAGATTTTTCTCTACCTACATTGATAGGTATTACTACCCCTGGAAATAATACGTTATTCTTTAATACCAGGACAGGTAAGGTCTGCTCATAGGTTTCTTTTGGGTCGTTATAATTTTCGTCAAGTGAAAACATAGGTAAATAATCACCTTGATCTTCGTGCCCTCTCCCGACTAGTTTTAAGTTATCAAACATTAATTTGAAATTTATCTGTTAGAGAATCTTTCATTCAATAATTATACCACCAAACCTTTTATGTCCTTTTGTCATTAATATAACATAAATATTGACAAAAAGTCTATGGCTTCCGTAATAATTAGTCAAATATACGGTTATACCTGAAAGTTCAATTTAGAAACCTTCAAATTATCATCTTGATTGAGAGGAAAAATTTGCTACTTTTACTAAATTTGTAGAATCTTTTAAAATCATTTTTACATTTTCAATAAAAGTCAGTCTAAACATAAAAACTACTGAGCGAAACATGGCTTCAACCGATTTATTCTTATGGAACAGTTTTAAATCTGGAAATCATTCTTCCTTTGAAGAAATCTATAAACAAGAATTTGATTTTTTGTTTCATTACGGTAAGTCAATCACTCAGGATGTGGATAGTATTAGCGATTGTATTCAAGAATTATTTATCGAATTATGGAATCGTAAAGAAACCATAACGTCGACTGACAATATCAGATCCTATCTTGTTGTAGCATTCAGAAGAAAGTTAATTAAGCAGATTTCTGACACAAAAGTTGAATTTGAAGAAAAACATATCAAGGACCATGATGTATCACTAGAAAGTACACTAATCAATGCTGAATATAATGAAGAACAAAAACGATTATTACATCAAAGCATTGATTCTCTGACAAGTAAACAAAAAGAAATTATTAATTTAAAGTTTTTTCAAGATTTGGATTATGAAGATATAGCCCAAATAATGGAGATCAATTATCAATCATGTCGCAACCTTTTATCTGGGGCTATAAAAAAATTAGAAAATACTTTTAAAAATAATTTAAAAAACTAAGTACAAAATTGGAGTTTTATACTTTAATAATGGAAAGCACAAAGCTTTAATAAAAATTAGAAGTTTATGAACAATGAAAAAAGAATATTTGACATATGAATTAGAAGATTTACTTGAAAATAAAGATTTTGTAGCATGGGCAAAGCCCTTATCCGAAAATGAAATTAAAAATCATTTTTCGAATGGTGACCATGAAGATATTTCTAAAATAATGCTTGCTAAAAACATTCTAACAGCTGTAACAAGTAAGCAGGATTATTCTTCGGAGAAAGCTCAAATTTGGAAAAAAATAGCTCTTGAAACAAAATCTAATCAACAATATTCTAAGTCAACAAATACACTTTATCTGAGAATTGCAGCAATAGCAGCAATTTTCATCTTAGGCATATTTGTTTTTACAGGTTTGATGAATCAAGACGTAAATGTGCATAATCCATATGCTCAAATTACAGACCATTTTTTGCCAGATGGAAGTTCCGTGACACTAAATGCAAATAGTGACATTGCCTACGACAAAAAATTTAAGGATAATAGATCATTACATCTTAAGGGTGAGGCTTTTTTTGATGTTATGAAAGGATCAAGGTTTTTGGTCAATACTGATCTGGGGCAAATAGAAGTATTAGGCACAAGTTTTAATGTTTACGCACGAAATAGTGAGTTGACCGTGATATGCAAAACTGGTAAGGTCAGAGTTGCATCCTTAGATGGTTCGCAAGAAACAGTTTTAATGCCCGGTCAAAAGGTTAGTTACATTAATAATGATTGGGAAGAAGCGCTAGATGACCAAGAGATCACATGGAAGTCCAAAAAACAAATATTTGACAAATCAAAAATATCGAGCGTTTCAAAAAGTCTCGAGGGATTTTATGGCAAAACAATAAAAATTGACCCAAGTGTAGATACGCTCCTTTTTTCTGGACAAATTTCTTTGGAGAATTTAGAAAAATCAATCGATGAATTGACTTGGACATTAAGGCTGAAGTATAAAATTGTAGATGACACGATCTATATTGGAAAGTTTTGAAAAAATGTAAATTAGCCTTATACTTTTTGTTTTTTCAAATTGTTCTCCATGGACAAGGAGAAATCCCTGTATCTGATGTCAAGGCCTTACTTAGTCATTTGTCTAACAACAACAATTACACATTTTCCTATCCTACTGAACTTGAAAACCTCAAATTCAAATCCACTTTAATCAAAAAAGAATTGAGCATTGAAGATGTTCAAAATATTTTTAGTAAAGCAGACATTGAATGTAAAACACTTAATCGGCATATACTTCTTAGACCAAAAGCCCTTACTTCTGAATCAAATGCAAAAGATTTTGTAGAAGTCAAGATTTTGGATTCAAAAACCAAAGAAAAAATATCATGGGCAGCAGTAACCGCTACGATAAATGGTCTAGAAAGTGTATTTTTCAGCAATGAAGAAGGTACCGTCATTATCCCAAAAGGCAATAAGGACGTAAAAATTTCACAATTGGGGTACGAAACTTTTGGTTTAACAAATATTGGAGAAGATAAGATTGTAAAGCTCGTATCAAAGCCAATTTTGCTAGATCAAGTTGAGAAAAAATCTTTTCAGCCTGCCTTTCGTTCTGATCAAGTGGATAAAAATTTTATTAATTATACCCAACCCTACTCAACAGAAGTAATCAGCGCATCAGGGACAAAAGATGTGCTGGCCATGGTACAAATGTTACCCGGAATAAATGCATCAGATGAGCGTGCTGGAAGTATTAAGATAAGGGGTAGTAATGCAGATGCTACAAATATCTTTTTAAATGGCATTCCAGTGATACAAACAGGTCATTATTTTGATCTTTTTAGTACAATTAACCCGCTTTTTGTAGACAAGGTAAACGTATATAAAAATATCACTCCGATAGCTGATATGAGCAACTCAGGAGGTGCTGTATACCTAGAAAGTAAAAGCTTTTCTAATAAAAAACTCATCAATACCGATATCAACTTTTTGACGGGATCCATTAATGCTTTTGTACCTATTGCAAAAAACTTTGCCATATCGGGAGCTTATCGAACCAACTTGAGAGATATATCCAATAATTCATTTTATTCACTCAATAAATTTAATCCTCCAAAACTGGTAGAAAACATTCCTGGTCAGCGATTTTCTGAAGTATTGCTTAGATCTTCGCCTTCCTTTAAGTTTTATGATGGCAATTTCAAGTTGGATTATAAATACAAATACGGTGATTTCTCTGCTTCATTTTTTTCGGTTAATGACGATTTTACCAATACAATTACCCAAAATCAAAAGTTTGACTTCAGACCTCAAACACCTATTATCTTAAGTAGCAAAACAACTAATGACCGAAATTGGAATTCAACTGGCTACGGCCTTGTGAAAAGATTTTACTTTTCTGAAAAATTTTCAAGTATCGCAAAATGGTATCGATCTTCCTACCAAGAAGATTATGAGCTCAAAACTTTCGTAGGCTCTAGGACAGAATTCAATAGACTTACCAATGAAACCAATTTTGGCACCTCATTAACTGTTCAAGACCTTTCTTTGGGTGCTGCGTATAAAATTTCAAAATTGTATGAATTGAGTGCAGGTATTTCTAACACAAGATTAGAAAACAATGCCAATTATCTCTCAACACGTATAAAACAATACGCAGAAAACCAAAATACCACTTACCCTTCATTTTTCATGCAATTTAAAAAATTAGAAACCGAAAAAATCTCTTTTGGAGGTGGGCTAAAAATCAATCAAATAAATAATCAAAGTATCATTGATGGTAACATTCAATATCAAAATAAAGTAAGTGAAAATACGGTATTAAAACTTGCATTCAACAGAGCAAATCAAAACATGCGAAGAATAAATATTCGAGATATTTTTGATCAAAGCTTAGGTGTTTGGACACAGATAAATGACAATTTACCATCCCTGTTGGCCCATCAATTTATGGCCGGATTTACTACGCGAACCAATGCATTTTACTTTGATGTAGAGGCTTATTTCAAAAAATTAGATGGAGTTGCTGAATTCGTAAGTCTTATACCACAACTCAAAGAGCCCTTGCAAAATCCACAAGATTTGTCTTTATTAATAGGTGAAGGCACAGTAAGAGGTATCGACTTTTTAGGTAGGTATGAGTCAGATTATTTTAATACACAAGTTGCATACACATTAAGTAAAACCTTTAATTCCATCCCTGGAATATTTAATGGCAATCCGTATCCTTCTATCAATGACAGGACGCACCAATTTAAAATGATCAATACCTTTAAATATCAAAATTGGCAAATATCTACCAATCATCATTTTGCTACCGGTGTACCCTATTTATCCGGAAGAATAGATAACAACAGGCGAATCAATGAATTGATCAGAAATGAGACTCTACGAAGACTACCTAATTATATGAGACATGACCTAGGAATAAAATACTCCTTGATGTTGGGCTCTATAAAATCAAAAATCGGTATCGATGTTTTAAACATTTTCAACCGTCAAAATACCAATAACATACAATATCTTTCAACAGTCAATGACCCTAAAAATCCAAATAGCACTGTGGTCACAGGTACCACGACGAATATGTTGAATAGGACGGTGAATTTGGGGGTTTATTTGGAGTTTTGAGATTAGTGGAGTTCTAAAGTTTTTGACTAGAATATATACTTTTTACTCCTGAAATATGATAGGAGACTATACATCCTATGCTCACAAAGATAGCTGCTTCCCACCCAAATAGCTCGATAGCCAAGATGGTACAAGCAATCGGAGTCTTAGTCGCACCTGCAAATACACCCACAAAACCCATACCCGCCAATACATCCAAAGGTAAGGTGGTTATTGGAAAAAGGGCGTTCCCTAAGGTTGCTCCAATAAAAAATAGTGGGGTTACTTCTCCTCCTTTAAAACCAAATGAAAGTGTGATTACTGTAAAAATCAGCTTCAAAGCAAAATCAAAAGTGGGCAAATGCTGATCAAATGAACTTACTATAGTAGGCACACCTAGTCCTACAAATTTAGATTCTTGTATCAAAGCAAAAAGCCCTAAAACCAAAAGACCCCCTACAAAAGTCCTTATTGGATTATTAGGTATCATTTGATGACTTCTCTTAGCCAAATAATGCATACTAAATATGAAAAATCGGGCTACGAGTCCAAAACAAATTCCAGCCAAAACAGCACTCCCTACATTTGAAATGGAATAGTTAATCGCACTCGCTATTTCATAATGCGTATGAGGTGAATTGAATATATCACCAACCATATCTGCAAAAAAACCAGCAAATAAAGCCGGTACTAAATATTTATATTGCAACCTCCCTCGTACCAATACCTCCACAGCAAAAATAGCCCCTGCCAAAGGAGTCCCAAAAACTGCTCCAAATCCTGCTGCTATGGAAGCAATGATCAACGTTTTTCTGTCTTCAACTGAAAGTTTGAATATTGAAGTAAATTGATCTGCTATGGATCCAGCCATTTGAAGTGCAGTACCTTCTCTTCCAGCAGAACCTCCAAATAAATGAGTTAAGATCGTACCAAAATAAATAAAAACTGCTTTCAATAATGTAATTTTATCTTTTGTAGGGTCATCAATCGTGTCGAAGAGTAAATTATTACCACTAGCAAAAGATTGGCCATACCGATCATATAGGTAACTTATGAAATAACCACAAAATGGCAAAAATACGATGATCCATAAATGGCCTTCTCTAAAGTCTGTCGCCATATTAAGCGTATGTAGAAAGAAGGAGGAGGTAGCACCTATTGGAATTGATATAATTGCAGAAATTGCTATCCAGCGCAATACGTAGGTAAATAACTTTTTTACATTTTCTACAAAATCCATTAAACAAAAGTAATCATTGAATGGCAGTTTTATTTATATCGATATCAAAAAGTGTTTTTATGAGCAGTTTGCTTTATGATAACACTTTCTTTAACCTCAATTCATAAATCATCCAGCCAAATAAAACTGCATATTCCAAAGCAATCATCCAATACTTCACTTCGTATTGTGCTCCATGATAATTAGCATAACTCAATATGCTCACAAAACTCCAAACCACTACATGCCAATATCGCATTTGTAAACTAAAAAATAATGGCGTCATAATGTACCAAGGATGCACCGTTGTTGCTAAAAGAAGGTAAACCATGAAGGATATATATCCTATTTTCAAAAAATTGTTTTCATCTGAATTGCTGTTTTTGTAAGAAAAATATAGGATGATAATCATCGTGACTAACCCATTGAGTGGACCAATCAAATTAATCTGATTATAACCACTCAATCTAAAACCCAACCAACGTTCGATATAATAAACGCTTGCATTAAATTCAAATTTTCTAAAATAGAGATCGACACTTTTTATCAAATTTTCGATATCTAAGCTCCATACCAATGGCACAAAACAAACAAAACAAGTTAGCATGAAGGAAATCAGAAAATGGTTTAATTGATGATTTTTTCTATATTTTAAAAATAAATATGGTAAAAGCATCAAAGGGAGAAGTTTTACTGACACAGCCAATGCAAGTGACAATCCAGCAAGTGAAGGCTTACGTTTTTCTATGGAAATATAGGTAGCAATTAAAAAAGCTATCATGACAATCTCCACATGTAAGTTGCCAATCCCTTCTATGATGACCAATGGATTTGCAAAATACAATAAATAAAATTTGTCTTTGCTAATATATTTATCCCATCCATACCAAGCTAAAAAATGACAAACCGCGTATGAAATCTTTAATCCTATTGCAAATCTGACAATATCTTCAATGAAAGCACAAAAATAGAAAAACACCTGATTGATCGGAGGATAAATACTGTAATAATCTGGTGAGTTAAGTAATGGAAAAACTTGTATAAGATTTTCGGGTAAAAAGTTTTCATCGATCAGTTGACTTGGCAAATGTGCATAAGGAGAAATACCATTTTGCATGAGAATGCCATCCCAAAAAAAACGATAGATATCATCAGACAGGTTTGGAAAGCAAAATATCGGAATGAGTAGTGCTACACTTACTATCCAACCATGCAGTTTTACGCTTTTTAAAGAAAAATAGATACCTACGAGACCAATAAAAGATATGGTGTATCCAAATAGAATCTTATAAAATTCATTTTGAGCTGGAATCAAATTGGTATACAAGATACCCCCCAATAAGGTTAAAAAATAAAAGACTTGTATGATATTCTTACCCAATTATCGTTTATGTTTACATCAAATGTATTAATTTATAACTACACTCCAACAATTCTTAAAATTATCTTTTCACCAATCTTTTTCAAATACAATTTTTCTAGATCTTCTACTTTTAAAAAGCCCCATCTGTAGTAACCACCCGTAGTTTGTCCATCTTTACTTAAAATAAATACTTTACCTCCTTTTGTAATTTGGATAGTACCAACAGGGGTGTAAGAAGAAATTATCTCAGGAAAAACGCCTTCAATCACATCTTGAAAACAAATTGCTTGTCTATTTGTACCCGCATCTATGGTCAATGTCAATACTTCAACATCACAAGGAAATCTATGATACTCTGGTCCAGGCATTACATTAAATGTAGATATTCCAACATCTATTTTACTGTCCTTTTTAATCACAGCTTGAATTTGAGCCGACTGTGATTGATAAGCGATCACCATTTTTGGATACAATCGATCATACATGGTGATACCTTTCATCTGACTATAGCTCTTCATCACGTATTCGGATTGCCAATTGCCTAAAACACATAGATAACCAATATTGCCTTCGTTTTTTACTATTTTTAATATTTTACCAGAGTGTACTGTCAAAACAGAAACATTAGTATGCGTTACAGTACCGACTTGAATCTTCAATCCAAATCCAACGATATTCAATAAAACATCGTGCGAAAACCTGATGGTCAATCCAGTTCCAAAAAACTCTATGGCATTTGTAAAGTCTTCATCAATTATATTGGGAAGAATATATCCAGAGTTAGGGACTCCATATTGTCCAAACCCAAATCTGCCTTTGTCTTGGATTGATGAATAAACACCAGCGGCTAGGATTTGTGCATACCCTTTATTCATATTCGAGCATTGATTTATACACTTTTAAACTGATAGCTTTAAACTTGATGCGTGTGCCTATTGGATACTTTACAGGATTTTCTAATTGAGATTTCAATAACTTAATTGGACATTTTCCGATAACCTGCCATCCTCCTGGACTTTCTACAGGATATATTCCAGTATAATTTCCAGCTAAAGCAAGACTACCAGCCTCCAAATTGGTAACCGGCTTTGCCTTTCGTGGTATGTCAAAATGTTGGTCTTCATTCTTTATGTACGCAAATCCCGGTAAAAATCCATACATTTCAATGACATGCATACTTCCTAGATGTATTTGCACAACTTCTTCTCTAGATTTTTTCAATGTCTCTTCTATGATCAACCAATCAGGAGCGTTCAAATCATAATATATTGGTAAGATTTCTATATTGGGTTTTGACTCGATAACAGAATCTGACTCCATCAAAGTAAGCAAAAAACCATTTAATTCACTTTCTAATACGTCTGGATCATGATGAATGACGAAGGAGTCTAAACTTATAAAAACTTGGTATTGGCTCTGATTGAGTAATGCCGATGTTAGTACCTGAAAGATAGCTTTGGGCGGATAGACAATTGTACCGTTTGGTATCGGGTAAAAATAAAATTTAGGCTTCATATCTTATTGCCACACATAGGTTACAACGGATTCTCCTGGTATTGATAATAGCGCATATTTACCATTTTCTGAGAGATTAAAAGTTTTTGGCTCCTTCTCTTCATTGATTGCAATCATAACTTTTCGTAAGTCGGGCGTGAGAAACACTACATGATGAATATCATCTTTTGTATTGCTCTTCACTCTAAATGATCCCACAGGAATATGAGCCGATGCATGTGCTATAATGTAATATGAGACGTTTTTTACATAATTATCACCATCAATGGTTATTGCACCTTTGCACTCTGTGCATCCACCGGGTGTATGCGGCTTATAGTTTGGATCATTAGCGAGATTCCACTGCATGGCAACACTTGACCAATTCAGTATACTACCAATTATGACGTTCTTCATATGCCACATCAGATCTCCTGAAAAGGCACCTTTTGCACCAGTCCATTGTTCTGTTAGGTATAACTTTTTATCCGGGTGTAAGTCATGTACTTTTGATAGAGCACTTATATCACCTGCATAGAGATGAAATGCACTCCCATAGACGAATCGGTTGGTTTCAGGATCATTGAGAATCGAAATGGGGTATTCTGGATGATCACAATTATGATCCCAAAGCACTATTTTCACTTTCAAACCTGCCTCTTTGAATCCGGGACCAAGGTACTTTTTAATAAACTCATTTTGTTCATTGGCATCCATATTCATGCTCGGGTTATTACCTCCATGTTCAGGTTCGTTTTGTACCGTCACTGCATTGATGGTAATACCATGTTTTTGCATTTCAAGAATATACTTTACAAAATACAAAGCATATACTTTATAATACTTTGGTAATAATTTACCACCAATAGCACTTTTATTGGTTTTCATCCATAAAGGAGGACTCCAGGGAGTTGCAATAATGTTAATGGTAGGATTTCGATTGGATATTTCTTTCAAGATAGGGATGACACTATTGGTATCTCTACCGATCGAAAACTGCTCTAAAGATAAATCTTCTGAATTTGGATCTATGTCATTGTAACTAAATACCTCTTCATCCAAGTCTGAAGCTCCCATACTGAGTCTAATGTAAGAAACACACTTTCCATTTTCCTTACATAAAAATAAATCGTCAAGTAAGTTTTTTTGTTGGGCGGTACCCATTTGCTTAATAAGTCCTGCACTCCCACCGGTAAGTGTATATCCGAATCCCTCTATTTGCTGGTATTGTGTCTCAACATCTACCTCTATCGTTGGAAAAGAATCAGATTTTGAAGCCTGAAATTGGGTAGATTTTTGCATTTCAAACAGGACACTCTCATCACCTTTTGTCACCCATGAATCGATGACTGGTGCTTGATCCCTACGTATTTTGTTATTTTGACAATTGTACAAAAAACAACAGAACACAACAAAGATAAGCTTAGGGTATAAAACAAATTTGTTGTGGCAGACATTCAAATGATTGGCCAAATTCGAAACGATGACTTTTCTAGTGTATCGCAAAAGAAAAGTCATGTGCATGGTATTTATTTTATAACAAGTAGAATTACCTTACTTTTTGCCACCAAGTGCTAACTTAATAGAAACTTCGTGTGATCCTCTATTGTACTCTTGAAACTGCCAAGTAGAAGTGTTGTATGAATAGTAGATATCTATAACATTTAAGTTGAAGCCCAATAAAAAGCCTAATCTATTGTCAGCACCCACTCTATAAGTAACACCTCCCGTCAATTTATCCTCCAAAAATCCAGCTTTTAAGTTTAAATCGATATGTGTAGGTACATTATTAAGTTTCTTTACAAAAATCGAAGGTTCTAGATTTACGTCTGTAGCAACATTCATCAATTTATAACCAACGTTAAAAATAAATCCTAGATCTCTCGGATCATTGGTACCATCAGAAATTCTTGAAGAAATCAAAGATGGCAATGCTATACCATAGCTCAATTTTTTATCATAAAGACCATACATACCTACTGACAGATCAAAAAACTGAACTCCAGCTCTTCTTTGTCTCACCAAAGCATCGCTCGGGTCAAATTGAAAATCATTAGCGTCTGAATTATTCAAACCATGATTGACATATTCTGTACTAAGACCAAATCTTAAATCATTTTTTGAAGAAGTAATACCATAAGACAAAGCTAATTGTGCTTTATTTGTCCTTAAAGCTCCAAAATTATCTTGCATTAAAAGGACACCAACTCCTACTCTATCGATTAAATTACCATCATAAGAAATCGTAGCTGTAGAAGGACTACCACCAAAACCCGACCAAGTATTTCTATAGTTTAGAAATAAATTTTGTGTACCAGAAAATCCTGTTGCACCTGGATTAACCAATACTGGCTGAATGAAAGCCTGAGAGTAGATATATCTTTCATCAAAATACCGCTCTTGAGCCTTTCCATTTAAAGTAGCAAAGATTACTATGCAAAAAGGCAATATATTTTTAATTAAATTCTTCATCGTTTTATTATATTTAGGATTTAAGCTTAATCTAGTCTCTTAATATTGTTACTGTACCTGTATAATTTTCTCTTCCATTAGGTGAGTCAACAATAAGTACCCACATGTAAGCACTTTCTGGTAATTCTTCGCCGTTATTGTCAAAACCATTCCATGAATTGTCATATCCTGGTTGCTCATATACTTGTTTACCAAACCGGTCGTATACCCTTAGTCTTGAAGGAAAATCTCTTACACAAGAGATAGTAAAAAAGTCATTTGCTCCATCACTATTTGGTGTGATGATGGTCAGACCAGCGTAGCATGCATCTTGAGGTTTTGAACAATCGTCAACTCTTGCATTATACGTCAATTGACAACCGTTTGCGTCTTCAATAATTGCTGTATATGTACCAAAGCCAACATTTGATAAAGCAGCTCCACTCGTGTTATTGGACCATTTATACGATAGTTGACCAGTCCCACCAGTGGCACCCAAAGTCACACCTCCATTTTTGGCTGGACCATCAGCACAAGTGATATTAGGAACGATTGCTATACGTTGAGGTTCGGTTACAGTGACAGTACTCGTAGCTCTTGTCCCGTCAGCATCCGTTACTCTAAATGTATAAATTCCTCCTGCAAGATTGATCGCAGTAAAATTATTACCTGTTACTGCTGCATTACCTGCTGCAGCTCCAGAGTAGGTTACAGTATAAGGTGCTTTACCACCAACAATGGCACCTCCTATGGCTCCATTTTTTTGTCCATTACAAGAAACTCCAGATCCGTTGTAAGACGCTTCACTTGTTACAGAGATTGTTCCAAAGACCAATTGAACTGGACCCGCTGCTACTATTATGGCTTTTGTAAAGACACAACCTGAGGCATCAGTTACCGTCATAGTGTATGTACCCGCCGCAAGACCTGTAGGATTTAAAATGTTATCAGCAATGGCTGTTGGGCCTCCTGACCATTTGGTAGTATATGGAGCAACACCTCCTGCTAAAGTGACTGTTATTGAAGTAGCTGTTAATACTTCTGTCGAAGATAATGCGGCTGTAGGTCCTGTAATCGTAAATGCTCTCGTTATAGATTTACTTGGATTAGAACTATCCATGATGGTTACCGAATAGGCACCCGCTGCAAGATTAGTAGGAGTTCTACCAGTAGCCGTTGTTGGCCCAGTCCATGTATATCTATAGGCACCTGCATTATCAGGACATCCTCCACTTACGGTAAGTGTAATTGCTCCATTTGTTTCACCAAAACATTTTACATTTTGTACTACACCTGATGCTTCTAAATTTGTATTACTCGTATTGGTTATTGTAAACGTTCTTGTTGCTGTACAATTTCTGCTATCTGTTATTGTCACGGTAAATGAACCGGCCGATAAATTGCTTATATCTTTGGTTGTTGCTTGATTGCTCCATAGATATGTGTATGCAGGAGTTCCTCCGGCTGGTGTTAATGTGATACTTCCTTTTCCAGCACATGTTTCATTTACAACATTGCCTTCTGCGGTTACTGCTGCAGGCTCTGTGATAGCCTGTGTTAGAGAACAGCTTACGACTCCATTACATGTTAATTCTAAGGTATAAGTTCCAGCTCTTGCGTTTACTAAGTTGCAATTTGTTGCAGGGTTGGTTTGGATGACCGTATTACCTTGCTTCCATACACAATTACATCCAGCTGTAGGAGTAACTGTTACGTTTATACCTCCGTCAGTACCAGCATTACAACTGACATTTTTTACGCTTACGAGTGTACATGTGCCTGTTCCGCCACCGTTTCCGCAAGCATTTGTTTTTATGGAGCCTGCCGTTGTTTGGAAAGGTAGTGCTTTACCTTCTGCATCTCCTACTACTATTGAAGGGACGAAGCTAATGTTTGCTGTAGCTTGATCCGCACATTTACCTAATACTCTAAAACATACATTAAATATCCTAGCATCATCAGCCAGTGTGACTGGTTGTCCGCTTGGAGGTGAGTACGAAAATCTCATTAACCTATTGGTTGGTCTATTAAAGGCATCGTTATTTAACCCTGTAAGATTAAACCCACCCACACTTACATATTCAAGTTGCAAAGGATCCCAATCAAGACCAAACTCTACCGCTGTAATTCTATTAAAGTTTTTGACCGTCACATCTACGCATGTGGTACTTCCTTCATTGCCAGTTACATTTGCAGCAATCAATTGTACATTAGGAGTAACCGCCGTTACAACGTTAACTCTACCATTATTTCGTTTAGGCACTACTGACTTTCCAGCAGTCCTAAAGTCCCATTCTGTTAGATCATTTGTAAGTTGAACATCGCTAGAAGATCCTGACGTACCAACGACATTGAAACATATGTCAAATATTTTTGTACCATCAGGAAAGGTTCTTGGATTAGAAGGGTCGTCAAAAATAAAAGAATATAAACCTACGTTTTTAGAATTTTCATTACCAGAAAAGTTTCTTGGTACTTGATTATTTTCTATACCTACAAAAGATAAAATGGCAGGATTCCATTTAAAAGTTCCTGCTCCACCTTCTACAAGATTGTAATTTTTTACAGTAATTGGAACACATATTTTTGTGCCAGTAGTAGCTTGTACCGTACCCGCTGTGATTTCCATGTCTGTTGTGGTGCCTCCACCACCACCTCCGCCTCCGCAGTTGGTTCCTTTGATAGATAACTTTCCTGCTGGTGCAGTATGAGTAAGGAGTAAAGGATTACCTTGACTGTCATTCGTCGTACTTGCAAATAGTATTGACCTTGGTCTAGCTGTCAATGTTAAATCAGAAGTACCACATGGCTGATTTTTAGCCCTCAAATTGATGGTAAACAAACGAGAATTGTCAGCAAGTGTAACACCAGCTGCATCAAACCATGCCAATGTCAATTGACCATTCACGATTCTTCCCGAACCAGGCACACCTAATGCCTCCATCGTGAAATTTGGAACAGTCGTATTAAGATTTGTAACAGAAACAAAAGAAAACTTCGTAGAATCCCAATTTATAGAAAACTGAGCAGTCAAAACTGACCTAAAGCTAGATACTCTTACATCCACTGCCCCATTTGCATTTGCGTCAAACTCAGCACTACCGAGGTTAATTACAACCTGGCTGTTGATACCTGTAACTATAAAAGCTACTATAGCAAAAATTGATAAAAACCTTTTCATCCTTTATTAAAATTTTTTAGTTGTGCAAATTTAGTAAATTTTTAAAATATGTTACTTAAACTTAGTATCTATAATACCTTACTCTTTCACTTTATAACGTAATACTAACTTGATTTTGAATTATTTATTTGAGAAAGCACTAAACCTTGGTGTGATTGATAAGCAAATGTACACGTTTATTTTGGTTTGCTCGTTAATTTTGCTTAAATTAGTAACATCTTCTTGATCACCTTCTCTCCTAAAAACTCCATTTCATATATGATTACGCCTTTTTCTTTTATATCTTGTTTTGATATTTCTATTTCATTAGTTCCTTTTCCAAAAATTTTCCTCGATTGATAAAGTACTTTACCACTAAGGTTATAAATATTAAGTTTTACTTCACCCTCCGCAGGTTGATTAAATCTTATTCTTGTTCTATCTTCAAATGGATTGGGTTCGTTTTGATACACTTCAAAACTTCCAGTATAATTCGATTTCAATTTTAATTCCTGAGTTCCAGAAGCTGTAGAATGTACAAAATTCGTGGTAGAGGAATTATTTAACTCAAAGTCTAATCCATTACTACCTTCATAAACAATCGAAATAAGATTTTGATTTGTAGGTATGAAAACTGCTTTTTCGCTATTCCAACTCACCCTTATCTTTCTATTCAAATTATCAATAAAATAGTGTTCTTCTTTCAAATCGATTTGCTCAGATGTGATTTTTACTATTCTATCCACCCCTCTTGGCATGTCTATTACCATTTCTAATACTTCTATTAACGACTCCTCTTTTAAAACCAAACTCATGTTATGAGTACGTTTATCAATTGATTTCGTTGCAAGATGGAGTGGCAATTTATTCTCATTCCTTGCACTTAGAGCAAAAGCAGAACCATCTAAATCTCCTACTTTTACAGCCATAAACTCAATATTCTTTGAAAAAACCCCATTCAGAATATTGACTTGACTTTTTGCAACAAAGGGCCATGGTCTAGTTGGATTAGTAAAAATATTTTCATTAGAAACAAACCTCCAAGCCAATTCGTCCGAGTCAAATTCAGATTTAATTCCTAAAATAAGCTTCCTAAGTTCCACTACATCAGCGATCGATATTCTCTCATCGCCATCCGCATCAGCAGCAATTAACTTATATGGGCTGGTCAATCTTTGGATGCCTAGTATGTGCCTCTGTATATGTACTAAGTCTATCGTATTTACTCCCAAAAGATGATTTTTAGTATAGTTTGGTTTTATTGTATAATTACCATCTGATATATTTTGGAAAGAAAATTGACCTAAAGCATCAGACATTGACATATTCATAAAGTTGTCATTTAAGTCCATAAGACTAACCTCTGTTTGATCCAAGCCTTTTGAGTTTTCTGTCATTATTTTGCCTGAAATAAATGCATTTCCTGTCTTATTACAATTATTATTTCCATCCTGAATATTGATTTTTACCGCACAAAAGTCTTGATTACCTGTAGTATCCGTAACCCACATTTGTAAATCTCTTTGTCCCAATTGATTACAATTGAATGTCCTCATGGTATCTTTTACATCTGCTGAGAATGATATTTTAAGCTTGCCTGGACAGTTATCACTACTTCCTAAATCAAAATCTTTGGCCCATATACTTACTGTACCTGTGCTTGGCATGATGACGGTAGTGATTTCTCCAATACAATATGGTGTTGGTTTTTTACAATCAATTATTGTAAGCAATCGCTCACATTTGGACTCATTGCCACATCCATCTTTTACTTTCCAAATGATGCGGTGTCTTCCTACTGGATAGTTTCCGCTTGCATTATTATTTGTTCCTGTGCGATTCACACTTCCATCATTATTTAGGTCAACTTGGTATGACCATTCTAATTTATTAGCTGGTGTACAGACATCGGTGGCAGATTGGATATATGTTATATTCCCATTACATGCACCATCTATACAAAACGTAGTGTCTCTACATACACCAAATTGAGGTCCTATGGTGTTTACGATTTTGATAACTTGTGTATAAAACATTTTATTTTCGTTAGGATTGGTATCGCACCAATCTACTACCGTCCATTGCCTTAATATTTTTGCACAAACACCATCAGCCTTATAAAAAATTTGATCCTTGTAATTAGCTCCTAATTGTCTACATTTATCACCCGGCAAGTTAGGTTCACCTGTTACTCTTGGGTCTATATCGTATTCCATACATGCTTCAACCATGGTATCGCGTACTCTTCTCCATATGGTATCAGATAGTGTAAGTCTTGGTAATGGGGTGATCGTTATTTTCTGAATACAGCTATCTCTATTTTTATTATTATCTTCAGCATACCACTTTCTAAATATCATCCCAACTCCACAATTATTCAACGCATTACTATCAACTTTAAATATTCTAGGTGTTGCACAATTGTCTGTAGCAGTTGCCATGCCTGTGATCCTTAATGTATCAGGGTTGGTTCCACATTGGATAGTCACATCTGGAGGACAAGTAACCTTTGGAAATTTCTTATCTTGTACTCTAACTGTAACCATACACGTATTAAAATTGCCCGACTCATCGGTAACTCTTAGAGACACCATTACATCTGTACCAACATCAGCGCAACAAACTTTAAAAAAATTACTCCAGCTTGTAGGCGAACTACATCCTTGATTCATTCTTAATGCTGTAAATGATACTTTACTACACCTATCTTTTGAACCATTATCAAGTGAAGAAGCAGGTATATTGACATCTGATTCAGACCCAATCGTCACAACTATAAACTCGTTACACACCACGTCAGGGGCATTTTTGTCAATCACCTCAATATCAACAAACTTAAACCTAAAATTTCCACAAGCATCAAAAAGCCTATATCTTAATCTAACCTTGCCCACCGGCAATTTTCGGATAATGGTGTTTGCCCCAACTTTTACGACATTTTCTTCTGTATAAAAAGGATTGGCTGGAAAACTGCCAAATTGATCTGCTACAACATATGCTATAGACCACATCGATTCTGCACAATCTACAAAATTTCTAGGTGCTGGTACTGTCCAATCAGCTGCACATTCATAAGCATTAGCATTCACTTTTAGCCCATCTACATGATTGACCGAAGCCTCAGGAGCTTCGTGGTCCGATATTTTAATGGTCTGTATTTTTGTTCTTACTTGACGTGAACACCAATCTAATATGGTCCATGATCTAAAAATCTTTTTACTAGCCCCACAAGTGACAATCTCACTATCAACAAAGCTAACTTTTAAGTCACAATAAGCCACATCTGGAACAATTGCAATCCCTCCTTTGTCTGTTGGGACACCAGATTCATTAGTTTCAGGATATTTATTATTATTCTTATCCCAATTTTCTTTATTATCACAACTCAAAGAATGAGCAGATTGATCATCACGGTCTTTTGGAAAATCAATACTATCTAATCTTATCTTTCTATAGTATACCACCCTTGTACATACTGCTGATTTGTTATCATATTTATCAAATGCAATATAAGAAATTCTCCTGATGGCAGCATACGCTTGTGAACATCCTAAGTCTTCTATATCGTCACTTAATATATTTACAGATTTTATAGTACCACAATTGTCCATTGCAGTGGGTAATGGAAAAGTCCTTCTGTCATAACAATTTAAAGTGTCTACTGGTGGACATGTAATGACAGGAGCAAATTTATCCTCTACATGTATTTTTCCCCAACAAGAGTTATGATCATATTGAATCTTAACATCAAAGGATCTCCCAACATGTGAAGTATTTACAAAAGGTGAGCCAGGTATTGGTAATCCATTGGAACCCATAATTACAACTGTGTAAGAACAAGAGGCGCTTGCAAAACCTTCTACCACCATTGCAGGGGTAACTTCTACAACACAAGTACCCTCCATAGAAACATTGACGTTTTTATTACAAATAAGCGGACATTGGCTCTGTCCCACGGTTGCAAAAACAAAAACCATCAGTAAAGCAACAAAAACCTTTACTCTACTTAAAGATGCTATTATCATGGTATATCTTGAAATCATATTTCAAATTTTTCTTTTAATTATTCCTTTTTATCTTAAAATATATCATATGATAAAAATTCTTAATTTATAATACTTCAAAATATGTGCCAAATTTATTTTCAATACTTTTTATATTATATAAATGGAATATATGTGGGATTTAATAAGATAGAAACAATCGAAAAAGTGAGGACTGCCATGAAGTGACTCAAAACATGCTTGACTACATATATATGATATACAATAACTTATGCCCATATTTATAATTTTATCTAATCAATTAATGGACTCAGATTCCAAAAATCTTCATCAATCAGAAAAACTTTAAACTGTTTAGCATAAGTTTATCACTTTTTAGTCTAAATTATATCTAAAAGAGCAAACTTGTTAATATTAAAAATAAATCCTGAACTACATTTTTATTAATTTGCTTACTTTTACGTCGTTAATTGGTTTAGGATCTTTAAATAAATAAAGTGTCCAAATTTGACGAAGTAATTTTGTTTGTTTTCGAGGTGTAAATGAGAAGAATAGCATTAGCTGCTTGACACATTTACCACGAAGAAAAAAGACAAATGAACGGGTCAAAATGTGCATGTTATTTCTTTACAGCTTCTTATACAAATAATATCTCAAAAATATTGAGCCCTAATTAAAATCAAGTTTTGTAGTAAATAAGAAATATGAGCTTTTTTAAAAAATTTTTCACAAAAGAAAAGGAAGAAGATCTTGACAAAGGATTAGAAAAAACAAAATCATCCTTTTTAAGCCAAATTACTAAGGCTATTGCGGGTAAATCATCGGTTGATGATGAATTCCTAGATCAATTAGAGCAAATACTCATATCGAGTGATGTTGGGCTTGAAACAACTGTCAAGATCATTGATAGATTAGAGAAGAAAGTTGCTGAGGAAAAATACTTCAACGTTTCAGAGTTAAATTCAATCCTCAAACGCGTAATTATCGACCTACTCGACGAAAACAACACCGTGGATTTAGAGGATTTTGATCTGCCATCATTGACAAAACCGAGTGTTATATTGGTAGTGGGGGTAAATGGTGTGGGAAAAACGACCACCATAGGTAAACTTTCTCATCAATACAGAAAAAGGGGTAAGACAGTTATACTTGGAGCTGGGGATACCTTTCGTGCAGCAGCGGTAGATCAACTTAAGATATGGGCAAATAGGACAAATGCTGATTTTTATAGTAAAGGCATGAATACAGACCCTGCGGCAGTTGCTTTTGAAACAGTTAATGAAGGTCTATCTTTTGGATCTGATGTCATCATCATTGACACTGCAGGTAGGCTACACAACAAAAAATACTTGATGGATGAACTTACCAAGGTAAAGAAATCTATCGAGAAAAAACTACCTGGTGCACCGCATGAAGTACTCTTGGTCTTAGATGCTACCACAGGCCAAAATGCAATAGAACAAGCAAAAGCTTTTACAGAAGCCACCAATGTTACAGCTATTGCATTAACTAAGTTGGATGGAACCGCTAAAGGAGGTGTAGTTTTGGGTATCTCTGATCAATTCAAAATACCTATAAGATACATTGGAGTCGGTGAAGGTGTAGAGCAGTTACAAGTATTTAACAAAAGAGCTTTTGTAGAGTCTCTGTTCAAATAAAGTCACCAATTATGAAAAATGTACTTCAATTTTTAGAACAACTCAAAGAAAACAATAATAAAGAGTGGTTTACTGCCAATAAAAAGACATTTGACGAAGCTCAAAAAGTCTTTAAACAATTGATGGAAAAGGTTAGTGAGGAATTTGGAAAGTACGACATGGTAGAAAAACCAAAGGTATTTAGAATCTATAGAGATGTCAGATTCTCACCTGACAAAACTCCTTATAAAAATAATTTTGGGAGCTATCTTGAGCGTTCAACTAAGTTAAAACGAGGTGGATACTACCTGCACATTAGCCCAGGAGAAAGCTTCGTAGGTGGTGGATTTTGGCAACCGGAACCCAATGACTTAAAACGTATCAGAGATGAATTTGCTAGTGATCATCAGTCAATAGATACCATCATCAACAGTAAAATTTTTCAAAAATACTTCAAAAAATTGGAAGGGGAAGCACTAAAGCGCCCACCCAAAGGATACGATGCCAACCTGCCCGCCATAGAACTCATTAAACATAAAGGCTATGTTGCCACTTACCCGCTGTCAGATAAGGAGATTACCTCACCTGGTTTTCCTTTATTAGTAGTAGATGTCTTTAGGTCATTAATTCCTTTTCATGATTATATGAGTGAAGTGTTGACAACAAATGTGAACGGGGAGTTGATTATCTGATAATGAGCATTTAATACATATTTTTTTCAATTAATTGGAATGATCGACAAGAAGAAATACTTAACTATACTGAGAAGAAATTTTATCCAATTTTTACTCGTATTCATAAGCGTGATGCTGGCCTACTTTCTAGCAGAATGGAGCAAATCTCGAAGTGAGAACCTATCTGAAGAAAAATTACTCGTCGAAATCAAGAATGGAATTACGTCAGACTACAAAGATTTTGGAAATAACATCAACGGCCATAATTATAGTTTAAATGGTATATCCCTCTTCAGAAATTGGATAAACAACAAACCTTTTAACAATGACTCCGTAGCTTTCTACTATAGAGTTTTATTTAGAAATTTTTCTCCTGTAATCAATAAGACGGGCTATGAGTCACTCAAAGCCAATAATATTTCTAGTATTCAGAATGATTCATTGAGGTTTCAAATCATAACATTATATGACTATCACCACAAAATCATCGAACTTTTAGAAAATCAAAATCAAGAAATGCAAGATTTTGCTAATTTTTATAAAGAGACAAATGACTTGATCCATCCCTTTATGAATTTCGATGAAAAATCTAATTTTAACGGATTAAATCCACCTATTGGTCTTAGCGAAAACGACAAAAAAAAACTTTTGAGTTTTTTATGGAGAATCGAATTTAGTAAAACGTTTAAAATTATGAGGTACAAATCCGTGATGGAGCATATTGCCAAATTAGAAATCAATATTGAAAAAGAGTTGAAAAATAGATAGCAAAAAAGTGACTAAATTTCGCTTATTTCTAAAAAAAATTGCCCCAATTTCTGACAAAGAGCTTGATGAAACTTTACCTTATTTTAAAGAAACAAAGCTTAAAAAAGGGGATATTTTTGTATCTCAAGGCAAAGTGTGCAAAAAAATAGGCTTTATCGATTCAGGAATGATTAGAATCTTTTACCTAAATCACAAAGCCGAAGAGACAACCTATGGATTTTGCAATGAAAACTGCATTACAACCTCCTTCAAAAGCTTCATTACTCAAACACCAAGTGACTTGGTTTTGCAAGCAGTAGAAGAATCTGTGCTACTAACCATAGATTATCAGAACCTACAGACGCTGTACGAAAAATATCCAATTTGGCAAAATATTGGCAGAATCATAACACAAAGTGAATTTCTCAATATGGAGCAATATGCTTCCGTTTTGAGCAATGAAAGTGCCAAAGAAAAATATCTCCGCCTTTTACGAGATCAACCCACCATTATCCAAAAAGCTAAAATTGAAGAAATTGCTTCTTACTTAGGTATCACAAGACGGACTTTATCGCGAATTCGGAGAGAAATTAGGCAGAGTAATCCTTAGATTTTGTCATGAAACAAAATTATACAAAACACCAATTTAGGTAGGAATTGAAACCTACCTAATTTCAGCTTTTACAATACTCAAAATTAATCTAAAGAAAGCATTGAAAAAAAATTGAGTACGGAAATCATAAACCAATTTGCTTAATCAAGGCTTCAAAACCAATTTTTCTTCAGCTACATCTATAATTTTTGACTTCGAAAAATAAGCTGGAAAGTACCCACCTGTTCCCCAAAGATTAAAAAGATCACTATAATGCTTGGATCGAGGATCTCCCGATTGACCAGGGCTATTTGTACCTAATGTTTTATCCCAGTTTTCTGTATCAACGATGATCTTGAAGGAAGCACCATGACTTTGATTCAAATTATTGCTTGTGCTATTTACCGTTTCAGCATAACCACCACGAGGAATGGGACCCAAATTGATTTTTTCTAAAAAAGCAACATCTTCTACCCAATTAAATAGGGGATGAGTCAATTTTATATGTTTGTTATTTACTTGTCCATATTGCCATTTATTTGTATCATTTCCTAATTTATTCATCAGACTTTCTACACCTTCAGTAAAGGTAGCAACGAGTAATGAATCCCTTGTTTTGATAGGATTTTTTCCGAAAAAGGGAGGAGGAGCAATTAGCCAATCGGTAAATATCTTTGTTGGTATAGATGTTAGGTATTTCTTTGCGTTCATTGGAACAGCCATCTGATGTATCTTATTTTTTAACAAGGCTTCCCAAGTCACGTATATAGTGGCTTCGATAGAATTAGGGTCAAGCGCAAAAGATTCCCAATTTTCAATGATCGTTTTAATTGGTTGATATTTTGGATCTACAGAGGTTCTTTCTAAAAGTGGGACAATAGCCCTAGCAGTCAGAGAAACATTGTCATTTTGGAGTAAAGCAAAGTCTGAGATGGTATGCTTTTTGCCTGTAGCCAAAACCTCTTCTACCCTATGGGCTCTAACTGGACTCGACCATTCCCAACCAACTGCATTTCTATATGGGAAGTCTCTTGGTGTCATGTTGTTATTGGCCGTTACGACAAAGCCTTCTTTTGGATTTTGGCTTGAAGGAAGCAAATTGATCGGTAGGTAACCTCCCCATTCATATCTTCCATCGCCAGGAACAGGCACTAATCCTGACCAATTTTTTCGAATAGGAGAAAGTCCCACTGCTTGCCAACCAATATGCCCACTCTTATCTGCCCAAATCATATTTTCACCAGGAATGCGGCTAAAAGTACATGCTTGTTTAAATTCCTGCCAGTTTTTAGCTTGATTCATTCTTAAACTTGCTAAGTAGGGAGCACTTCCTTTTTCTTGCCATCCAGCCCTTACTGCATAAACTCGGTTGTTATTTTTGTCATGATAGACGATGGGTCCGTGTCGAGTGTACTTTAATTCTATTATTTCTGGATTTTGGTCTTTGATTTTAATCGTATCTTTAATTGTTTTAATCACCTCCCATAGACCATTATATTTGTACTGATCAGGATTCTTTGGGTTGGTTTCATAGACGTATAAATCTTCATTATCTGTTGCAAAAATGGTCAGGCCCCATGCCCCATATTCATTATGACCGATGGAAACCCCCGGCAAAGTGGGCTCTCCCCCACCTATTACATTCCACCCTGGAGCATTGAGATGTACCCAATAACGCAAAGATGGTACAGATTGAGCTCGATGTGGATCATTAGCCATCATTGGATACCCACTTTGTGATCTCTCGCCTGAAACAATCCAATTATTTGAACCAACATATTCTTTTTCGTCGTTATACCATTGATCAAAATTATCTAATAAACCAATCTTATCATCCTTCTTTGGAAACTTCAATGGAGCTTTAAAAGCTTGATACAACTCTAAAATATTATCAAATAATGTTTCATTATCCAACATTTTGTCCAAATCAAGATCAGGCTCATTATCCTTTAGTTTAGGATGAAACCATTTTAATTCCCTAACTTTATCAGCACCAATAAGATGTACAAGACGCGCATTATTGAGCTCATCTACTACATTACCAAGGAGGCCTTGATGTCTGCTAATTACTACTTCTGGGGTCCAAAAGCCAGGGACTGTATTCAACAATTTAAACTCAAATGGTAGATCTTCTGGATTTTTTAAAACCTCAGCAATATAGGCATTGATTCCAGCTACAAACGCTTCTACAATCTTTTTGCCTTGAGGGTGATAATGATTTAATTCGGTATCCATATTACCTCTAAACTTAAATAATCTTGTACCTATATCGCGCTTTAATTCTTGCTTACCCAATAGTTCTGACATGGTGCCTGTAGCTTGTCTCCTCCACATTTCAAGCTGAAATAGGCGATCAGCAGCTGCTTTGTAGCCTTGTGCCACGAATAAATCATATTCATTTTTGGCATAAATGTGAGAAATTCCCCAAGGATCTTTGTAAATTTCCACTGGTTGTTTTAATACTTTCAATGAAAGGCTTTGACCAAAGAAAGAAAAGGATAAGGTTACAGAAAAGAAAAATAAGAGGATATATCTATGTTGCATACTTGGTAATTTTGGGTGAAACTAATAATAATTTAGTTTTTTTCACTATTTGATCCAGATTATCTACTGATTATCTACTGCTCTGAATTATAAAAGAAATCAGGCAATAGTAGTAAAGCAAATAAACTGTATAAAGATGGATATCCAACTTGTGTATTTGTTATTGAAATGTTTGCTCTCAAAAAAGATTGAGGACATTTGTCCTTTTTGATGTGTAATTCAAACTCCGATATTTGCAGTTCAATTTAAAACTAATTTAAAAATGGGACTTCTTATTTCGTCAATTTTATTACTTGCTTTTGCTGTATTTGCTGTCATAGATGGATTCTATTTACACATCTTTAAATACCAACTTTTCAATCACCCTGAAAGTAAGTTTGAGCACGCGACTCACACGATAAGAGCCATATTATTTCCTTTGATTGTTTACTTTCTTTTCGTAAAGCAGGATTCTATTTCGAGCTTTTATATTGGTATTTCACTAATCATCATTGATATTATTGTACTAGCTATTGATGCTTTTTCTGAAAAGGAAAGTAGGGCATTTATGGGAGGTTTACCACAATGGGAGTACATATTGCATTTGTTTGTCAATGGTTTTCATTTTGCATCTGTAGCTGTCTTTTTGGCCGTCAAGCTCTATCTGACTGAAAACGGAATTAACATTGTCCAAGACCTATCGCTACTTCCCTATTTTAAACTATTTAATATAATCGCCATCAACCTTATACCTGGAGCTATCTTGCTTGCTCTTGTCCATTTAGCAACTAGTTTTAGTAAAACAACTGCATACTGGAATATTTTGAGAGTTAGGGTGACTTGTTGTTAGAAGTTGGTCGTTGAAATGTATCCCAATAGAAACTACTTCATACTAAAAATCAACTTATCTATCAACAACTCTCCTTCATTACTTCCTTTAGATTTAACTTCCAACTCATAATCTTTGATTCCTTGCTGCGGTACTTTAATGATGATGTTATTTTTTCCCGCACCGGATACCACACCAGTTCCTACCACTGATTTTGTTGCCTTATCTACCAAATTGATGTCTAGACCAGCGTCTTTTTTTCCTTTTTTTCCAAAAACTTCAATGACCAATTGTTTTATACCTAATAAATCTATTTCTTTTAGATCCATAGTTCCGCCCCAACCGGGCAATAATCTGTACTCTTGTTGGCCCACTGTTTTCTTAGCAAATCCATTTTCCTGTGGTAATTGATTGGCATTAATCTCATTATGCCTCAGTTTTAAGATTTTGGTGGTAGTGATGGGTTTTGACTTGTTATCAGGTGCGTCTGTGTAAGATGCTTTTACAAAAAGCATATTTCTATTTTTATCTTTTGGATCAGGAGATGTTTTGATACTTCCTTGCAATGGCAAACTGACTTGTTTTTGAGTAGTTGACTTAGCAAGGCTTAATATCCAATCTACGATTAAGTTCGCTTCTTCTTCTGTGATGGTTGGGTGAGCTGCCATTGCACCTTCGCCCCAATTACCTGAGCCTCCCAATCTTATTTTCTCTGCCAAATATGGAACGGCAACCTTATCTTCTTTATATCTATTGGCAATATCTACATAAGATGGCCCGATCGAGATGGTATCCCTTTTGTGACAAGAGGAACAGTCTGATGCAGCAATTAAGTTTTCCCCTATCGACTCATTAATCAATTGGACATGGCCTGGATTATTCCATGGTGTGTTGATACTTTGAGAAATCATAGCGTTCTTCCCAATGAAGTCTTTATCATCTTTGATCGTAACTACATAGTTTACAGGTGTATTAGAAAAATAAAAGGTTTGATTTCCTTCTATTGCTATTTCTATCTTTGGTGCATCATTTCCTGAGTTTAAAATGATAACTTCTGATGTCGCTTTATTACCAGATGCGTCAGATACTTCGCATTTTAAAGTGGATTGTGCCACACTATTGATTGTCTTAGCAAATATCGAATCCTTAGTTTCAAATTTTTCTCCATTGAGATACCAAGTATAGTTTAATGGATCATTATCTGGGTCATTTGCCACTACAGAAGCTACAAACTTATGAGGGATGACACCTTCTCTATGATCAACTTCTATCTTTTTAACACGCGGTACTCGATTACCAGGAGCATAATTGACTCTAGATAATCCAGCATCACTATTTTTAGAAAACCATCCTTTGCCATATTCCAAGATATAGATCTGACCATCATCAGACAACTCCATATCCATAATATTACTAAACTCATAATCTTCTAAAAATGACTCTATAAAATTATCGTTATCAACATGAACCCACTTTATCCAATTTCTAATCCAATCGTAGATCAGTAACTTACCATTGAAATAAGCTGGCAATTTAGACTTACTGTCATATAAATCTGTATAGTAAACTGGACCAGCCATTGCATTTCTCCCACCGCTTTCCAAAATTGGAAACTCCTCTGAGACATCGTATGGATAATAGATCATCGCAGGTTGGGCAGGAGGTAGTTGCTCAAGACCTGTATTATTTCTAGAGTCATTGATAGGCTTGGTAGAATCGTAATTAGCACCTGACTTACCCGTATCGTAGTCATACCGATTATAAGCATAATTATTACCTACAAATAGTGGCCAACCGAAATTACCCGGTGATTTTGCCTGATTGACTTCATCATACCCCCTTGGGCCGCGGAGACTGTCATTTGACCCCGCATCTGGTCCAACTTCTCCCCAATACAAGTAGCCATTTTTCGGATCTACAGATATTCGATATGGATTTCTATTGCCCATTACGTATATTTCTGGTCGAGCTTTAGGATCTCCCTTCTTAAATAAATTGTCGTCTGGGATCGAAAAAGTCGCATCATCATTCCTTTTCAATCTCAGGATTTTACCCCTTAGGTCATTGGTATTAGCTGAAGAACGCCTTGCATCGTATTGTTCAAAACCTGGTCTGTCGTCTTGAGGCGCAAATCCTTTATTGACATATTTTTGGTCTGGTTGGTCAAAAGGGGTGGCATTATCTCCCGCACTTAAGAACAGATATTTTCCATCGCCAGAAAAAGCAACCGAGCCTCCTGTGTGACAACAAATATCCCTTTGAGATGCAACTTCTAAAACCATATACTCAGAACCCATATGTAAAGAGTCGTCTTTAAATACAAATCTTGAAAGTCTATTGACAGGTTTATCTAATGCTGCATAAAATAAATAAATAAAATTATTTTTTGCAAATTCGGGATCTTTTTGTAGACCCAGCAAACCTTCTTCAGGGTTTACACCTTCTACTTTAGTAGTATGATAAACTTCTAATTTTCCAACTTCAGTTGTGGTTTTCTTTATCTCGCTATACATCATCAACTCACCTCTTCTTTGGGCAATCAATACGTCTTTATTCGGCAATATTGTCATTTCTGTAGGCTCAAAAAGTTGACCTTGAATTAATTTTTCCACAGTAAATCTATTATTTTCCGGTCTGAGTGGCGTTTTTACTTTACTATAATCTTTTTTGTTTTTACCAATTGCCCATTTTATTCCTCCCAGGATATGTTTCAATACAGCTTCTTCTTTAAATGACTCATCTGTGTGGGCAAGGCCTGTGTACCAAGATCTACCACCGTCATATTCATGATACCAAGCCATGGGATGATTTTCTCCATTTTTTCCACCTTCATAACTCTTTTCATCTATTTTGATAAGCACTTTTACATCAGGATTCATGGATTTAAAGTCATACCATTCATCATATCGTACCCATTCATTTTTGAGATGTTTAGTACTTTCATGTGTTTGATCCACTACTACAAGCTTTGCTTCTTGTTGTTTTGGATGACTCAAAAAGTAAGCTCCTGCCAACTTATTAAACCAAGGCCAATGGTACTCTGCATCGCAAGCTGCGTGGATACCTACCCATCCTCCCCCAGCCTGAATATATCGTTGAATTGCATTTTTTTGATTTGCGTCAAAGAGTTCTCCCGTCGAATGAAGAAACAATAAGGTGCTATACTGCTTAAGATTATCTTCTGTAAATTTTCCAGAATCTGATGTTGTATCTACTTTGATACCATTTTCTTTTCCAAGTTTAAAAATTGCTTCTACCCCCGCTTCAATTGATTGATGCCTAAAAGTTTGGGTTCGTGTAAAAACCAATATTTTTTCCTCTTTTTTAGTACATGACATAATGAATAACACAAGGAATGTAAGTGCAACAATTTTTTTCATATCCGATATTTCAACTATTTTCTAATAAAACTCAAATATAGACCTCTTATTGATATCAAAAAACAAATTTTTGTCTATACTTTGTCAAAAAACGCATAAACGCAAACTGATTCATTACCACTCCACTTTCAAACCAATATCTGTATATTTATGTATCGAAGTATCATCGGTGATAAAAGTAAGATCGTTTTGTATAGCCTGCCAGATCATCATTCGGTCAAATGGGTCTTTATGATGAAAAATTTTTAAATTATGTAAGGAGAGTGTGTCTTCAAGTTTTAAGTCGAGATAATCGCATTTAAAATATTTATCAAATCCTTCAAATAAATGAGTTGGTGTTTTATCTTTAAGTAACAATTTCCCCAATGAGAATTTAATGTTGATCTCCCAAACACTTACCACACTAATTACAAATTCGTTTTTGGTATCATTTAGAATGTTAATGACATTTTTGCTAATTTTGTGGTCATCATATGCAATCCAAAGCAAAGTGTGCGTATCTATCAAATATTTCATAGGCCCATCTCCTCTAATTCTTCATCAGACCATTCTAGATCTTCTTTTTTAATTTCTATACCTAGATGGCTATAGAAACCTAGTCTTCTCTCTTCTTTCTTCTCTGGTTTAAGCTCCTTTCCAAAATAACCAACTAATTCACTCGCTCTTCCTTTTACCACCTTGATAATCACTCCTTGCTTTATCAATTCTACTACCTCAGAGAATCTAGCTTTAAAATCACCAATGTGCATCGTCTGTTCCATTACACTTTCTTTTTATTACAAAGATAAACAAATCTTGTCAAGTTGTCAAGTATCTTCATCTAATCTTGGTTTGCCATTACTAAAGATTCTGATAAAAGTAATTTTGGTTTTCATACTAAGGAACTGTAAAGAAATAACATATTCATTTTAACTTGTTTTTTTGCTCTTTTTCATCGTTATAAATTCGTCAAGTAGCTAAGGCTATTATCCTCATTTACGCCTCGAAAAAAACCAAAACTACTTCGTCAAATTTGTACACTTTATTTCTTTATAGTTCCTACGGGTCTTTACAAAATAACCTGTACTTTTTTCCTTTCTCTTTTTTCATTTTTTTGAGTTAAAATTTTAAACCGTAGCTTTGGCTATGCTTGAAAATTTTGCTTTTATAAAGAAAAAAATATTTTGTACAAATTATACATTTTATTTCGTAACAGACTCTAAAACCCAAAATAAAATCTTTACTTTGTTAAAAAAACTACAAAATGGATAAAACAGTAATCATCTTAATCGCTACAATTATGATAACAGCTTGCAATACTAAAAAAGAAGAAGCTTCATTGACCACTTTTGATCACCTTTCGGTTAAGTATCCAGTTACGAGTGAGGATAGCACAAAAGAAGACTATTTTGGTCAAATTGTTGCCGATCCATTCAGATGGCTAGAAGACGATATGAGTGAGGCAACTGGTAAATGGGTAAAATCACAAAACGAAGTAACGTATGATTATTTAAATAAAATTCCTTTTAGGAAAGCAATAAAAGATCGATATACTGAACTTTATAATTATGAAAAATATTCAGCTCCATTTAAAGAGGGAGATTATACCTACTATTTTAAAAATTCAGGACTACAAAATCAAAGTGTTCTATTTCGGGAGAAAAAAGGAGGTGGACCAGAAATGTTTCTCGATCCGAATACTTTTTCGAAAGATGGCACCACCTCTTTGGCAGGAATGAGCTTTAGTAAAGATGGTAGCATGTTGGCCTTCAATATTTCTGAGGGTGGTAGCGATTGGCAAAAAGTAATCGTAATGGATGCTGTCAATAAAAAGAGTTTGCAAGATACATTAGACATAAAATTTAGTGGTGCAAGCTGGCTTGGAAATGATGGATTTTACTATGCAACGTATGCTAAAAAAGGTGGGAGTGTTTTATCGGGATTGACAGATAATCATAAAATATATTACCATAAAATTGGTACCCCACAGTCAGAAGATGTTATGATCTATGGTAGTGACACAAAACCAACAAGATACATGGGTGCTTATGTAAGCGAAAACCAAAAATGGCTTTTTATCTCCACCGCTAACGAAACCTATGGAGGGGCAGTGTATGCAAAAGATCTTACCAATCCAAATAGCAAAGTTACGCCCATCGTGGATAATATGTCCAACAGTCATTATGTGATTGATGTTGATGATCAATATTTTTACTTAGTAACTGATTTAGATGCACCTAACAGTAAAGTGGTAAGAGCCCCAATTGCAAATCCTACATCTTCTAATTGGGAAGTTATCGTTCCTGAAAAACAAGAAGCACTCAGCGCTTCAACAGGTGGTGGATACTTATTTTGCACTTATTTGAAAGATGCAGTTACAAAAGTAGTACAACACGAAATGGGTGGCAAAATAGTTAGAGATATCCAATTGCCTGGCCCTGGGTCTGCCTATGGTTTTGGGGGTAAAAAAGCTGATGTTGATTTATATTATACATACACTTCTTATACCAATCCAGCCACTATTTACAATTATGATATGAAGTCTGGTAAATCCACCATATTCAAAGCTTCTCAAGTAAAATTTAATCCAGAAGAGTATGAATCAAAACAAGTTTTTTACAAGTCTAAAGATGGGACCAAAATACCTATGATCATTACTCATAAAAAAGGAATTAAACTAGATGGAAAAAATCCTTGTATGCTTTATGGATATGGAGGTTTTGGTGTCAGCCTTACCCCATATTTTAGTACTTCTAACATTATTTTATTAGAAAATGGTGGAGTGTATGCAGTACCAAATTTGAGAGGAGGAGGAGAATATGGCAAAAAATGGCATGATCAAGGCATCCAAATGAAAAAGCAAAATGTTTTTGACGACTTTCGAGCCGCGGCCGACTTTTTGGTAGAAAATGGGTATACATCCAGAGACTTGTTAGCTATATCAGGAGGAAGTAATGGTGGATTATTGGTAGGTGCTTGTATGACTCAAGATCCTAAAATGTGTAAAGTTGCCCTTCCCGCTGTAGGGGTTTTGGATATGTTGAGGTACCATAAATTTACGGCAGGTGCAGGTTGGGCTTATGATTATGGTACATCTGAACAAAGCAAAGAAATGTTTGATTATCTAAAAGCTTACTCTCCACTTCACAATATTAAAAAAGACGCATATCCAGCTACCATGGTTACCACAGCAGATCATGATGACCGAGTAGTTCCTGCCCATTCCTTCAAATTTGCAGCGGAATTACAAAAAAATCATCAAGGCGACAATCCAGTTTTGATTAGAATAGAAACCAACGCTGGTCATGGTGCAGGTAAAAGTACTGAACAAACGATCAATGAAGAAGCTGATGTGTGGAGCTTTATGTTTTACAATATTGGGTTAAAACCTAAGTATTTGGTGAATTGAGATATTTACTAGTCCAAGTAAATAGATCTTCGCCTTAAAGTTTCATGTATGATTGATACTTTTTGGTTTTTTGGCAAAAGTTTCATGTATGAATGATACTTTTCTGGTGCTATCTAATGATTTCAGTGATTAATATTTTAAAAATTTTTTAATACAACAATGACTACAAAATATTAAATGATGAAAAAATTCTTTTTTTTAATAATCGTTATCTTCTTTCAATCATCAAACTTGATAAGTCAGACGCTACCCGAATGCCCAATACCCGGAGCCTGGACTTTTAATCAAGGTCTAAGTGACGAATTTAATGCAAAAAAACTCGATAAACAAAAATGGTGGGACTTCAATCCATCTTGGTGGGGTCGTAAACCTGGTCATTTTGATAAAAAAAATGTAGGGCTAAACAAAGGTGTTTTAGAGATCAAAGCTCAAAAATTGGATTCAACTAAAGTATCTGAAGAGCTAATTGCAAGGGGAATGGGAGAATACAGTACAGGAATTATAAAAAGCAAAACAAGGGTCAAGTATGGCTATTTTGAAGCAAGATGCCAAGTCATGAAGGCCAATGTTTGTAATGCATTCTGGTTATATGACCCGCTTGATGATGATAAAAAATATGTGGCAGGTGACTATTCTGAAGAAATTGATATATTCGAAATATTCGGCAAGGCAGGGCAAAAACAATATGAACGCACCTATTGGGCCACACTCCACCGAATGGAAACGCCCTATGTAGAATCAATTGTAAAAAAAACCACAAAACTTCCTAACCATTTCAAAACGAAGCAAGTTCCTTATGAATTCTATGACGATTTTCATGTTTTTGGATTTCACTGGACTACCGAAAAACTGCAATGGTATTTAGACGGTGAGCTTGTATTCGAAAGAGAAAATGACTTTTTCCATCGACCGCTGCATATCATTTTTGATGCTGAGATAATGAAAACTTGGATGGGCTTACCTGATGCAAAAGATTTACCTGCTGTGTTTAAGGTGGACTATTTTAGGATTTGGGGGAGGAAAATCTAAGAATTAAATTCTAACTGAGACATAAAATACTTAAATCAAGAATCCACACCATAAAGCACTTAACTTAATAAATAAAAAGGTTTATAATATTTATTTATTTGATTATCAATCGTTTACCTTTAGGGGTTAGGAGCAAAAAACGATTGATAATCAAATAAATACCTTTAAAGAGAGGACTAAATCAACAAACCCCTTCCAAACTCTTTTCTTCCTGTTTTACAAACACCTCTTGGTGTAACGCATTTAATGCCTCGTTTTTGTATTCACTCTTCGTCAAAATAGATATATTATTGACGCTGCCGCCATAACTGACCATACGCAAAGGAATATTTGCAAGCGATCGTAAAATCATTGAAGGATTTGATGCGTTGGTAGTTAGGCTATCCCCTACAATGCAAATTATAGAAAAATCATCCTCAACTGTTACATCACCATATTTTTCTAAGTTTTGGACGATTTCTTGAATAAAAGTAGTATTATCTATTGTAAGTGATACAGAGACTTCAGAGGTAGTAATCATATCAATTGGTGTCTTGTAACTCTCGAATACTTCGAATACTTTGCGTAAAAACCCATAAGCATTTAACATTCTTCCTGATCTAATTTTAATGGCCGTTATTTTATCCTTTGCAGCAATGGCTGTGATATTTCTACCACTCGATATTTCAGAAATGATGGTACCAGGAGCTTCTGGTTCGAAAGTATTTTTCAAACTAACAGGTACTTCTCTTTGCTCCGCTGGAATAATACATGTGGGATGCAGGATCTTTGCACCAAAATAAGCCAACTCAGCAGCTTCTCGATAAGAAAGTTGTCGCACAGGTGAGGTGCCTTCCACGATCCTAGGATCATTATTATGCAATCCGTCGATGTCTGTCCAAATTTGGATTTCTTGAGCTTTTAATGCAGCACCAATGATTGTCGCAGTATAGTCACTTCCTCCTCTTTGTAAATTATCTACTTCTCCATCCACATTCTTACAAATATATCCTTGAGTTATGAAACACTGATGATCACTATGCGTACAAAGCAGACTGCTTAATTTATTTTCGATAATTTGGAGATCGGGATCGGTATTTTCATTCGTTACCATAAAATCTAAAGCATTAATCAAAGTGCAAGGCTTACCAACTTCTTTAGAATAGAGCACAAAAAGCTGCGTACTTAGCAATTCTCCCTTTGAAAGTATTATTCTTTCTGCTAAAGAATGAGACATTTGACTATTTACTAGTGCCTCGATATGGTCTATTTCATTTGCACATATTAAATTTCCTTCTTCCCTTAAAAGATCGGTCTTTAATAAATTTTCGACAAATGTTCTATACTCATCCCTTAATAAACCTATTTTTTGTTTTGCTTCGATTATTTCGCCATCTTTTAAAAGCTCGCTTATTTTAACTAACTTATTTGTTGTGCCAGCTACTGCAGATAAAACTACTATCTTTTGCTTTTGATCATAAATCAAGTTTAAAACTTGTGCCATTCTTTCTGGACTACCTACTGAAGTGCCTCCAAACTTTTGAATTATCATAATTTTTTAATTTTCGAGTGCAAAGATAAATTTTTTAAAAATATTTATGTTAATTTTTAACTACGAATATGTAAATTTATGTACGTTTGTGAAAAATTAAACTAAATGTTAAAAGTATCTGATATTGTATACGAGCTGGTAAAAAAGTCTCCTTTTGTAGCAGAGGCTTTAGGGGAGGGATTAATTAATACTTCTGCATTAGCTAGGCTTTACCAAGATGAGGTTGAAGCGAAACTTGGTAAAAAAGTAAAGCAAGGCTCTATCATTATGGCCATCAATAGGATGAACATGGGAAGCATTGATTATGAAAGAAAACGTTTGATTTCGTTTTTTTCTAAATTGAGGGACATGTTGGTAAGAACATCTCTTGTAGATTATACCTTTAAGTACAGCAGTACTACAGCTTCAAGCCTGAGAGACCTCTTGGATGTTGTATCAAAGAAATCAGATGTATTTTGTACATACTGTCAAGGTGTTGCGGAGTGTACCTTAATTATTACTGAAAGTTTAGAGCCAGAACTAGAAAGACTTTTTAAACGAGAAACATTGATTGCAAGAGAAACAGACTTAGCAGCAATCACTTTATTACTCCCAGAGGAGAATAGAGTACTTTCAGGCATTTACTACTTTATTCTAAAAGAGCTCGCTTGGCAGGATATCAATGTTGTAGAATTGATTTCAACTTCTAATGAATTTACGATTGTAGTTAATCAAAAGGACCTGGATCGTACTTTTGCAGCTGTTAATAATTTAAAAACTGGAAAACCTTTGACCTAGTTTTTTGTTCCACCAATGTAAAAAACAAAACGAAATGACAAAAGTAAAAATAACAGTAAACAAAAATGGATCTCTAAAAGTAGAAGGTGACTTCGAAATCGTTGATTCTGAAGGAAATGCATATGGACTTATGGGAAGGAACGTGGTAGGCATTTGCAGATGCGGCTTATCAAAAAACAAACCTTTTTGCGATGGTTCTCACAAGGACCACTTTGATCATGAAGCAATAGCTTTTGATTTGCCACCTAAAAAGGTGTAAATTTTTTTGAGAAAGCTACTTATCAATATTATTGGTGCTGAATCGACAGGTAAATCTACGCTTTGCAACATTCTATCCGATGACTATGATTTTGTGTTAGTTGATGAATTTGCGAGAGAACATTGTACCAATCTAGTCCATAAACCTGACAGACTTGACGTTAAGAAAATAGCAACAAAACAATTGGAAGAATATGATTTTTCTTCTAATTTAAAAAAGTCTATTATTTTTGATACGAGTATAATCACATCAATTATTTGGTTGTATGATAAATTCAATGTAATTGACTTAGTTCTACATCAAGCTTTTCTTAGACAACATTTCGATCTTACACTTTTGTGTTATCCTGATATACCTTGGGTAGCAGATAACCTAAGAGAAGACGCCCAGAGACAAATGGAAATCCACGAAATGTATGTAGACTACATGGATAGAAACCTAAAAAAGTATGTAGTAGTGCAGGGGGAAGAAAGTAAAAGAATTGAAATTGCAAAAAAAACAATTGATTTTTTAATATAAAACAATTTTTATTCGTTTTTAAAACAAAATTAACTATCCAAATTATTGACATTCTTTATCTTTGACACTTTTAATAATATTCTGAATGAACTTAAAAAAAATTATATTATTGTTTGCACTTATCCAAGGATCAGTAGTTAACAGTTTTAGTCAGGATGTATGTGGAACAAGTCTTGAAACGCAAGAGTCATTAGTATCTCAGCCTAATGTTCTTAGACAAAGGAATAGTACCGTTTATGTGCCCTTAAGAATGCATATGGTTGCGGACAATGAAGGAAATGGTCTTCCTAATATCTCTAAGTTATTAGATCAAATGACTAGACTTAATCAAGACTATTTAGGCACAGGGATACAGTTTTACATGGCAGGAAATGGCTTTTTTAACTTAATAAAGGATATCAATGTTTATGAAGATCCAAGTGTAAATGTCCAAGATATATTAGGATACAAAAGCTCAACTGCTTTAAATGTATTTGTTACAAAAAACACCTACGAATCATCAAATGACGGGGGAAGAATTCTTGGATATTACACAGGTCTAGGTGCCGACCATATCGTCATGCTAAATTCACAGCTTTCGAACACAAATAATACACTCAGCCACGAAGTTGGTCACTTTTTTAATCTTCGCCATACCTTTTTTGGTTGGGAGCGTGAACCTTATAGTGCTGCAACACACGGCAATCCTTTATCAATAAGAATTGCCCCCCAATCAAGCATCCCAGTAGAGCTTATGGACAAGTCTAATTGCTCAACAGCTGCCGATCAAGTTTGTGACACACCACCAGATTTCAACTTTGGCTTCAACGCAAATGGCTGCAATTTTACACAACAAATAAGAGACCCAAATAATGAGTTGGTAGTAACACAAAAAGAAAACCAAATGAGTTATTTTAATAATTGTGCAAAGTATCTCTTCACAGAAGGTCAAAATACAAGGATGAACAATTCACTTCAAAGCGCCTCACGAAGTTACATTAGGTTGCCTTATATACCAACCACAACTCCGATAACCCAATTACCTTCATTCATTGACTTAGCAGCAGTAGTACCTACCTACAATAACGTTTTCATCCAATGGACACCAGTAGAAGGAGCTACAAACTATCTCGTAGAATTCACGGATGGTAGGAGCTATCGATATGCCATTCAAAATGGCTCGTCAATTAGAGCAAGAGATTTAGAGGCCAATAAAACTTATTTTGTTAGGGTGAGAGCGTTTAACGAGTATTTTACAGATACAAGAACATTGTTCGGCACCTTCAAAACAGGTAATATTCTTAGCTCGGTAATCAATAATGAAAATGATAGATTTTCCATTGACTTACTCGGTAATCCCATTAATAAACAAAGTGAGTTCATCCAGTTTAATATTAACTCTACCATGTCATTTCCTGCTGCATTAAAATTATATGATATGAATGGTAGATTAATCCACATTGAATCAACCAATATAGAAAGTGGATCTTCGCTTTTTAGAATACCAGCAACAAACTTAAATACTGGGTTACACATTTTAGCAATAGAAAGTGAATATGGTATTACAACCAAAAAAATATTAATTAATTAAGTTACAAATTGAAATAAAAACTAATTTTTTATGAATTTACATGAATATCAAGGCAAAGAGCTATTAGCATCTTATGGTGTAGCAATACAAAGAGGTGTAGTAGTAGATGATGCCTCAAAAGTAAGAGAAGCCTTCGAACAATTACAAAAGGACACGGGTACTGCATATGGAGTGGTAAAAGCCCAAATTCATGCTGGTGGTCGCGGAAAAGGGGGCGGAGTAAAACTAGGCAAAAACATAGATGAAGTTGCAACATATGCATCAAATATTCTTGGTATGATGCTCAAAACTCCACAAACTCCGGGTGGAATGGAAGGTCCTGGTAAATTAGTAAATAAAATTTTAATCGCAGAAGACACCTATGCTCCTGATTTTGATGCTTGCAAAGAGTTTTATGTTTCTATTTTGATGGACAGAGAGAAAAAGAGAAACGTAATCATTTACAGCACGGAAGGTGGTATGAATATTGAGGAAGTAGCAGAAAACACACCTCACTTGGTACATAAAGAATATATTGACCCGATGTTAGGTCTGCAGCCATACGAAGCAAGGAATGTTGCCTTTAATTTAGGTCTACAAGGTAAGGCTATGAAAGAAATGGTCGGTTTTATAACTAAACTTTATAGTGCCTTTGTTGGTTCTGATGCATCTCTTTTTGAAATTAACCCTTGTTTAAAAACAGGTGATGACAGAATAATAGCTGTAGACTGCAAAGTAACTATAGATGATAATGCATTATATAGACAACCTAACTTAGAAATACTCAGAGATACATCAGAAGAAGATCCTACAGAAGTTGAAGCAAAAAGCTTCGGATTGAACTATGTTAAGTTAGATGGCAATGTCGGTTGTATGGTAAATGGTGCCGGACTTGCAATGGCTACCATGGATATCATAAAATTATCTGGTGCATCTCCTGCCAACTTTTTAGATGTCGGTGGTACTGCTGATGCAGCAAGAGTAGAACAAGCTTTCAGAATCATCTTGAAAGATCCAAATGTTAAAGCTATCTTAGTTAATATATTTGGTGGTATTGTAAGGTGTGATCGAGTTGCGCAAGGTATCGTAGATGCTTATAAAAATATGGGTAACATCAATGTACCTATCATTGTAAGACTTCAAGGTACTAATGCTGAGATTGCTAAAGATCTAATAGATAACAGTGGCTTAGAAGTACACAGCGCTATCCAATTGCAAGAAGCTGCTGACCTCATAGAAAAGTTAGTAAAGTAGTTGTTAAAGCTGTTAGCCTTGAGCTGTTAGCAATTAGCTTTAAATCCAAATTTGAATTCATGTACAAAAATGTTTGCGCATGAATTCAAATTTTGGTTAAAAAATGGAATACCCTTAAAATATTCAAAAGTACCTAATAAATCACTTTAGTAAGAGAATCAAAACCCTTAGGGTTGACCAATTTTGTACCTGCGGTTTTTAAACCGTAGCTATAAACCTAGAAATAATTATTGAGTGCCTTAGGTACGATCCATATTCGCCCACACAAGTCAACATAGAGCCCGTAAAATTTATACAAATAAAAAGATCTATATCATTGTGGGTCTTTTTATTTATGGTTTTTAATATTTGGTGCTCTTAGGATTTTAATAAGTAGGTCTGCTGAAATAATCTAACCATTTGATTATCAATAATATTTTTCTTAAATTTCAAAAATTAAATGCAAGGTATTTAGTACTACTTAGTATTTTTCCTTGCATAAGCGTTTACTGGAATTTCTTTTTCTTGGTCGGCCTTTAGAAATTTAGCGTTAAGAAATCTTGAAGTCAATCCGTTAAAAATTCTAAACTGTTTGAGCACTTTCTGCATAATAAAGTTGCGATGAAGTAAATATAACCACAAATGAATAAAGAAGTACATTGGTTAAAGCGAGTTTTTAGAATTTAGGATTGAAGGAAAGATTTTAGCTAAATTTCTAACAGCCTTGATTTTTTGGTTCTTTTGTATCAAGACAAAAGAACATAAGTATATGCTTGTAATGGGCTTGATGGCATTTTCAGCAAGCCTTATTTTAACCCATTATGTACTCATATACTCCCACGCACTACTATAGACACCATGCCTTTCTATATACTCAAGTAGTTCTATATATAAGGTATGCTGCCCCAAAGTACTGCTATCACCAATTATGACAAGCATCTTTTTAGCACGCGTCATAGCAACATTGATTCTCCTTTCATCTTCCACAAATCCGATCAAACCTTTGTCATTTGATCTTGTTAGTGAAAGATAGATTACATCTTTTTCTTCACCTTGAAAGCCATCGATCGTATTAACTTCTATGTCCAAGCCTTGTCTAAACTTGTCTTGCTCCAATTGCTCCTTGATATACTTTACTTGCTCTGCGTATGGACTGATAATACCTATTTCATGACCAAGTAGCAATTCTTTATTTTGCACGATGTGCTCCGATATGATGAAGTATTCCCCCTCATTGTAATAACTTAAGTTTTCTTTGTGGACCTTTTCTTCAAAACCTGCACCTGCTGTGTCTATAAAAGTAATAGGTGATAGGTGGCCTATGGTCCAAGATTTGACTTTATCGTTGGCAGTTAATTTGCCATTATAAAATTGGTGATTTGGCCAATTCATAATCAGACTGTTCATACGATATTGTTCTTTGAGCATACAGGTGTGAGCTGCAATCTCTGTAAACCGATCTAACATCGTTATCTCAAGGCCAAGTTTCTTAGCATCTTGACTTTTTACTGTTGGAGGTAATTGTTTATGATCACCTACAAAGATTACTTTTTTTGCTTTTGATATAGCCACCCAACACTCGGGTTCTAAAGCCTGCGATGCTTCATCGATGATTACTACATCAAAAATTATCCCATCGAGATCCTTTAGTGCGCTGCCGATTAACGTTGTACAGACTACTTTTGAATCTTCCACTATTTTACTAATCAGCCTACCTTCCAGTTCTCTTGCCCACTTTCTTAGATCTCTCGAAGTCTTTTTTAATTCAAATCTTTCTCTCCTTTCGCTCTCTCCAAATGATCTACTGTACCTGGATGCCATCTTTTCAGCTTGATCAGCCTCTATCTTCACTTTTTTAATGTGTGCCCAATCATGATGATTACGTAAGAGTGACTCTAGTGTCAAGTCAATAATTTTGTCGTCTATTCGAGTGATGTTACCTAGTCGAATTACTTTCAAGCCTCTTGCGTTGATCCTTTCTGCCAATAAATCTACTGCAGTATTACTTGGGGCACAGACTAAAATCTTAGTGACCGATTTATGTATAGATCTGATTATTTCTACTATGGTTGTCGTCTTACCCGTACCCGGAGGACCATGTATTACCGATAAATACGCAGCTGCACTTGACAGAGCCACCGCATATCTTTGACTTTCATTGATATTCTTGCCCAATTCTAAAAAAGGAACTTGTGGCTCATAAATCTCATCACATTTGTCTTCAGCAAGGATTTTATTGATCAGTTCTGACTTGACTATTTTTTTATCAAGCAAAGTATCTATTGTCTCCGACATGAGTTTATAAGGTCGCTCATCATAGACCAACTCGATACCAAATGATCCCTTATCGGGTATATCAGAGACCTCTAGATTGTCATTACTAAGAATAATGCGGATATTATCTTGTCTTATTTGTGTTATATGGCCATTCCAATCCGATTGCTCATTCTTCAACACATTAAAAAACTTAACACCAGAACCTTCCCTAAATCTGTGTGACAGATTATTTCTTCTTTTTAGATGCACTTCAACTTTTTCACCAACGGCATACCGTATACTTACAAACTCAAGTGGAAAAAAGCAATAACCAGCATCAATCATCTTTTGTCGAGACATCTGCACAATTACGTTGGCAAACATCTTTCGATCATGGTCCATTTCGGCTAGGATAGCTTCTTTTAGACTTTGGAGCCTGAGTTCAGACATAAAGGGTTATTTATAATTTTCTATTTTTTTCTAACTGCATCATGATCACCTCCCATAAAAATTCATACGGGATTATCTCATTATTCACATACTCACTACTCGTAACAAATTCTGTCTTCGATAGTTTATCGTATGTTTTTTTGACGTGAGCAGATGTTCGCACGGGATGAAATCCACTTTGAGCAGCACTCAATAGCATAGCAATAAATAGTCTACTCCGTGGATTTTCATCTTTCTTGATGTATTTATTTTTATACACATTAAAATATTCTATTTCATCATACGCTGTGTCAATCTCATTATGAACTAAACTATACAATATTTTTATGATTTTAATATTTAAGTTGTATCCACTTTTATCCTGTGTCAGTGGTTTTGTCCTTTTAATAAATTTTTTTAAGTCAAAATCGGGTAACTTAAAATCTGTAGCAATAATATCAAATTTCAAAACTTCATGAATCAGAGTGATATATGCTAATTTCATTTGCCACATTGTGGAATCAATATTATCTAATTTTGTGGTTATTTCGTAAACCTCACCTGCAACTGAATAAGCATCTTTATATCTAACAGTTTTGATAAGCAAATTAAATTCGATTCCCTTAATTAGCAACCAAAATCTTCTTCCTTTGGTTAAGGATGCATATAAGTTAACTAAGTTAATGTTTGCTTCATCGTATTGTCTTAAATTTACATGTGCTAGGAGTAAATTGTAATTAATAGTCCAAACAATTCCCTTATTGTAAAACTTATAACTTTCACAAAACTTTGAAAAATCTCCAATTTGTTGGATTATTCCATTATAATCCCTTAAATGTCCATAGACAAAGCAAATAATATCAATTGCTGTTTCATATATTTCAATATCAAGTAGATGAATCATTTTCTCTTTTAGAACCTTTACTCTAGAATTATATTGACTTAAAAGTTCTTTGTCAATCTCCTTAATTTCACCATATAAATGTTTAAGTAATTCAAGTCTAAAAAGCTCGATTTCATAATAATAATCACATTGTTCTTTCCAAATCAAAACTTGATTTAGATAAAATATCTCCTTTTTACTGACGGGTTTATAAGATGTGAAAATATTGTGTAAATCCAGTGCTAAATCTCTACATTGTAAGCAAAATTTATACTTAAAAGAAATCTTAAAGAGTTTTTCAAGAATTGATATTGTAGAATCCAAGTCTTTATCCCAAAACAATTTTGCCAAACTATAAAAAAAAAAGTAAGATTTTCTAAAATTTTCTAATGTAAAATTTAAATTATCTAATTCTGAAATGATATAAGTTGCTAAAACTTTTTTACCAACTCTTGATTTGAGTTTTCTAAAGTTGACCTCGCTTTTAATATTGTGATTATTACCATACAAATCTCTGTTCCTTTGTTTGTCCTTTAAATTAATATTATTTTTAAAGGATTCAAATAGAATACTTTCTTTTGTGAATTTACTGCCAAAAGCCAATTTTTCCACATCGTCGTTAAAAAGATACAGTTGATTAGTGAGTTTCAAAATATATTATACTTTTAATTAATATTCAAAATTACATTATTTTAGCCACTATATAGAATTGAGGCACAATTAAAAAAACATCTTTATAACAATATACCTTATGTAAAATAATGTCACAAATATTATAAATTTATTAATTTTATTAGAATGTCAACATTGTATTTTTACATCGTAAAAATATCATAAAATTTTAAATTTATAACAATGGACATTATTATTATTATTATAGAAAACTTAATTGGACTTGTAAGAGACAAAAGTGGTAACTTATAAGCATATATGCTATCTTAATTAATTTAAAAAACTTTTGTTTTTCATATTAGTAAAGTTTTTTTGAACATAGCTTAATTCGGCTTGTATAAGATAAAACTATTGACTATCATGGCAAATAAGCTACCTCAATTAATATATAGGAATTTGTTTTTTTATAATATTGAAGGATTTTAAACATTGCTTTTTTAGTTGGTTCAGGATAAATTACACTTTTTTATAAAAACTGAAATATTATTTTTTAAATTTTCATATTAAATGGAATTATTAATTATTAGATTAATCACATAATTTATAAATTTCGTTCACAATATCTATCTATTTATCAATAATTTATAATAATTTATATAATAATTTATTCAATAAAGATAATGTCACATTATTGATTGTTTTACCATATTTTGTGTCTATTTCACATGTATCTTTGTATCGTTAAGTTTTTCCCTATATTTCCCTATATTTTTTTTGATTAACTTAACAAATTCATATAAAAGGCAAAGGATTAAAAAAAGTTTTAACCCTTTGCCTTTATCTTAAGTTTTAAAATGATTAACCGTTTATCAAACTTAGGACCCTCTCCAGTTGCAAACCTTGCGACATTAGCAATGCACCAATACTCTCCCTACGCAATTTAGATAGATAAGCTCCTACACCTAAGGAGCTTCCTATGTCATGTGCTAAAGACCTGATATAAGTTCCTTTACTCACATGAGTAGATATTTCTAAGAATGGATTTTCATAATTTACTATGCTCAAGTCAAAAATCTCAACAGATCTTGGTTTCATAACGACATCTTTACCTTTTCTAGCCAATTCATAGGCACTTGTTCCATTCATTTTGATGGCACTATAGATAGGAGGGATTTGCTGTATCGGACCTTTGTACTGCTCAATTACTGCCTGGATTTGACCTTGATCCATCAAATCAGTTGATTTTATATTTAATTCTTCACTTTCGGCATCATATGTCGCCGTGGTTGCTCCCAATTTTATCTCCGCTGTATAAACCTTGTTTTCATTTAGCAATTGATCTATGATTTTAGTATACCTACCACAACACACAATGATCAGCCCTGTAGCTAAAGGATCAAGTGTGCCCGCATGACCCACTTTCAATTTTTTTATCCCAAATTTTAACCTCAGCGCATATCTCAGTTTATTTACCACATCAAATGATGTCCAATTGATGGGCTTATCTATTAAAAAGACCAAGCCTTCTTCGACTAATTCTTTGGATAGCTGAGTGGTTTCATTAAAAAACCTGAGATTTTGAACGTTAATTTGTGTTTTTTGATCTTTTTCCAAGCTTTTAATTTACTGAATACCAATACACTATTCCAAAAATCCCAACAAAAAGGCAGTAAATAGAAAAATAAATTAATTTACTCGATTTGACTATCTTAATCATCCATGTACAAGCAAATATACCTGTGATCAATGCAGCAATAAAACCAAAACCTAACTCTGCAAAAGAATAAACTCCACTTCCAACCTCACCTTCCATCAAATCTTTTGCGACTTTACCCAAAATTAATGGAACAACCATCAAAAAAGAAAATTCAGCTGCTTTGCCTTTATCTATACCCAATAATGCAGCTGTTGATATCGTGGCTCCACTTCTAGAAATGCCCGGGAGTATGGCAATCGCTTGGCTCACACCTATGATAAGTGCGTCTTGATATGACAAATCTTTGTCCGTACTCTTAGCTTTACTCGCTAAAAATAGTAAACCGGCTGTAACCAATAACATGCAACAAACCAAAAGTAATTTGCCTCCAAAAAATGAATCTATCAGATCTTCAAAGAATAATCCTACTATTGCTGCTGGCACCATAGAGATAATTATTTTCAAAGCAAATTTGTGAGAATCGTTGTAGGTTTTGTCAAAAAGTTTAGCAATGATTTCAAATATCGTTTTTCTAAAAACAATAATTGTGGCTAGCGCAGTACCCAAGTGCAAGATAACTGTCATCAACAAACTTTCCTCACCCATCGCATTATCTCCCAATATAAACTTGGCAATCTCTAAATGCCCACTGCTACTTACTGGTAAAAACTCTGTCAGTCCTTGAATGATTCCAAGGATGATACTGTTTATGATTTCTCTCATAAGAGTAAATTATATTCTTATTTTTTAGAAAAAATTCCTACCACCTGGAAAGCTATACCCAAAAGTATAACAAATGGAGCTAATGTAATCCTTCTGAAACTATAAATAATACTTTCATCCCAAACTTCAGGCGAGGGCATTGATCCTCCAGACATCAACATAAACCCTACAAGCATCGTAATAAAACCACCACCTATCCAATAATAGTTTTTTGCTCCAAATACAAGTTCCTGATTTGTTGGAGTTTGTACTTTTACGGTACTTGCTGCCGTTGGTGCCACTATTTTTGATTCAGTTGGCTTTAATATTTCTTGCTTTTGATCTTTTGCTCCTTTATTTTGCTTGCTCATTGATTAGTATTATCTTATAAATTACAAAAATATTGCTTTTTTTGAATTAAGTACTAATGTGCTTATTTAAATATTCAATTTTAAGTAAAATTAAGAATTTTTTGTTTTACCCCCTGCCCTAAAGAAAGGCAAAAAAGAATGGTTGTCATGAATTAAATTCCAATAATGAGGTACAATTCTTTTTGCTCACCACCCTTAAGGGCTGGGGCAAAGTGAGCAAAAAGTCTGGTTTTCAGTGTTTTTTTTGCTTCGCCTCGATCCTAAAGGAAGGCAAAAAAGAATCGTTGTCATGAATTAAATTCCAATAATTGAGGTACAATTCTTTTGGCTCACCTCCCTTATGGGCTGGGGCAAAGTGAGCAAAAAGGATAGTGGTCAGTGAATGAATGCGTAGCCTATTACCAAATTGAACTCATTGTCCATTGAACTCATTGCCAAATTGAACTCATTGCGGCTTTAGCCAATTGAATTAAGCGCAGCGTATTGCCAAATTGAACTAAGCGCAACGTATTGAACCTACCTTAGTCCCTCACAAATTCCCTCCAAAACACTATTACCTGGGCACAAATCCTTTTCATGCAGCTGATTTAATGGTGTTTCGGTTGTGTTTAACAAAGTATTTAGTTCTATACTTTCATTATCCAAATAAAGTAGACCTGTCAATATTTCTTGACTTTGATGGGCATTGTGTAGGGCAGTCATGATGGAGAGCTTATCTTCAGGATCCCATTCGGGAGATACCTTTTGTAATTTTATGGTGGAACCATCGTGCATTTCTACCAATTTCATTTTAGAGTGATCATAATCTACTTTTATTTCTTCATGACTTGGTACAAAATCTAATTTTGACACGGTCTCACTATGCTCTCTTACGTAGTCATACGATTTAGTCGATCCTACATTGTTATTAAAAGTGACACATGGAGAAATCACATTGATAAAAGAAAATCCTTCGTGCGATAAAGCGGCCTTGATAAGTGGTACTAATTGCTTTTTGTCACCACTAAAACTTTGGGCTACAAATGTTGCTCCTAATTGGATGGAAAGTGCACATAAATCAATGCCTTCAAAATTATTTTCTTTACCAGATTTTGAAATTGAGCCGTGGTCTGCAGTTGCTGAGTCCTGACCTTTCGTCAAGCCATAACAGCCATTATTCATCACAATGTATGTCATATTGAGATTTCTTCGGATAGCATGAACAAACTGTCCCATCCCAATAGATGCCGTGTCTCCATCACCCGATACTCCTAAATACTTCAATGATCGATTGCCTAAATTGGCTCCCGTAGCTACCGATGGCATTCTACCATGAACAGAGTTGAATCCGTGACTATTGCTTAAATAATATGCTGGTGTTTTAGAAGAACATCCAATACCAGAGATTTTAGCAACTTTATGCGGCTCGATATTTAATTCAAAACAAGCGTCGACAATTGAGGCGCTAATGGAGTCATGCCCACAACCTGCACACAATGTAGAAAGAGCACCCTCGTAATATTTTTTAGTAAATCCCAATTCATTTTGAGGCAATCTTGGGTGGGCGAACTTTGGTTTGATATATGACATAAGTATTTTTTCTTAAGCTGTTATTAATAAATCTTGATTCAACCTTTCACAAATAAAATCTGCTGTGATGGGCATTCCGTCGTAGTTGACAATTTTGGGAAGTTTTTTTGGGTCGATTTCCAATTCATTTACCAAAAGTGAACGCATTTGACCTTGTTTATTTTGTTCGATCACAAATACTTGTTCGTGACTTTCTATAAAATCTTTTACATCATCATTAAATGGAAAAGCCCTCAATCTCATCGCATCAATAGTTACACCATTTTCTTTCATAATGTCCCTAGCTTCTAATGAGGCATGGGTTGATGTTCCAAAAAAGATTATTCCAATCTCAGACATATTTTGTTTTTGATAAAACTGGGGAGGATGGATCAGATGTTTAGCCGTTTCAAATTTTTTGGCAATTCTATCTACTACCCTTACATATGTAGGAGAGTCTTCAGAGTATCTAGCATATTCATCATGGGAACTACCTCTTGTAAAGTAAGAGCCTTTAGTAGGATGGGTTCCTGGTAATGTTCTGTAAGGGATACCATCACCATCTACATCTTTATACCTACCCCAATCAGGTAGAGCACTTAATTGCTCAGCATTCAAGACTTTACCTCTATTGTATTTACGCTCATTATCCCAAGTCAGTGGAGGAGACATATGATCATTCATACCTAAATCAAGATCGGTCATTAGAATGACAGGAGTTTGCAATTCTTCTGTAAGATCAAAAGCATCTGCCATCATATTGAAGCACTCTTTCGGATCGTTGGGAAACAATAAGACATGTTTTGTATCACCATGTGAAGCGTATGCACATAAGATAATATCAGATTGTTGAGTACGGGTAGGCATCCCGGTAGAAGGACCTCCTCTTTGTACGTTTGCCAATACAAGTGGTATCTCTGAGTAGTAGGCTAAGCCTAAAAACTCGCTCATTAAGGAAATTCCAGGACCACTCGTAGCCGTAAAAGATCTTGCACCATTCCAATTGGCACCTAAAGCCATGCCTACGGCTGCCAACTCATCCTCTGCTTGGACGATAGAAAAGTTATTTTTACCTGTTTCTTTATCTACTCTAAGTTTATAGCAATATTTTTCAAAAGCATTGACCAATGAGGTAGATGGTGTAATCGGATACCAAGTTGCGACGGTTGCACCTCCATACACTGCACCTAAGCCACAAGCCGAATTGCCATCCATCAAAATGCTGTCTTTCACCAAGTCTCTCTGCTCTACCCTAATGTCAAGTGGATACTGAAAATGCTCTTTTACATAATCAAATCCTAACATCAATGCCTTCATATTGGGCTCAATCAATCTTTCTTTACCTTTAAATTGATCACCAAACAAACCTTCTATCACTCTAGGGTTTATATCAAGCAAACGGGCGAGCGCTCCTACATACACGATGTTTTTAAACAATTGCTTTTGTCGTGCATCTGTATACTCTTTATTACAAATACCCATCAGCGGTATAGCCAAGTAGTTGATGTCTTCTCTTATGAACTCATCATGCAAAGGCTTTGTGCTGTCGTAAAGAAAATACCCTCCTTTTTTTACAGAAGCTACATCTTGTTTAAAACTTTGAGGATTGACAGCTACCATAAGGTCGACACCTTCTTTTCTACCTAAATATCCTTTTTCACTTACTCTCACTTCATACCAAGTAGGAAGTCCTTGAATATTAGAAGGAAAAATATTTTTTGCAGAAATAGGAATACCCATCCTGAATATCGCTTTTGCGAAAAGAAAATTAGCACTTGCAGATCCTGTACCATTTACGTTGGCGAATCTAACTACGAAATCATTTACTTTACTCATACAAAACTTAGTTGACTTGCTTTTGGAGAATTATATAAATATTGTTGCATATCCCACGCTGCTGTTGGGCACCTTTCTGCACACAACCCACAATGGAGACATACATCTTCATCTTTGACCATGACGCGTCCAGTCTTGAGTGGTGCTGACACCAGAATATCTTGTGTCCAATCTGTAGCAGGTACCAAAAGGTTGGATCTTAGGTCAGCCTCCTCTTCCTCATTGATTGTAAATGTGATACAACTTGTCGGACAAACATCCATGCAAGCGTCACATTCTATACAATTTTTTTCTGTAAAAACTGTCTGAACATCACAATTCAAACATCTTTGAGCCTCTGCAAAAGCCGTATGAGGATCAAAACCCAATTCCACTTCTTTCTTCAAATTGGTAAGGGTAAGTTTTTTATCAGCCTGTGGTACGATGTACCTTATATCATTGGTAACATCATTGTCATAAGCCCACTCATGGATACCCATCTTCGTATTGACCAGATTTGTAAAAGGAGCTGGTCGTTTTTTGACATCCTCTCCTTGACAAAATAAATCAATTGAGATAGCGGCTTGATGTCCCTGTGCTACTGCTGTGATTACATTTTTGGGCCCTAAAGCTGCATCCCCTCCAAAAAATACATTAGATCTTGTACTTTGAAAGGTTTGTTCATCTAATATTGGCATATCCCACTTATTAAATTCTAGTCCAAGGTCTCTTTCTATCCATTCAAACCTATTTTCTTGACCTACTGCTATTATCACGTCATCTGCTTCTACAAAAACTAATGGCTCGCCAGTTGGAACGAGATTTCTCTTACCATCAGTGACAACCGCAATTACTTTTTCAAACATCATACCTTTTAGCCTTCCATCTTCAACTACGTATGACTTAGGCACATGGTTATCCATAATAGGAATATCTTCATGTATCGCATCCTCCTTTTCCCATGGTGAAGCTTTCATTTCACTAAATGGACTTCTTACGATGACTTTCACTTCTTCTCCGCCTAATCTTCTAGATGTCCTACAACAATCCATAGCTGTATTTCCACCGCCCAAAACGATAACTTTTTTTCCGATTTTGTGTGTATGGTCAAAAGCCACACTTGCCAACCACTCTATACCAATGTAAATATTAGCACTTCCTTCTTGTCTTCCTGGCAAATCTAAATCTCTTCCTTTTGGAGCGCCCGTACCTACAAATACTGCATCATAGCCTTTGTCCAAAACATCTTTTAGACTCGTAACATAGGTATCAAAATGTGTATTAATACCCATGTCCAAAACATAATTAACTTCCTGATCTAGCACTTCTACTGGCAATCTAAAAGCTGGTATTTGACTTCTCATCATACCACCCCCTTTTTTATGATTGTCATATAGATCAATGATGTAACCCAAAGGTGCCAAATCTCTTGCTACCGTAAGCGATGCTGGACCTCCTCCTATTAATGCTATTCTCTTTCCATTTTTTTCAGTAGGTATGGTGGGTAATAAATGGGATATATCATCTTTATTATCAGCAGCTACGCGCTTTAATCGGCATATTGCTACCGGCTCCTTTTCTACTCTACCTCTTCTACATGCTGGCTCACAGGGTCGGTCACACGTTCTTCCCAACACCCCAGGAAAAACATTGGACTCCCAATTGATCATATATGCTTCTGTGTATTTTCCAGCAGCTATTAATCGTATATACTCAGGTACGGGTGTGTGCGCTGGACAAGCATACTGGCAGTCTACTACTTTGTGATAATATTCTGGATCTTGTGTATTTGTTGGACTCATAGACTTTTAACGATTATTGATTTTTAACTACTAAACTATCGACTTGACTAATTTTCGTACAAGGTAAAATTATTTTAAAAAGAAAGTTATATCTACTCCTGAAAATTTTGTCAATTAATAATAAATTTCACAATTTTAAACCTAAACAAAATAAGTGCCAATAATTAATCATTATTACTAATTGATCGAAAAAGGAAATTTCAATCTGCGAATTAAGATTTTCTAAAATAAAAACAAAAAAATAGTCCTATTTTCAAAAAAAACAAAATAAAGTTCTCCTAATTGGTGAGATAATATATTATTTTTGCACCATATTTTAAATAAAATAAAAATTGATGAATACAAAGCAAGCTAAATTTAAAGTAAAAGACATCAACCTCGCAGATTGGGGTAGAAAAGAGATCGAGTTAGCAGAGGCTGAAATGCCTGGTTTGATGGCTTTAAGAGAGGAGTTTGGTAAAAGTAAACCTTTGAGTGGAGCTAATATAGCAGGTTGTCTACACATGACAATCCAAACTGCTGTGCTTATTGAAACATTAATAGAACTAGGTGCAGATGTCACTTGGTCTTCTTGTAATATATTTTCTACTCAAGATCATGCAGCAGCGGCAATTGCAGCGGCTGGCATACCTGTCTTCGCATGGAAAGGTATGAACGAAGAAGAATTTGATTGGTGTATCGAGCAGACAATTTTTGCATTTAAAAATGGTCAGCCGCTCAATATGATTTTGGATGATGGTGGTGATTTGACAAACATGGTTTTGGATAGATTTCCTGAATTAGTACCAAACATCAAAGGTCTAAGTGAAGAAACCACTACAGGAGTACACAGATTGTACGAAAGAATGAAGGCTGGTACTTTACCAATGCCTGCTATCAATGTCAATGACTCTGTGACTAAATCTAAGTTTGACAATAAATACGGCTGTAAAGAATCATGTGTTGACGCTATCAGAAGAGCTACAGATATTATGATGGCTGGTAAAGTAGCTGTGGTGTGTGGTTATGGTGACGTAGGTAAAGGTAGTGCTGCTTCACTAAGTGGTGCTGGCTGTAGAGTGATCATCACGGAGATTGACCCTATTTGTGCACTACAGGCAGCTATGGATGGATATGAAGTCAAAAAATTGATCAATGCCGTTGCCGAAGCAAATATCATTGTCACTGCCACAGGAAATAAGGATATCGTCAAAGATGTACATTTCAAAGCTATGAAGGACAAAGCTATCGTTTGTAACATCGGCCATTTTGACAATGAAATAGATATGGCTTGGTTAAACACAACTCATGGTAATAGCAAGGTAGAAATCAAACCTCAAGTTGATAAATACACGATAGATGGTAAAGACATTTTAGTACTTGCTGAAGGTAGATTGGTAAATTTAGGTTGTGCTACTGGTCACCCATCATTCGTAATGTCAAATAGCTTTACTAATCAGACATTGGCTCAGTTAGAATTATGGGAAAATGGTGATAAATACGAAAACAAAGTATATACACTTCCTAAATATTTAGATGAGAAAGTAGCAAAACTTCACTTAGCTAAAATTGGTGTAGAATTAGAAGAACTTTCTACAGATCAAGCGGATTATATTGGTGTAAAAACTGAAGGTCCGTATAAGCCTGAATACTATAGATACTAGAAATTTATTGGGGAATATAGCGATACTAAAGAAGGCCATGTGTAAAAACATGGCTTTTTTGTTTCTGTCAACTTGTAGATAAAGTAGGCTGGAAATTTATTCCACTCAATTGAAAAATAGTTTGACTTTAAAAGGCCCGCATCATAGAAAAGTCAGTTTATTTAATTTTTTCTTTATTGCAGACTGTAAAAAGTTTTCGCTTGTGATTACAGATTTTCCAGTTTTAGCTTCTAATTCTTTTCGTGCGTTTTTTGTAACAGCACCACCTTTCTTACTTCCTTGGCATTCTCGGTCAAACCTTTTGCCTTTTCACTACCAGATATTTCATTTGTAGAAAACTCGGCTAATGCCGTAAAAATTAATTCTGCTTCACTCATATGGTCTCTTAAATTTTGAGATTTAAATCCTTTTAACTTTATAATCATTTCTTTTTTCCACAAACCCAGATTACGCATTGGACTTTATTCGAAAGGAAATTAGGCAAAATAGTAGTGAAGCACATGAGCTGCGTAAAAAATTGATATCCGAAATATCAATTTAGCAGCGAACTAAAACCAACTGGATTTTAGCTTCTCCAATAATTTTTGCAGCCTTAGCTGCATAGAGGACGGAAAATTGAGAACTGAAACTAATATGAAGCATAATTTTCTTGCATTTAATTTCTAATGCGTATTCTGGGTAAATCAAACCTGAATTAAAATAGAAAAAATGACACATTAAATCAAGTAAAACTTCCTCCATGCAACCTCCCCATAAAATAAAATACGGTATAGAATTTGCATCTGAACCTTACTTTCTCTTATCTTCACCTTCACAAAAAAAAATTATTCAACTTTGGAACGTATCAGCGTCTTTGACATATTCAAAATAGGTATTGGCCCCTCCAGTTCTCATACGATGGGACCATGGAAAGCTACACTTCGATTTGTAAGAGAATTGCATAGCAATGGATTATTGTCCGAGGTTCATGCCGTAAATATTTGGCTGTATGGCTCATTAGCAAAGACTGGGGTTGGTCATGGAACAGATATTGCACTTATACTTGGTTTAATGGGAGAACACCCAGAAACTGTGGACTTATCAAAAGTTGACTTTGCAGTGAGCAATATTAAAACCATGGATCATATCCAATTAAATGGGATGCAAACTATTCCCTTTTCTTATCAAGACATCCACTTTTTGGCAGACCAATCGCTACCCTATCATGCTAATGGTATGACCATCATAGCATATTTACAAAATGGTGATAATTATACAAAAACATACTATAGTGTTGGTGGGGGATTTATCGTGGAAGAAGGGGAAGATGATATGAACCCTGCAAAAATTGTCATGCCGTATCCAATAGATACCGGTGACGAATTGAGCAATTATTGTGAAAAAAATAAAATGTCGATACCCGAAGTGGTTATGGCAAATGAATTGGCACTTCATACGGAGATAGAAGTTAAAAACAAATTATACGGAATATGGAATGTAATGAAAGCGTCCATTTTTGTATCTATCCAAAAAAGTGGAATCTTACCAGGTGGGCTTGGTGTAAAGCGCAGAAGTAAAGAAATCAATGACCATCTGCTCAATCATCAAACCTTTACAAATAGTTCTATGTGGATGCATGCCATCCAATCAAGAAAATACAACTTCACAGAAACCCTTAAATGGTTGAGTTGCTTTGCATTGGCCGTCAACGAAGAGAATGCGTCTTTTGGCAGAGTGGTTACCGCACCTACCAACGGAGCTGCAGGAGTAATACCTGCTGTCTTAATGTACCATGTCCTTTTTACAGAAGGTGCAACTGAAGAAGATATTGTGCCTTTTTTATTGACAGCAAGTGAATTTGGCAGCCTATTTAAAAAAGGAGCTACGATCAGTGCAGCGATGGGTGGGTGCCAAGCAGAGATTGGAGTTTCGTCTGCAATGGCAGCGGCTGGGCTTACTCAATTGTTAGGAGGAACCTACCAACAAGTGATGATGGCTGCAGAAATAGCGATGGAGCACCATCTGGGATTGACATGCGATCCTATAGGTGGTCTTGTACAAATACCTTGTATTGAGAGAAACACCATGGGCGCTATAAAAGCCGTCACAGCATCTCAAATAGCGCTTTCTTCTGACCCATCTCAAGCCAAAGTGACTCTTGACATGGTCATCAAAACGATGAAGGAAACTGCCCATGACATGAATTCAAAATATAAAGAAACGGCTGATGGTGGCCTTGCTACCAGTTTTACGGTAAATTTAGTGGAATGTTAACTTTCTTTTACGCCAAATAATTTTGGGATTTACCTACTTTTGCACCATTATGGCAAAGATAACAGAATACGACAAATATATCACCTTTGGCAACTCGGAGAAGACTCCAACACTTTTACTGCATGCCAATGCCTACAACCCTTACATGTATGAAGAACTCATCGATCTTTTAGGTTTAGACTACGTTATTGCGCCTAAGCATAGACCTTTGTGGGACAATAATGTACAACATTTAAAAGATTGGAGTATTTTTATGGAAGATCTTGTAGCATTTATGGATCAACATAACCTAAAAAATATTAATGCAATTGGTCACTCACTTGGGGCTGTTTCAATACTAAAGGCAAGTGTTTTAAGACCTGATCTTTTTAATAAAATCTTACTAATTGACCCCGTTTTATTACCTGAAGATAGAGTAAGATGGGTGCGGTATCTTCCTTACAAGTTGAAAGTAAGATTAAGGCCGATCATAAAAATTGCCTCTTTACGAAGAAATCATTGGGCTACTAGAAAAGAAGCTCATACCCACCTTGGCAGCAAATCTGTGTTTAAAAGACTAAAGCCGAGTATTTTTCAAACTTTCATAGAAAAAGGGATTGTACATGATTATACAAAGGGAGGCTTCACCTTAGCTTTCCCTAGAGAATGGGAAGCGATGATTTATGCCAGTCCTGAGAATATTTGGAAGTTTATATTTCATTCGAAGTCTGATATTGCCATCATAAAAGCGGAACATTCTGACGTAATCAATGAAGAAACATGGAAGAGACTAGAAAAACTTCCTTCCAATTTTCGGAGATTTGAGATGAAAGATGTAGCTCATCTTATCCCTTTTGAAAAACCAGATAAATTGGTTGAATTAATTGTAAAGGAGCATCTTTTATAAAAAATTAATATTTCCTAAAATTGCTTTTTGGGTTTCTATTTTATTTCCTATTTTTATGCAATTGAAATGATTGCAATTTTAAGATAATATAAATTTTCAATTTTTTAGAGTGATATAGCGTTAACATAACAAGTATTAACCCGAATTACACGTTAGACTTTGTTGCGAGAGGAAATATGACAAAAAAGTTGTGATGTACATGAGGAGCGTAAAAAATTGATATCCGAAATATCAATTTAGCTGCGAACTCAAACCCATGGGATTTCAGCTTATTCAAAATCAGCAGCGAAAGCTGCATGGAGGACGAAAAAATGAGTACAGAAACAAATTTGAAGTCAGATTTTTTCGAAGTTCACCACGTTGGATGTTATCCTACGCAGTAAATTTCTAATGCTTAATTCGGGATTAATTTACAAACTCTTAGCTTTCTAGAAATTACTTATTTATTATCGTATTGAATATTAGGACAAACATATACAATCTTAGATTCTTACTCTTTGTGTTGGGCCTTATCCTTTTACATTCTTTACAACTTGATGGTCAAGACGCTAAGAAATTTAATTATACTGTAAGACTAAACGAAGACTGCAGCATAAATATAAAGCATAGTTTGATTATGCCATCATCCATCATCATTTTGAATAGCTCAAATGAACTAGTACAATATGACTCGATAGATTATAAAAATAAAAAAATACTTTTAAAAAACTGTGCTGAATTTATAAATACAGACCTTAAGATACAATACAGATACTTCAACCTTGACATAGAAAAAACGTATTCTGCATTAGACACTTCAAAAATGAAAATGATAGACCCATTGAAAAGTGTGTATATTTTTAATCCAGAAGTCGTCAAAGAAGGAAGTATTTTTGCCTCAAAAGGACTTAATTACAACGGTAGCTTCTCGAGAGGTTTGGCAGTAGGTAATAGTCAAAGTTTAGTACTTAATTCTAATTTTGATCTACAATTAAGTGGAGATATAGGTAATGGTATAAGAGTACTTGCCGCCATATCAGATGACAACATCCCCATCCAACCCGAAGGAAACACACAGGTTTTACAGGAGTTTGACAAAGTATTTATTGAAGTGAGTAAGGATCGCACCTCCGTGATAGCCGGTGATTTTGAGATTAGAAGACCCGTAAGTTATTTTATGAATTTTCAAAAAAAATTAAAAGGTATCAGCATCAACAACACCTCGCTACTCAATGATAAAATATCAAATCAAACCGTAGTCAATCTAGCTAGTTCACGTGGTAAATTTGCAAGACAAATACTTAAAACTAAAGAAGGAAATCAAGGTCCATATAGATTACAAGGTAATAACAATGAAAGGTTCATCATCGTATTGTCTAATCAAGAAAAGGTCTTTTTCAACGGCCGCCTACTCAAAAGAGGATTGGAATATGATTATATCATTGATTACAATAGTGCAGAAGTTACCTTTACGCCCCGCTGTATCGTTGCAAAGGAAACAAGAATTATTATAGAATTTGAATACACTGATTTGAATTACTTTAGGTCTTTGATGCATATTAGAAATGATATCAATGCCGCTCGCTTTAATGTCAATTTCAATTTTTACACAGAGCAAGATAGCCGGACCTCAACAACACAAGTAGAATTAGATAGTCTAGATATTAGAATACTGCAAAATAGTGGCGATATTAGAGAAAAAAGCTTCCGATCCGGGATACGACCTATCGTATTTGAAGGCCCTTCAAATACTATTACATACGAAGTTATACCAAATCCTAATGCAATAACAGAAGGTGTTCCTTACATTTTAAGGTTTAATCAAAACCCAACTTTTGCATTAGTAACTTCCGCTTTTTCAGATTTTGGCACTGGCAATGGGAGTTATGAAGTGGACAATGGGCAAGGGCTTAATGGAAGAGTGTATAGATATGTGGGAAAAGGAAAAGGTAGATATGAGCCTATGATCGAGTTAGTGCCTCCCGAAAAAAGACAACTGGGTACGTTAGGAGCTACCTATCGCATAGGTAAAAAGTCAGATATCAAAGGTGAGTTGAGTTTTAGCAATATTGATAGAAATAGATTCTCGAGTATTGACGACAACGATAATATTGGGACTGGTGCATACCTTGAAGTCAACACAGAGATTAATATAGACAGTACAAAAACATGGGCATGGGCCAACCAATTAAAAATCGAAATGTTGAGTGATTTTTACAATCCCCTTAATCCTTATCGAAATGCAGAATTTAATAGAGATTGGAATATTGATACTCCAAGAATAGCTTCACAGACCTTAATTCAAGCATCTACGGGATTTAAATCCAATAGATCAAATATCTTTTATGATTTTAATTATTTTGGCTTAAATACTTTTTTTACTGGTCAAAGGCATAGCATTAAGGGCACCATCAATGAAATGGGTTGGAAAGGATGGGTTGATATAGGATTAACGAATACGGATGGTGAAGTCAAAAACACTCAGTTTTGGAGACCTAATTTCGATATGTCCCACAGCATTCCTTTTGTAAAAAAACTATATGCTGGTATTGGCCTTGAAGGAGAAAACAACCAGTTTACCTCCAAAAGTGACTCACTGCTCAAAGGTAGTTATGCATTCGAACACTGGAGGTATTATCTAAAAACACAAGATTATGAAAAAATAAATTTTCAATTCTCATACAACCAACGTCAAGATAAATTTGCTGATGGTATCGAATTAGCAAAAGCGATAGATGTCAAGGAGTGGGAATGGGTCACTTTATGGCAAATATCTAGTAAACATAGATTGAATATTACGCTAAAAAATAGAAATTTTGATGTGGTTAGACTAGACCTCGTACCTGGAGAAAAAGCTAAAAATACGCTTTTGGGCAATGTGGATCATGGCCTTACCTTAAAGGGTTTCCAAATGAACAGTAATTATCAATTAGCATCAGGACAGGAGCCAAAATTAGAGTTTATCTACCAAAGAGTAGAAAATAACTTTGGCGACTTTGTGTATGTAGGGTCTGATTCTGCCGCAGTAAAAAATATTGCTGACTTCAGATATGATCCAGGAAACCCAAATGCTAGATACATTAGGCTAGCTTTACCAAATAATGAATTTGTTTCCACTGACAATGTAGGGTTTAATCATAGTCTTCGCATTACCCCTTCTGGATGGTTTCCAAAAGCTAGTACAAAACATAGAGGTTTTGATTTTGTAAAAAGATTTGACAACTTATTTACCCTAAGAAATAATATTAAAACAAGTGCGCAAAACACATCCCGCACCTTAAATCCTTTTGAAATCTCTAACGATTCTTCTCTTGTTAGTTACAACTCTATCATCAACAATAGCCTGTTTTTTAATCGAGGAAATGCAACTTATGACATTGTTTTCACAACCAGGAATAACAAGATAAAATTAAATCAACTCAATGGTAATGAGGGCCGTACATTGTTTGAAAATGAACTCAGAATGCGAACTAGACTTTACAAAAGTGGTGATTTAATCATCAATCTTGGACGGGGAAACAAAACCTATGCCGTGGATTTATTCAGCGACCGTGACTTTAATATTGATTTTTATCGAATCATTACTGAACTAAATGTTAGGCAGAGCACCAATCTTAGGTACATCTTAAAATATAAGTATGAAGTCAGAGATCAATTAATCAATGAAAATTCTGAGGCTGTCATAAATGATGTAACGGCGGGAGTAAACTTCAGGCAGATCAACAAATCATCCATAGATATAAGTCTAACCTATGCTAAAGTAAACTATAATGGTCCTATTGGCCAATCCATAGAATTTGATATGCTAGACGGTCTTCGAGCAGGTCAAAATGTGCTTTGGAATGCCTCCTACACCAGAAGATTGAATGGTGTCTTGGACTTAAGCCTTCGTTATGAAGGTCGAAAAACAGGGGCAGACTCTTCTATTCATATTGGTAGGGCTCAAATGAAAGCTACTTTTTAAGATTATAGTACCATATTTAACCGTTTTCTTTCGTTATGGAAGGAAAAGCTTTCAAAATATATATCATATTTTTTACAGTTCCTTAAGACGCTTTCTGTTAATATCAAAACATTTTTTATACTTTTGGATTGTTATTATTTTAAAATAAATTCTTTATGAATAAAATTTATACTTTAGTTTTCTTCCTGATCTTTTGTACAAAAATGCAATCTCAAAATTGGCAATTAATCAAATCCACTTCCACTTTACAGCAAAACAATGAAGTAAAAAGAGCTATCCCATTAAAATCAATAATCTACAAATTAGATTTCCAAGACGTTATCCAAAATACCCAATCTTCTTCCCAAAGAAGTAAGATGTCTATCAGCCTACCCAATCAAAAAGGAGAAATGATTTCTTACCAAATCAATGAAGATCGAATCATGGAAGAGGATCTTGCAAGACGATATAGCAAAATCAAAGTGTATGAAGGATATGATGTAAGTGGCAAAAGACGAATTAGGCTCGACATTGGTGAATATGGTTTGAATGCGATCATCATTCACGAAGAGGGTACTGAATTCATTTCTCCTGTTTACGAAAATAATAAGGAATTTTACCATGTTTACGATCAAAAAGATGCCCCGCTTAAAGATATGAACAACTTTTGTGGCACCGTAGGACAGCGTAGTGAAGTAATAAGACATTCACCATCATCTTTGAGTTCATTAAGGTCAAATACATATCAAAAACTTGAATACCGATTTGCTTTAGCTTGTACTGGGGAATGGGGAAGATCAAGGGGCACAGTGGAAAAGGCTTTGTCAGATATGGTTACCTCTGTCAATATCTTAAATGCTATTTATGAAGTCGATTTAGGTATGAAGTTGATTTTGATCAATAGGAATGATTCTCTTATACATTTAGACCCTGCTACAGATCCATATCAAATTGCAAATGTAGGAGGAGAAATTTTACCAACAAATACAGGGATAATCAATGGCCAAGTGGGTGCTAATGCATATGATTTGGGTCATGTTTTTACCAATTCATGTACTGATGTTGGAGGAGTAGCTTTTTTAAGTGTAATTTGTGGAGGTAATAAGGGTGCTGGTGTATCGTGCATTGGTAATAATCTTACTAGAGCAGTTACACAAATCGTTGCTCATGAGATAGGACATCAATTAGGTGCTAGGCATACATTTCATAGTTGTGGAGATAATGTTAGCCCAGGCAATGACTTCGAACCCGGAAGTGGAAGTACAATCATGGGTTACGGTGGTTTATGTGGAACCAATAACGTGGTAACAACCTCAGATGGCTATTTCCACAGTGCTTCTCTTGATGAAATATTTAACAATATTCGAAGGATAGAAGCAACAGGATTTAAATGTGCCAATAAAATCAATGGACTAAATGTAGCACCCATCATCACTCAAATGCCAGTAAATGGTCTTATAATCCCTAAATCTACACCTTTTATCCTACAAGGAAAAGTTACCGATAGCAATCAAGACGAATTATCTTTTTGTTGGGAACAAAGAGATTCTACAAATGGTTCTTCCACACCCCTCGGAAGTCCTTCAGGCAACGCTCCACTTTTCAGATCTTTACCTCCTTCAAAAAACAATTTCAGAGTTTTTCCAAGACCTTCATCTCTTTTAGTCAACAAAACCGAAAATATAGAAGTTCTACCTTCTTATGCTAGAAACATGAATTTCTCTTTAACCGTACGCGACAATAACAAAGAAGCAAGTGCCACCGTTTGGGCTCTAACCTCCTTAAAAGTAGATGGTGTAGCAGGACCGTTTAAAATATCATCCCAAAACCAGCCTTTCACAGCTGAAGTGGGATCAGCAATTAATGTAACTTGGGCCGTGGCAGAAACTGACAAAGCCCCTGTCAATTGCAAAGCTGTTGACATCTTTTTAAGTATCGACGGGGAACTCAATCCCGAAAATTCGAAAATGATTCCTTTGGCAAAAGCAACACCAAATGATGGAATGGAGTCAATCATAATACCTTCATTTCCAACTGTCGCAGCTAGAATAGTTGTAAAAGCAAGTGAAAATGTTTTTTTTGATGTAAATGACGCTTATTTTACCATTATAGAATCCAACAACCCTAGAGCTTTTTTCGAATTTCCTTTTGTTAGTACAGACTTATGCCTTCCTAGTACCTCTGAAATAAGTCTCAAAAGCAAGGGCATTTCAAATTACATTGGAAAGATAAAATACGAAGTGACTAAATTGCCCATTGGTGCAAAAGCTGTATTCAGCAAAAGTGAAGTATTTGTTGGTGAGGATGTAACGCTCAAACTCGATTTTAGCAATGATATAAATACAGGTAGATACCTTGTAGAAATAAAAGGAATTGGTGAAGTGAAAGATACCCTTGTACGAACCTTAGTCTACGATGTTGTATCTAACAATTTTAAAGAACTGGCCTTGACAACACCCGAAAATAGTACAAAAAGTGCGGGTGTCCTTCCAGAATTTAATTGGTCACCTTCTCAAAATGCTGAATACTATCAAATCCAAGTAGCCACATCACCCACGTTTCAAACCAATACGATATTCTACCAAGACACTACTACCTTTTCATCAATCAGACCCAAGAAAACATTGAATCGCGGAACCCTCTATTTTTGGCGAGTTCGACCTCAAAATAGCTGTGGCTTTGGTGATTTCACCTCTGTAAATACTTATGGTACTGTCGTATCTAACTGTCAATCATATACTTCTGCAGATCTACCAATTACATTATCAGCATCTGGCAGACCTACCGCTGAAGCAAAGATAAATATTGATGTAAACTTTGAGGTTTCAGATGTAAATGTAAAAAAACTAAATATCAACCATGACAACTTTCAAGATTTGGCCATAACCTTAAAGTCACCTTCAGAAAAATCAGCCGTATTATTAAATCGAAACTGCCCTCGAAGATTGACGTTGGATGCAAGTTTTGATGATGAAGCACCCAACTTCTTTTCTTGTATCACTGGTGTAGATCTTCAGTTTAAACCTCTTGACTCCTTGGCTAGATTTAAAGGACTAAGTCCAAGAGGTCAATGGTCACTTAAAGTAGATGATTTGGAAGGTGGTAACGGAGGTCGTGTCAATACATTTATTTTAGAAGTCTGCGGTGATATACCTGTAGAAAATCCAATACTTCAAATTAAAAACAGTATAAGTCTTGTCTCTCTACAATCTTCAACGATTACCAAAGAAAGTGTAATCACGACTGATAAAAATGTTGCTTCAAATAAACTTGTATATACCATTGTGAAAAATGTCAACCTAGGTACGGTCTTTCTAAACAATGTGAAAATAGATATTGGCAGTACCTTCACCCAAGAAGATATTGATTTGGGTAGATTAAAATATACTAATTCAGCCCCTTCTACTATTAATCCCGGACAAATTATTACTGATTCATTGCGAATTATTGTTCAAAATGGAATTGGAGGGTTTGATGGCGTCAAAAACTTAAATTTTAATATCCAGTCTTCTGTCACTTCTATAAAAGATTTAGAAGTTTTAAATATTAAAATTTATCCAAATCCAGCCAGAAATACTATACGAATAGATTTAAATGAAGGTTTTATTTTCGAAAATCAATTAAGTATTTTTGATATTACAGGAAGGAAAATTTACAGTGATAATTACAATATAAACCAACCCTTAGATGTGACTTCATTAAAATCTGGAGTTTATATGGTTATGGTAGAAAGTGATAGTAAAAGAGCTTTTGGAAGATTTATTAAGGAGTAAAGAGTAGATACTGTTTTTTATCACATTAAAATGATAAATATACCTTATCTACCATTTCTTTATATTCAGTATTGGGGTCACTCATATGGGTTATTCCACCTCCACTCCTAAAATAGAGTTTTCCATCATTTACTTCTATAAATCTGATCATTACACCTGTGTCAAGTGTATTTCCGTCAAAAAAGCCACAAATACCTGTATACCACCCGCGAGATTGGTGCTCTATTCTCTCTATTATTTCAATTGTCTTGGCTTTAGGAGCTCCAGAGATACTTCCGGCTGGTAAGAGTTTTTTCAACAAAGAACCAAGGCTTGCATTCCAATCAGAATTCAATGTTCCTCTGATTTCAGAACTCACCTGAAGTAAGGTCTTTTGGTTCGTTTTCACTTTCTCCACATATCTAAACTGGTGTACACGAACGTCTTTAGCAACCATCGATATATCGTTTCTTAATAAATCAACGATGGTATAATGTTCGGATTTCTCTTTTTCATCACTTAAAATAGTCATCTTTGCCTTTGGAAGTGCTGCGTCAATTGTTCCCTTCATGGGAAATGTATAAATTGTATTTTCTATTATTTTTATAAACGTCTCTGGAGAATAGCACACAAAATGATCTGGATATAGTAGTTTATATTTTGCTTTTGAACGGCTAAAAATATCCAATAAAGTCAATTCTGTGTCAATCGTAGTTCTCGATGTTAGATTTATTAAAAATGTGTTTCCAAATTGAATTTCTTTGTATACTTGATCAAACATTTTGGTGTATGCCTCTATAGAAATGGGTTCTTTTGAAAACTTGATAAAATCTAAATTATTATCTCTTCCTTCCCTAAAGTTAGAAACTCCATTAAAATCAAATAGCATATCTTGTTTCGAGATAGGGTTTTCCTCTACCCATACATTTTCACCTTTAAAATCAATCAAAAACAAGAATGGCATTCTTTGTTGACCTAATTGATTTAAATTATCCTCCCAATTGTCAAAATAATGAATCAACTCATTTTCCTTTAAAAGCGTGTGCTAATGAAAGGCCAAAAATAAGTAAAAACCCAAAAGCCAATGTAGCATGTAATGCAATAAAATAACCTTGATCATTCACTATTCCATAGATTAAAGCAGTTAAAAAGAATAATCCTAACATTCCTTCTATAACTACGGTAGGATCAAAACTGCCTTTAAAATAATTTTTACCTTTAAACTTGTCTTTTATTGTATTGATACCATATTTAGGCGTCCTGATAAAATCAGATTTTTTACCAAAAAAACCACTAAGAACCGCCATTGCATTATGTAGTGACAAGCCCATACTTAGTGCTAAAAATATTGGAAATAAGAGCGTAAATTTTAAGATCTTATAAAAATAATTTTGCTTTGGCCATGCTATATGAACGTTGGCTATAAAATATATAATGGCAATTGCAACAAGTGCTCCTAAAAAATAGGATAAAAAATCCATATCAATTGTCGTGTATTTCAACAAAAATAAAAGCGGAACACTAGACACTCCCAATAAAAATATAAAAAGAAAAACGCTTGAGGATAATAAATAAACTGTAGTGTGCATCTTCTTTCCAAATTTCAGGTTTGAATCCCATATACTTGGTATTAACTTTTTAGCGTTTTCCGCTCCACCCTTCATCCACCTATATTGCTGAGACCTAAGACCATTCATTTCTACAGGCAATTCAGCTGGCGAAATAACATCTACCAAATAATGAATTTTCCATTTCTTTAGCTGCGACCTTATACTTAAATCCAAATCCTCAGTAAGCGTGTCCGCATGCCAGCCTCCTGCATCTTCAATAGTTGTCTTCCTCCATACACCAGCTGTTCCATTAAACTGCAAGAAATTGTCTCCACGAGCTCTTCCACCTTGTTCGATCGTAAAATGAGCATTGAGTTGCAAGGCTTGCAATTCAGTCAAAAGAGAATAACTTTGGTTTAGGTGACCCCACCTTGTTTGTACTACACCTACCTCAGGTTGTGCGAAACAAGGGATTGTCTTCTTCAAAAAATTACGATTTGGAACAAAATCTGCATCAAAAATGGCAATAAATTCCCCGTTTGCTTTTGTCAAGCCATACTTTAATGCTCCAGCTTTAAATCCCTTCCTATTTTCCCTGTAAATTACCTTAATGTCAAAACCCTGCCTTAGTACTTCTGCTACTTTCTTTGCTATTATATCTTTTGTTTCATCTGTACTGTCATCCAAAACCTGAATTTCAAATCTATCCTTTGGATAATCAAAAGCCACAATACTATCAATCAATCTCTCAACTACATATTGTTCATTATAAATAGGAAGTTGCACAGTTACCTTAGGCCAAAGCTTAATATCTTTATCTTCGACTTCTCTACAGAGCCCACTTTTCTTAAATAAGAAACTATATAGTAGATTAAACTGCATCAAACAAAAGGCTGCTATGTAAAACAGTGCAACAGAATAGATGACAAAAGTAATGTACCCCAGACTCTTTAATATTTCCACAAGCTGTTTTAAATGAGTTTAAAAATTGTCCATAAAATCTTATATCCCGCCATAAAAGTTCCTTTTATTGTACCACTTACTTTAGATACACCAATTCTTTTTTTATAATTTACCGGTACTTCAATACATCTCATTTTCATTTTTGCTGCCTTAACTTGCATTTCTACCGTCCATCCAAAATTGGTATCTTTCATATCTATTTCGATAAGACTAGAATATTTTATTGCTCGAAAAGGGCCTAAATCTGTGAAGTGATATCCATATATCATTTTAATCAAAGAGGTTGCTAACCAATTGCCAAATATTTGAGGAATTGTCATAGAACCCGTCTCTGATTCACCCAAGGCTCTAGACCCAATAACCAAATCGATCTCATTTGTTAAGATCGGTTCTATGAGTTCTCCCAATTGATGAGGATAATCACTGTAATCCCCATCTAAAAATACTACAATCTCAGGTTTAACGACTAATGAAGCTATATAATCAATACCAGACAAACAAGCTGCTCCATAGCCCTTTTCCTTAGAATCAACTACGAGTGCTCCACTCCTACTTGCAAAAAAAGATGTGTTGTCTGTGGATAAATTATTACATACTATGACATTTCTAACTAAATGTTTGGGTATATCATTCACCACCAAACCTATACTTTTTTCCTCATTGTATGCAGGAATGAGTACATCAACTATGGGTTTTCTCTCCAATGCCTAAATTATCGAATTAAATATTCTTTCTAAATTAAGACGCAAAACTAAATTAAACTTATCACAAAAGTGTAATAATTATTCAATATCATCTTTGGATTAATAAAAATCCAAAAGAACTTCACAATCTAAAGTCATACCAATTCTTGAATTGATTTTGAATAAACCTTACAAATTAAAATGTTACAGCACATTGGTATTCTACTATTAGCCCATGCTAAACTATCGAATATAAAATAATGTTATATTGCATGAAATAATTCTAAAGTATCTCACTATAAAATCTGCTGGAACGTAGGTCTAACAGTTTTTCAAAAATTAGGCATTATTTAAATATGGATTAATATCGTCAAGATGCTTTTTAAAGTAACTGCTCTGAGTATCCTTAAAAAAGGATAAAGAGCCCCATATAAAAGAAAAAGGTTTCAATAACTAAACTGAAACCCTTTTCTACTATTTGACTATTTTCTATTCCAATTATTCTTCTTCCTCACTTGAGTTTCCTGCAGCTGTAGCAGCTACTGCCGTTGCAGCTACACCCGAAGCTACTGCTCCTGCAGAACCTTTGCTACCTCTTCTTCCTCTCCTTGCAGTTTTGGCCGAAGTGGTTGTTGAAGTACTGTATGTATCATTATAATCTACGAATTCAATCATTGCAGTTTCAGCACCATCACCTAATCTAAACCCTGTTCTGATAACTCGTAAATATCCTCCTGGTCTATCAGCAACTTTAAGAGCGATATTATCAAAAAGTTCTTTCACAGCATCTTTATTTCCAATTAAAGAAAATACAGTCCTTCTACTATGCGTAGTATTTTCCTTAGTCTTAGTGATGATTGGCTCTAGGAAAGTTCTCAAAACTTTCGCCTTAGCAAGTGTTGTATTAATTCTCTTATGCTCAACTAAAGCTATTGATAAATTTCTCATCAATGCCTTTCTGTGGCCTACCTTTCTGCTTAAATTGTTGTTTTTATTACCGTGTCTCATGTTAAAAAAAAATTATCTACCACATGTATCGTAAAAAGCTTCAACCCCAGCTTATTTTATTACGATTTGTAAGTAAAGTTTAAAAATTATATAATCCATACGGGGTTGAGTGATTAATCCTCTTCTAATTTATATTTAGATAAATCCATACCAAAGGTAAGGTTTTTGATAACTAAGAGTTCTTCAATTTCTACCAAAGACTTTCTACCAAAGTTCCTAAACTTAAGTAACTCGTGTGTGTCGAATTTAACCAATTCTCCTAAAGAATTTATTTTTGCTGCTTTTAAGCAATTATAAGCCCTAACACTTAAATCCAAATCTTCTAATGAAGTCTTGAGAAGTTTTCTCATGTGCAAAATATGCTCATCAACTACATTTTCTTCTCTATTAGAAGAATCATTAAATGTTATATTTTCATCTGTTATTAACATTAAATGTTGAATAACAATTTTACTAGCCTCTTTAATTGCATCTTCTGGATGAATTGTACCATCCGTCTTTATTTCGATGGTCAATTTTTCGTAATCCGTTCTTTGCTCTACCCTTGTATTTTCTACTTTGTAAGCAACCTTTTTTATTGGCGTATAAATAGCATCTATTGGAATCACACCAATTGGAGCATCCTTAGGCATATTCTCATCCGCAGGCACATATCCTCTACCCTTGGTAACAGTCAACTCTAATTCAAGACTCACACCACTTTCCATAGTGCAAATATGTAAATTAGGGTTCATTACTTTAAAAACATTATTATATGTCTCAATATCACCTGCAACAAAGCTATCCTTTCCTGAGATGGTTAGATATATCTTCTCTTCTTGAGAATCCAGATCACTTAAAACTGATTTAAGTCTAACTTGCTTAAGATTCAGTATGATGTCTACTACATCTTCTACCACACCTCTAATAGTTGCAAATTCATGATCTACACCTCCTATCCTTACAGCAGATATTGCAAAACCTTCTAAAGAAGATAACAATACTCTTCTGATAGAATTTCCTATAGTTTGACCAAAACCCGGTTCTAAAGGCTTGAATTCAAAAACACCTTCAAAATCATCTGATTTGTGAAGTCTAATTTTATCTGGCTTTATAAAACTAAGTAAACCCATTTTGTAACTAATTTATATAAATATTTCTGACCCATTTAAAATGAAGCAGAAACTTAATTATTTTGAATATAATTCGACTATTAATTGTTCATTGATATTTTCAGGAATTCTTTCCCTTTCTGGATAATCAATGAAAACACCTTCAAGCCTTTCAGAATTAAGCTCAACCCAAGCATAAGTATTACTACTTTTTTTACCAACAGCTAACTTGATTAACTCTAAGTTTTGAGATTTACCTCTAACTGAAATTTTATCACCAGGCTTTAATAAATACGATGGTATGTTAGTCAATACTCCATTTACTAAAATATGCTTATGTGATACCAATTGTCTAGCAGCAGTTCTACTACTTGCCAATCCCAACCTAAAGACTGTATTGTCCAACCTTGATTCTAAAAACTGTAGTAATAACGTACCTGTTACACCACTCTTTCTTGAAGCTTTTTCAAACAAGTTTCTAAATTGTCTCTCCAATAAACCGTAAGTATACTTCGCTTTTTGCTTCTCCATAAGCTGTACAGCATAATCAGACAATTGCTTTCTCTTTTTAGTACCACCATGTTGTCCTGGAGGATACTTTCTTTTCTCAAATGCCTTATCGAGACCGTATATTGCCTCACCGAAAGCCCTAGCTTTCTTAGTTTTTGGACCTGTATATCTTGCCATTTAACTAAACTTTTATCTATGTATTAAACTCTTCTTTTCTTAGGAGGCCTGCAACCATTATGTGGTATCGGCGTAACATCCTTTATTCTTAAAACTCTGATTCCTGAACCATCGATAGCTCTGATTGCTGCCTCTCTTCCAGCACCAGGTCCTTTTACTAACACCTCTACGTTCTTCAAACCAGCTTCTAATGCAGTTTGAGCAGCGGTTGATGCTGCTAATTGTGCTGCATAAGGTGTATTTTTCTTAGATCCTTTAAAACCAGCTTTACCAGCCGAACCCCAAGATATTACTTGACCTTGATTATTAGTCAGAGAAATTATTATATTATTAAAACTTGCCTGAATATAAGCATATCCATCTGCAGTTATTGGAACATTACGTTTTTTTACTTTTCTAGTCTTAGCCATCAGTAATATTATTTAGTTACTTTCTTTTTATTTGCAACAGTCTTCTTCTTACCCTTTCTAGTACGAGCATTAGTTTTAGAACTTTGCCCTCTTACAGGTAAACCTTTTCTATGTCTTAATCCTCTGTAACAGACGATATCCATAAGCCTTTTGATACTCAACTGTACTTCACTTCTCAATTCACCTTCTACCTTGTAAGTATCTTGGATATATTTAGAAATAAATTTTATATTCTCGTCAGTCCAATCTATTACTTTAGTATTTACATCAACTTCTGCTGCTGCTAATATATTCTTAGCTGCTGTTGGACCTATACCATATATATAAGTAAGTGAGATTACTCCGCGCTTCTTCTTTGGTAATTCAATTCCTGCTATCCTTGCCATCTGTTATTATTAATTTTAACCTTGTCTTTGTTTAAACTTAGGATTCTTCTTATTGATAATAAAAATTTTACCCTTCCTTCTTACTATTTTGCAATCTTCTGACCGCTTTTTTACTGATGCTCTTACTTTCATTTTCCTTTTTATTTATACCTGTAAGTAATTCTTCCTCTTGTTAAATCATATGGAGACATTTCTACTGAAACTTTATCTCCTGGTAGTATCCTGATATAGTTCATTCTCATCTTTCCTGATATGGTAGCTATGATGACATGATCATTCTCTAATCTGACCCTAAACATCGCATTTGAAAGCGATTCATCGATGATACCATCTAGTTGTATAAGATTTTTTTTGCTCATTTTTTAAATTGGAGTGCAAATATCTAAAAATTTATTGAGATATTGTTTAAATTTTGATTATTTTTTATTTGAATCTCAATAATTTCATGATTTGACAGAATATCAGCCTTCCCTTTTCGAATTGCAACTGTATGTTCGTAATGTGCAGATGGCTTTGAGTCCCTACTTTTTATAGTCCAACCATCCTTCATCTGCTTTACCTTTTGTGTTCCTTTATTAATCATTGGCTCTATAGCTATTACCAACCCTTCTTTTAGTAACATACCATTACCACGCTTACCATAATTACAAACCTCAGGTGCCTCGTGTAAATTTCTTCCTAAACCATGACCAACCAGCTCTCTTACAACACCCATTTTTGACCTATTTTCAGCATGAAATTGAATAGCATATCCAATATCACCTAACCTTTTGCCAACCACAGCCTGCTCTATACCAAGCGCCAGACATTCTTTAGTTACTTTACAAACCTCCAAAGATTCTTTACTTGCATTTGGCATAATAAAAGTGTACGCAGCATCTCCGAAAAAACCATCCTTTTCTACCCCACAATCGATACTAATTATATCATTTTCTCTGATTTCATCTCCATTAGGAAATCCATGAACAACTACATCGTTTGGTGAATAACAAAGGCTATATGGAAAACCATTGTAGCCTTTGAATGCAGGCTTCGCTCCATGATCCTTTAAAAACTCTTCAGCTTTCTCATCAAGAAACTTTCCTGTTAAACCTGGTTTAATCAAACTAGCCACATAAGCTAATGTTTCACAAACTAATAGACAATTCCTTCGAATTATCTCTATCTCCTCATCTGTTTTATAATATACCACTATTAATAAGATGCACCAATCTGAATACCACCAGTGTCAGATCTACCCTTCAACTTTCCAGATTTTATCAATCCATCATACTTTTTCATAAGTAAGTAACTCTCTATCTGTTGAAGTGTATCTAATACAACACCTACCATAATTAACAATGAAGTACCACCAAAAAACATAGCAAAACTCTGACTAACTCCAACTGCACCTACAATAGCAGGCATAATCGCTAGCAAGCCTAGAAAAATACTACCTGGTAAGGTAATTCTTGTTGTAAGTGAATCTATATATGACTCCGTGTCTTCACCAGGCTTTACACCAGGTATAAACGAATTTTGTCTTTTTAAATGCTCCGCATATTGCTTTGGATTTACTATTAAAGCAGTGTACACATATGTAAATACAACAACTAAAATAAAAAATATCGCATTATAGGGCACGGATTGAAAATCTTGTAATTGTATTAAAAAATTACTCGTTTCTCCGCCAGATCGTTCGGCAACGGTTCTAGCTAGCATAAGTGGTAAAAACATAATTGCCTGAGCAAAAATTATTGGCATTACCCCTGATGCATTTACCTTTAATGGAATATAATCTCTAGACCCCATAGCTGGAATCTCACTACTTGTGCGTCCTACCATTCTATTAGCAAATTGAATAGGAATTCTCCTAACGCCTTGAACTACTAAAATAGAAGCAAGAATAACAAAGAACCAAACTATAAGCTCTATTACAAAAATAATAACACCACCACCTTGAATTCTTCCTAAAAATTCAGCAACAAATGTTCTTGGTAACGTAGCAATGATACCAATCATAATTAGTAAAGAAATACCATTACCAATTCCTCTATCAGTAATTTTTTCTCCCAACCACATCGCGAAAATAGAACCTGCAGCTAAGGCAATTGCATTACTAAGATAGAAAATAGGTTGTGATACAGAAGCATCGACTGCACCTTGAGTTCCTAAGAAACCTAAATAAGCCACACCTTGCACAAGAGTGATCAAAACCGTCAATATTCTCGTAAATTGATTTAACTTCTTTCTTCCAGACTCACCTTCTCTCTGCTGCAGCTTTTGAAAGTAAGGAACTGCAAAACCAAGTAACTGGATAATAATCGAAGCTGTGATATAAGGCATAACCCCAAGGGCAAAAATAGAACCTTGGTTAAATGCTCCACCAGAAAATGTGTTAATCAAATTAAGCAAATCTGTGGCACCTCTACCCTCTGCCGCTGCTGCGAGTGCTGTAGAATTGACTCCAGGTAAAAGAACGAAAGAGCCTAATCTGAAGACAAATAAAAGCATGATAGTATAAAGAATCTTATCTCTAAGCTCCTTTATACTCCATATATTTTTGAAAGTTTCTATTAATTTCTTCATAGAATTTATTATTGAGCTACTGTACCTCCTGCAGAAGTAATTTTACTTGCAGCTGATTCAGAAATTTTAGAAAATGTAACAGAAATTTTGGAAGCTATTTCACCATTTCCAAGAATTTTCACTATTTCATTCTTAGCAACGATTCCTAAAGATCTTAGCACTTCTAAATTAAATTCAGTAATGTTGTGCTTTTCTGATAGCTCCTGAAGTGTAGAAACATTTATTGGAGTATATTCTACCCTGTTAATATTGTTAAAACCTCTTTTAGGTAAACGCATTTGTAAAGGCATTTGACCACCTTCAAAAGCTCGCTTGTTCTTGAAACCAGACCTTGATTTAGCACCTTTATGCCCTTTTGTTGATGTACCACCTCTACCAGACCCAGTACCTCTACCTATTCTTTTACCAGACTTTATGGCACCGCCAGCCGGTTTTAAACTATTTAATTCCATAACAGATATGTTTTAATATTTATGCTGTTGTAACAGACACTAAATGATTTACTTTAGCTACCATACCCAAAATTTGGGGAGTTGCAACTTGTTCGACAGATTGTCCCATCTTTTTAAGACCCAGAGCCTTTATGGTATCCTTCTGTCTTTTTGGTCTGTCAATTATACTTTTGACTTGTGTAATTTTTATCTTATCCATTTTATGATAGATTTATCCTTCAAAAACTTTTTGTATTTCTATATTCCTACTTTTGGCTACTTCCTTAGCTGTTCTCATTTTAGACAATGCATCTACAGTAGCTTTAACAACATTATGAGGATTTGATGAACCTTGAGATTTAGCAAGTACATTATGCACACCAGCTATCTCTAATACAGCTCTCATAGCACCACCTGCAATTACACCAGTACCTTCAGATGCAGGCTTTACTAAAACCCTTCCAGCTCCAAACTTACCTTTTTGCTCATGTGGTACGGTACCCTTAATAATAGGTACTTTTACTAGATTCTTTTTAGCATCATCAACAGCTTTTGCGATTGATTCAGATACGTCTCTTGCTTTCCCAAGACCGTGTCCTACAATCCCATTACCATCACCAACTACAACTAGAGCAGAAAAACTAAAAGTCCTACCTCCTTTAGTTACCTTAGTAACCCTAGACAGATTGACAAGTTTTTCCTTTAACTCTGTTTCTGTTGTTCTTACCCTTCTTAAATTATCCGACATTATTATTGACTTTGCTTGTTATTTAGAATGTTAATCCACCTTCTCTTGCACCATCTGCTAGAGACTTCACTCTTCCGTGATATAAAAAACCACCTCTATCAAAAACTACATTTTCAATACCTTTTGCCTTAGCTTTGCTAGCGACAAGAGTGCCAACTTGTTTAGCAATTTCAGATTTTGAACCTGCTACTTTTATTTCCTTGCTTGAGGCAGAAGCGATAGTCTGTCCTGCTAAGTCATCAATGAGTTGGGCATAGATCCCTGCATTACTTCTGTACACACACAATCTAGGTTTCTGGGCAGTACCAGATATCTTATTTCTAATTCTGAAGTGTATCGTTGTACGCCTTAGTACTTTATTATTCATCTTCCTAAAACTTTACTAATTATTTTTTACCACCCGTCTTACCGGCTTTTCTTCTTAATATCTCACCCGAAAACTTAATACCTTTACCTTTATAAGGCTCTGGTTTTCTAAGCGCTCTGATTTTTGCAGCCACTTGACCAATCAATTGCTTATCAAAACTTTCAAGTATGATAGCAGGATTAGATCCTTTTTCTGCTTTAGTTGTTACTACTACTTCATTTGGTACTACAAAATAAATAGGGTGTGAATATCCCAAAATCAATTCTAGCATATTACCAGTGCAAGTAGCTCTGTAACCAACACCAACTAATTCTAGTTCTATCTTATAACCATTTGTAACACCTTCTACCATATTACTAACAAGAGATCTGGTAAGACCATGTAATGATCTGTGACGCGGCTGATCAGTTGGTCTTTCAACTGAAACCATACCATTTTCTAAAGTAACTTTGATATCATGATCAATACTTTCTGCCAATTGTCCTTTTGGACCCTTAACAGTTACAACATTTCCTTTAGAAATATCTACTGTAACATTCGCTGGTATACTTACTGGCATCTTTCCTATCCTAGACATCTTCTACAATTTTTTTTGTTATTAATAAATATAGCATAGTAGTTCACCACCAACACCTTTGCTTCTAGCTTCCTTATCAGTTATTACACCGCTTGAAGTGGATAATATAGCTATTCCTAAACCATTAGCAATTTTTGGAATATCTGATGATTTTGTGTATGACCTTAATCCTGGTCTACTAATCCTACCCAATTCTCTTATAATACCTTTTTTCGTGACTTTGTCATATTTCAAAGCTATGTGAATATAACCTTGATAATTATCACCATCTTCAAACTTATACTTTAAAATATAACCTTGATCATACAAAATCTCTGTAATTGCTTTCTTTAAATTTGAAGCTGGTATTGCAAGAGTTGTGTGACCTGCTTTTTGCGCGTTTCTAATTCTAGTTAGATAATCTGCTATAGGATCTGTTACGTACATGTATTTACAATCTAAGAATTATTAAATAATATATTACCAACTTGCTTTTGTAACTCCTGGAATTTTTCCCTCGTTGGCCATTTTTCTAAAAGTTACCCTGTTGATTCCAAATCTCCTCATATAACCTTTAGGTCTTCCTGTCAATTGGCATCTATTATGCAATCTTACAGGTGAACTATTTTTTGGTAACTTGTCTAGTTCTTCATAGTTACCTTCTTCCTTAAGCTTTTTCCTTAAGTCCGCATATTTAGCAACTAGTTTCTCTCTTTTAATCTCTCTAGCTATGATCGACTTCTTTGCCATTATTATTAATTATTAGCGTTATTCAAATTCTTAAATGGTAAACCAAGCCCTTTCAAAAGTTCGAAAGCCTCTGCATCAGTTTTTGCCGTTGTAACAAAAGTGATGTCCATTCCACTTACATTATTAATCTTATCAATATCAATTTCTGGAAAGATGATTTGCTCAGTAATTCCTAAAGTATAATTACCTCTACCATCAAAACTTTTATCATTTATACCTTTAAAATCCCTTACCCTTGGTAAAGCAACTGTGACTAATCTATCTAAAAATTCGTACATTCTACTTCTTCTAAGGGTTACTCTCGCACCAATTGGCATTCCTTCCCTAAGTTTAAAGTTAGATATTGACAATTTAGCTTTTGTTGGAACCGCTTTCTGACCAGTAATGGTAGTAATTTCATTTACTGCCGCATCAACCAATTTTTTATCTTGCGTAGCTTTTCCTACACCTTGATTAATGCTAATCTTTACCAACCTTGGTACCTGCATAGAAGATTTATAATTAAACTTCTCCTGCATATTTTTAATAACCTGATCTTTATATAGATCTTTAAATCTTAAACTTGTTGCCATTATTTAATAATTTCACCGGTTTTAACTGAAACTCTTACGTTTTTACCATCTATTTTACTTCTCCTAACTCTAGTAGGAACTTTAGATTTAGGATCAATAACCATTAAGTTTGAAAGGTTAATGGGAGCCTCAATCTCGACTATGCCACCTTGACTATTATTAGTAGGTTTAACATGTTTTTTGACCATATTTACATCAGAAATAACTGCAGTATATTTGTCAGTAATTATCTCTTTAATCACACCGCTCTTACCCTTGTTTGACCCCGCTATAACCATAACTGTGTCACCATTTTTTACATGGAACTTAGGCTGGAATCTTTTTGTTTGAATCTTATTATTCTGCATGATGCTTTTCTTTTAAAATCTTATAAAACTTCAGGAGCCAGAGAAACGATTCTCATGTAATCCTTATCCCTTAGTTCACGTGCCACTGGGCCAAAAATCCTTGAACCCCTTGGCTCATCGTTGGCATTTAGAAGAACCACAGCATTATCATCAAATCTGATGTAAGAACCATCTTTTCTTCCAATTTCTTTTTTGGTGCGAACAATTACAGCTTTAGATACAGTTCCTTTCTTAACACCACCTGGTGAAGCGTCTTTAACAGTTACAACAATTTTGTCACCAACTGAAGCATACCTTCTTTTGGTTCCACCTAAAACTCTAATACAAAGCACTTCTTTCGCTCCACTATTATCAGCTACATTAAGCCTTGATTCTGTCTGTATCATTCTGTATAAAAATTAAATTTTTAAATATTATTTAGCCTTTTCGACAACATTTACAAGTCTCCACCTCTTCATTTTACTTAAAGGTCTAGATTCCGTAATTAAAACTAAATCGCCTTCAGTACACTCATTATTTTCATCATGAGCTGTGAACTTTTTAGATTTCTTTACAAATTTACCATAAATTGGATGCCTTAACTTCCTTTCCACAGTCACTGTAATGGTCTTATCCATTTTATTACTGGTTACTACACCTGTAATTTGTTTTCTGATCGCACTCTCAGCCATCTTCAATTATTTTATTTCCTTCTTAAAATTATCCTATCTCTTTTAGCCAAATCAGCAGGAGACAAGCTAGCTAATTCCCTTGATCTTAATTCAGTTTGTATTCGAGCAATATCTCTTCTTTTGGCTCTGATTTGTAAAGGATTTTCAATTCCTTTAACACCATGATCAAAAGTCATTCTCGACTGCTCTTTCTCTAACTCGGTAAGTTTAGAAGTAAGCTCGTCAATACTTAAATTTAATATATCTAATTTATTCTTTGCCATTTCAATAAGTATTTAACTATTCTGCATAATCTGGTCTAACAACAAAAGTTGTCATACAAGGTAATTTCTGAGCTGCAAGCCTTAACGCTTCTCTTGCTGTTGCCATCGGTACACCATCAATTTCAAACAGAATGGTACCAGGTTTAATAACAGCCACCCAATGATCAAGAGCACCTTTACCCTTACCCATCCTTACTTCAGCAGGCTTACTAGTAACTGGTTTGTCCGGAAAAATTCTTATCCAAACCTTACCTTCTCTCTTCATATACCTAGTCAAGGCTATCCTCGCAGACTCTATTTGCCTACTAGTAATCCAACCAGCATCCTGTGATTTTAATCCAAATGACCCGAAGTCTACAGTAAATCCACGTGTAGCGTTACCCTTAACCCTACCCTTATGCTGTTTTCTATATTTTGTCCTTTTCGGTTGTAACATTGATATTCAATTTATTAAGTAACCTTTTTAGAAAAGTGCCGCAAAGGTACAACATTTTCTAATATTAATATTAATTTCTTCTTCTATTTCTCTCTTTATCTCTATCTCCACCACCTCTTTGGTTAGATCTTCGATTATCACCAGGACGACCACTACCTCCACCAGTTCCCGGTGCGGCTTTGATGTCTTGACCAACATTCGGAGACAAATCTCTTTTTCCTAAAACTTCGCCCTTACAAATCCACACTTTTATGCCAATTAAACCATAGACTGTCAAAGCCTCGCTTAATTTATAATCTATATCCGCTCTAAAGGTATGTAGTGGTGTTCTCCCATCCTTATACTCTTCAGATCTTGCCATCTCTGCTCCATTCAAACGACCACTGATACGAACTTTAATTCCCTCAGCACCAGCTCTCATAGTTGCCTGAATAGCAGCTTTTATAGCTCTTCTATAATTAATCCTAGACTCTATCTGCTTTGCAATTGTATCTCCTACTATTGCCGCATCAAGCTCAGGCTTTCTTATTTCTAAAATATTAATCTGTACTTCTTTGTCAGTTAATTTCTTAAGCTCTTCTTTTAACTTATCAACTTCTTGACCTCCTTTACCTATAATTATACCAGGACGAGATGTATTGATAGTGACAGTAACTCTCCTCAATGATCTTTCAATCACTATTTTAGAGATACCACCTTTAGATATTCTTGCATTCAAGTAAACTCTGATTTTCTCATCCTCTACTACTTTTTCTGCAAACTCATTACCACCAAACCAGCTAGAATCCCATCCCTTGATGATACCTAACCTATTTCCTATTGGATTTGTCTTTTGACCCATTTGATCTTTATTTTAAATTATTAGGCTACTACTTCAGCTTTGTTATCAACAATAATCGTGATGTGATTCATTCTTTTTCTTATTCTATGAGCTCTACCATGTGGTGCTGGTTGGAACCTCTTTAGAACTGATCCACCATCAACAAATGCCGTTTTAACAATAAGATTTGAATCAGAAGCACTTTCACCTTCATTTCTATTTTCCCAATTCGAAATAGCCGAAAGTAAAACTTTTTCTACCCAAATTGATCCTTCTCCTTTAGAGAACTTGAGAATGTTCAACGCTTGATAAACGTTCTTTCCTCTTATATTATTAACCACAAGTCTCATCTTTCGAGGTGACATCGGGCAGTTCTTTAATCTTGCAATAGCCTCCATTTCTTTTACCTTTTTATTATTATCTATTACCTGAGTGGCCTTTAAATGTCCTAGTTGGAGCAAATTCACCTAATTTGTGGCCTACCATGTTTTCTGTTACAAACACTGGAACAAAAGCTTTCCCATTGTGAACAGCGATTGTTAAACCAACCATGTCTGGAATTATCATTGATGCTCTCGACCATGTTTTGATAACTTCCTTTTTAGTAGCGTCTTTTACCTTCCAAACCTTTGCTAAAAGCTTATGAAAAACATATGGTCCTTTTTTAATTGATCTTGCCATTGTATAATAGATTACTTAGAATTTTTAGATTTTCTTCTACTAATAATATGTTTACTAGAAGATTTATTTACATCTCTTGTTTTTTGACCTTTAGCCATAATGCCAGTTCGTGATCTAGGGTGACCTCCTGATGATCTACCCTCACCACCACCCATCGGGTGATCTACTGGATTCATCGCTACACCTCTAACTCTAGATCTTACTCCTAACCATCTCTTTCTTCCTGCTTTACCTAAAACAGTTTGCGCATGATCTGGATTAGAAGTTGTACCAATTGTCGCTTTGCAGATTAATAAAACTCTTCTTACTTCGCTAGAAGGTAATTTAATAACTGCATACTTACCTTCTCTACCTGTCAAAGTAGCGAATGTTCCTGCACTTCTTGCTAAAGCAGCTCCTTTACCAGGGCTCAATTCAATAGAATGAATACTTGCTCCTAGTGGAATATCAGCTAAATATAAAGCATTTCCAACCTCCGGAGTAGCTGTTTGACCACTCTGTATCTTTTGACCTACTTTTAATTTATCAGGTGCAATAATGTATCTTTTATCACCATCCTCAAAAGTAACTAAAGCTATAAAAGCCGTCCTATTTGGATCATATTCGATAGAAGTAACTTCACCCACTACACCTTCATTGTCTCTCTTAAAGTCAATGATTCTATATTTTCTTTTATGACCACCGCCTATTTGACGAACCGTCATTTTTCCTGTACGATTTCTACCACCAGACTTCGTAAGACCGACAGTCAAACTTTTTTCAGGTTTATCTGTAGTAATCTCTTCAAAAGAGTTTCCTATTCTAAATCTTGTACCTGGTGTTACCGGCTTAAATTTTCTAATTCCCATTATTAAATACTATTTTATGAGATTAATTTGTGTAAAAATCAAGTTCATCACCAGGAGACAAAGTAACAATTGCCTTCTTGTATGCACTAAATCTACCTTTAACTAATCCCGATCTTGTATTACGTGTCTTAACCTTAGCGGGCATGATACCAGTGTTAACATCTACAACAGTAACACTTGGAAACATGCTTTGTAAAGCTTTTTGTATCTCTACTTTATTCGCTTTCTTGTCCACCACAAAACTATATTTGTTTTGCTTAGAAATTAATTTATCAGATTTCTCTGACAAAATTGGCTTAATAATTATATTCTTTACCATGCTCTTTCTATTTAACTTTTGAAAGTGAACTTTCCAAAAATACTATTGTATTAGCATTCATAACCTCATAAGTATTAAGGTCATTAACTGATACTATATTTGTGTCAGGTAGATTTCTACCACTTAGATATACATTCGAATCATAATCCGGAAGAACAACAAGTGTTTTTCTTCCAAACTTAAGACTTGATGCCACATCAACAAAATCCTTTGTCTTTGGTGCGTCAAAGGTAAAATCTTCTACCACTATTAAACTTCCTTGATTTGCTTTATGAGCTAAAGCAGAAAATTTGGCTAAAGTCTTTACTTTTTTGTTCAAAAATATGTCATAGTTTCTAGGTCTTGGTCCAAATACTGTACCTCCACCCTTAAAAATTGGAGACTTCAAAGAACCAGCTCTAGCACCTCCAGTACCTTTTTGCTTCTTGAATTTTTTAGTTGTTCTCCAAACCTCGCCTTTCTCCTTAGCTTTGTGTGTTCCTTGTCTTTGAGCAGCCAAATATTGCTTAACAGCTAAATAAATAGTATGCTCATTCGGCTCAATACCGAAAACATTCTCAGGTAACTCAATCGAGCGACCAGTAGAAACACCTTTAATATTTAATACATCTATCTTCATGGTATTCTACTATTTTTCAATTATTACAAATGAACCCTTATGTCCAGGAACCGCACCTTTAACTAGCATCAAATTCTTATCTGCTAATATCTTTACAATTACGAGGTTCTTAACTTTAACCGTATCATTACCCATTCTACCGCCCATTTTCATTCCCTTAAAAACTTTAGAAGGAAAAGAAGAGGCGCCGATAGAACCTGGCGCTCTCAATCTGTTGTGCTGTCCGTGAGTGGCATCACCTACTCCCTTAAAGCCATGTCTTTTAACAACACCTTGAAAACCTTTACCTTTAGAAACACCAACAGCACTGATTTTGTCACCCTCTTTAAAAAGATCAGCTATTTGTATCTCGTCCCCTAATTGCTTATCTAAAGAACTATCTCTAAATTCTACAACCTTTTTCTTAGGAGTTGTACTTGCAGCCTGAAAGTGACCAACTAATGCTTTAGTTGTATTCTTTTCTTTAGCTTCAAATGCAGCAAGCTGCAAAGCTTTGTAACCATCAGAATCTACTGACTTTACTTGTGTTACTATGTTGGGTACTGCCTCGATTACCGTAACCGCGACATATTTACCAGCCTCGTTAAAAACGCTGGTCATACCCACCTTTCTACCTATTAAACCATTCATTAGTATAGAATTATGGTATGAATTATTAGCTTCTCTTTTACGTTTGTAAATTAGAAAACTAATAAAAATTTAATTAACAAATAAATTAACTCAATTTGACTTGAATATCTACGCCACTTGGAAGCTCCAACTTAGAAAGTGCATCCACCGTCTTTTGTGTAGGCGCGAAAATCTCGATCAAACGCTTGTGGGTTCGCAACTGGAACTGCTCACGAGATTTCTTGTTGACGTGCGGTGAACGCAATACTGTAAACTTTTCTTTCTCTGTAGGCAGCGGAATCGGACCAGAAATAACGGCCCCACTATTTTTCACTGTCTTTACAATCTTCTCAGTACTTTTATCTACTAAGTTATGATCATAAGAAAACAGTTTTATTCTAATTTTTTGATTCATGCTCTGTATTTTTCTTTAAAAACGGCTGCAAAGGTAGCCATTACTTTTTATATATCCTAATTATTTTTATTAAACTTTTACACTTCCTTTAGATTTTGCAATAACATCATCAGCTACTGACTTTGGAGCTGGTGCGTAATGCGAAAATTCCATTGTACTATTTGCTCTACCTGAAGTTAATGTACGCAACTGAGTAACATAACCAAACATTTCTGCAAGTGGTACCTCAGCCGATATGACAATAGCTCCGATCTTAGTCTCTTGATTTTTTGGCAAACCTCTTCTTCTATTCAAGTCACCAATAACAGGTCCTGTATATTCATCAGGAGTTACGATCTCTAATTTCATGATTGGCTCAAGAAGCACAGGACTAGCTTTAGCAGCAGCCTCCCTAAAGCCTTCTTTTGCACATAATTCAAATGCAAGAGGTTTAGAATCCACAGCATGCGTTTGTCCATCATAGATTCTTACTTTCATACTATCTATATTGTAACCCGCAAGAATTCCATTGTCCATCATTGAATTAAAACCTTTGATTATGGATGCATGATATTCTTTTGGAATAGATCCTCCGAAGATATCATTTACAAATTGTAATCTAGTTTTTCCAGACTTAAAATCATCACTAGCCAAGAATTCCTCATCAGCTGGACCAAGATCAAAAGACATTTGAGCAAATAAACCTGAACCACCTGATTGCTTCTTCAATCGTTCAGTATGATCCACTTTTTTAGTTAAAGCTTCTTTATAATTTACTTGAGGAGCACCTTGGTTAACCTCAACTTTAAATTCTCTTCTTAATCTATCAACGATGATCTCCAAGTGAAGTTCTCCCATACCTGAAATAACAGTCTGGTTAGTATCTTCATCATACTTTACTCTAAATGTTGGATCTTCTTCAGCTAATTTAGCTAATGACATACCCAAACGATCGAGGTCTTTTTGAGTTTTAGGCTCAATAGCTAAACCGATTACTGGTTCAGGGAATACCATACTTTCAAGTATTATTGGACTATTTTCGTCACAAAGTGTATCACCTGTTCTAATATCTTTAAAACCAACACCAGCAGCAATATCACCAGCTTCAACCCTGTCTATTGGATTTTGCTTATTTGCATGCATTTGGTATAACCTAGAAATTCTTTCTTTATTATTAGATCGAGTATTTAATACGTACGAACCTGCATCTAATGCTCCAGAGTAAACTCTCATGAATGCTAATCGACCAACATAAGGGTCGGTTGCAATTTTAAACGCTAAAGCTGAAAAAGGTTGAGATACATCTGGTGTTCTTATTACCTCAGCGTCTGTTTTAGGATTAATACCTTTAATAGGTGGTACATCCATTGGGCTTGGTAAGAAAGCACAAACAGCATCTAACACCGCCTGAACACCTTTATTTTTAAATGCAGAACCACACATCATTGGAACAAACTTATTATCACAAACTGCTCCTCTTACTGCTGCTCTGATCTCTTCTGCATCAATTGAATTTGGATCTTCAAAGTATTTTTCTAGTAAAGACTCATCATAATCAGCAACTGCTTCTAACAATTTTTCTCTCCATTCAGCAACTGATTCTACTAAGTCCTCAGGTACTGGGATTTCTTGGAAAGTCATACCTTGATCATGCTCATTCCAAACAATAGCTTTGCCAGTAATTAAGTCAACTACACCTTTAAACCTTTCTTCCTCGCCTATTGGAACTTGAAGAGGAATAGCTTTGCTACCCAATTTAGTTTCTACATCTTTTACTACTTCAAAGAAGTTAGCACCAGATCTATCCATTTTGTTTACAAAACCAATTCTAGGTACTCCATAGTTATTGGCAAGTCTCCAGTTTGTTTCAGATTGAGGCTCAACACCACTAACTGCACAAAAAAGAAATACTAGACCGTCTAATACTCTTAAAGACCTATTAACCTCAACTGTAAAGTCAACGTGTCCTGGAGTATCAATGATATTCATCGTATAATCCTGATCTTTATAGTTCCAAGCAGATTTTGTAGCTGCAGAAGTAATTGTAATACCTCTTTCTTGCTCCTGCTCCATCCAGTCCATTGTAGCAGCACCATCATGTACTTCTCCAATTTTGTGGCTTATACCTGTGTAGTACAATACTCTTTCGGTAGTTGTAGTTTTTCCAGCATCAATGTGAGCTGCAATACCAATATTTCTTGTAAACTTTAAATCCTTTGCCATTGTATATTTAATGTAAGATTATTAATATTAATGAGTGATTATCTAAAATGTGCAAATGCTCTGTTCGCTTCTGCCATTCTATGGGTATCATCTTTTTTCTTGATTGATGCTCCTTCATTTTTTGAAGCAGCTATAAGCTCAGCAGCTAATTTTTCTGCCATTCCCTTACCACTTCTCTCTCTTGAGAATCTAATGATCCACTTCATACAAACTGACAATTTTCTTTCAGCCCTAATTTCAGTTGGAATTTGAAAAGTTGCTCCACCAATCCTTTTACTTCTTACCTCAACATTTGGCATAACGTTTTCAATCGCTCTTAACCAAATTTCGTGTGGATTTTCTGTTGTTCTCTCTTGGATTTTGTCCATAGCGTCATAGAAAATAGCGAATGAAGTACTTTTCTTTCCTTCCCACATCATGTTGTTCACAAACTGAGTAACCATTGGGTCGTTAAACCTTGGATCTGGCTGAACGATCCTCTTTTTTGGCTTCCTTTTCCTCATTTTATAATATTATTATCTTTTATTAAAATTATTATCTATTTCTTTGGTCTCTTAGATCCGTATTTAGACCTGGATTGTTTTCTGTTATTTACACCAGCGGTATCCAATGCACCTCTTACGATAGTGTACCTTACCCCAGGTAAATCTTTAACCCTTCCACCTCTAATTAAAACTATTGAGTGCTCTTGCAAGTTGTGACCTTCTCCAGGTATGTATGCAATAACTTCTATACCATTTGTAAGCCTTACTTTGGCAACTTTACGAAGTGCTGAGTTCGGTTTTTTTGGTGTAGTGGTGTAAACTCTTGTACAAACGCCTCTTTTTTGAGGGCATGAATCCAAAGCTCTTGACTTTGATTTGTACTCTACTTGCTCCCTACCTTGCTTAACTAACTGATTGATTGTTGGCATTTTATTACCTAATTTTTATTCTAAAAAAATTCTTAAAATCTCTTCCTTTTTAAAAAGAGAACGCAAAGGTAATATTATTTCTTTATTAGACAACATAAATGAATGAAAATCTTATAAAAATTAATTTACTTGCTATTAAAAATCAATTGTTTAATTATTGTAAATCATTTATCTCGAAATTTAACATTAAAAACCATCGTATTTTTTATCTATAAATTTATAAATCACTTTTTTTAATGTCTATTGATAAGTTTTTGATACTAATGATTAGTTTTAAGCTTTTAATTTTTTAAAGATGTTTAAGCGAGAACAATTTTGGCTTAAGTCCTCAAATTTTTTAAATCATAATTTTAGATTAGATATGAAAAGAAAAAATGTTATTTATCTGTTTATTTTCATTGCCTTTACTACAAATTTAGAAATATATAGCCAAACCATTTTAACCCTTGAAGATATTTATAAAAATAATCTATATGGTTCTCGTGGCTTTGGGACCATTAGGTGGATGCAAGATAATGAAGGTTACTCAACAATTGAATCGAATATAAAGGGTAATGAACTTGTGAGGTATGACGTAAAAACAGGAACTAAAAAGGTATTGGTGAGTGCAGATCAACTTACACCACTCAACTTCAGCAAGCCTTTAAATATCTATGATTATATATGGTCTGAAGACAACACAAAACTCCTGATTTATACCAATACCAGAAAGGTGTGGAGACAAAATACCAAAGGTGATTACTGGGTTTTAGACCTCAAGACAAATAAATTGATCCAACTAGGAAAGGGGATGGAAGAAGCTACTATGATGTTTGCTAAATTTTCTCCTGATGGTTCGCGAGTGGCATATGTGAATAAGCTTAACATTTTTGTGGAAGAGCTTGCTTCTCATAAAATTACCCAACTTACCTTTGACGGAGGAGGTAATATCATTAATGGTACATTTGACTGGGTATATGAAGAGGAGTTAGATTGTCGAGATGGTTTCAGATGGAGTCCTGATGGGAATACTATTGCATATTGGCAATCTAATACAGAAGGAGTAGGTACATTTTATATGATTAATAATGTGGATTCTAATTATTCTAAATTGATACCTTTACCTTATCCAAAAGTAGGGACTAGTAATTCTGCTGTAAAAGTTGGGGTAATTGCTGCAACAGGGGGCAGCACAAAATGGTTTGACGTACCAGGGGACCCAAAGAATAACTATTTAGCCCGAATGGAGTTCATCCCAGAATCTGAGGAAGTTATGATACAACAATTGAATAGGCTCCAGAATACCAATTCGGTGTGGATTGGTGATATAAAGACAATGTCTTTGAAAAATATCTTTACTGACAAAGATGAAGCTTTTTTGGACATTCACGACAATATTGTATGGCTGGATAATAATCAAGCGTTCACATGGACGAGCGAAAAAGATGGTTGGTTACACCTCTATAAGGTATCAAGAGATGGTCAAAAATGGGATGATATCACCAAAGGCAATTTTGACGTGGTCAATATCAATTGTATAGACCCAAAAGGAGGGTATGTCTATTTTATTGCTTCGCCAGAAAATTTTACCCAAAGGTATTTATATCGAAGCAGAATAGATGGTAAGGGCCTCATGGAGAGGGTATCTCCTCCCAATATGGCTGGTCAGCATACTTACAATATATCAAACAATGCACAATATGCGATACATACATTTGAAAATGCAAAAACACCGAGAAGAATATCACTTATTAACCTCAATAACCATAGCGAAATAAAACTTTTGCAAGATAATGAAGTGTTGAAAGCCAAAATGAAGGCATTGGCACTAAGACAAAAGGAGTTTTTGAAAGTAGATATTGGAGATGTATTACTTGATGCCTGGATTATCAAACCAAAAGATTTTAATACAAAGAAAAAGTATCCTGTAATTTTCTTTGTTTATGGCGAACCGGCAGGATCAACAGTGCAAGACAATTGGGGGACAGGTGATAATCTGTGGCACCAATATTTGGCAAATCAAGGATATATCATAATGAGCGTCGATAATAGAGGAACCCGGGTACCAAGAGGTCGAGATTTTAGAAAGTCAATATACCGCCAAATAGGCCTACTAGCTGCGGATGATCAAGCGAAGGCTGCAAAGAAAATCATCCAAATGTATCCTTATGTAGATGCAAAACGAATAGGCATATGGGGATGGAGTGGCGGAGGACAAATGACTTTGCACTGTATGTTTAGGCATGCTGATGTGTATAAGACGGGTATCGCTATTGCATTTGTATCTGACCAAAAATTGTACGACAATATTTATCAGGAGCGATATATGGGACTACCTAATGATAATATTGAAGGGTATAGAGAAGGCTCACCTGTGACACACGCAAGTAAATTGAAAGGTAATCTTATGATCATGCATGGTACAGCTGATGACAATGTACACTACCAAAATTTTGAATTATTGGTCAATGAACTAGTAAAACACAATAAGTTGTTTAGTATGATGTCATATCCAATGCGAGATCATGGTATATGGCAACGGGAGAATACTACCTTACATATGCGCAGGATGATGGAGCGATTTTGGAAGGAGAAATTGTAGAAAGTTTATCATGGAATATAAGTTTTGCTGATTGTTATTTGAATTCTTTTGTCCAGTTGAAATCTTAAACTTTAGCTTAAATGTAAAATAGAATCTTAGTTGTCAAAAAAAACCTTTAAACCCAGATTAAGCATTAGAAATGAACTGCAAGAAAATATAATCTACCTAACTTACAGTTGTAATAGCTGTGACGGGGCGCCACAGTTCAAGACTAAATTGACTGACGGTCAATTTTTAACGTCTTTCATGTCCTCTATGCAGCTAAGGCTGCCGACTTTGAATAAGCTGAAATCCAGTGGGTTTCAGTTCGCAGCTAAATTGATATTTCGGATATCAATTTTTTACGCTGCTCATGTGCTTCACTACTATTTTGCCAAATTTCCTTTCGAATAAAGTCTAATACTTAATCTGGGTTAAAAAGAATTTAAATTGCATTCAATGATGTGTTTACCTGGCTCAAGGATGAGGTATTTGGCAATGGGTGAAACTTTTGAGCCATTGTGAGTCAATACAAATTCTTCACTTTTAGCAGGGTAAAATTTGATATTCATATTAGCGGGAACTTCGACCATATACATCGATTTTCTAGGATTTGCTTTTTTATACTCTGCAGAGATATTACCTAAAAGGGTAGGTGTCATAATTTTAGAGTGTTCTAAACTTGCCATTTGTGGTTTCATGGTCATGATTTGACAGCCTGGAGTTTCTGGTATAATACCCCACAAACCTCTAGGAATGATGTTTGCAGGTACTGCGCCCCAAGCATGGTTCCAGTCTAGATTAGGTTTGTACTTTATATCCCACGCTTCAAGGGCGACTGTTGAACCAACTTTTATCATATTATACCAACTTCTATCATGTGTTGCATTCATGAGTTCAAGAGCATATTGAGATTCTCCAGCTTTGTAAAGCCCTTCTAGCAGGTACTGGGCACCATAGACACTACAAGCCATGCCTCTCGTTTTTATAAAAGCTACTACTGAAGCAACCCTATCAGGTGGTACAATGTCAAATGCCAAAGCAAACATATTACTATGTAGTGACGCGTGATCTGTACCAATTCCATCTACATACACACCTCTTTTCTTATCAAACATTTGTTCATTGATTGATTTTTTTGCGATACCCGCAGCTTCTTCGAATCTTAATTTCTCGTCTGTTTTTCCTACGACTTCAGCAAATTCAGCCATGATTTTAAGATTGGCATAATATAAGGCATTGATTAGTGTATTGTAGGGTTTAAATACAAAACCATCGCGTTCTCCTTCTGCTGTGGCAAGTTTCCATCCTGTGTCTTTTTGAGCAGGTGGCCAGTCTGTAATATCTTTAAGCACAATATTTGGATCATCAAATCCAAGTTTTTTCATAAAGTCTTTATTAGCTTTTGTACTAGTGACCAGACCATGATCACCTACCAAATCGATAAGCGTTTTGTATTTTATAGCTTCATAATATTTTTTAATCAATTCTGTATTGCCTGTGTACATATAGTCGGCATGCATCATAAGTGCGACATGTTGCTGCCATTCAGTAGGCCATGTAGGCTTTCTCATAAACCACTCAATGGTTTGTCGCCCTATAGCAATTTCAGGATCGGTCGTATAATGACTCAATTGATTAAGATAGGCATCGGCTTCATAAGGTATACGTTCTCTATCGCCATCGACGTAAAGACCGGTGAATGATGTCGCTTTAATAGTATACTTACACATATCAAAAACCTGGTTTAAAATCGTGTCATTAGAAGTGAAATAACTATTTTCATCTTCCCAGTACACATTAAATCGAGACTGTTTAAAATCAGCCGATTTTACCGATGTTTGATCAAATAACTGAGCATATCTGAAGGGTATCACTACAGGAAAAGTATCAGGCATTGGTGCTGCAATCGGTAAAGTATTTCTTATATCAGGCGTAAGTTTTAAGATATAAGCATGCCTTCCTTTTTTAACAAAAGACTTGCATTTTTGGTATCTTATGGTGCCTCCGGGTTCTGAATCTACCGTGCCATCATCATTTATTTTTTCAGCCAATGCGATGATGAGGGTATCGTCTTTTGGTGCATCGTAGACAAAGTGAAGTGTGCCAAAAGCATGTTTGCCAAAGTCAAGAGTCACTGAGTTATCCTTGTTTTTCCATGAAGAGGTAGGAGTGATATATTCCACTTGAAAAAAATTTGGACTTGAACTATAAACACTATTTGTGTCAGTTTTGAATTTCTGAATTTCACTATAATCTGATAGCCTATTAGATTCGTCCCAAATTCGTACTTTCCAAAAGTAGGTTTTACCAACTTCTAAAGGTGTACCTCGGTAACTAATATCTTGCGATTTTTGGCTTTTTACATATTTGGAATCCCAAAGATTACCTTGATTAGAATGCAGCTCCTTTTCATTGGATGATAATAAAATTTGATACGCAGATTGATATTTAGATTCCGCAGGTATTTTCCAACCAAATTCAGGATTTAAATCATAAATGACGGTGTGTTCCGGTTTACGGATATTTTCTGTAGTTAATCCAAAAGGAGCTTGTCCTATTGCACCAATTTTTTGAGCTATTTGTCTATCGCATGCACTTCGCAACTTGATCAGGGTTTCGACGTGCTTCGAATTTTTGGCTAAGTTGACTGCTTCAATTGGGTCATTTTCCAAATCATAAAGTTCTTCCCAATTTTTATCATTAATATATCTCAAATACTTCCATTTTTTGGTTCTTATACCTTCACTTGGGGGTATTTCGTCGAATTCCCAAAGGTGCTCTAAAAGTATGGTATCTCTTTTGAGAACTGACTGCGACTTTTGTGTTGTGTTTAAAGCTACAAGACTTAATCCCTGATATTGGCTAGGTAACTTAATCCCTGCATAGGCTAAAATTGATGACGATACATCAATATTGAGCACCATTTCATCCACTTCTTTGTTTATTTTGGATCTAGGGTCATAAATGATAAGCGGCACTTTCACAGAGGCATCATACATCAACCATTTATCAGCCAATTGCCTTTCACCAAGAAGATATCCATTATCTCCCATCACAATTATAATGGTATTTTTGTCTAGGCCGTTTTTCTTAAGCGAAACTATTATTTTGCCCACTTCTGCATCTATTTCAGAAATCATGTTGTAATAACCTTTCATCATTTTTTGGTATTTCTCTGGATTGTCAAATCTCCATGTCCACCTCAATCTAGAAAACCCATTTCTCACACCTTCTGGTTGGGCCAAAAAATATTGATCATCTGATAAAATTGGTTTTGGAATAGTGACTCCGTCCAACAGATTATCAAAAGCTTTGGATGTGAAAAACTGATCTTCTGCTCCATCATGTGCATGTGGAGCACTGAAGCAAAGGTTGAGCATAAAAGGTTTTTTCTTATCAACATTGTTTATAAAATCAATACCTTTATGTCCAGTATAAGCTGACAAGTGTACCGTATCTTTACCAATGGTCTTATAAAAATATCCTCTTTTATCTTTAAAAGAATTATTTCTATCGTAATCTTCGATTTGGTCATAAAGTGATTTTTTATCATCAATATTTACTCCAAGTTTGCCAAACATAGCCGTAGTATATCCAGCTTCTTTGAGCAATTTTGGATAAGCATTTAGGAGTAATGATCGATCAAGACTTCCACTCTGAAAAGTATATCTATGAGTTCTTTCATAAATACCTGTCAAAATACTAGCACGACTCGCAGCGCAGATAGGTGTGGTAGCAAAAGCATTTTTAAAAAAAATTCCCTTTTTTGCTAATTGATCCATATGTGGTGTCTTCACATATTTATGTCCTAAATAACTTAGAGCGTCTGCTTTATGATCATCGGTAATGATGAAAATGATATTGGGTCTATTGCCCGTTTCAGTTTTTTGTGAATTAAAAATACTTAAAAAAGAAAAGAAAAATACAATCATTTGCATTTGAAATCAATTAACTATGTCATGAAGAAAAAAATTGTCAAACCAAATCTACTTTAATGATACATATTGTTTTAAAACTTTATTTGAAAATTCATACTTAAAATGACTTCAGAACCATTAAAATCAACTATTTCAAAATTTTATAACTATGAACACAAATATATCTTATCTCTTTGATATTTAATGTTCTGAACACTGCTGATTTTTAAATTTTGAAGAGATATTTGTTAATTAAAAGACAAAATGCGCTAAATTGGACAGCTCTTCATCTGGATAAATATATTTATTTTATATTTATTAGTTTTTTTCAAATATATAAATTAAATTTACACTTCGAAATGAACTGAATTTCAACTTAACTTGTTTCTTTTTGATAATACCTCAAATTTAAGATAAATCGGTTTTTGGGATGGCCTCTCTTCACTCTTGAAGGGGGGCTTTTTTTTGGGAAGTTCTAAAAACTCTATTTCTATTACAAAAAACTGCAAAATCCAATTACTGCGTTAAAAGTTAAAAAGTGTCCTCGATGTAGCTTTGGAGCAATCTAATATTCTCTACGCTAGGGTACGGAGACCCTAGTTCAGAACTAAAATCGTTTGCGACGATTTCTTTACGCTCTTCATGTATTTTTTTCACTACGAAAAGAGTATTTAGAACTCCCCTTATATAAATTGGGAAGTTCTGTGAAGTTAAAGTTTTTTAATTTTTACAATCTTTTATATACCTTTGCACCCAAGATGGCAACACCAAACAAAGTAGCGTTTCACACATTAGGCTGTAAGCTTAATTTTTCAGAAACTTCGACAATAAGAAGGCAGTTTGAGGATCAAGGGTATCATACAGTACCTTTTGAAGAAGGTGCAGATATTTATGTATTGAATACATGCTCTGTCACAGATTTTGCTGATAAAAAGTGTAGATATGAAGTGCGAAGAGCATTAAAGTATTCGCCTCAAGCTAAGATTGTGGTGGTAGGATGTTATGCGCAATTGAAACCTAAGGAAATAGCAGAAATCCCTGGTGTAGACTTAGTACTTGGTGCCGGAGAGAAGTTTAACATACTCAAATACATCGATGAAATAGCTAGCCTCGGTTCAAAGGGTATGATCAGAGCTGGAGATATCAATTCGGTCAACACTTTTGTTGATTCTTTTTCATTTGGAGATAGGACGCGCTCGTTTCTCAAAGTACAAGATGGGTGTGATTACAAATGTACCTTTTGTACTATACCTCAAGCTCGAGGTAAAAGCAGAAGCGATACTGTCGAAAAAGCAGTCGTCAACGCACAAAATATAGCCAATCATGGCATAAAAGAAATCGTATTAACTGGAGTAAACTTAGGTGATTTTGGAAACGGAACGGAAGTGATAGAAGGTGAAAAGCCTAAGAAAAATGCACTTTTCATTGATTTAATCAAAGAGTTGGATCAGGTAGAAGGCCTAGATCGTTTTAGAATATCATCGATAGAACCCAATCTCATAACAGAGGAAATCATCGCCTTTGTTGCCAATAGCCAAAGATTTGTTCCCCACTTTCATATTCCTTTACAATCTGGAAGTGACAAAATACTCAAATTGATGAGGCGCAGATATGTGAGGGATGTTTATAAAAGTCGTGTCGAATCAATTAAACGCATGATGCCTCATGCATGTATAGGTGTAGATGTGATTGTCGGTTTTCCAGGAGAAAGTGATGAAGATTTTCAAGAAACTTACAATTTTATTGCCGATTTGGATATATCTTATTTACATGTATTTACCTATTCCGAAAGGGCAAATACCCTAGCAGCGACTATGGAAGGTACTGTACCTATGAATGTAAGGAGAAATCGTAATGACCTATTAAGGATGCTAAGTGATAAGAAAAAACACTATTTCTATCAACAGTTTGAGGGACAAACGAGGTCTGTTCTCTTAGAAAATCATGAAGAAAAAGGTATGATGAGTGGCTTTACAGATAATTATATAAGAGTAGAGATTCCTTATAATGAAGATTTTGTCAATAAGGTTTTGCCTATAAAATTAGAAAGGTATAATGGTGGTGAGGCGTTTATTGGTAGAATTGGTCATCAATCACCCATTCAACAAAATCAAATCGCTGCCATGTCGTTTAAATAAAGTTAGCCAAAGGGTTCCAAATCTGTAGACTGTAGCTTGATAGAAAAAGTGGTACCTTCTCCAATTTTTGAAGATTTGACAAATATTTTACCCTTGTGGTATTCTTCCATTATCCTTTTAGCGAGAGAAAGACCTAAGCCCCACCCTCTTTGTTTGGTGCTGTAGCCTGGTTGAAAAACCGTTTTAAACTTTGAACTTGGTATCCCTTTGCCCGTATCTGAAATATCCAAACAAGTTTCATCGCCCATTTTTTGAATATTACAGGATATTTTACCCTTTCCATCCATGGCATCCAAAGCATTGCGAAGTATATTCTCAATTACCCATTGAAATAAGTGTTCGTTAATCAGTACGTTGGCTGAAGATATGGACGATTTTATTTCAAAAGTTACATTTTTAGGAGATCTTCTTTCCATATATGCAATAGCTTCTTCCATTACTTTAATTAAGTCATAGGATTTTAGCTCTGGCCTTGAGCCAATTTTAGAGAATCTATCAGCCACTAAATTAAGACGATCAATATCTTTTTCTAACTCTTCTACCACTTCCAAATGTTCTGGACTATCTGCCGATATTTCTCTAAGGTAAGACATCCAGCCCAACATCGCAGATATCGGAGTACCCAATTGGTGAGCAGTCTCTTTAGCCATACCAGCCCAAACCCTATTTTGCTCAGACCTTTTTGATGAATTAAATAAAAAATAACCTAAACCAATGTAAGAGCCTATCAAAAAAATTTGAACGATCGGAAAGTACTTAATGTAGGTAACTAAGCGGGAATGAAAGTAATAAATTTTAGTATTCGGTCCTGTAAGAGGCTTTTTTCCATCTTCAAAAAACTCTTGAATTTTTTTGTCGATAAAAACTTTATCTGTAATTACTTCATCACTATTGCCATTGAAGTGATAAGCTTCAAAAACACCATCTTGCTCAATAATGGAGGGTAAGGCAAAAGCTGAAATAATATCTTGCCGCAAAGAATTATCTTCATTTAATTTTTGATTAGTCAACGAACCCTCTAATGCATTAATGTAAAGTTTTGCACTTTTCTCTTCGTTTTTCATCAAATTTTGGGCTAAAAAATTTGAATAATATAACGTGATGAGCAAGATTACACCTCCTGCAATAACAAGAATGGCTTTCCAATTAGACCTTTGTTGATAGATGTCTTGCAAGTATACAAATATTAATATGAATCTTAAACTACAATAATTATGCAAATATTGCTTTGACCTTAGTCATTACTTACTTATATAATTAAACTGATAAATCAATTAGATTTTATTAAAACCAACTTTTCTTGAAGAGGAGAGATATATTCTGCACCATTTTCTGTTACCACGGCCATCTCTTCTACTGAAATCGTCTTTGTACCTCCTTCTATATCCCATTTGTAGAAACCATCAAATGCAAAAACTTGCCCTTTTAAAAGTGGTCGATAGGCATCTTGAGGGGGTATCCTTCCTGCTTGATTGCCAGAAAGTCGTGGACCCACGTCGTGTGCTTGATACCCTACAGAGTGTCCGGTACCCCAGAACACCTCTTGGCTTTTATTTTCAGCCATCCATACCCTTTGGGCTTTATCTACTTCTATCCCTGTTATTCCCGGCTTCATAGCATTTTTTGCTTTACGGTTCCCTTCTACACCGACCTCCCAATACCTTTGAATATCGGCAGGAGCTTCCTTCTCACCTGGTTTTAATACGTAGGCAAATCGCTGTATATCAGACACCCATCTGTCGTAAACACGGATACCAAAATCTGTTTGAATCACATCACCTGGTCTTATGATACGATCAGTGGCATGAGAATGACCTCTATCTATGCCAGAATTGACAGAAGGATTTTGATCGGCAGCCCAAGCGTCAGTAAATCCATGACTTCTCATTTTCTCTTTTAAAAAGTTGGCAATATCGACATCTCTTGTCACATTAGGAACTACTTGTTCGTAAGCCTCAATCTCCCATTGCGAAGTGATTTCAGCTGCTTTTTTCATAATTTCTACCTCCTTTGGCAGTTTTACAGAAAGCCACTCATACAACAATTCTTCGCTCGACACTACATTTTTGCGTACTTCGGGCGATAACTGACCTGTCAACGCTTGAAATTGTGTAGAGCTCAATCCATCTGCAAATTCATTTTTGGTGCTAAAGTTTAAAGCAAGTTTGCCTTTTAAACTTTTATTGACATATTGGGCTGCCGTTGATACAGCTCCAATATTATAATCCACTACTACCACACTGTCTTGTAGCATTTTTTCTTTTAAAGCTGCTGCCTCTCCTTCAGGAGTAAAAACTATAGAGAAAATATCGTTACCTCTCAATTCAAAATAGAAAACTGCTGGAGCACCTGCATTTTCGCCACCTACATGAGACGCTATTGGGTCATTGACATTTGACCTACACAATACCAACCAACCATTTACTCCTGCTCTTTGCATAGCTGGACCCAACAAAGTACGTATTCTTTCTTTTCGTATTTCTGGCCATGGGCTTGGTCCTGAAAATGGGTTGTCGACTATTTCTTGCTTTTGTGTACAAGATGACAATAGACAGACAGCTGCTATAAATAGTAATAATTTTTTCATTTTAATATTTTAACCTAATGTAGAGATGTAAAAAAATCCTTTTGGTCAAAAATAGAATAAATGCAGAAATTGTAGTACAAATAGTCTTAGATTTGTGAAAAAATTGGTGTAAAATGAAAAAAGTATACATTATTTCAGCAAAAAGAACCCCTCTTGGTAGTTTTGGTGGTAAACTTTCTAGTCTTTCTGCTACGGACTTGGGAATAATAGCCACAAAAAGTGCTATTGAAGTTGCAACAATAGACTCAAAAGTAATAGAGGAGGTATACTTTGGCAATGTTGTCCAAGCAAACTTGGGTCAAGCACCTGCAAGACAAGTCGCTATTGGAGGAGGATTGGGTTACAATGTACCATGTACTACGGTAAATAAAGTATGCTCATCAGGGTTAAAATCAGTGATGTTGGCTGCGCAGTCTATACAATTAGGTATTAATGAAGTTGCTTTAGCGGGCGGTATGGAGAGTATGTCAAATATCCCACATTACTTACCTGCCATGCGTTGGGGAGTAAAATTTGGAGGTAGTCAAATTGTAGATGGATTACAAAGAGATGGTTTGGTAGACGTATATGACGAAAAGGCGATGGGCGTTTTTGCAGATGCTACAGCAGTCAAATACGACATTTCGAGAGAAGAGCAAGACCGTTTTGCCATCCAATCCTATTCAAGAGCAAAAAATGCAACAGAAAGTGGAAAATTTGAAAAGGAAATTTGTCCTGTGGCTATTCCTCAAAGAAAAGGAGATCCAATTATTATGAAAAATGATGAAGAATATACCAATGTATCTTTTGATAAAATACCCTCTTTAAGACCTGCATTTACACCTGATGGAACAGTGACCGCAGCCAATGCAAGTACCATCAATGACGGAGCAGCAGCCTTGATTTTAGCTAGTGAAAATTTTGTGAAAGCACATGGTCTACAGCCGATAGCGGAAATTATCTCTTTTGCAGATGCTGCTCAGGAACCTCAATGGTTTACTACAGCCCCAACATTAGCAGCTCCAAAAGCAATGAAAAATGGAGGTTTAAACACATCAGACATACAGCTATTCGAAGTAAACGAAGCTTTTTCTGTTGTAACCCTTGCATTCAACAAAGTCTTGGACATTGATGAGTCTATTGTCAATATCCACGGAGGAGCAGTGTCTTTGGGACATCCACTTGGGGCTAGTGGAGCAAGAATACTTACTACACTTATACACGGTTTACACTCCTCTGATAAAGAATTAGGGTGCGCTACACTATGTAATGGTGGTGGTGGGGCAAGTGCAATGATTGTGAGGGCTTGTTGATTAGTTAGTCAAAGGTTTATAATATAAATCACTCCTCTTGTCTAAGAATATTTCAAACATTTATTCCTAGCCATTATATGGTTATAAAGTTCTCGTCACCATCACCATACACCAAAAAGTATCCCCCACCCCCAGCTCCACACAATTTTACAAAATGAGACTGTTCTTCAAGTCCCTTTTGCCAAATTGGTTTGACAAGATCAGGTATCATGGGTTGGAAAATTTCAAATTGTAACTGGCTAATTTGTGCTATGACATCAAGATTTGTTTGATTATTTAAAAAATTTTCTATCAGCGTGTTATTCAAGCCCATCAATTTTTCAATTTCTACAGATTTTTCATTTTGGATTTCATTCTTAAAAATTGAAACATAATGGGCTGTACTTCTTGAGATTTTGGAATCCAATAGTTTCCAACCAGACAAGTTTATACTTTTTGAATCAATCACGTTTGTTAGTCCATCTTTAGTAAAAATTGCTTTATTAAGATAAATGACGTAAGGATCTATACCCGAACTTGTTCCATGAAAATAAGATTCCATTAATCCAAGGTGCGCTTGAAGTTTGTCAAAATCGACTTCCTCTGTTTTATATCGCTCGTATATGCATGCGATCAAAGCCCCACTACTACCCGAACCATATCCTATCGGTATAGTCGATTCATAACCGAGTCCAGCCTCCATATCTTTTTGAAACAAATCAAAATTGAGATGAATTTTCTTCCTTACAAAGTGGGCCATAAGATCTTCCCAGAATGATGTCAGTGGTGATTCCTCATTTTTATATAGAAAAGCAGAAGTTGCAAGATACGGTAAGGCTAAGCTATTACCCCCATTGATGACGGTATATTCACCCGCTAAAAGTAATTTTCCATGATAGGTTTTAGATAATTGATCATAATTATGCATACTTCTTATGAATAGTTTTATATTTGCGGTAAATTAAAATATTTTTTCGAAATGACATCTACAAGTAATAAAGAATTAAAAAAATATTGGATGTTCTTTGGAGCATCTTTGCTCTTTACGGTTGCATTACTTTTTGTGATACCTGAGTGGTTTTGGATAGGCCTTCCGTTCTTATTTACTTCATATGTCTTGGCCAAGGATTGGTTGTAAGACTTATAAAAGTATATTTTGGACCAAAGCAATCAAGATAATAGTCTAATATTTGAAAAAGAACTTTTTCCTCACCTCGAGGCATTAAAAACCTTTGCATTTCACCTTACGTATGATGACTCTACTGCTGAGGATTTAGTACAAGAGACTTATCTAAAAGCACATAAATTCATAGATCGTTACGTTTCGGGAACTAATGGGAAGGCTTGGTTGTTTAAGATTCTTAAGAATGCGTATATTAACGAATATCGCAAAAAAAGTAAATCACCTAAGACGGTAGATTACGATGGCGTTCTTATTTGGCAAGACAATGAAAACATGCCAACCAAGGGTTACGGAGATCTAAGACAAGATCTTTTTGACGAACGCATGGGAGACGAAGTGACGATCGCACTAAATGCCTTGCCACTCGACTTTAGAACAGTAATACTACTTTGTGACGTGGAAGGATTTACTTATGAGGAGATTGCTAAAATCTTAGATCTGCCGATAGGGACAGTGAGATCTAGGCTTTTTAGAGCACGAAATATGCTTAAAGAGCTTTTGAGATCATATGCCGAAAGACAAGGTTATAAAGACTTTAGAGGTTTACGCAATAAGGATTATAATGATGAGGAAGAATAAACCAATTATTGGTATTAATAATAAATTTTGAAGGGATGAATTCAGAAATTACGGGATTAAAAAAGAAAATCAGCATGTACTTTGATAACGCACTTGACCAAAGTCAGTGTAATGAACTGTTAAATCAGGTTACAAATGATCCTAAAGTACAATCAATTTACTCAAAAGAAAAAGATTTTAGAGATTATATCAAATCACATATTGTGAGACCTGCTGTTTCTTTAGATCTTGTAGAGTCCATCAAAAAAAATATAATTAGATAATCATTGATGAGATTGCTCTGTATCATATTAGCACTTAGCCTTTATACCCAAGCTTTTGGATACTATGCATTATCTATTTCTTTACCTACAGAATGCCAATCAACTCACAAAAAGCAAAAAGATCATGAAGAAAAAACATTCTGTTGTTCTTCAAAAAGTAAGGCTTCATGTGATGACCACAAAGAAGTAAAAGCTTCAAAATCTTGTCACATAGATGATGAATCAAAATCGGATTCAAAAAAAGAATCGAAAGGATGTTGTGGCGATCAAGATTGTGATTGTCTTTGTTGTTTTCATATACAGTCTTTTCCAGTTTTATTCTACAGTCATCAAGAGTTTTCGTCACAGCCGTTGACAAATTACTATAAGTCTAAATTTCATTATAGCGATGCTATTCCTAAAGATTTGATGTCTAATATTTTTCATCCTCCACAAGTATAAATTATAATCATAGTAAAGTAAGTTTTTTTTCATTTACACTGCATTTGAAAAAAGCTTAAAAAATCATTGCACATATATAGGTGCTTTGAGAAATTAGTTAATGTGGTTTTTAAATCGCATTAATCATAAATAATTATAATTTTAAAAAAATGAAAAAAATACTCTACATAACTTTACTAGTTCTGGCCAGTTTAGGCGAAAACTATGGACAAAAAGTAACATTTAAAGTAAATGGACTTTGTGAAATGTGCAAAGAACGTATCGAAAAAATTTCCTTGAATACGATAGGGGTTAGTAAAGCAGTTTGGACAGACACTTCGAATATGCTAGCACTCGAAGTAGACCCATCCATATTTGTTGAAGACGAGTTACATCAATTCCTGGCAGCTTCAGGTCATGATACGGATAAATACAAAGCCTCTGATGCAGCTTATAATGATTTACCTGTGTGTTGTCAGTTTAGGACCAAAGAACCTACTTTATTTGGTTTTGTCTATGAGAAAAAACCAAAGTCAAAAAAGAAAGAACTCTTAATTGGGGCAACTGTTTATTGGTTAGATAATGGTGCCCTAACAGCGACGGATGCTAATGGTAGCTTCAAGTTACCCATGTCACAAAATACTGACAAGCTCATCATCAGTTATGTAGGTTATGGTACAGATACTTTGACCATCACGAAGGAAGGACACGTCGATGTAGTGATGACCGTAGATAATGTGTTGGATGAGGTACAAGTATCAGGAAGGAGAATGTCTACTTCTATAGCATATTTAGAACCTATAAAGGTCCAAAAGATTACAACTAAAGAATTGATGAAAGCAGCGTGTTGCAATTTGTCAGAATCTTTTGAAACAAACCCTTCTGTCGATGTTTCCTTTACCGATGCGGTCACAGGTACGAGAAGAATAGAAATGTTGGGTCTATCGGGTCCATACGTCCAAATCACCCGAGAATTGATCCCTGACATACGAGGTTTAGCTGCATTGACAGGATTTACTTATGTACCTGGTCCTTGGGTGAGTGGCATACAGCTTAGTCAAGGAGTCGGATCAGTATTATCCGGATTTGAAAGTGTGGCAGGTCAAATCAATGTTGGGTTAAAAAAATCATTTGATCCAGAAAAATTATTTGTGAACGGCTATTTAAGTAATGGTGGTCGATATGAGGGAAATGTGATCGGTAACACTAAGCTAAACAAAAATTGGTATACTAACGGAATGCTACATTATGCCTTAAATGCAGGACACAATGATCGAAATAAAGATGGCTTTTTAGATATGCCAACTGGCAAAGCATTTATTGCTGCCAATACTTGGAAAATGGATAAACCAGACACAGGTAATGAAGCTGAATTTGGTATAAAAATTACAAACACGACCCAAGAAAGTGGTCAAGATCATGGTACCCTTAATCACAACAGTGGTGAAATCTGGACAGCGGGTAATGATGTACAGCGTTATGAAGCATGGATGAAAAGAGGCAAGGTCTTCTTAGATGCTCCTTACAAAAGTATCGGAATACAGATAGGAGCTACACATCATAACACTGATCAGTATTATGGAAAAACCAGCTATAGCGGAACCCAAAATACACTTTATGCCAATGCGCTATTTCAGACCATCATCAAAGATTCAGATAATAAGATCGTGATGGGTAGTTCTGTATTGATAGACCATGTTGATGAAAGGGTTTTTGGAAAATCTTATCAAAGAAGGGAATACATCCCAGGAGTATTTACAGAAATGACCAATAGACTTGCAGAAGGTTTTACTACAATAGTTGGGCTCCGTGCAGACCACCACAATAATTTTGGTTTGTTTTTTACACCAAGAATACACGCACGATATGAAATCACTCATGACGATGTAATTAGAGTAAGTGCGGGTAGAGGACAACGTACAGCTAGTATTTTTGCAGAAAACTTAGGTAGTTTTGCCTCTTCACGAAAATGGAATATCCAAGGTCAAAATAATGCAAATCCCTATGGTTTGAATCCTGAGGCGGCATGGACATTTGGTATTAGTTATGTAAAAATCTGGACTTTAGACAAAATGGATGTAACCTGGGGCACCGACGCATATCATATCAATTTTATTAATCAAGTGGTCACAGATTTGGATAATAGCCCAAGAGAGGTGCTATTTTATAATCTTGATGGAGTATCTCGTTCTAATGCATTCCAGACTCAATTAGATTTTAATCTGGCCAATGGACTTGACATCCGAGCAGCTTACCGATATGTCAATGTAGAGACCGACTACAAAAGTGGAAGACTAGAAAAAGCATTTGTTTCTCCACACAGGACTTTTCTTAACATAGCATACGAAACAAAAAGTGGATGGAACTTTGATTACACCTTTAATTATCAGAGTAGTAGACGATTGCCTAATACCCGAAGCAATCCAGAAGGACTCAGATTGGACGAAAGATCACCTGCCTTTACCATGTCAATAGCTCAAATTGCAAAGAAATTTAAAGGCAATGATATCTACCTTGGTGTGGAAAATCTTTTTGATTTCAGACAAGACGATCCAATCCTTGATCCTACCAATCCAAATGGTCAGTTTTTTGATGCAAGCATGACTTGGGGGCCTATTTTTGGAAGAATGATCTATGCGGGGTTTAGGTATACGTTGAAATAGTTAATTTCCTTTATTTATAAATCTGGGCTTTTACATTGAATCATAAGATTTTAAGTGGGAGCCCAAATTTAATAAATGTAAATATTTCATCTTTTAAAATTGTAAAATAATATGGACGATTTTATCAAAATCATTTTACCAGTCTACTTCATAATTTACTTTGGTATAGCTTTCGTCCTGAAATCCATTGTGGTTGCAAAAAGAATTGGAAAGAACCCACTTGTTTTGCCAAATGACGACAGTGCTTATGGACTAATTGGACTATACTTCAAGCTGACATTAATTGCAATGTTTATTTATGTGCTTGCTTATTCGGTATTTCAAAAATGGCACGATACTTTCTTAATAATACCTTTCCTTGACAATGAACTTATAAAAATTATTGGGCTTGGCTTATTAGCAATATCCCTTATTTGGACCATTATCGCCCAAGGCCACATGAAAAATTCATGGCGAATTGGTATTGATAAAGAAACTAAAACCGAACTAGTGACAACTGGGCTTTTCGGACTTTCAAGAAATCCTATATTTTTTGGAATGATTTTGAGTTTAGTTGGACTTTTTTTGGTTACGCCAAACGCTTTGACCTTGTTATTTTTTATTTTAGGGTATGTTCTTATTCAAATACAAATCAGACTTGAAGAAGAATTTTTAATCCAAGAACATGGTCAGAAATATATAGATTACAAGCATAAAGTAAGACGATTAATATGACAAAGGAAAGTAAGAATAATTCTCAAGACTTTGAGCAAATTCTAACACACATTACCGAAGCCCTAAGCCGTGTTTACAGCAAGGCTAATAGTGAATTGGTTTGTTGTATTTCAACGTGGGTAATGTGGTCTCCGAAAAAGTAAATGCTGGAAAATGGGGTGAAAAAACCGTGCAGGAATTAGCTATTTTCATTCAATCAAAGTTTTCTCACCTTTCTGGGTTTAACCGCAGAGGGTTGTATAGAATGAAGCAGTTTTTTGAAGTATATTCGGGAAAACAATTTTTAGCATCTTTGGCAAATATTTTACAAAGTAAAGAAAATCAGATAGATACAAATGTGTCAACACTGTTGTCACATTTACAAATGACCGATGATTTGACATCCAAATTTGTGTCAACAGTGTTGTCACAAATTCAATGGTCATCCCATTTACACATTCTGAACAAAACCAAAACTGTAGAAGAAAAGATTTTTTATATGCTCCATGCCATTTCTCAACGGCTTTCGGTAAGAGAATTAGAGCGGCAACTAAACACAGCAACTTTTGAACGCACAATGCTTTCCAATAAATTAGTGTCTGCACTGCCAACACAATTACCAGAAAACCTTTTTAAAGACCCATACATCTTTGAATTTTTAGACCTGCCTGACGGACACAGCGAAAAAGATTTGGAAAAAGCCATTACGATGAATTTACAAAAGTTCATTATAGAAATCGGGAAAGATTTCACCTATATGGGCGAACAATATCGCATACAAGAGGGTAATAGAGATTTTCGTACCGACTTGCTATTTTATCACCGCGAACTAAATTGCTTGGTATTATTTGAATTGAAAATCCAGGAATTTGAACCTGAGTTTTTAGGCAAGCTCAATTTTTATTTAGGGGCATTAGATAAAGAGGTAAAGAAACAACACGAAAATCCAAGCGTTGGCATCTTGCTTTGCAAAGGCAAGGACACAGAAGTGGTTGAAATTGCAATGTCAAGAAACATAAGCCCTGCCATTATTGCCGACTACGAAACCAAGTTGATACCAAAAAACATATTGGCAAACAAACTGCACCAATTGATGGAACTACTTTCTAAAAAAGATTTTGAATAATGGATAAGAAGACATTACAAATCATATGAAATCTGGATTTTTTAAAGAGGCAGAGGCAATGAATAAAGTGTTTTTAGAGATAATTATTAAACAAATTAGATTAAAGACATTACTTTCTTTATCAAAGAATATATTATATCCCATCATAAATATTAATAAATTAAATTTGTTCATACCTTTGTCATGTTAGAAACCTAATATGACAAGAGAAATATCCATAATTGAAAAACTTGAGAAAGATTTGAGCCTTAAACAGCTACAAATCAGAAGTTTACTTACTATTACACAAGCTATCAATGATAATGTATCTCAAGATGGATTGTTTGATATGTATCGATCTTTCTTAAGTTGGGAGATGGGGATCGAAAAAATGGCTCTTTTGGTCAATGATGCTGGAAATTGGTATTGTGCTTGTCACATCAATTGTGATGACACGAATACCGTAGGTCTGATACCCCATATTTTACAACACAAAAGACTTCATACGATCAAGGCAGAGGATAGTAAGGAGATACAAGATTTTAACATAATCATACCTGTCTTGCATAAAGATTATTCTATTGCATATAGCATCATCGGTGGACTAAAAGAGAAAGAAGACCTTTATAATAAAATACAGTTTATCACAACGATTACCAATATCATCTCGGTAGCTATTGAGAATAAGAGGTTGTTCAAGAGGCAATTAGAACAGCAAAAACTAGAAAAAGAGTTGGAATTAGCTAAAGAAGTACAGGGCTTGTTGATTCCAGAAAATTTTGCCAATTATAAAGGGATGGAGCTAGCGAAAATATACCGACCACACTTAAATATAGGTGGTGACTATATCGATTTTATTCATTATGATGAAAACAGATTTGCACTATGTATAGCGGATATATCAGGTAAAGGCGTTGCGGCTGCACTGTTGATGGCAAATTTTCAAGCTGTGATACAAAGTTTAATTTTTCAATATAGAGATTTAGAAACCTTTGTCTATGCGTTGAATCAAGTCGTGTTTCGAATCACTAAAGGAGATCGATTTATCACGTTTTTTGTATGCGAATTTGACTTAAAGAAAAAAACATTACGATATGTGAATGCTGGTCATTTCCCTCCAATCATCATCAATAAGCAAAAAGAAATTAGAAGATTAAAGGCTGGCTGCACGGTAATTGGGGCGTTTGAAAAACTCCCTGAAATAAAAGAAGAGCAAATAAATCTAATAGGTGATGAGTTATTGATGTGTTATACTGATGGCTTAGGAGAATTGGTTAATGAATATGGTGAATACTTCGAAGAATCAAGTTTAGAGCAATTTATAAAAGATAATAACGAAGTAAGTGCTAAAGATTTTGCTCAAAACCTGGAAGATAAAATAGATGATTTTGCAAAGAATGAGGGCTTAAAAGATGATATTGCCGTCTTATTGTGCAAATTGGTCTAAGATTTGAGATGAAAGTTGAGAATTATTGTAATTTAGCGATCAAATATAATCTATAAATTATTCATTTAAATACATTTTGAGTTGATTGTAATAAATAGTAGTAATTCGAGGGGCGGAAATTATAGTACTGGTAGTCCAAGGAATAGGGTAATTGCTGCTCTTTTGTCATTTGTAGGGGGTACATTTGGCCTTCATAAATTGTACTTAAGAGATTCGGGAGGGTTCATTTTTTTCCTTTTTTTAATGTTTATTTCTTTTTCGTCATCCATTCCAATCACGGCTTTTCTCGGATTTATCCAAGGACTTAAGCTGATTACCATGAGTGATGAAGAGTTTAACAGAAAGTACAATAGAGGGTTTGTCCAAAAGGATGCTCAATTGGAAAAACGACGAAGTGCTAATTTCGAAAGATACAATACAGAAGACCAAAGAAGAGGTTATTCACCCCCGAAAGCCGTGATAAAAAACAATGTTTTCAAAAGCAGTGGGCTTGCTAAATACAAGGATTTTGATCTAGAAGGGGCGATAGAAGACTTTAAAAAAGGACTAGATATCGAGCCTAATGATATCGCGCTTAATTTTAATATAGCTTGTGCCTACTCCCTTACCGAGAATAAAGTTTTGGCTTTTCAACACCTTGCAAAAGCCGTAAATTTAGGTTTTAATGATTTTGAAAGAATTTTGACACACGATGATTTAGCTTTTGTAAGAATTCAAAAAGAATTTGATGAGTTTAAACAAAATCAATTTAAAAGAGTACCATCTACATTGCAAGCTGAAGCTAAAACATCTCAAAATAATGTAGAATCGGGCCTTGTATTAGATCAGCTTGAAAAATTAACCAGCCTAAGAGATCGGGGCTTATTGAGTCAAGAAGAATTTGAAAGAGAAGAGAAAAAACTTGTAAGGTAAAAATATGCTTTCAGCACAAGAAATAAAACTAGACGCAGCTATCTACACCGTTGATATAAAAGATACCATAGGCAGTGCCCTGTCAATTATCAACAACCTTCAATTAAGACATCTTATCGTACAAGAAGGTGATCATTATTTTGGAGTCTTGACAGAAGAGCAGATTTTAGAATATGATAGCACACAAACTATCCAAGAAATACGAGATCTAAGACGTGATATTTTTGTACTACCAAATACTAATTTTCTAGACATTTTTTACAAAATGGTCAATGAAAGACTAAGTCTTTGTCCTATAGTAGAAAATGGAATAATAAGCGGTGCTGTCTTATTTACCAACCTAAGTGACTACATCATTGAATATTTGCACTTAGATTCTTCTGGAAAATTAATTGTGGCTGAAATGTTACGATCACAGTACTCTATGGCAAGTATTTGTAGAATATTGGAAACTGAAGGTCATAAAGTACTCATGGCCTTTGCAAGAGAGATACCTACCACGGGAAACTATATTATAGCCATAAAAACAAATAGTTATGTAGATGCTAGCCTCATTAATACTTTCGAAAGATATGGTATAAATATTCTAGCCAATTATTCAGAAGAAGGATTTGATGCGTTATGGAAAGATCGATATGAGTCTTTTATGAATTATCTAAATGTCTAATATAAAGATATTTAGATAATTAGATTATATAAGAAAACTGTGAAAGCAAAAAGAATCTTTACCTCTCTCTTCACCATATTGTGTGCATTTTATGCTTATGCTCAAGTCTCCTATACGCACGTTGAGTTAAAATCCATCAATATCACAGGCAACAAAAAGACAAAGTCCATCGTCATCTTTAATGAATTGGATGTAAAATTAGGTGACTCACTCGATATCAGTAAACTACAAGAAACGATCAATAGAAATGAAAAACGCTTACAAAGTGTAGGAATATTTACGATAGTTAAGATCAATATCATAGATTGGGATACTGAAAAAAGCCAACTAAGTTTTGATATAAATGTGCGGGAATCCTGGTTTATTTATCCTGCTCCCATTTTTGAATTTGCAGATCGTAGTTTTAATGCTTGGTGGAAAGAACATAATTTTTCTCTGAGCAGGGTAAATTATGGTGTAAGACTTGACCATCTCAACACGACTGGGTATCAAGACAAACTGAAACTTAAATTTCAATTAGGCTACACTAGGCAATATGAACTGAACTATAGTTTTCCATACTTGTCTAAAGGCTGGGGCGGAGGTGTGATTTTAAATTATCGAGAGAACAAAGAAATTCCTTATAAGACAGAAGACAACACGTTACTTTTTTATAAAGATCCTGATGAACGCGACATGCTCAGAAGATTTAGAGCAGGCTTCTTCATAACCAATAGAAACAATGCTTACCTGCGACAGAAATTAAGATTCGAAATACATAGAAATTGGGTAGATACACTGGTAACTAATACATTAAATCCTAACTATTTTTTAGATGGTAAGAACTCTATACTATTTCCTTTTTTAGAATATGATCTCAACTACGATAAAAGAGTTTTCCCTATCTACCCTGAAGGCGGATTTATGTATAATATCAACATCAAAAAATCTGGTATTACTAATAATTCTGATTATAACAACTTAGCCTTTGAATTTAGAGGAGAGGTACATACCAAATTGGCCAAAAATACTTTTGCAGGATTGGCAGGGAGTGTAAAATTTAATGCTATCCGAAATACATTAGCCTATGCCAATAATACAGCTATCGGCTACGGTATCCGATTAAGAGGCTATGATATAAAAGTAATAGATGGTTCTGATTTTTTTTATTTAAAAGGTGCTTTGCGTCATCAATTTTTATATAAAGTACTCAATCTTGGCAAATTTATGCCCGTCAAGCAGTTTAAATTACTACCTGTTGCTATGAATATTAGATTATCTGTAGATAGCGGATATGTCAATGACAGAACTTATGCGGAGACCAATACATTAAATAACAGGCTACTTCTTGGCTACGGTCCTGCGTTGGATATTTTGATTATTAATAATTATTTGTTTTCTATGGAATATAATTTTAATCAGTTTGGAGGAAGAGACCTATATTTGCAATCGTCATTTAACTTTTAGAAAATTTAAATAAACTAAAAAGATGAAAATATTGGTTTATGCGAGGAATATCAAAGCTGTTGACGCAGATATCATCAATATTTTCTTTCAAGAACTGAAAAGGAATAATGTAATCATTGGTTTGTATGGTGACTTAAAAAAAGAGTTGTATACCAATGGTGTCGACACATTTCCAGATTTTCATGTTGATAATTATTCGGATCTTCAAAACCATAAACCAGATGTAATAATCACATTAGGTGGTGACGGTACGATATTAGGTGTTGTAACATTGGTAAAAGACCTTGCCATTCCAATTTTTGGGATTAATCTTGGAAGATTAGGCTTCCTTGCAACTATTGAAAAAAGTAAAATAATCAAAGCGGTCAGAGCCATCGTAAACAATCATTGGAAGGCAGAGGAAAGAAGCTTACTATCTTTAGAATCTAACCAACCCTTGTTTGACGATACTCCTTTTGCTTTAAACGACTTTACGATACATAAACGCGATACGTCGAGTATGATCACCATTCATGCTTATGTAGATGATGTGTATCTGAATAGTTATTGGGCTGATGGTGTCATTGTCGCCACCCCGACAGGTTCTACAGGATACTCTATGTCATGTGGGGGACCCATACTTTTTCCAGATAGTGGCAATTGGGTCATTACGCCTGTTGCACCTCATAGTCTTAATGTGAGACCAATTGTCATACCGGATCACAAAACCATCACCTTCAAGGTAGAAGGACGATCAGAAAACTTTCTTTGTACTTTAGATTCTAGGTATGAGGTGATCACTCAAGACCATATCATTTCACTTAAAAAATGTAAATTTAATCTTACGCTAGGTGTACTAGAGGGTATGGAATTTATGGAGACGATAAGAGAGAAATTGATGTGGGGATTGGATAGGAGGAATTGAGTACAATTGTCTGCGACGCAATATTTCAATTGTCTGCGACGCAATTTGGCAATATTTCAATTGTCGGAGACTCAATGTTTCAATTGTCTGCGACGCAATTTGGCAATTGTCGGAGACGCTGTAAATTCCTATTGCACTTCTAATTCATAAAAACTTTCAGCTAGGCCAAGACTTTCTTCTGGGGAACCTAAGAGGTGAAATTCATGAGGTGTAAATCCTGTAAATTCTTTATAGTCTTTTGACAAATGTTGGTAGTCGGCATAGCTACATTCCCAAGCAATTTCTCGCCAAGCTTTTTGATCGGGGAGGTTTTTGAGCCTAAATGCATGGTCAAATCTAACGAGTCGTTGATAATACCGAGGTGTTACGCCAGTTCTTGCATAAAAATGTCTTTCAAACTGTTTATAACTGTAATAAGATTGTTTGGCTAAATGATCTAAAGATACAGAAGTTGATTGATTAAATAATTGGATGATTGGGTCAACTCTTGAGGCTTCCTGCTTAGTTTTACTAACTTTATCTAAAAAATAAAGGTTTAGAATATTGACCATGTCAAAGTAGTTTTTTGCGTGGTACAATTGCTCATTCACAAAGTGAATATCTTGTTTAAAAAATAAACTTCCATCCACATATTCATTGAACAATTCCGACATAGGGACCTTCAGTAATCTATAAAGGGCACCTGGCTGAAAAATTACTTGTACTACTAAAAATTCTTTACCAATTTCTCTTAAAGATACTTGTGTATGCTGCCCAATGAGTGCTACTCTGGTGTTTTGAATTGTTGTGTTTTTGTCTTTGTAAGATACCCGTTCTGTGTCTAATGGATAAAAGGCCAAACATTGTTCAGGTCTTGGGGTGTAGGGCTTTGGTGGAGGTGTAATGTCGCCTTCGAATGAAAAATGCACAATTCGATAACACTTTACCCACTCAAATAATGCTTGGCTTGGTTTAAAATCTTTGAGTAACATAAATCAAAATTAAGAAAATATTTGTAACCATAGAAATGTCACGAAATAAAGTGTGTAATCTTTTGCAAAAAAATGTTTCTGATTTTACCCACTAACTCCCTTGAAAGGGAGAACCAAATCAGAAACATTTTAAAACTTACCACTAAACTATTAATAAATAAAGGTAAGGTTTACAATTCCTCCACCAAATATCATTATAATTCCTTTGGAAAATGTTTCTGATTTTACCCACTAACTCTCCCGTTAACATGTCGGGAGAAAACCAAATCAAAAACATTTTAAAATTCACCTCGAAACTATATTATTATAATTCCATTGGTGGGCCAACAATTTTCATATCATGTTTAGCATGTAAGGTATCCATAAATTCTCGAGTTGGCGGGGCTTTTAATAAAGTCATTTCTTGAAAAAAATCTTCAAATGTTCCTGCGGGACTGACCATATAAATCAATCTTCCTCGATCGGACAATTGTATCCAAGTATGAGGTACATTACGGGGTAAGAAAATACTATCCCCTGCTTTCAAATCAAAATATTCGTCTCCAAGCCTGAACTTATAATCACCTTCTATTACAAAAAAGTGTTCGTCTTGTTTTAAGTGTACGTGAAAAGATGGTCCTGTCTTTTCTACACCGATGTACTCAAATAGGGAAAAATTACCTTTGGTGTCAGCTCCAGATACTTTAAGGTCATTGATATTGATACCTTTAAATGGCATGTGTCTATCATTTCTTGCCTTTCCTTTTCTTACCACAAATCCTTTTTGGTCTGCAGAAATAGATTCAAGTTTAAATGAAGGTGTGAGTGCTGCAATAGCAGAAAGTGCCACAAAATTTCTTCTTTTCATATCTATACTATTTTATTTGTTTGACACAAAGGTAGAATAGCAGTAAATGTGGGAAGTGGTATGAATTGGACATTTTGATCATTTCACTATTTTTCAAAATGAAAGATAGCTTGCACTCCCAACTAGTTTTACTTTGTTAAGTTGAAATAAGAATGCTTATAAATTCAATTAAAGTTAAAAATGGCAATGTCCTTTTTAGTTTTTGTCACCATTTTTGTTGCAAAAATGTCGCCAAAAGAATTGTGGTTTTTTTGTTTTCCACGACCTGAAGGTCGCGGTAACTAAAAAATTATTGAATTAAACAAAGTAGAACTAATTATTTGAAGTCTTGACATATGGATTACGAGCATAAAAAAAGGGGCTCAAAAAATTGGGCCCCTTTTTTTTTATTTAAGGATATATTCTTTTATTTCACAATAGACACTTTCTGACTGCTGTATCCTTTGTCAGTAGTAAGTCTAAGGTTATAAATTCCTGTAGGTAAATCAGATACATCTAAGTTTACCATTTTACTGCTTACATTTAAATACTTTTCTGCAAGTACCAATTTGCCATCCATGTTGTACATTGAAATAAACACAAACTCTCTATTTTCATTTAAATTTAAGTCTATTGTCAATTTATCACTGGCAGGGTTAGGGTAGATTTTGGTTTCGATGGCTTTGTCAATTAAGTCCACAGAAGTAAGGTCAACTTCTTGAAGAATTAATGGGTTATAAACAACAAGTGAAGTTGGTTCTAATATTCTAGATTCAGGAGTATCACCCGCGCTACTTCCAAAAAAGCAATTGTGTCCATTTCCACCTACATTAGCATCTGCAAATGATGTAGCAAAAGAATTATACTGACCAGATGACTCTCTTAAGTCTGCGGGATTTCTAGATGCCATAAACCAAGTTGTATTACCATCATCTAAAGGACTTATTGAAGTAGAAACAATCAAATGTAAATCTCCTTTATTATTTAAAACAACTTTTTTCTGATTATCATTTGGGTCAAATAATGGAATCTCAATACTCGCTGTATCATTCAATATGACTTGGGTACCTGTGGCAATTCGTTTTCTATCTGCTGGCTTTACTACAGAGTCATTTGGATTAGTCCATTCATAAACGTCAACTGAAAGAATTGCTGAGGTATTTGCTGTTGCATTTGTTGGATTTACGCTTACACCTGTGAAAGCTTTGTCAATTGTTATCGGTTTGGCGTTTGGCCATGTTCCCTTTGGAACTCGGTAATAACTGGAAGCAGTAAAGAAGTTTGTTACCCCCCCAGCTCTCCAACCGCTTAAAACACCAGATGTTCCAGGAGCAGGAATTGGGAGTTTAGAGAATATATTTTTGGATAATTGGATCGGGGTAGAAAATACCGTTTCGTTGGTAGCTTTCGTGCTATCAGCTACAACTGAATAGGTAAGTGTATAATTACCTATCTCTTGTGGTAACGTCACTCTTTTATTAAAGATTGCATTTTCTGCCTTGGTTCCTATTGGTATATCTGGATAAACAATAGAATCTCTGTAAATCACTGATTTATCTGAGTCTTTAGTTACGGTAGCAATAACTTTTGAATTCTTTAATACCTGGTTTCCTAAATTCTCAATATCAACAATAAGTGGAAATGGAGTTGTTTGATTGAAAGGTGTTGCAAAATTTGGAGCACCAGCGTACCAATCCCTATTTATTTTTACATCATAAATTTTCTTTGTTGTAAAAACGACGTCATCAATGCTATAGAAATAAAAGTCTCCTTCAGCAATAAATTTAAATTTACATCTTGCCTGATTGTTGAATTGAGGAATTGGAATCGTCCTTAACTCTGTATTTGGTGTGGTATTTACTGCATTTTGTGTTGGAACTTCAACTCTTTCTGACCACGTAGCACCATCATCAACACTTATTGAATAAAATAAATTTCTATTCAATCTATTGATAAGTTGATAAAATTCAACACTTACTCCGGTCTTCCCAACACAGCTTACAGTAGGGGAAATGAGTTCAGAAATATACACTGGATAAGGTTGAGCTAATGATGGATTATCTACTACAGAATAACTGACAAAATTTATGGTAGCAACTCCATTACAAGCAGTTGGTGATGCTATTCTTGCTGCGTTACCATTAAAAGCACCAAATATCGGTAGGTCTATGGGATGATGTGTCCATCTTCTTGTGGCATTTTCAGTTAAAGAAACAGTTGACCAACCTCCAAGACCATTAGAGAAATCTCCCTCTCCTGGTTTATTTCCCCAGAACACATCAGTAGAGTAAACTCTTGGACTGCTACAAGGTACTAAACTAATACCACCATTTAGTTTGGCTTTCGCTAAATTTGCTTTTATAAGATTACAATCAGCTTGAGTTGCCATATAAACAGGGATGGGAAGTGTTGGTCTTCCAGCTATTACAGTAGGTACGGCACCCGAATTATTACATATGATACATGCTTTAGCTCCTGCTCTAACAGCAGCTATAGCTTTAACATCAAAAGTACATGTACCTCTATCGATTAAAACAATTTTATCTTTACCGTCAGGGCTCACTATTGTGTCACATGCCAGACCACTTTGTAAATAAAGTTCTCCAGAGATTTCAGTTGTGTGTGCTCTACCTATATTACCAAAAGTCAATAGATAATCACCTTTTAATGAGTCAGGTGTTTTGACACTTAGCCTATATTGACCATAAGAGTTTGAGAACGTAAATAAAAGCGCAAGCAAAAAGGGTAGGACGTAAATTTTCTTCATAAACATAATTTTTTTTATCTGAATGTCAAATGTAAGAACATTTATCCAATTGCAAATAAAAATTTATAAAATATCATAAAAAAAGGTCTGCCATTTTATCAATAGCAGACCAATCAAAACAAAACGAAAAACCAACTTTTATAATTACCCTTTATAAGGGAATTGAATACTAAACATGACTTTATGATTTTGGTTTACGTAAAAGTGTAGAAATTTTTATTTCTTTTCCAGCACGGTTTACCACGACATCGAGTGTTTCACCTACATTTGACGTATTTAAGATGCTTTCGATATCATCGTAGGATTTAATTTTTTTATTATTTACTTTTACTACTACATCTCCAGGGAGAAAACCTGCCATTCGAGCTGAACCTCTTGATTCTAGTCCATCTACGTAGAAGCCTTCTTTTACAGGAAGGTCAAATTCTTTTACCAATGTCTCATCTACGTCATAGCCTCCGACTCCAAGCTCCGCACGCTCTATATTACCAAATTTTAAAATTTTATCAATGATTACCTTTACTCTATTTGAAGGAATAGCAAAAGAATATCCAGCAAAAGCGCCTGTCGGAGTAGCAATAGCCGTGTTGATGCCTACAAGTTTACCATAGGTGTCTACCAACGCACCCCCGCTATTGCCGGGATTAACGGCTGCATCCGTTTGGATGAATGAGTTCATCGGTTTTTCTGTATCCGAGATATTAAGGGAGCGGCCCTTTGCACTTACTATACCGGCCGTAACGGTACTTGTCAAATCAAAAGGATTTCCTACAGCAAGTACCCACTCGCCTACCTTTACTTTATCAGAATCACCATATTGCATAAAGGGCAACTTACTTCCAGCCTCTATTTTAAGTAGAGCAAGGTCCGAAGCAGGATCGGTGCCAATCTTTTTAGCATTGTATTTTTTTCCATCAGTGGTTGTTACCGTAATGTCATCTGCAAATCCGGCTACGTGGTTATTGGTGACAATATATCCATCACTTGAGATGATGACACCTGATCCTGCACCAGATTTTCTATAGTGATTTCTACCGAAAAAATCTCCTCCTCCAAAAAAATCCTCAATTGAAAAACCAAAAGGATCAGCTCTTCTTTGATTTCGATATCGGTCCTCTACCCGCTCATTGGTTTCTTCCGCATAAATGTGGACAACTGTTGGGGTAGCTGATTCTGCAGCATTAATGAAGTCTGGAACTGCTAAAAATGAACTTTGACTTACCAATTTAGCAGGACTGCTATTCATTGGTGCTATTGTTTTCTCTGATGATTGCGTGGCTTTGATGAGGACAAAGCAAGTCATACCTCCTATAAAACCTGTAACTAGGTAACCAATTAATTTTTTCATTTTGATCTAAATTTTCGTTTCACAAACAAATTTATAACGACTTTAAAACTTGTTGTATTTTTAGTTGTATGTGTTTAACACAAAATTAACCCGATTAATTGTTTTTTCTAAGCTTTGAGCTATTAGCTATAGGGTTAAAATTTTCCAAAAATTTAATAAAAGAACAATTAGTTGTCTTAGAGACATATATTTGCTTTTTTTATAACTAAACAGATATTTTTACATGAGGATACAGATTAATTTTCAAAGACTTTGCTCTTTGTTATTACTCCTTTTACCTGCATTGATTTTTGGTCAAGGTGGGTATTTGGATTATACACAAATGAGCACCAAATTAAAAGAACTTGCCAAGAAACCAAATACCAAGTTAGAATCCTATGGCAAAAGCCATTCAAACAAAGATTTGTGGGTATTAAAAATGGGAAATAATACCAATCCAGCGATACTTATTGTAGCCGGAGTTGATGGTAGGCATCAGGCAGGTACACTTGCTGCTGCTTCTATTGCGGAGAAGTTTTTAAGTGTTGACTCTTTGAGCAATTTACTTTCGTCAAAAACCGTATATATTATCCCAAATGCAAATCCTGATGCAATGGATGCGTTTTTTGCAAAAACAAAATTTGAAAAATCAGGTAATGCACGCTCTACTGACGACAATAGAAATGGCCGAATAGCTGATGATGTGTACAATGATCTAAATGGCGATGGTGTCATAACGATGATACGTGTCGAGACCCAAGCTGGAGATTATGTCAAAAGTGACAAAGATGGTAGATTGATGATAAAAGCAGATGCATTTAAAGATCAGAAAGGTACCCATTCTATTATTACAGAAGGAATAGATGATAATAAAAATGGTCTGTTCAATGAAGACCCATCAAATGGTGTAAATATTGATAGAAATTTTGCATTTGATCATCCTTATTTTAAAGAAAACTCGGGTGAATATGCAGCTAGTGAAAATGAAGTGAGGTCGTTGATGGATTTTCTTGCAAGCCACACCAATATCCATACGATTATCAATTTTGGTCCACAGAATAGTCTTTCAACGGCTCAGACATACGATCCAAAAAATGCACTACAACGTATCATCAAAGGTTGGCAACAAACAGATGTAAAAGCAAGTGAGGCGCTTACTGCTTCGTATAACAAACATAATGTTTTAAAAAATCCTCCAACTTTGCCTCTCCAAGTGGGGTCTTTTGTGCAAACAGCATATTATCATTCAGGCAAATTTGCTTATTCTACACCTGTGTGGTGGGCAACTGTATCAGAAAAAAAAGATTCTTCACTTACAGAAAAACCAGCTAGTCCGCCTATGACTCGTGGAGGAGGTGCAGCTGCTACTGACAAAGATCCATACGAAATCACGTATCTCAAATGGATGGACAAGGAAGGATTAAAAGAAAATTTTGTAGATTGGAAAGAGTTTAAACATCCAGATTTCCCTAATCATAAAACTGAAATTGGTGGTATAAAGCCATATGCATTGTTTAATCCACCAGCAAAATATGTGGAAAATCAAATCGGTGGCCACTTAGCGTTCTTAAATGATGTAATCAAAAAAATGCCTACGCACAATATTGTGGACCCAATAGTCGAAAAGCTTAATGACAATCTATACAGAGTCACGGTAAGCATCACGAATAAAGGTGGAATGCCTTCTTACAGTACCATCAGTGATAAATTAAGATATACATCAAGAATCAAAACGGAGATAAAATTAGCTTCCGGTCAGAATAGGGTATCTGGAAGAAAATATATTATAGAAAATGCCTTACAGCCAAATGAGGCTAAAACGCACTCTTGGTTGATTTCAGGAAAAGGACAAGTCACCATAGAATCTGGATGTAACACCACTGGCATTAGTAAATTATCACTTGATTTAAAATAATAAGAACGAACATGAAACATAAAAATATACTATTTAGCATCATCTTCATTTTTGCAGGCTTAATTGCAAATGCGCAACAAAAAGCAGTAGAAATCAATGAAGAACTTACCGGTATGAGGGCTATCGGCTCACCAGCCAATCCAAAAGTACCTATGTCATGGAGAAAGTACCAAGACTATGCTCAAATGACCAAAATGTATGCTGATCTTCAAAAGGCTTATCCTAATCTTATAAAAGTAGAATCTATTGGTAAATCGGTAGAAGGTCGTGACATACATGCTTTGACGATCACAGATTTCAATACTGGAACACCTGATAAAAAGACTGCATTTTATATCGACGGAGGAATACATGCCAACGAACTCAATGGTTGTGAAATCGCATTATATTCTGCATGGTATCTTTGTGAAAGTTATGACCATATTCCATTTATCAAAGAGTTATTAAAACATAAGACTGTGTATATTTTACCAAATATCAGTCCTGACTCACGAGATAACTTTATTCACAAGCCAAATACGGCAAGTTCTTCTCGATCAGGAATGAGGCCTTTTGATGATGAAGGTGATGGTGTGGCTAATGATGACAAAATGGATGATCTTGATGGTGATGGCAACATTGTAATGATGCGAAGAAAATCTAAATCTGGCCGATGGAGACAAGATCCAAAGTACCCTACTCGAATGATGATGGTACAAGGTGACGAAGTTGGTGAATATGAAATGTTGGGATCTGAAGGTATCGATAATGATGGTGATGGTCTTGTGAACGAAGATATCGAAGGTGGATACGACCCGAATAGAGATTGGGCATGGAATTGGCAACCACACTACGTGCAGAATGGAGCGCTTTTCTATCCTGGTTCTTTGCCAGAAACTAAGGCTGTAAAGGATTTCATCGTAAAACATCCTAATATTGCTGGTGCTCAAAGTTATCATAACTATGGTGGTATGTTATTGCGTGGACCCGGTGCTGAAGAAGATAGAGGGCTTTACTCACCATCAGACAATAGAGTTTATGACCAATTGGGTAAAGTAGGAGAAAAAATGTTACCAGGGTACAGATACTTTTATTTGTACAAAGACTTGTATACTGTATATGGTGGTGAGATCGATTTTCTTGCCTTGACAAGAGGTATCTTTACTTTTAGCAATGAATTGATGACATCTTACAAGTTGTTTACTCAAAAAAGTGATGCAGGAAGATTCGACAATGATGAATTCAATGAGTTTGACAAGTATTTATTATTTGGCGATGCTTATGTCCCTTGGAAAACATTCAATCACCCGCAATTTGGAGAGATTGAAGTTGGAGGATCTAAGAAGAATTACATCAGAAATCACCCAGGATTCATGTTTGAAGAAGATGCACATCGGAATATGGCTTTTACCATTTTACATGCTCATCAGACACCCATCATAGAAGTACAAGATGTCGTGGTCAAAGATATGGGTAATAATATCAAAGCCGTCACTGCTACGATTATGAACAAAAGGATCATCCCTACCCATTCTTCATTTGATATAACTAATAAAATTACACCACCAGATTATATTAGTCTAGATGGTGCCAAAGTAATCGCGGGTATGACCGTGCAAAATGAAGATCTCAACCTTTTTACGGAGCAAAAACACAATCCACAAGAAATAGAGGTTACCAATATTGGTGGTATGGAGGCAATCAAAGTTAGATGGTTGGTCAGCGGTGCCGTCACTAATGCCACTGTAAAAGTAAATAGTACAAAAGGTGGTGTGGTGACACATGTAATAAAATAATTTGCACTTTTTCTACAAAGTTAGAAGATAAGGGAAAAATGAGAAAGAGACTGAAAGTTAAATTTTGGTCTCTTTTTTTGTTTTTAAAAAAGCAGGCCTTATTCCTCGAACACCTCTCCGTCCACATGGAAACTTAATCACCATTAACTAATATTGAATAGGTTAAGTCAGGTTAAGAAAGTTAAGCTATTTCTGGAATAAAAACAGAATAGTCAAATAAGGGTAAGCTTAAAGCTCATGTTTCGTGTGACTCCGACAGGGAAAAGGAAGATATTATACAACAAAGGATGGGTATAAAAATTAATGTCTACAAAAGTTTTATGTATATAAATGAGACTAATTCAACATTTTAAAATAATATTCTATCTTTAAGGCTGAAATTGATAATATCCTCTTCAGCTAAATTAATGTAACATATGATCTTAGAGAATCAAAACTTAAAGGTCCACCAATGGATTGACCAGAATATTTCTAATGGGTCAATGGATATCGTGACGGGTTATTTTACCAAAGGGGCTTTTACCATCGAAGACTTGGCTTCTAAAATCGACAAGAACAATTGAACAATATATTGAAAAACTCAGAAATGGACATTACATAAGTCGGCAAGGCCCAAAACTTGGAGGATACAGGAAAATAAATATATAAAGGTAAGTAAAATGGATACAAATAAGGAAATAGCAATATTTGAGACAAAACAAATCAGAAGACATTATGATGAAGATAAGGAAATATGGTTTTTTTCTTTGGTTGACATTATTGCTGCTCTGACTGAAAGTACAAATCCAACTGATTATCTAAAAAAATTGAGAAAAAGGGATACAGAATTAAATAGCTACCTAGGGACAAATTGTCCCCAGGTAGCTATGCTATCCAATGGAAAAAATCGTAAAGTGTTAGCTGGAAGTGCCGAACATATCTTCAGACTGATCCAATCTATACCATCTCCTAAAGCTGAACCTTTCAAACTATGGTTAGCTAAAGTTGGTTACCAAAGGTTGCAAGAAATACAAGATCCAAGCATGAGTTTGGACAGAGCTCGAGAAAATTGGCAAAAACTAGGACGCTCTGATAAGTGGATCCAACAGCGGATGACAGGGCAAGAAACAAGAAATAAACTTACCGACTATTGGAAAGAAAGTGGTGTTACCAAGCATGACGAATTTGCTTTTTTAACCAATATTATTCATCAGGAATGGACTGGTTTAAGTGTAAAAACGCATAAAGAAATAAAAGGCTTAAAGTCTCAAAACTTAAGAGATCATATGAGCGAGGCTGAATTACTTTTCACTGCATTAGCTGAACTTTCTACTCGACAAATTGCCGAATCTGACCAAGCTAAAGGGCTAACTGAAAATGCAAAAGCAGGCAAAAAAGGTGGGGCAATTGCAAAAAATGCAAGAAAAGAGCTAGAAAGTAAAACAGGTAAAAGTGTAGTGACTGGAGAGAATTTTTTAAAACCCAAAAAGAGTCTAAAATAAAATAATTCCCTTCATTTATCAAAAACGAATTAAAACAATACCAATGATTTCATTACAACAATTTGCATCTCAAGATTTTTTAGGAGCCATCAAGGGATTGTTTGAGCAGTTGAAGGTGCCGGTGAATTACTCGATTGATAAGCCGATTAGAATGAGTGATGTTCTTCACGCTACAATGAAAAAAACTGTAGCATTACACGAGCTTTTATAATGAAATATCAAATTCCTAAGTGTGTAATTGACAAGCCGTATTTCCACTAAATTTTTTATACTATATTTACATCTATAATCGAAATATCAAAACAGTTAAAATATTTTATAGATGAACATCAAATTACAGCTATTATTCATAGTTTTTTCAATAATAAGTTGTTCAAAAGATCCAATAATTTGTCCTAATGCTATACCGGGCAAAATCAAAATTAACAATAGACAATATACACTAGTTGAAAGTAAACTAGCAATAGGATCTACATCTACAGGCCTTTCACCACATGAAATTATTTTCAAATCTGTCAGAGAAGACTGTACCACAAGCGATCGATTTAGATTTTATCTTACGGTCAATAAAGGTCAAAAATTAGAAGGGAGCTTCTCTGGAGAAGATACAAAAGTATATAAAGACCGAAAGATAACAAGCTTCGTTCATGATGGTGGGTCTAAGGCTTTTACTTTAGAGAATTCAAGCACTGAAAATATTATTCAATTAGAAAACTTGACGGGAGCTGTTTTATTTATCGCAGAGAATGAATATGAGATCTTATTAAAAGCTAAGGAGGTTAAATCAAAAAAGGATTATAAAGTTTCTTTAAAACATAGATTTAATTAAAATACAGGAATACTTCCGACAATTTACAAACATAATGAAAAACCATGAATAGCCCAGATTTTAAATAAAAAAGTTGATTAGCTGGTTGAACGTTTAAAACCTTTATTGGTTCCATTTAATTAGCCTTGCACCTCAATTGATGAAAACAGAAAATTTACTCCCCCAACCTAACACTTCTCCATTCACCCCCAACCGTATACAAAAACAACCTTTTCTTCTCAGGAAATTTATCTATAAGGGTAAAATGTAAATCGCCTGTGGTTACTTTAAATTGGTCATTTTCGAAGGAGGAGAGGCCCATACCTTTTCTCCAAAACCAGGTACCCCAACTTGCTATGTTTACTCTGAGTTGTGTAGAGTCTACCCTTTGGACAGTCACGCTGTCTCGTTGGCTAGTAAGGTTAAATTGTGATATGTTATGGGTGATGCCTTTGTAAGTTTTGCCCTCTTTTAGCCAATCCAATGTTTCGATAAAGGTGATGCTCGAATCGCTATAATCTCTGAAAAGGTAGGCTCCTTTTAGGTTTTCGGGTATGCAGAGGAAGACCAATTCTTTCTCGTCGTAGAAGTTAAAATTTTTGACAAGCTCGTTGGTGACATTGCCTGCTTGATGGGCTACCTCTGTCATCCTCCCCAATAATATACCGCTGATCGTCACAATTAAAAGGTACAATACCCAGTATAGTTTTTTAAAAATATACACAAGAAGGGCGGTAATCATTAATAAAAAATGGGGCGATGCAAAATAGGTGTATCTGTCATTTTCATAAGGTACCACCCATAAAAAATAGAGGTTTAAAATGGGTAAAACACCTATACAAAAGGATAAGAATCCAACCAATGGCACGTATGTAGCTATATTTGGCTTTTTATAAAAATAAAAGAAGGCTATTGAGCCTATCAATGCTATAAAAAAAATCCAAGTCACTATTGGTTTGTCGAAATATGTGTACAATTGCTCTTTGTAAGAAAAAGTCCAATGGTGGGCAAACAAGCCGATTTTTACTATGTATTTATTTAATGTAGAAGCGAGTAAGGTTGGGTCAAGGTTTAAATGTTTTGAAGCTCCATAGTGGCCTACCCAAAATCCGATGGTATATTTTGTAAGTAAAAAATATGCAGCTTGTATGGCGATATATATTGGGACAAGCAACCCAATCTTTTTGATAGCTTGTGTGAAATTCGTTATTGAAGTAAAATAGAGAAGCCCATAAAGTACAAATATGCCCGGAGCCACTAATCCTAACTCAATGGTAAACAATGCCAATGTCCATAAAACAAAATGAAGGATCAATAACTTGACACGATCTGTTTGTAGGTATTGTATCAAAAAATTCAGACTCCCAAAAGTTAATGCTGTGCATATGATATAGTGGAAGCAAGCATCCCAAGTAAGTACTTCGATGACGTAAGGTGAAAGTGCAAAGAGCATACTTGCAAAAATACTGATCAGACCTCCTTTGTCGTCATCAACTTCATTTAAAATCAATCGAAATGTCCTGTAAATCAGGTAAGATGTACTCGCATGGCCAAGGATAAATACGATACCTAATCCTGCGATATTGGATCCAAATATGATATATAATCCATAATTAACAAAATGAAAAAATTGGTGGAGTCCTGGATAACCAAAACAGGTCAAAACATCACTCCAACTACCATCCCGATATCTATTGAGCCATCCTAAGTAATCTGTAGCATAACCATAATGAATGGTTTTCCAAAAGACCAAAAGACATACTACAATAAACCCAGGATAAATAAAATGGCGTAACTGCACCTAAAACAATTTCGTAAACAAATAATGAATCCAACAAAGCTATATCAAATTTTAATAATTTTGTAGATAAAAAATTTTTAATTCATATTAAATTTTACATTTCTTAAAAATTGATTTTTTTGTTAAAAGATTAAAATTTAAGGTTCTACGACGATTTTAAGGGATAAAGGGTTTAAAGCTTTTAGCCTTGAGTAGTTAGCTATTAGCTCTAAATAAAGGTTCTACCATTTAAATTATTCAAAAGGATCAATGTAATGTGTTTTAAGTATTGGCCTCTAATTTCTGAACTTCCCATTAAATTTGCAGTAGATCCAAATTTAATAATTAAACAAGGAAGAATTTGCTTATCAACTTGGGTCTCGATTCTCTTACTAATTAATTATCAACCAAATAATATTCTTTTTAATAAATATTTCTTCACTAAAGTCCTAGGAGGTCGAAATTCTTTGTTACACCGTAACTTTAGTTACCCATTAATGTAAAATGAAGTACTTTTGATTTTAGATTTTAGATTTTTTGGATATAAAGGTTATATGATTAGAAAAGGAGAGATTGTATTATTTGCACCACTCAATTGGGGTTTAGGTCATGCGAGTAGATCGATTCCTTTGATTCAGCAAGCAATAGAACAAGGGTGTGAGGTTTTGATAGCATCTGACAATGAAGCTTTAGATTTGCTAGAAGGGGAGTTTCCTCAAATCAAAACATTTAAACTACCTAGCTATCACATCCAATATAGATTTGAATCCATCGTTTTGAATATTCTTAGGCAACTTCCTTATATCATCACAAACTATTATAAAGAAAAAAAAGCAATACATCGACTGGTAACTGAAAATAAAATTAACCTTATCGTGAGTGATAATCGGTTTGGTGCTTTTAGCAAATCTTGTAAATCGGTCTATATCACACATCAGTTGAATATCCTTCATCCATGGAAAATAGTAGGTTGGTTAGGAACTTTGATGCATCATTGGGTAATGCTACCTTTTGATGAAATATGGGTACCGGATCATGAAGATGAGGGTAACTTATCCGGCAATTTAAGCAAATTAAACACTTACACTAATAAAAAAATGCAGTGGATTGGACCATTAACGAGGCTTAAAAAAATGGTAACATCTTCATCTCCAAATAAAGTCTTGGTTATCATATCTGGGCCAGAACCCCAAAGATCTTATTTTGAGGCATCGGTCGCTGATGCCCTGATATCTATTTCAAAAGAAACGTTGATGATAAGAGGAACGAATAAAACTGTGTTGAACGATGTCTCTTACCATTTTTCCTACAAAAATATGGCTCAGACCCAAGAAATACAACAAGCCATTTCTGATGCAACCGTGATCATATGTAGGTCGGGATATTCTAGTATTATGGACCTTAGTATTTTTGATAAAAACATTATTTTTATTCCTACGCCAGGACAGACAGAACAATTGTATTTAGGAAAATATCATGCAGAGAAAAATGATAAGATTGTTTACTTACAGCAGCATGAGGTAAAAGAAAAATTGCTTGAGGCTGTGTTATCTATAATGGCTAAGTCATTATGACCTCGAAGTAGGTCACATAGTTATAAAAGAAGAAATGAGAGGAGATATACGACCCAGACAGGGTCGAATACTACCTAGTACTTTTTGATTATAACTATTACATCCCTTTAGGATGATTTTATTTATACAAGGTTTTACATCTTTCTTGGTGACCCATAAACTATTTCATTATGACCCCAAAGTAGGTCTAATAGACTTTGCGGAGAAGACTCAAGGATTAGAAAATTTATAACATTCTAGCGAAGCTAAAATGAACGGGCCAACACCTTTTGGATCGTCGTCCCTTTTTGTTTCATTGATATAATATTCATAGCTGCCATCACGGTAGGGAGTGCCTCCTAATCCTGCAACTGCGCAAACATTGGTCAAACTTATATTTCCGATATTGTCTGTTTTTATTAAATTGGTCAATATGCCATTATACGCTTTTAAAGCCATCGAGGAATAAGACTTTTTATCCAAATATCCAAGATTTATTCCTTTGAAAAGTGTGTAAGTAAACATAGCTGAGACAGAAGCTTCCAAATAATTTCCTTCTCGATTAGGCATGTCAACAATTTGAGACCAAAGACCAGTTTTAGGATCTTGATACTTTGCAATGCCTGTTACCAATTTCTGGAGAATATTGATCATCATTTTCTTCTTAGGATGATTGTCGGGAAAATATTCAAGATTATCTACCAAGGCCATAGCAAACCACCCTATAGCGCGGCCCCAAATGTGGGGTGATTGGCCAGTGGTAGGGTTTGCCCATTTTTGTAGTTTACTTTCGTCCCAACCATGAAAGTATAATCCTGTATTTGAATCAAAAGCATATTTGTCCATAAGGAAAATCTGATTTACCACATCGTCATAAAGCTTGGGCTCATCATAAAAATGGGCATATTTAGTCAAAAAGGGTGTCCCCATGTACAGCCCATCTAGCCACATTTGGTGAGGATATACCTTTTTGTGCCAAAAACCTCCTTCACTCGTTCGAGGATGTAGTCTCATTTGATCTCTCAATGTATCAATTGCCATTTTGTACTTTAGGATCTTCGTTTCAGCATATAGATCAATTAAAAATTTTCCTGGATTGATGCGATCGATATTGTAATCTGTTTTTTTGTAAGTGATAATGGTTGCATTTTCCATGATCATACTGTCTGCATAATATTTAGCATAATCAAAATATTTTTTGTTTCCAGTCTCTTTCCATAATTGCATCATGGCACTACATATCAATCCATTGGTATATTCCCACTTTGGTTGTGGCCTAAAATCGAGATAACGTGGATCTGGATTGCGCACTATATCTGCATCAGCCATTTTAATAGCGTAATCGAGGGATAAACTACGTATTTTATTGGTAGTAGTTGACGAAGTTTTGCAGTTGCTAAGAGAAAGGACAATGAGAAACAAGATCAACCTATTCATTCGTTTTTACCATTTTATATCATAACGAAACTTTGGTAGACGATACCTTAATGACTAGCTTAACTAGTGCTGCGTCTATACAAATAAAAGAATAACCGTCAAAATTATCCCTCCAATGGTAAAATACATACCTTTCTTAAAGATGGGCATACTTGGGGCATACATCCAGAATGCTGACAATACAAAAAACAATAAAGAGGCACCAAAAAAGATGTTTAAAAAGTAAAGTGGACTACTGTTTGTAGCTTTGTGTAGTTTTTCCATTTTTCCGAGAACAAAAGGAAGTTGCATTTTCTTAAATGCAGCAACACCAGTTTTTTGATTATAGTTACCCTCTTTGAAGTATAGAATATCGCCTTCCGTTTTCTCAACTTTTATTCCCATCTTTAATTTTGGACCTATCTCTCCTGATGTCAAATTTGGACCAATTTGTCGTTCTTCTATAGCTTCTTTTTTTAGAAAGTTGGTATCTCTAAAAATCATTAACACACCACTTAGGGCGTACACAGCCATAATTCCTGATAAAAAAAAGCCTAAATATCTGTGAATTACTCTAGGGGAGTTCTAAAAACTCTATTTCTATTACAAAAAACTGCAATGGCAAAATACTGCGTTGAATGTTAAAAAATTTCCTCGATGTAGCTTTGGCTACACCTACGGTACTTTTTAACATTCGCCTTGCCCTTTACCATTTCGTATTTTTTTCACTACGAAAATGAGTATTTAGAACTCCCCTTTAATCTGAAATGAAAATGGGGTTTTACTATTTGACATGGTGAACTTTTGATTTGTTATTAGACCTAAGTTTTATAGATAGGTTTAATATCGTCTTTGGGAGAGCCAAAAATATCCCTTTCAAAAACTTAATCAATCAAAGATTTCAAAAATTTAAATCATCAATTTTACTCTTGCAACTTAGTACCAAAAGCCAAGTCGCCCGCATCTCCAAGACCGGGTACGATGTAAGATTTGGCAGTCAATTCTTCATCAACGGCACCTGTCCATATGTGAGCATCTGGGCATACCCTACGAATATGGTCAACACCTTGCTCTGAGGCAATGATGGTAACTATATGGATTTTACTCGGGCGGCCATATTCTTTTAGATTGTCAATCGTGGTGGCCAAAGACGCACCTGTTGCAAGCATTGGATCTACGATGATCAAAGTTTTGTCTTCGAGACTAGGGCAAGTGACATATTCGAGTTTTATCTCAAAAGAGCCGTCTTTATGATGTTTGCGATAAGCTGACACAAAAGCATTCTCAGCTTTGTCAAATACTCTTAGAAATCCATTGTGCAGTGGTAATCCTGCACGAAGTATTGAAGCTAATACTACTTCTGATTTGAGGGTATTGACCTCAGCTTCACCAAGAGGAGTCTCTACTTTTGTAATTTCATATTCAAGTGTTTTACTAACTTCATACGCCATCAGTATACTCAGGCGTTCTAAATTTTCTCTAAATCTGAGTCGATCAGTTTGTATATTGATATCTCTTAACTCACTAATATATTGACTAATGATGGAGTTTTGCTTAGCGAAATTAGTAACCATAAATTTGTCCTTAAATTGTTTTAGCAAAGATAGGAAATTGTTAATAAAAAAAGGGTACAAATATGACTTATCTTGTGTATAACAAATTGCACAAAAATGTTTTTGATTTTACCCACTAACTCCCTTAAAAGGGAGAACCAAATCAAAAACATTTTAAATTTGGCCTATGGCTCACTTTAGGGTTTCGGGGCAAAACATTGGCCAAATTTTCAGAAGTGCAATTTGTTATTCACACTGTCTTATCAAGTAACATGCTACCTACTTTAATTGAACCCTTACATATTTTATCTTCTTCCCTTTGCCTAAGTGTTGTAGCTCATAGTAGGTTTTATGCTCTAGTTCTGGGTACAACAAGGTCGATGCATAGATGTCGTCATTTGCATAAAGTAAGTCAGTATGCGCGTATGAACTGATACTTTCAAGCGTAAATTCGTACAAGATATCATCATCCGTCTTTAAGTGAATGATACCATTTGGCTTAAGTAATTTGCGGTATCGATCCAAAAAGCTATAGGCTGTAAGTCGTCTATTTTCTTTACCATGGAAAGGATCTGGAAAAGTAATCCAAATCTCATCAACTTCATGTTCTTGAAAAAAGTTGAGGATGGTCTCGATCTTACATCGTAGGAATTTTACATTGTCCAACCCTTCGTCGAGTGCTGCTTTTGCACCTTTCCAGATACGGGCACCTTTGATATCGACACCTAGGTAATTGATGTTGGGATTGGTCCTACCAAGGGCAAGTGAATACTCCCCTCTACCACAAGCCAATTCAAGTATCAACGGATTTTCGTTTTTAAAAAAATCTGATTTCCATCTTCCTTTGAGATCAATTGTCTCATTATCCGAGATCATTAATATAGGCTCAGAAGGTTCAAAGTTTTCAACAACATTAGGAAAAGAAAGTACCTCTGAAAATTTAGTTAGTTTATTCCTCCTAGCCATTATTCTGCGTCCTTCTCTGCTTCCTCTAAGAAATACTTCGCAAACTCTTCGACCGTCATTATCCCTACATCACCATGTCCTTGCCTTCTTACCGATAGATTTCCAGCTTCTACTTCTTTATCACCAATGATAAACATAAAAGGTACTTTTTTTAGCTCTGTATCTCTAATTTTCTTACCCACAGACTCATTTCTATCATCAATAAAGCCTCTGATGTCGTATTTTTTTAGTTGATTTTCTACCTCTTGGCAGTACTCAATCCATTTTTCAGAGACGGGGAGTAATGCATATTGATCAGGAGCCAACCATAATGGAAATTTACCCGCAGTATGCTCAATCAGTATCGAAATAAATCGCTCCATACTACCAAACGGAGCTCTGTGAATCATTACAGGTCTGTGTGGCTTATTATCTGCCCCTGTGTAGGTAAGGTCAAATCGCTCAGGAAGGTTGTAATCTACTTGGATGGTACCCAATTGCCATGATCTACCGAGGGCGTCTTTGATCATAAAATCCAGTTTGGGACCATAGAATGCGGCTTCGCCATACGCTGTCGTAGTCACTAAATCTACTTCTGCGGTTGCTTCGATGATGGCTTTTTCGGCTGCATCCCAATTTTCATCAGAGCCGATGTATTTTTCAGGTTTGTTAGGATCTCGCAAAGAAATTTGAGCTGTAAAGTTTTTAAAGCCCATTTTTCGGATGACTTGAGTAGTTAATTCCAATACATTGAGGAACTCTCCTTTTACCTGATCTACTGTGCAAAATATATGTGCGTCATCTTGAGTAAATCCTCGTACGCGCGAAAGACCGTGCAACTCACCCGCTTGTTCATAACGGTATACTGTACCGAATTCTCCTAATCTATATGGTAAATCTCGATATGATTTTGGACGATGGGCGTATATCTCGCAGTGGTGAGGGCAGTTCATTGGTTTAAGTAAAAACTCTTCTCCTTCACGTGGAGTTTTAATCGGTTGAAAACTGTCTGCACCGTATTTAGCATAGTGACCAGAAGTTTCGTACAACGACTTACTACCAATGTGAGGTGTAACCACCATTTGGTATCCTCGGTTTTCCTGCTCTGTTCTCAAATAGTTTTGAAGGCGCTCTCTGAGTTGTGTTCCTTTTGGCAGCCACAATGGTAATCCGCTACCTACCTTTTCAGAAAACATAAATAAGTCCAACTCTGCACCTATCTTTCTATGATCGCGCTTTTTAGCTTCTTCGATCATTTCGAGATATTCGGTGAGTTCTTTTTGTTTTGGAAAAGTGATACCATAAATTCTGGTCATCATCTTCCTTTTTTCGTCGCCTCTCCAATAGGCACCCGCTATGTTGGTGAGCTTGATCGCTTTGATCGGTGAAGTATCGGGAATATGAGGACCTCGACACAAATCCGTAAAACCACCTTGTGTATAGAAAGTGATACTACCATCTGCCAAGTCTTGTAATAATTCTATTTTGTACTCGTCATTCTTCTCTGTGAAGTAACCAATAGCATCAGCTTTAGACACCTCTTTTCTAACAAAAACATTACCCTGTCTGGCTAATTCCAACATTTTTGTTTCTATCTTATCAAGATCCGATGTAGTCAGGGTCCGATCACCCATATCAACATCATAGTAAAAACCCGCTTCGATGTTAGGACCTATTCCAAACTTAGTACCTGGATACAGAGCCTCGAGTGCTTCTGCAAATAAGTGCGCTGAAGAGTGCCAAAAAGTAGCCTTACCGTGCACATCATTCCACGTATTAAGTTTGACAGTGCTATCGGTTTGGATAGGTCTATTGGCATCCCAAGTTTGTCCATTGACATCTGCGCTCAATACATTTCGTGCTAGTCCTTCACTGATAGAAAGTGCTATTTGCATGGCTGTTGTGCCTACTTCGTATTGTCTGATATTGCCATCTGGCAATGTAATGTTGATCATATTTGGATATTGTCCTTTTTAAAAGTGGGACAAAGGTAAGTAAAATGTTGTAAAGTGATTGAAGGAAAGAATTATAAATTTTGAATGAAAAAAGATTCGTTTATGTATGTGCAATTAAATAAATTAAAAAATAATATTCAAATTTGGTTAATTAATTTGAAATTGTAAATTTGTTATCAGAAAAAATACTTTATCAAGACTTCTAAATCTTAAATCAAAATATCTAAATGAAATCCAAGAGTCTAATTCCTGTTCTCTTATCCATATTACTATTGACTTCGTGTGCTTCAAAACAAGCACTTTTAAGTAAATTAACCGAACCTAATAAAATCAAGCTGCTTGGAAAAATAGTAGATATTGAGATTATTGATAAAAGAATTAATACATCTTTGGAAAAAATTAAAATACCTATGATATCGTTTCCAGGGGAATCTGATCGCATTTCTCCAGTACTCACGGAAGGGCAAAAACAATTGATCACAAATAAAATTAGGTCATATTTTATAACTTCAGATTTTAATGTTAACATCAAGTGCTATATATTAACAGGGTTTAAGGAATTTACTGCTCACACTTGGCATGAAAAAGAATATGTTGAATTTGAAGCAAAAATTGAGCTGCTTGATGAAAATAATATTTTGAAAAAAGAAGTTTCTCAAAGAGTGGTATTCGAGGCAAAATCAATGGATGCAAGTCAAAGTTATTTGGATAAAATTTATGAAAAGGCAATTAATACAGCAATATATAAATGCTTTGACCAATTACAAAGATAGGTGATTCATTAAGAATTTCTACAAAATTTTAATTATAAATAAAAACAAATTATTGAATATGGGAATAGTGAACATTTTTTCTCAAGAAGGTGCTCAAGAGATTATCAAGAGAATCGAAAATTTAAAACCAGATAGCCAACCATTATGGGGCAAAATGAATGTAGCGCAAATGTTGGCTCATAATTGCGTAACCTATGAAATGACTTACGAAGACAAACATCCTAAACCAAATTTCCTCGTAAAATTCTTGCTTAAATCCTTTGTGAAAAAAGGAATCGTCAATGAGGTGCCATATAAAAAGAACAGTCAGACTGCTCCCGCCTTTATTATAAAAAACGAAAGAAATTTTGAAGTAGAAAAGAATAAGCTGATCAATTTTATCAAAAAAACAGCCGACCTTGGGGCACAGCATTTTGACAACAAAGAGTCACATTCTTTTGGAAAGTTGACAAAAACGGAGTGGAATAATATGTTTGCTAAGCATTTGGATCATCATTTGGGTCAGTTTGGGGTGTAGGATTTGCAATTGGTTAGCAAATTTGCTTGTTAAACTTTGAAGTAATAACCTTTATCACATCATTGGTTTTATACCAGTCAAATTTTTCGGCTACTTTTTTTGCTTTTGGAAAAATCATATTTGTAGATTTTTAGATTATATAAATGTGCTAACTAGGAATCTTCGTAACCATGCTATACAGCCCTAATGTTTAGGGAGGTAGTCCTATAATCTTATACACATGAAACACGTAATATTAAAGTGTAACACCCTGATTATAAGGCTATGCCCTTTTTTAAACTAGGGATATTTCTTTCATCAGGTTATGAGTCTAAACATTTGAAAATTTTCAACATTTGAAAATTTGAACATTGAAAACATGTCCTAAACTTCAGTTATATTACTTCCAAGGTCCAACAGTTGTTACGTTAATAATATCACCACCATCAAGTCGATATAATCCGCCTGAACAACCAAGCCAAATCTTATTTTTACTATCTTGTAAAATACTCACAATTGGATTTGAAAATTTGTTTTCTTTTCCTCTGTAGTTAGTGAATTTATATCCGTCATATTTATAAACACCTTTACTGGTTGTACCTATCCAAATGTTGTCATAGGTATCTTTATAAATTTGGTAAACATCACTGTTGTATAATCCCTCTAAATTTGGAAAGTCTATGAAGTTCTTACCATCGTATTTGACTAATCCACCAGACCCAAGTCGTTTGTCGGCATCTGGATGGTCTTTTTCAGTAACTCTTGATGCAAACCAAATGTTACCCAGTTTATCTTCCTCAATATCTCGAATATTATTAGATGCAAGTCCGTCCTTTTTGGTAAAATGTGTAAAAGATTTTCCTCCTGTCCTAAGCGAGGCCGAAGGGTCATACTTTGTTGCTCCATATCCATCTCTACCAAACCAAATATTACCTTTTGAATCTTCCATTATTTCAGTTATCCAATTCATGGTAGATTGGTAAGGTAGTAACTCAATATCAGGAATCGTAAGAGGAAAATGTACAAAACGATTTCCATTAAATTTGCAAACACCTCCCCAAGTACCAACCCAAATATTACTAGATTTGTCAATTAAAATATTAGACACCAAATTATCACATAAGCCATCATTTACAGTGTAATTGGTAAATGTTTTTCCATCAAATTTGTAAACCCCAGAATGTGTTCCAAACCATAAATTATTATTTGAATCTTCGACAATACTACCCACTCGATTACCTATTGTAGTATCATATGTAAGTTTATTTCCATCATATTTTGCCATCCCTTCAGATAAAGTAGAAAACCAAATATTTCCTTTACTGTCTTCAAAAACTCCAGTTACATATTCACCTATTTGAGAATTTCCACTGTTGGGTAGTTGATTAAGAGTCGTTATTTCTTCTTTTTGGTGTGCATGAGTTCTATTTACTGAATTGCAAGAAATTCCAATTATAAATACTATCAGAGTAAGATACATTTTTGATTTAAAAATCAGGTTCATCATTTAAAGTCATTTAATTTATTATTGCAAAGATTAGCCCGAAGTGCAACTTGGTTAAGCATTTCCCAAGACTTATGATTATAATCTTTTGGAGAAAATCTAAATAAGGGTATGAATATTTTAGTTTTTTTACAGTAATAACTTTCTATTGTAACATTGAGTGTTATCATTTTTTTAGTTGTAAATGCATCGTAAGTCTCTATTGTCCCTGCAAAAGTTGGAATCATATCTTTTTGTTCTTTTACTATTAATGCTGCCTTTGTTTTTGGAATAGTGATCAATGTATCCTCATTAACAACTTCCATCAATCCATCAAAATAAAGCTTCAGATTGTCTTCAAAAAAAACTGTTGTAGGCTGAGTCTTTAAATCTATGTCCCAAGCAAAAACATAAGTCCAAAAACCAGCACTGTTTATATCCCCCCAGCCTTTTGCAAACCTTATGTCTTCGTGACCATTAAAATTAATCTCTGGGGCAAACCAAAAGGGGACTTGAATAATTTCTTTACCCCAAGTACTATCTGCTTGTAATAAGTTTATTTCTTCTTTTTGTTGTCCGAATGAATAGATCGAAGAACTAAGTAAGATTAATGCTAAAATTATTTTATTCATATTTTTAAAGACTATACTTTTCTGTAAAAATGAATAAAACTGGTAAGAAATCTGGAAAACAATTGTAAAAAAAAGGTAAAGAAGAGTAAATAGATTTAAAAAAAGCTTTTCATTGTTTATCACTGAAGCTAATATTCTGTCAAGTTGTAGGTTGAGAACAATCCTTATTACCTCAAAAGCAGTGCTTAAAATAAATCTGTTTTTGAGTATTTTCTTAAGAATTGAAGCTTTTGTTTTTCATTTGCGCTTCGTAAATCCTAGATGGTTTGACTTTTGAAAATATCAACTATCTGTAAATGCTATGAGAAACTCAGCTAAAAGCCCACAAATAACATCTTATTATAAAAGTATTAGAACCTCATTGGTTTTCAACTTAAGTACCTATGCAAATTGGAAAACCATTATTGAACTCTATACATCATTACTGAAGGTTCGAGGAATTCTTCAGCTTCTTCGTATGGTATTTCCTTGTCTCCTTCAAATGCACTTATAAATATCAAGTGAACCTGATCGGGATACTCTTCATCATATTCAATCAGGTAGTCCAAAACGATTGGAGTGCCTTCGTCATCATATATGAAGGTAATAAAATTATATTCAGTACCCTCAATTTCCTGTTTTCGAACAACCCAACTACCGGATTGATTGTCTGCTTCATCAGGATAGCTATCCAGAAAGGTCTCCGTATCAAAAGATGTAACAATAACATCGCCTGTTGCGGCATCATCCCATTCCCAATCTCCGCTAAAAAGCATGTTAAAATCTGTAATGGCCACGGAAGCAAAATTTGACTCATTGATGTTTTCGTCTTTAATAAATATCTCTAAACTTCCATTTTCATCTAAAGCCAAAAAATAATCACCTTGTTCTAGGTCAAAGTAATAATCTTCACCTTCAAATTCGTAACCTACGGTAGCAAATCCCTGCTTTAGAGTGACACTTTTTCCTGCATCTACTGACATGACCTTAACTTTGGACTCTACCCATTCTTTAGCAGGGTCATTATTGTCGACAAAAAAACTTAAATCATTTTGTGAGTAATTGAAGATCTTAATACTCCCTTTTGACGGTGGTTGAACATTTGCAGGTGGCTGGTTTGAATTATTATTACCCGACTTTGATTTTGGCATCGAATATGCTTTAGCTGTCTGATTTTTAATTCCTTCCTGGGCGAGTCTTGCCCTATCCTCTGCAGGCATACGCATAAACATTTGGGATGTTTTATCTTTGGCATCTGTAAAAATCTGTGCCCAATTATCTACAGGCTTCTTTATAAGACCTTCTTTTATAAGATGATATGTAAAAAATCCACCGTAGTCATTATTAGAATATGCATATTCTCCCTCAGTTGCTGCACTTAAATGCATCGTACCTTCATAACCTAGAAATAAATCTTTATATATTTGATCATATTCCCCTGCTTCAATCTTTTGGCCACTTCTGCTTATACTTCTCGACGCAGATAGACCATCTATTGAATTTGAACAACAATCAGAAATAAGCATATTTAATCGTGCATTTTTCGATTTGATAATAGAAGCCACTTCTTCTCTTCCTAAATTTTTCTCATCTGCTGTCAGCATATATGTTTTGCCTTTTTCCATCAATCCGTGTCCTGAAAAGTAATACAAAACGATATCATCATTTCCACATTGTATGGATTTAAGTGTGTTAACAATGTTTGCCATTGTTGCCTTTGTACCTTGTAAAACAGTTTTTTGAACTTTGGCAATATTGCGTTTTTCAAGTATATCTAACATCTGTGACATTGTACCAAGATCAACTCTAAGGCTTTGAGCTATCCCATTGTTTTCAGGTGTTACATAATGGTCACATATCACCAGCACTGCTTTAATATTAACGACGCCTATGGGTCTGTCCGTTTTTTTGATATCTATACAAGCTTCGAATATTGGATTATTTGCTTTACAAACGCTGTAAGGTTCCATAGCAGACAATAGTTGTATTTCAGCTAAAAATAAACTGAAAAGTATCAGTATTCTAATTTTCATATTTTTATCTATTTAATATACACAAATGTATAGAATTATAGCAATAAAATATTTTAATACAGTAAGTTTTTACTCATGACCTTTCCAGCAAGCTTGCAGCTATGTGCAAAAATTACATTTCGAAGGATTTCCTGCACTGTTTGCAATGGAATGGCAACCAATGTATTTGTACCATAAAAAAGATAAACTTTGAGGCTTATTCTGTCTGCCCAACTTCTACCATAGCTCTTGTTATGTGTTGGTACTGTTCTCTATGGTGTTTCAACTTGCACATGTCGCTTGAGAATTAAATATCCAGCTATAAGTACTGAAATTTTAGGAAGTAGAAGCATCGTAAAAAACGCAGCATAAGAAATTGTCACAGTTGGTGGTGGTGCTGCTAATGTAAAAATATGATTGCCAATTGCTGTCTCTGGAAAAATATAGTTTTGTGTCAAGTTCCAGCCGTAATGAATTGCAAAAGGCATAAGTAACGAATATGTCCTTGAGTAAGAATATGCTAACAAAAGCCCCATGGCAAATGTGAAAGTGAATACGATTGCCATTTGTGTCAAATTGCCCCAAACCCCTGCATTAATCCAATGCAAAAGTGCAAAAAATATAGAAGTAATTATTATAGCTTTTGTCTGTCCAAATCTTTTAATTAGAATGTAAAGTAAGGCTCCCCTACAAATCAATTCCTCTGTCAAAACGGTCCTGAACTGATACCAAGTTTCAAGCAAAATTGATTCAATTGTGAAGGATTTTGTTATTACATATTCTTCTTTAGCAAAATACATTCTCAAAAGAAAAGCAGACGCAGAGATTAAAGCAGATACTATAAAAAGAATAGTAAAATACTTTAGTCTGTCTTGTGTAGGTTTCAAACCAATTACAGATAAGCTTTGCTTTTCAAATATCCAAATTAGTAACCAAGAAATTGCAAGCAGTCCAATTAGTTGTAGCATTATAATATTTTAAATTTGAAGCGTAAAGTGGATTTAGCTTTTAAATTTTCTAAAAAAGAGTTGCTAAGATATGCTAACAAATTACCTGAGCCAATCCATCTTTGGCATTTTAACAATAAAACAAAAAAAAGTTGTTCATTCATTTTGTCTTAATTGGGCAAAACGTTCAAGGCTATGTGATGGATGAAGCGATAGCGAATCTATCATCATAGCCGTTGTTACATCAGGTTTTTAATTTTACACCATTTGAACTTCTCCTAATTTTTCTACATTAAAACTAACTTTTGCTTTAAGCGCGTTCATCACTTTTAATAATGTTCCTATAGTTATATTTGATTTACCATTTTCTAGCTTAGAGATTTGAGCTCTTTGAACACCAACTAATTCACCCAATTGATCTTGGGTTAAATTATTCGAAATTCTCAAGGCTTTTATTTCTTCAGCGAGTAACTCAATTTTGAGCTCTTGTTCATACTTATCACGCTTAGGTGTTCCGATTTTGCCTAAATGTTTTTCTTTCAATTCTTCTACACTTGTGAGTTTCATATTTTATCTTTTTTTTGTTCAAAATATTTGTTCATGCTTCGTTTGGCTTTTTCAATTTCATGCCTTGGAGTTTTATTAGTTTTCTTATCTAAACCATGTGTTCCTAAAATTAGGGTTTGCTTGTCTAGAGTTGAGTCCCAAAATGCAAAAATTCTATAAAATTTGGATGAATCACGTTCTCTAAATTCCCAAATTTCATCTTCCAAATGTTTGAACCAATCTCCTTTATGTCCTGATTCTACTTTTTCGAAGGATTTGAAAAATTTAGCTTTAATTTTTTCATCAATTTCATCGAAATAGCTAGTTGCTTCATCTAGCAATTTAACTTTAATAGGTTTTGATAACTTTCGCATTCACAAAAATACAAAAGTTTCTTTATATGGAACAAATATTTTTATGATAATCTGATGTAACGTTTTGCGGGTTTAAGAAGTTGGGGATTTCGGAGCACAAAACTGTCAAGTCACCACAAAAGTTAATGCGAGGTAGAATGTTCAATTAATCACTGAGCCCCCAATTTCTTAAACCCGCTGTTAGTGGCTGGCATTCTCTTCGGATTAAAATTGTCTTGGTGGTTGTGTCTTCATTTTAATCTTCAATATTTGTAAGGTTATACTTCACACTTTTATATACCATTTCGCCATAAGTAAAATCTCCTTCAGGTTTCTGATAAATCAATTTTGCTTTGCTTGGCAAATAGTATCCATTTATCATTCGGTAATTTTCAACAGGTGTTGCCCAAGGATAACTGTTGTATTGTTTTCCATCGGTATCATAGCGGTCATTGCTTATGAAGTTTACCAATTCACCTTTTTCGTTGAAGTAAAGCACCGCACTTATGCTGATATTCCCATTTTTAAAAATGCCTTTTACAGAGGTGTCGTTTATAATTTCCCAAGTTATTCTTCTGTCAATTAAGGTCGCAGGGGCAATAAAACACATATCGTTAAAAAGTGTTACCGTTTCAGCCTGGTTCATCTTGTCGCCTTTGGCATCTACCACTTTCAGCCAATTCAACATTTTTACTTCAAAAGTTGCAGTTTCGTTTTGGTATAGATGCAGTCCCGTTGCTGGTAAGCCCATTTTACTTGCTTCGATAAAAAAGTAGCGTGACGGTTTTGGGTAGAAGTTATATTGAACCGATTGAAATTTCATATATGCATCTTCGGTTTTACCACGCATACCGCCTACAAACTCTGCCCTGAAATTCTTAATCTTTGGTTGTCCAAGTGATTTGGTATAATGAAAATACTTTTGCACAACCACAGGCAAATGAGCAATGTCGTTTTCGGTCAAAATCTCAGAGGAAAGCGTGTTGTTTACTGAAAAATCATTTTTCACTTGATTGGCAAACTCACTTTTCAATAAATAAGAACCTAAACTTACCAATGAAACCACTAAAATAATCAGGTTGGGGATTGTGCCAAACTTAGCATCTTTCCAAAACATTACGACAAGAATTTGCGAAATCACCATAGCAGTAAGTCCAACAAGCCATGCATATTTGGTGTTTGTAAAGTGCAAAATTCCATAAATCACAAAAAGGGCAGTTGCTGTCAGCCAAAATAGTCCCATTGGTTTTGATATAGGAAGTGTCAACTCTTTTATTTCCTTAAAACCAAAGCCTTTTATAAATCCAAGCAAGTGAATTAGTCCGTGCAGTAATACAATTATTAAAAATACTATTCTCATTGTTGTCGTCTTTCTTGTTATGCTTGCCACTAACATCTCGCTATACGCCACCATGGCGTATATTTTAGAAGTAAATCTAAGACTCTTTCTTTAAATATCCAAATCGTCTATTAGATTTTCAATATCTTATAAACATGAAGAGTCAAGTGGGTTTAATGTGAATATTTCATAAAGAAGGGTGGCTAAGATATTCTTACATAACTTGTGATTAATGATATCATTGGTTCAACTTTTGAATTTTCTTCCTTTTCATTTTCAAAATTAATTGATTAAAAAATCATCTCTTTCAACAAAATTTCATCCTTTTTACCCCTTTTACGTCTCAAATGATCCATTGAGACGCCTCAAATGATATCCTGCGTCTTCGACCATGGTACTTGACTTCATCTTTGTGACATAATTTTTTTACACAATAAAATATATAAAGATGAAAAATTTATTAACATTTGTACTTTTTCTTTTTCTGATGTCATCATGTGCTTTGACATCAACCACATTGATCCAACCTAATCAGTCATTTGTGCTTGGGGATAATGAGCATGGAAGCTTTTCGGTTAGGCTTAAAAATATTTCTCCAAATAAGTTGGAACTTTGGAAGGCTCCGATCGATGGAGGGCAGCACTCACCTGTAAATGTTGAATCGAATGAAACGGTAAAAGTTAAAGTACCAAAGAATACGGCCCTGAGAATTGACAATAAGAATGCTACAGAGGCAAGTGTGGAGCTTTTGGTAAAAGGAGATGTTGGCTTATCAATGGGGTATAAAAAGAATTAAGATATGAAAAGAATATTCAAATCTGTTTTAATACCCCATTGGGCACAGGATGTATTTATTGCCATCCCTAGAGTGGTCTACGGATATTTATTGGCTACGAGTTTTGGAGCATCTAAATTTGGGTTGCCTTGGTCTCCTGAAGATGCTAACCTTGGTCTTTTTGAAGTGGCATTTTGGTTTCCAACTGATGTGGCTGCATTTGGACCTCCTTTTTCGTGGTTTCCAGCTTTTTTTGCTTGGATGGCAGCTTTTAGCGAGGCGGTAGGTGGGATTTTTTGGGTCATTGGATTTAATACGCGGATTACTTCTTTTTTACTCTTTTGTACGATGTTGGTGGCTGTGTTTTTACAACAAGGTCATAATGGCATGTGGAATATGTTGCCTGGTCTTGGATTTCTATGGCTGAGTATGATTTATATGGTCATAGGTTCAGGCAGATTTGGGGTGGACCATTTTATTTATAACAAATTAAACAAATAAGAAAATGAATAAAACAATAATTGCGCTGCTTTTAATAGCCATTGGATTATGCTCTTGTGTACAAAAAACTTATGAGCGAAAAGTCAAATTTATCTTGGACGTTAGCAAAATCGAAAATATCAAAACGGTAGGAATCAGAGGATCTAACAATCCCTTGTCATGGCAAAAAGATGTAGAGATGACACCTATTTTTAAAGATAGCATCTACGCGGTGGATGTAACTTTTGTAACCGGATATCTTGGAGCCGAAGTGAAGTTTGTGGTAAATGGTGAGTTTGAATTTCAAAATCAAGAAAATCGGAGAATTCCTTTTGATCTGACAAAGGATACAACGATGTATTATGCGATTTACAATAATTTATCCCAATAATTAATATCAAACATAATGGTCCTAAAATGGATTGGAAGCATGATTTTGTGATGATTTTTGGATAAAAATCTCGCCAAAATCATATGGGCTTTTTATTTATAACCATGGTTTGAAACCCATGGCAATTGAAAAATATAATTAAATTAATAAAAATGAAAAAATTAATAACAACATCTTTGATCATGATGATCACCATTTACTCATCTTTCACACAAGGCAAACCGCTCAGAGGAAGTGGAAATATCAAAGAAATCACCTATACCAAAGGTGGTTATGACAGATTGAACGTATTAGACTTCGAAGGCAAAATTGATGTACAAATCGGTAAAAAACACAACGTACAAATTTCAATTGATGACAATATTGCTAATTTAGTAGAATTTGAATTGGATGAATCTGAAAAGGAATTGACAATCAGAATAAAAGAAAATAAAAATGGCAGATTGTACCTAGAAGATGTCAACGCAACTATCTTGATCACTATGCCTAAAGCTTCAGTGATCAAACATAGGGGCAATAGCAATATGAATGTCTTTGGCATAGTAGGTCGAAATTTTAGAATGGACCAACAAGGCAATGGAGACGTAAGGTTGTTTGGAAATGTAGATGACCTAGATATTTCGAAACTGGGAAATGGCGGTGTTTTTGCGGAGAAGCTTATTTGCAAAACTGCAAATATCAATTCTATAGGTAATGGCAATGTCAAAATTGATGCTTCGGATTCATTTTTTGCTAAAGGGGCCGGCAATGGAGATGTAATACAAGTGGGAAAAGGTAATTCCAAAGCTTTTTCTACTATTATCGGAAATGGGGATATCATAAAGAAGTCGAATTAGTAAATGATAATACCTACCTTTGTAATCCAATTTAAAAAGATTTTATGACATTTTTTTCTTTACCATGGATGTTTAGTCTCAAAACCACGGGTCTACAATTTGGCTATTTTTTTGGTTTGTTGTTTTTCCTTATTTTCATCATTCGAGGCATTAAAGAGGAAAGATTATCCGACGTTTTACTTGGGTTTATAATGTTTTTCATGGCCATGCTATTGCAAGATTATACGTTTGGTTTTGTCGGAATCAACTATTTGTGGGAAGAGCTAGATGGTTGGCCACGTCATTTCCCATGGATATTTCCTGCTACTGTCTATTTCTACTTTATGGCCCAAACCAATGTACAATTCAAATTTAGCAAAAGTCATAGCATTCATTTGTTGCCGTATATCCTTTATTTAGTATTGTCAATTTTACTAATTATCTTTGGATTGACGCCAAGTACTGGTTTATTTAGTTCTCCATTTCGTACGTATTGGCATGTATTTTATTACGTCATTAATTATGGAGGGATATTTTATTACTTTATAAAATGTATTAAAATATACAAAAACTATAAATCATGGACAGAAAATGAATATTCTAATACCTATGCTTTGGAGTTGAAATGGCTAAGAAATTTTCTACTATTTTTCTTGATAGGAGCGATCTTACATCTCGTAAACTCCATCGTTGACCTCATATTTGACCTTCCATACGATCAAGACTACTATTGGCAACTCTTTACGGTCGTAACCATCATCTATGTAGGGATATCTGGACTCCTGCAAGATCAAGAAAGAAATATAATGTATAAAGTGTATGAAAAAGCTACAGAAAAACCTAAGGTAAGGGTAAATGCAGAAGAATATTTGGCATTAAAAGAGAAGCTACAAATATATATGAACACCAAAAAACCATACCTTAACCCTGATCTTACATTAAGAGATCTTGCATCACAATTGAGTACCAATACCACTTCCCTTTCCGCCTTGATCAATAGCATCTTTGAAAAAAATTTTAATGATTTCATCAATGAATACCGAGTCCTAGAATTTGAAAGTGCCATAAAAGATGCATCTAATAAAAACTTGACATTGGTGGCGATAGCATATGATTGCGGATTTAACTCCAAAGCTACATTTAATAGAGCTGTCAAAAAGGTTACGGGCAAAATGCCTAGTGAGTTGTAGAGCGTTAAACAAACATTATGATCATACCAACAAATGTGCTTAGCCAAAACAACCATAATTGCCAGGAATTTTGGCAGTCTACAACATCAGAAATGATTTCTACCCATCTTAATGGTACATAAAAGAATACAAAAACGATGGTCAATAAAGGTAGGTGAAGGAAGAAATTATCAATATTTAGATTGTAAAACGCTTTTTGAAAAATTTTGACAAGCCCAGTTACATAAAATGAGATGGATATTAATATTACGATCCTGTAAAACCATATCTTTTGTCGGGTAGATGCTAATTTTTTGGGCAATAATGTATTTTTTATCAAAATGCACTCCCCAAAAACTATTGTTGCTCCTGTCACATAAACTGGAATTTTTTCGCTCCAAACCAATGTTTTATAGTTATATCCGAAAATGCTATATAATTTATACAACAAAGGAAGAAGCACAAGCTCCATTTTAAAGTAGGTTCTCCAAATCAACAACATCAGTAGAAGTATACCAAAAAACCATGTTTTAATAAATCTTGACCATACTTTCGATTGAGATTCTGTCATTTTTTGGAATTCATGACTTAAGATATTTGCATTTGCCTTATACTCTAAAAGTAAAAAAGGTACAAAAAATAGGATTACATTCAATGGCATTTTGAAGTCATCCTTGATTGTGTTTACTTCCTCTAAATAGGCACTAATTAAAAAAAATAAGCCAATCAATAAAAGATTAAAAGCAAATCCTTTGAAGCCATAGATTAACTTCATTGCCGAGTAGTATTATCCCCTGACCACGCCAAGAACAAAAGTGAAGGTGTATAGAACAACCCAGTCAAATCTCTGGCGTTTTGGGCAAAATCATCCAATGGGAAAATCATAGGTAGTAAAACAGTAATATCACTAAGCAAAAACAGTATCATGCCTCGAAATATCAATTTTGATTGCTCAGTGGAAAATGCATTGTTATATTTTGAAAGAAAGCCTGATAAAATTGACAGAATGAGTAATAGTCCATACAAATAAATAGGAATCTGTAATGGATGTGTTCTAAGAAAAGATGATGATGTTATACAAAAGAACACATAAAACCCTATAGCAGTAATGAATGGCAACTGTAGTTTTGGCTTAAGAACATCAAAAGAATGGATTGGTGGTAGGTGCCTTACAATTAATAGAATTTGCATAACACCAAAAAAGAGTATACCAATTCCGACTTTTTCAAATAAAATTAAAAATGTATCAGCGATACTTGCAACTATAAAAGAAAACACCAGCAAACTCATTTGAGCTGATTTTTTTTGAAATTTGCTGATAATCAAAACAACGAAAGTAATTATCACGGTTCGGCTCAACCTCAGAAATTGACTCAAAGTAATAACACTCAATTCTGAACTAAATTGCTCAACTTTAAAATCTATGCAAATACTAACAATTGTAAGTACTACAGCAATCATGGACAGAATCAATGCGAGATTTTTTGACTGCATATTCAAACAAGAGGCAATGAAATAATCATGGATGTACCTTCATTTGGACTGGACTGGACTTTGATATCACCATTATGACCTTTGATAATAGCATAACTAATGGCTAACCCTAAACCAGTACCGTAACCGATTTCTTTAGTTGTAAAAAAAGGTTCAAAAATTTTTTGCTGAATAGATTCTTCAATACCATTTCCATTATCTGAAATTTTGATTTTGCAAACATCCTTATCTAATAATGTTTCGATCTCGAGAATGCCGTCCGTAGACATCGAATGGATAGCATTGTCGAGAATATTAAGAAAAACTTGATTGATCTTACTGACATTACAATTTACAACATTTTTGAAGTTATATTTTTTAATCACTACAATATGATCTTTCATTTTATGGTTTAGAAGTGTTAATGCTGCGTCCAAACCATCCTCAATAAAATAAGCTTGATTTACTTCACCACTATCCCTTGAAAATGTTTTCATTCCTTGGATAATGTCAGAGGTTCGTTGCGATCCATTCATGATGTTTGTCAAGAGTGATTTAATCTCGGTCGACAAATGACTTATGTCGATGTGAAGGAGTTCTTTTTGTAGCAGTTGTAATTTTTCTGCGCTTGGATGAATATTTATTTCAGACAATATGCTGAAAACGGGTTTCAAGTCCTCATAATCCATTTTTAAAGCCTCCACACTAGCGTGTATAGAACTGACAGGATTATTTAATTCGTGCGCAATACCTGCTGTCATAACGCCAATGGAAGCCATTTTTTCGATATGAACCAATTGGTGATGAGTTTCTTCAATATTATTTAATAATTCTTCCTTTTCTTTGAGAAGATTTCTGGTATTTTCTTGTTCTGAGTATAAAGACTTTAAAATTCTATTTCTTGTAAAGTATAAAAAAACAAGAAATCCTGAGAGTATCAATAGAATAGCAATACCCATTATTAGAATTTTTTGTGTTTGAGAATTTCGTTTATTTTCGGCCTCTAATCGCGACAGTTCATTTTCTCTTTCTCTTAATTCAAATGATGCCTGCATATCATCAGACTTCGATTTAAAAGCCTCATTGGTGCGCGTTTGTTCGACTTCTATATATTTTTCAAGATAGGAAAGAGCTGTGGTTAAGGACCCGTTCTTTTTATTTAATTCATATAAAGCCAGATAGGCACTCTCTTGATAAACTCTTGAATCCACCTGAGTACACTCTTCTATAGCCCTTTGAAAAGATCTTTGAGCTTCGTCATTTCGACCCGTTTTTAAATATAAATTTCCTAGTTTTATAAGAGATAATCCAATGGACCTATACCTTTTTATGGTATCTGCAGCGTGCAAAGCTTTGATGTAATACTTCTCGGCTAGTTCGGGCTTATTCCATTCAAAATAGGTATCACCTAAGCCTTGATAACTCATGATAGAGCCTTCGTAGTTTTTTTGAGACACTCTTTTGGGTATATCTTTAAGATAAAATTCTTCTGCTTTATTAAACTCCCCTCTTAACCTATAGATGTCTGCGTAAAGATTTGATATTACTCCAAGTCTAAAAGTATCTCTTAACTCTGTTTTTAGTTTAAGTGACTTTTTCAAATACTTATCTGCTATATCAAGATCTCCCAACTGTATATAAGCCCTTGAAATATCGTTATAAACTTCGGGGATTGATTTTTTTGTTTTATCATGTTTTTCAAGCAATTCTAAAGCTTTTAATTGAAAATCGAGTGCAAGCACACTTCTATTTTCTATCGCATAAAAACTTCCAACTCTACTGTACGTGTTGCCAAGCCAAATACTGTCCATACTTTTTTGACCTGATTTGATAGCTAATAGAAATGCGCTTTCTGCGCTATTCATTTGGCCTATTTGCTGATACATCTTGCCAATAGTCTTAAAATGTTCTGCTAACAAATCAATTCTATTAATCAAAAGTAAACTGTCTTTTAATAGAAGAGCTGCCTCTATATCTGTCTTTTTAGTAGAAACATTTCCTTTACTAAATTTTTCTTCAAAACGCTTTACTCTTTTTTCATAATAATCAAAATTAGCTTGGCCTTGTAGACCAATTGATTGCAAAATGAATGTGGCAAAATATACGATAACTATTTTGTTTCGCAATAATTTAATTTTATGATGTTCATTGAAACTATTCATTTAATCGATGGTTGGACATGGAAATAAGTAACGATTCAGGACTATACATTCAAATCATAAATGTAAGAATATTTTAACCAAGATTACGCATTGGACTTTATTCGAAAGGAAATTAGGCAAAATAGTAGTGAAGCACATGAGCTGCGTAAAAAATTGATATCCGAAATATCAATTTAGCAGCGAACTAAAACCAACTGGATTTTAGCTTCTCCAATAATTTTTGCAGCCTTAGCTGCATAGAGGACGGAAAATTGAGTACTGAAACTAATATGAAGCATAATTTTCTTGCAGTTAATTTCTAATGCGTAATCTAGGTTTAAATAAGACGAAGCTCTTTTTTAGTTGCGGAAATATTAATTGGATTTATACTTATATTCCACTAATTTTAATCTTTGGAAGCGCAAATTTTTTCGTTTTTTTCTCTGTCTTTGGCTCTGTAGCGTCCGAGTTAGTGGGAACTGATTTTGATTGCTTCGAAATAGACGGATCTGACGAAGGTTTTTCGTTCTGATTGATGGAGGTATAAGGACAAACTGCCCCTATCAATTCATCAAGTGGTGTATCTTTGAGTGTTCGAATTTTTTCAAATTCTTTTCGCGACATCATTTTCTTGTCTAATGCATCGGCAAACCCAATTGTTATAACTGCCACTTTCATTTGTCCATCTACTAAGCGAACATACGCTTCTGAAGGTGATTTGAATCGTCTCAATCCAGCTTCAAATGGATAATTTGGGAGTGTTATACCCTCTGAATCATTAAAAATTCGTTCATACTCTACAAAACATTTATAAATTACATCTCCAGTTCTGTCCGTCCTATGGTCATCTACATCAATAAAGGTAATATCATAGACCCAAGCTATATTTTGGAAATCCACAAATACTTTTATTTTATCCTGTCTAAGTAGCTCGATTGCTTGATTTCTCAATACATCTGCTGTTAGAGCGGGGGTGCCAATTACCTCACTTCCTGTTACAAAATACCTCGAAAAGTTCCAAGACTCACCAGTACCTCCTCGAGTATAAATTGCTAGACCGATGATTTTTTTTGAAATTCCATTTTCTTTAATCGTAGAAGCGGATACTACTCTCTTTGCCATGTTACTAAAGTTGTATCCTGACTCCCGTTCTAGTTTCCAATCGTTTTGAACTTCAGCATTTGCGATTTTTCCATGATACTTTTTTACATCTTGCAAAACCTTTGAATCCGTCGGAAAAGATTGTCCCAATGTGACAAAATGAAACCACACGACCAAAGAAAAAATATTAAATATCTTCATTTTTATAAATTTTAAGTTTGACTAATTTTTTTTATCCAGACTGTTCAACCAAAAAATGTCCTTATTTTTATGATTAGAAAGCGGGGTCCTGAATAGGTACTTTTGAACCTACTGATTATTTCCTCAACTTTTTAAAATTTTAAAATTTTGGGGTTATTGTTAAAATTTGCCAGTGACTGGGGAATCACTGGCATTGGTTGAGGATTAATTGATTTGCAATTCAGGCTTTACACAACCACTCATATTGCCATATGTAGCGTACCCTAATTTTATTGCATCATCTAGTAACATTCTGTGTAACCAAATACTGGCATCATTTTTTACGGATCCCGCTTGTAAAGGCAAGCCAAACATACCTCTCAGTTGATTGGCTCCACTATTGGATACTTTTGCTGCGGCATCAACCGAAGCTCTAGAAATTTCTTCTCTGTTGAAATATTTTTCGGCCCATACCTTATTTAGGCTGAGTTTGATTTCTTTAGAATAATTACCACCTGACTCTTTGCTTATAAAATTAGCATAATCTTCAAGGTCAGTCAAGTTCATTCCAGTTCCAAACTCTTGATAATCATAGGTTTTATGTCCTACAAAAAGATTGTTCTTAAGGGTCACTTTTTTACATTGTTTTACATTATTCACTCCACCAAAGTCACTAAAACCAAAAACATTATTTTCTGCAACTAATACAAGTGACTCGTCAAACATGAGACTATTACCACCATGGCTTGCTATTGGATCGTATTTCCAAGTAAATAGAATGGTATTATTCTTTACCACATAAGAAGGATGGCCTGTTGCTCCATGGTGCAAACTTTTACACATAATACCTTGCCCAGTGTTATTTACAATAAGATTATTTTCAATAAATGCTTTTCCATCTTTCCCAACTTGAACGTCTATAGCACCCTGAGTTGGAGCAGTATTGATTACTACGCAGTTTTTAATGGTCACTACTGTTTCGCTACCAGTCCGGATTTTGATCCCAGGAGTATTTGGAGTAGCATTTAATCCTTTTTCTTCACTTGCTTTTCTTCTAATGAATTCCTCCTTGGCGTCACTGTAGTAATTTCGTGCACCGTTATCAACAATTATACCGTCTATTACTATTTCACCTTTCCAGTCTTTGAAATTTTTATCTGTCAATATACCAATTCGCTCAGTCGTCAAACCTTTACTTATATCATTGGTTCCACTAAATATCGTTTTGTATTTCCCCCAAGGATCTCTACTTTTAAAATCTGGGCTATATCCTCCAATAATTGAAATAGGTACAGCTAATACATCAGAACTTTGATCTACTTTACTGGTATAGGTACCTACTGCAATGTGCACTACATCTCCAGCCTTCAACTGCATTACTAAGGCCGCTAAATCCTTAGCAGGAGCTTCTTTGGTTGCTTCTTTACCTTTGCCATCAGGTCTTACATAATAATGACTGCCTGTGGTTGAATAATTCTCCGCTCGACTTTCTTCTTTGGATTGTTTTGATTCCAATGATGCCATTTGCCGCTCTGGTATTTCTGCATTCTTTACCTCTTTAGTTTCTTTTGATGTTTGTGTGAGCGATTTAGTTGTATTTTGAAGTGATTTTTTCAATTTATCAAATTGTGCCGAGCATACATTTGTCAATAGAAAAATTAGCAATAAAATAATCGTAGAACGCATAGTAATTAATTTTTGAATTTTAATTGATGATCCAAAATTAGGTACACGTTCGAAAAGAAAAAATTCAAAAACAGTGAAGTGGGAAAGAGATGTAGTGAAATAAGAAAGAAGTAGGTTTTTTACTAATTTGAACCAATTCAGTGTCCTAAATTGGTTGACATCTAGAAAAAAATTATGAATTAAGCCACTTCTTAAAATCCTGATTATTTTCACTACTTACGATCACTTCCCTTTTTGGTGTCGGTGTAAGTTCTACTTTGACTCTACTTTTACTTAAATTGGTCATCCCTTTTATCGCATCAAAACTGGTAATAAAACTGCGGTTTAAACGATAAAAAATATTGGGACTGAGTATTTGGATTAAGTCCGAAAGTATATAATCAATTATAAAGCGAGAACCATCTTTTTTAACAAGGTAGACGTACCTATCCTCACCTTCAAAATAAGCAATCTGATCTATGGTAATACTCAATATCTTTTCACCTCTATGCACAACGAATCTTTCTTGGTATTGATTTGTGGGTTGTACCAAAGCAGCTTTTAGTGACGCAATATTTAGTAATAAATTTGATTGTGATAATGTCTTAAACTTTTCTAAAGCGTGCCTAAGGTCATCTTCATCTATTGGTTTTAATAGATAATCAATACTATTTACTTTAAATGCTTGGATGGCATACGCATCATAGGCCGTAGTGAAAATTATTGGTGCTGTAACTTTGACTTCTTCAAAAATAGAAAAACTTATTCCATCACTCAATTGTATATCCATAAAAATTAAATCAGCTGTATTCTTTTTCAACCAAGTTACAGCTGAATTTACCGATTCTAATTTATCTAAAATAGTAATATTTGGCTCTACTAGTTGTAGCTGTCTGATGAGATGCTCTTGTGCATAAATTTCGTCTTCTATGATTAATACTTTGAGCTTCATCGTTTTTATTTATTGTTGTATACTTAATGGGATAGTTACCTCAAAATTTAAACCGTCATTTAATATTACAATATCTTGACCAACAATAAGTTTAGAACGATTTGACAAATTTTTAAGCCCTATGCCTGATGAAATGTCAATTGATCGTTTTTTACAAATTTTATTGGTGACAGTTAAAAAATCATCATACTGGGTAATGCAAATTTCCAAAGGATTCGTCGCAGATATTTCATTGTGCTTGATGGCATTTTCTATAAGTAATTGCAAAGCAAAAGGAAGAATAGACCTTGAAGAATCGTGTTTGTCTTTAAGTGTAAGTATCAAGTTATTCCCAAATCTAATTTTTTGAAGTAAAAAATAATTGGTAGCAAATTCTATTTCACGATCTATTTGTACCAATCTATTATTACCATGATCCAGTGTTGATCTGTACAACTTTGAAAATTTAGTCGTAAAGTTTACGGCAAGATCAGGTGAGGTGGCAATGAGTGATGCTAGTGTATTAAGACAATTAAAAAGAAAATGAGGGTTGATCTGGTTTTTTAAAATTTCAAGTTGTGAGGTGAGTTGAATGTTTTCTTGTTCTTTGGTTTTCAAAAGAAGTTTAGTATTTTCTTCTAGTAGTAAGATGTTTTGAATCCTTAGATTATAGGCTTCGATTCCTTTATCAATGATTATTTTTAATTCCTCAAATTTCCAGGGCTTAGTGATGTAATAATATATTTTACCCTTATTGATAGCATCAATGATTGACTGCATATCACTATATCCTGTTAATATCATTCTTATTATCTCTGGATATTTTAAAGAAACACTACTCAAAAAGTCAACGCCACTCACCTCAGGCATTCTTTGGTCACTGATGATTATTTGGATGGCAGTATTTTTCAAAACGTTCCAAGCTTCTTCCGTATTTGCCGCAGTGTGCACATCATATGATCGTCTAAAAACTGCTTTAAAAGCTATTAGATTATCTACCTCGTCATCCAGATATAGAATAGAAGAATTTGTTGAATTCAATTTTATTTTGATTTATATCCAAACAAAAATACCAATAAAAACAATACGGTTGTAATGCCCATGTAAAATTTCCATACTGGCTCCATATCAGGAGTACCACCTTTAGAATCCAATAATAAAAAATAAATGAATCTTATTGCTATACTCCATAATACCAAATTTATCAATCCCCAAAGCAACTTAAAGGACATATCAACATTCAACCAACTAATTAAAATTAATTTTGAGAGATAATATAGCCCATTAGTTACTAATATTGCATAGATAATCAGGCAAACTAAAAAAAAACCGAGGAGAATACCCATAGTAAGTTCTAATTTTTTTTTTAAAAGTACAAATCTTGAGAATTCTAAAATATAAATATAAAGTGGAAAGGGAATTTTTTGAAGTGAAATTGATGATCTCTCCATTATTTTATGAAAAAATTACTAAAAATACACTATCATGATCGGAGAAAAAAATTTAAACAAACTTCTTAAATCCATGAATCCAATATTGCACGACGGTGAATATGTCTTTTGCCTAGTAAACACTTTGGACAACGTCGAAGTAAATGCTGCTATCATGATATTTAAGGAACATGAGGGTATTACAGTCATTTTAGAAAAAGATAAGGCTGATCAACTTGGTTTAGCATATTCATTTATTGCTAGTTGGATTACATTATCTGTTCATTCCGCACTTGAAGCCGTGGGCCTAACTGCTGCATTTTCGAAGGCACTGAGCGATGCTGGTATCAGTTGTAATGTGGTAGCAGGGTACTATCATGATCATATTTTTGTGGATAGGAAGGATGCAAGGAAGGCGATGGAAGTACTTACAGAATTAGCTAGTAAATCGAAGTAAGAAGCAACGCAGATTAAATTGTAAACCGTATGGTAGTGTTGCAAAAATTATCAGCGTATATCAGCGGAAACTGCACTTCGCATATTTTTCCCGAAGATTCTCACAGATTAAACTCGCAGATTTTCGCAGATTTCATTATATCTAGTTTGTAAGTTTCATCAATTGAAATCAGCGTAAATCAGCGGGAAAGCATCAATGTAAATCAGGAAGTAACGTAGCTGAGTTATCTACCATTCAGATTTTTCGTAGATCAATCAAAAAAAATCAGCGTAAATCAGCGGGAAACATAACTCGAGTATTTTTCCCGCAGATTTTAGCAGATCAAAACACGCAGATTTTCGCAGATTACATTGGACCAAGTTTAATAGTTTAGTTTAACAAAAAATCAGTTATCAATTTCTCAAGTTTTACAGTTTAAACCCAGCAAAAATCTAAGCTATGTTTGAATCTATTTTATCTTTGACCTTAAACTCAGATTGGTAAATGAAAAACAATGACATTCTCCGTAAAATACGATACGCTTTTGATTTTGGCGATGATACGATGATCCAATTGTTCAAAAATGGAGGTCTTGAAGTGACAAGGGCAGAAGTGAGTGATTATCTTAAAAAAGATGAAGATGAAAATCACAAGCCATTGAACGATAGATTATTTGCACATTTCTTGAATGGCATGATCATACATTATAGGGGCAGTAAAGGAGATGGTGTACCTGAGGCTGAGAAAACTTTGGATAATAATGGTATATTCCGGAAGCTAAAAATCGCGCTCACTTTAAAAGACGAAGATATTATCGATATCTACAGCCTTGTCGGAATGAACATTAGCAAACATGAGATCAGTGCTATATTTAGGAGTCCATCTCAATCTCAGTATCGCGAATGTAAGGATCAGTTTTTGAGAAATTTTTTGGATGGGTTGGCTTTGAAGCATAGGAATAAATAAAATTGTTTTGAATTAAATTAGTGCTCCGTCTAATTAAAAAATTAAATAATTTGTGGCTCTTTTTGGATAGCTCTTCGTTAAAAAGCCTCGCTGAACTACCCAGTTCAGCTACATTTTTTGCCTTGATCTATCCAAAAATAGCTCACAACTTAATTTAAAAAATTATTTAGACGGAGCACTAGTTTGAAAATTCAAACAAACTGAGGATTAAAATCTTCTAAGATTATGTGAAATTAAAAAATCATTTTGAAGCGCTAAACACTCAATTTTAGCTAAAAGAGATACACTTTTTGAATAGTCTCTAAACTAACTTTAAAGTATCACTAGTGTAGGCTTTTAGGTAGTCAAAAACGCGTTCATGGAAAAACTAATACGTCAAACAATTTGCTGTTATAAACAAAACTTTAGGTTTTCAAATCAACCATTTATTAGATCAAATAATTGTAAAATATTTTGTAACTTTAAGTTAGAAAATTAATACACAATGGATAATATACGTTTTATAATTAAAAATCGGGAAGATCAATTCTATTTAACCTTAAAAGAAAGGGTTAATGAATATCTCAAGACACAAAAATTTGGTAGGTATGGGAATAAAACTATCCTCGTTAAAGCAGTATTATTGATATTTATGTATTGGGCTACCTATTACCTTATTTTAAATGGATATTTTACTGGCTATTTTATTATATTTGGTTATTCACTTTTGGCATTATTTGGTTTGTTCGTAGCTTTTAATGTTTCTCACGATGCCACTCATAATAGTATAACGCCTTATAAAAAATTTAATAAGGTATTATTTTACATGACTTTTAATCCACTAGGTATAGATGCTTATTTATGGGGATTTAGGCATAGCTTTTCACATCATATTTTTCCAAATGTAGATGATTGTGATGCTGATATTGATAGTAATTATTTAGTAAGGCTTTCTCCCAACAGGCCTTTATTACCACATCATAGATTTCAAAAATATTATGCTCCAATTTTATATTTATTTTTTACATTACATTGGGTTTTCATAAAAGACATACACTACCTTTTTAGAAAAAACTTAGCTAATTTACACAATATCAAACATCCACCTTTGGAGGTGTTCGGATTAATTCTATCAAAACTCCTGCACCTATTTTATTTAATATATGTACCGATTGTAATATTTAATTTTGATACAACTTTAGTGTTATTGGGATTTTTGGCCTTTCATTTCACCCTTTCATATGTGTTCTTATTTACAAATATTATGAACCATCATTCGGTTGAAGCTGATTTTCCACAAAGAGATATAAATGGTTTTTTACCCGGAAGTTGGGCTCGTCATCAAATGGCTACTTGTTTAGACTTTTATCCAACAAGTTATATTTTTAATTTCTTTTTTGGTGGTTTTAACTCTCATTGTGCTCATCATTTATTTCCTGAAGTATGCCATGTTCATTATGTGGAGGTTTCAAAAATAATATCGACCACAGCACAACAATTTAATATTGAACATAAGGTAACATCTTGGGAACATGGTATTGTTTCTCACTTTAAACACCTCAACGATTTAGGTACGATTCCTCCAAGACCCCCAATTTTAACTTCCTATTCTGGACATTAAATAAGTAGAAATTGAAAAATAAAAAAACTATAAAATTTCGAGAAGAACTCAAAGATGACAAGTTCTATACTACTTTAAAGGAGCAAGTTACAAATTACTTGGAAGAGCATAATTACAACGGATATGCGACAAAGGCCGTATATATAAAAGGGGCTTTTTATTCATTGTCTTTAATTTACTTATACTTTTATTTAATATTTTCAGAACTGACGTATCCAAAAATATTATTTGTTTGGGCTGCAGTGGGTGTTTCAGGGATTCTTTTGGGTCTTAATATTTCTCACGATGCAGCTCACAAATCTCTTTTTAGAAATGCAACTGCCAACAAGGTTATTCATTATATAATTTTCAATTTATTAGGTGCAAATGCCTACCTTTGGCAACTAAGACATGTAGAGTCTCATCACCTTTTCCCTAATGTAGATAATTGTGACGCAGATATTGATGATAATCAAATTATTCGACTTTCAATTTTTAAAGAGGTAAGTTGGTATCATAAATTTCAATGGATTTATGCTCCTTTTTTATATTTATTCTACACCTTACATTGGACCTTTTATAAAGATTTTATAATTTTAGACAAAAAACAATTAGCAAATTTAGAAAACATAAAACATCCTACTTCTGAAATTATACTCTTCTATATAGCCAAAGTAATTTATCTTTTCATTTTTATTGGCATACCAATTCTGTTCACCAATTTTACCTGGATCGAGGTAATGGTTGGTTTTTTGGTTATGCATTTTGCTTCATCATCTTTATTTATATTTGGTTTAATACCTTCACATTTTTCAGACTTAACAATTTTTAGTCGCGTTGATGATAATGGGTATTTAGAATACAGTTGGGCAGGTCATCAAATTGCATCTTCATTGGACTATCATGCAGAGGAAAAGTGGGCAAATTTTGTTTTTGGAGGTTTTAACGCACATGTGGCACATCATTTATTTCCTAACATAAGCCACATTCATTACCCTAAAATATCTAAATTTATAGCTGTATTAGCCCCTGAATACAAGATAAATTATAAAAACGTTAGTTGGTTCGAAGCTATAAACTCCCATTTTAGATTTTTAAAAAAACTTGGCCAGAATTGATGTTTAACTTAACAACATTATTAAGAATATCGATTTTGAAGCTTCTTAAAATAACGAATAATCGATTGCCACAGATTTAAAATCCGTGGCAATCGATATATTTAATTTAACAACATCCACTTCCTGGAGCACAACCTGCAGCTTTATCTCCTTTCTCAGCATAAACGGTGATACTTCTGATCGATGTTTCTAAGGCTAGGTATTGTTTAACTTCCTCTTGATTAAGATAATTGACCAATATATCCTCCGGTACAATAATTGGTTTATTCTTCTGTACAGTCACATTCTTAAAACCTGCTTCGTGGATTAAACCCAAATATTGATCCATCTGAATAGCCCCAGAAACACAACCAGCATACATTTCGGCAGCCTGTTGCAATTTTTCTGGAAGAATGCCTGTAAGGACAATGTCAGAAATACTAAAATGTCCTCCTGGTTTTAGAACTCGGTAGATATCAGCAAAAACTGCCTTTTTATTGGGTACCAGATTAAGCACACAATTACTCACTACGACATCTGCCATATTTCCTCCAACAGGCATATTTTCTATATCCCCTTGACGAAACTCTACATTATTAAAGCCCAGCTTGTCTGCATTTTCTCTTGCCTTTTCGATCATAGCTGGCGTAAAGTCAACACCGATTACTTTGCCATTAGGTCCTGTCTCAGCCCTTGCTACGAAACAATCGTTACCTGCACCACTTCCCAAATCTATGACCGTATCACCTTCCTTGATTTTGGCAAATACGGTAGGAAGACCACAACCCAATCCAAGGTCTGCATCTTCAGTATAGCCTTCTAATGTGTCATAATCTTCACTCATAATGTTGTAGACTTCTGTACTACAACCCCCTGCTCCACAACAAGATGATGCATTGGTCGCTTTGTCTTGTAAGGCAATTTCGCTGTATTTCTGCCTTACCATTTCTTTTATTTCACTTTCTGTTTGCATGATTTGTATTTTTTTGTTTAAAAAGAATTATTTTAAGAAAATTAAATTTTGCTTTTTTGTCACTTAGGGTGGTCATTGATCGTACTGAATATATACCACATTTCCGCTCCTATCTGAAGGCTTCGTTCTATGTATTTGGCATCCATGAGTTCAGTATTGTCAAATGCTTTAGGGTCGTCATACTTCACTGGAAATCTTGCCTCAGCCCCGAAAACAATTGGACAAGCTTCGTCTGCACTGTTGCAAGTAACAATCGCTACATAATGGGACTTTGGGTTAAACGCATGGCTGTATGCTTTAGAAAAACAAATCACAGGAGGCGCATCTGTGTCAAATTTTACAGCATAGACAGGATTGGGTACCTCAGATAGTTGAAGGATTTCAAACCCTTGACCTGCTAATGTTTCGGCCACTTTTGGAAACATGGCCGTCGCTTCTGTACCTCCAGAATAGCAAAACAGGTCTTTTACCCCAAAATGATATGCCATCGTCTGTGCCCAAATTTGAGATATGTGACTTCTTCGCGAATTGTGTGTGCAGATGAAATTAAGCCTTATCGTTTCTCCATTTTGTATTTTTTTCTTCAAATAATCAATAAAAGGAATCAAAACATCCTTCCGATCTTGGGAAATGTTATTTGCAGAAAAATTAGAAATTGTTTTGATTAGGTCAGAATGCATTTTAATAATTTTTAAATTTACTTGACAATCATTTACATTAATATTTCCATTTGTTGGCAAAAGCTACCAATGACAGCATGATTGGCACTTCTACCAACACCCCCACTACAGTTACCAATGCCGCTGGTGATTGTAATCCGAAAAGTGCAATTGCCACAGCCACGGCTAGTTCAAAAAAGTTACTCGCACCAATCATAGCTGCTGGTGCGCAGATAGGATGAGGTAGATTGAGCTTTTTACCAACAAACCACGTGATAAAAAATATGAAATAGGTCTGTAAAATCAAAGGTATAGCAACTAATAAAATGATTAGCGGGTTCTGGATGATGTTTTGGCCTTGGAAAGCGAAAAGTAAAATCAGCGTCGCTAACAATGCTATGATCGAGACAGGTTTAAATTTTGGTATAAAAGGATTCTCAAACCAAGCTCTACCCCGATTTCTAACCAGTATTACTTGTGAAAGCCATCCACCAACTAACGGAATAACCACAAATATTATCACACTACTAATGAGGGTATTGTAAGGTATGTCAATATCTGTTATGCCTAATAAAAATCCAACTAATGGCACAAAAGCGACAAGGATGATCAAATCATTGACCGAAACTTGTACTAATGTATAGTTGGGGTCACCATTGGTAAGGTATGACCATACAAATACCATAGCCGTACAAGGTGCCGCACCTAAGATGATCGCACCTGCTATATATTCATCGGCTTGAGCAGGATCTATCCAAGCTCCATACAACTTTGTAAAAAATATCCATGCAAAAAATGCCATGGTAAAAGGTTTGATAATCCAATTTACCACTACAGTAAGAATAATCCCTTTTGGTCGTTTACCTATGTTCCTAAGGCTGCTAAAGTCTATTTGTAGCATCATTGGATAAATCATGAGCCAGATCAATATGGCAATAGGCAGATTGACTTTGTACAATTCCATTTTGCTGAGTGCGTCCATGCTATCACCCGCTACATTCCCAAGAAGTATACCCGCACCAATACAAAGTGCCACCCAAATGGTAAGATACTTTTCAAAAAATCCTATTGACTTTGATTCTTTGTTTGACATATTGATTTTCTATATCTTTAAATCCAATGATTAATTACAACTTCCTTTTTCACCACAAGAAGACGCTAAATGTCCTTTGAAAAAATCACTTAATAATTCTTCTGCAAAAGCATAATTTTCTTGATGGATACAATACTTAGTCTTCGGTGGATTGATGTCACCTTGTATAAGACCTGCATCTTTGAGCACCTTGAGATGTTGAGACAAAGTGCTATTGGCTATAGGTAGTTCCTCTGCCATATCACCGTGATAACAACAAGCTTGCGAAGCCAGTAAATCGAGTATGGCTACTCTTACTGGGTGGGCTATGGCATTGGCATACAAAGCTATAAGCTCTTGTTTTTCTGTGTATTTTTTAGTTTCTACTATCATGTTTATGAAATTCTTTCGCAAATATACGAATAGTTTTTTAAGGTAGTTCGTTTTTTTACGAATAATTTTAATAATACAATTTTTTTGAATAATTGTGTAATGATTGAGACGCAAATTGTCAGCACTTTTGTAGAAGTATTTAAGTCTTTATCTTTAAAAAATTATAATGAAAGAATCAAAAAACTGTACTGATGTATGTTTAGAATGCTTGATCGCATGCGAAAGATGCATCACTGATTGTATCGCTGCAGGCAACAAAACCTGTATCATATTATGTCGTGACTGTGCGGACATCTGTGCTCTATGTGCAAGATTTGAGGCAAGAGGATCACAATTTGCTCACGACCTTCACACACTTTGTGCAAAAATCTGCAGAGCGTGTTCATTAGAATGTGCAAAGCACGCGGCCCACCACGAGTCTTGCAAAATATGTGCTGAAACTTGTAACAATTGTGCTGAAATTTGTGAAGAATTATCAGCTTCAACTCACAAACATTAAAATAAATAGATATGAACATGTATGAAGGTTATCATTTTGGCGGTATGCACCTCTTTTGGTGGTTTATGTGGATGATCCTACTCGTCTGGATATTCGCAACACCATATACCATACCAGGTCAAAAATCAAGAAGAGAGTCACCCGCAGATATTTTGAAAAGAAGATTTGCTGCTGGCGAAATAAATGTCGACGAATATAATGAAAGGAAAAATATTCTTGAAAAAGTATAAATAACCTCATGATAATACAATTTAACACAGATAAGACCATCGAAGGCAAAGAAAGATATGAAGCATATTTTACTACTAAAATCATGCATGAGCTTAAGAGATTTCAGAATGAGATTAGCAGAATCGAAGCGCATATCTCTGATGAAAATGGTAAAAAGGAAGGTGTGAATGCGATCCGGTGCCTACTAGAAGCACGGATTGAGGGAAAAAAACCAATCTCCGTAGTAGATCAAGGCGATACAATCGAATTAGCCATATCTGGATCAACAGCAAAACTAAAGTCGGTATTAGAATCTATGTTAGGAAAAAGTAAAAACCATTAAAACAATAAAGAATGAAAAAATTAGAAAATAAAGTCGCCATTATCACGGGTGGAGCGGGAAGCATAGGCAAAATTACAGCAGAGCTATTCTTGGAAGAAGGAGCCAAAGTCATGTTGGTTGACCTTTTGGAAGATGGCTTGAAAGAAGCGGTAGAAGCTTTGAAAAGTAAGTATGTCAAATATTGCGTTGCCGATGTCTCAAAGTCGAAAGACGTAGAAAAGTACGTTAATGAGACAGTAAAAGAATTTGGAAAAATTGATATCTTCTTTAATAACGCAGGTATCGAGGGTGTCGTTAGGCCTTTAGTGGATTACCCTGAGGATGAGTTTGATAAAGTTATTGCGGTCAATGTAAAAGGTACTTGGTTGGGTAACAAATATGTGCTGCAGCAAATGAATGAAGGCGGCAGCATCATTATGAACTCTTCAGTTGCCGGTCTAATCGGTTTTGCTGGCCTGAGCGCCTATGTTACAAGTAAACATGCAGTGGTCGGAATCATGAGAACTACCGCAATCGAGGCAGCTCCACAAAAAATCAGGGTAAATTCAATTCATCCAGCTCCCGTAAACAACAGGATGATGCGATCTATCGAAGAAAGCGCCTCTGTAGGCCACGGTGAAGAGGTCAAAAAACAATTTGAAGCCATGATACCACTAGGACGATATGCAGAACCTGTAGAAATAGCAAAATTGGTTTTATTTCTAGCTAGTGATGATAGTCAGTACATCACAGGTTCGATTCACGTGATCGATGGCGGAATTTCGGTTCAGTAATTATTACCTAAAAATTAAAAAAAATGATAGCTAAAAAACGGATAGGTATTTGGATGGATCATTCAGAAGCTAACCTTATCGATCCAGAATCTTCCAAAGAAAACGAAACAATTGTTTCAAAATTTACATTTGGGGTCAAAAATGAAGCTGCCCACAAAGGCGAAAAACTAATGCATAATAAAGAGCAACAAATGCACGAAGCTTTTTGCAAAGAGATTGCGACAAAAATTTTGAAGTATGATCATGTCTTACTATTTGGCCCTACAAATGCAAAAAATGAGCTCCATAATTATTTAAAAAAAGACCTGCATTTTAAAGACATAAAAATAGAAATAGAATCATCAGATAATATGACCAACAATGAAAAAAATGCTTTTGTGCTACATCATTTTGAAAAGATTCCTAATTGATAATTTTGTGTAAGTAAAAGCCAAAAAAGAAACAAAGACAAATCTACACTAAGTGGTAAATTACCTTTAATTAGCCATATACCGAAGCAACCATTTGAACAATTTTATCTTTAAGGACATTACTTATTGAAGTGTTTCATTAATAATTGAAATTTAAGGAACTGTAAAGAAATAAAGTGTACAAATTTGACGAAGTAGTTTTGGTTTTTTTCGAGGCATAAATGAGGAGAATAGCCTTAGCTACTTGACGAATTTATAACGACGAAAAAAAGCAAAAAAACAAGTCAAAATGTATATGTTATTTCTTTACAGCTCCTAAGTAAGTCAGAATAATATAGACCGCTTGATTTTGATTAAGAAACAGGTTCTTAAAAATTTAAAGCTTCATTATTTTGCAAGAGCATATGCCCTCAGATAGATATGTAACTACCCTAAAATATGATTACATTTTCTGTGGAACGGGTGCTTCGGCTTCTTTATTACTTTTAGAACTTTACAGAAAAAATCTGCTAAAAGAAACCAAAGTGCTATTGGTAGATCAGGTTATGAAAACCAGTCGAGACAAGACATTTTGTTTTTGGGCTGAAGAAGGAGATCCAATTTGTCAAGACTTAAAAAGCCTCATTTCCTATTCTTGGGACGCGGTCAACCTTTCTGATCATTCAGCAATAAGCATCTTACCCCTAAAGTACAATCATGTCTCAAGTATTGATTTATATCAAGAATTAAATAAACTGGTTGATCAATTGGGTCTTCAAAGGCTAATTGCTACCGTAGAAAATATAAATAAAGATGAGGAAGGGCTGTACATTATTGCAGATGGCCTAAAGATCAGAGGCAAAAAAATCTTTGATTCTCGCACACCCATATACCAACCACCAATTCGTGGAGAGGTACATCTTTATCAAAGTTTTGTCGGTTGGATGATAGAAACAGAATCCGAAATTCTTCAGCCACACACATTTCGTTTTATGGATTTTGAAATCGAGCAACAAGGATTTACCCAATTTGTGTATGTCCTACCTTTTACACCAAATAAAGCATTAGTAGAAGTGACGCGATTTGGGGCAGAAGTCATTAAAGTTGGTGATGCAGAATTATTACTTAAAAAGTACATAGCTCATCATTTTGGAAAACACACCGTAACCGATGTAGAACAAGGGTGCATTCCAATGAGTAACACTAAAATTGCCTATGATATTACGCCAGGTGTAGTAACTTTAGGAGCAAAGAATTATCACATTAAACCAAGTACAGGTTACGCTTTCAAAAATATGTACTATCATGCAAAGGCAGTAGTTGCTTCGATACAGAAAGGAGAAAATCTAGAGCTTCTTAATTCACTTCATGAAAAAAAATTTATTGGACGATTTGCATTTTATGATTCCTTGCTTTTGGATATTTTAAAAAATCGTCCTGGTCAGGGAAAACATATTTTTGTCGAACTTCTAAGGAATGTGGAGATAAAAAAGATTTTAAAGTTTCTCGACGAAAAAACAAATATCAAAGAAGATATATCCATCTTTTATCAATTGCCGTGGGCGCCATTTTTAACAGCCTTATTCCATAAAACCATCCGATATTCATGGTTTCAGCCGTTGATACTCACAATTTTGACCATCTTTTTGATAGTTTTGGGAAATAAATCTCCTTTGCAAACCAATATTGCAAACGGTATCTTTTTCGTTGGCTTAATCTCCGTTGGAATACCCCATGGTGCCGTAGATCACCTGCTAGAGACTGGCAAATGGGATTTCAAGAAAGCGCCTTTATTCATCGTAAAGTATCTCCTTTTATTTGCACTGATGGGAATGATTTGGTATTTTATCCCTCCACTAGCTTTGACTATCTTTATTGGATATTCAGCTTGGCATTTTGGACAGGCAGACGGTGACCAATGGCAATTTTCACCCTTGATTGCCATGTTATGGGGCACTTCTGTATTATTTTATCTGCTTGGTACCCACATCACGGAGACAAATGCCATTTTAGCTACCATGGGACAATTATCACTACCTATATCGTGTCCTGTATGGGCTATGCTACCGTGGTTACTATGGGCAGTAATACGAAAAAAATTCCCGCTGATGCTAACGGTGATTTGGCTCATGTTGGCCAGTTACATCCCGCTACTTTATGCTTTCGGACTTTACTTCATAGGTCAACACAGCCTTACAAGTTGGCAGCACATTCAGGCTCATTTAAAACTTAGTCATAAGCATATATGGCTTCACTCTTTGCCATTCCACGGGGGAGCATGGTTTTTGATGGCTGCCTTTTATTTCTTATGGCCTTCACAAGATATGGTATATGATTATAGCCAATGGGGTCTTTTTTTCATCTTTATAGCATGTATTAGTTTTCCACATGTGGTAGCTATGCATGTGGTTTATAAGGGGAGATCTAATTTTAATAGCTAAAAAAGCTTTGTCATCACTTCTAAAACGCTCACTTCTCAAACTCAATAATATGCTCCGACGCATAAGAATCATCATAAGGTTTAATTCGTTTTACAAAAAAGCGAGCTCGTTTTCCTAATCTTAGACAAGTGTATTTGTTCTTGATATCTTCTTCTGTATTGAGTGGCTGTAGAGATGGATACCACAGCGTGTAACCCGGCTTTTCGAAAAGCAACTGAGGTTTGGTCCAGTCTTGTGAATTCTTTCCTACACCTAGATCTTTATGTCTATTGAATGATATAAAAACTTGACTACCAATCCACGATGGGCCAACTACCCTGCCATAAACCATTACCCAACAGTCCAGATGTGTATTCCAACTCACGGATGGCCCCCAATTAAATCCTCCTGCTGCAGCAGAAGCTGGACCACCTCCTTCTTCAAGCGGAATTTGAAGAGACGGAATAGGCTGGCCGATACCATTTGATTGTGCATTAAATCCTTTGCCATCCCACCTTTTAGCCTTACCTACGGGATTGTCAAGATCCTTCAAAGCAATGCGTGCGACACTGATACATTGACCTGACCACTCCACTTTTGGGTCATACGTCTTTTCGTCAAAAACACCAGGGTAGCCATATTCTCCATAAAACAAATACAAATGATCGCCACTTGCCACTGCCGATGGGTCCCCTACTCCACCCGCAAAAGTATTGGACGTATTAAAAGGTCTAAGCGTCGTTCGTTCATATAGATTTTCAATAAATATACCCTTATTCTCCCAGCTTTTGCCACCATCAACAGACTTCATGACGCCAATTCGAGGTACTGCGGCCACACTTTCTGGACCTCTCAGACCTTGAGGCCAGCTTTTATTCTTATACCCTTCGCCCGTTATACTGTCGTAAGGCAGCGTTTCTGGGTAGTTTTCATTATGATAGATTCCATAAAGTGTTTTACCTGATACCTCCTTTGGGTCTTGATAGACCGTCTCAAACCATACAGCACCATGCAACCCTTTTTGACCTGGAGGCACATTTTTAGGCATAATCGGATCATGAAAATTTTCCGCAGGGCTCATAAATACCTCTTCAGCATTGCTACCATCTGCATATTTCAGTTCTCTAGCTTCACCCCAAACAGGATCTTCCCCATATTTACCTGGAAAAATCCTAAAAGTATCACCTACCCAAGCTTCTGCCATGTTGCAATCTACAAATGAGTTAAACTTAATTTTATCTGCAGCAATCAGTTTAAACTTAGGATTGAAGGCTGTTTCTACAACAGATTTTTCTTTACATTGTAAGAAAGCGGATAGGCCAAGAAGCACAAATATTGATTTAACGATTATATGTTTCATAGTTTTATATTTTGAATATCTCGTCTAGCAAAAATAATGTGTAGAAGGGAATAATATTGAATTTGGGGGAAGAATTGTTGAATGAATGTGTTTTATCAATTTGATAATCGTTCACCAAATTGTAGAAAAATGTTTTTGATTTTTACCCACTAACCCCCTTAAGAGGGAAAACCAAATCGAAAACATTCAATTTTACCCTCTAACGCCATTGAAAGGGAAAACCAAATCGAAAACATTTAAAAGGATGGTTGCACACACGCCTTTAGGAAACTCAGATAACATTTTATGTATATGTTCACTCTTTTTTGGTGTTTTGCCATCGATGAGACCTATGAGGTAAAACCAATCTTGTGTATTCTTAAGACCAGAGTCCTTTATAGCTTTTTTGCTGTAGTGGGTTGCAAACTTGCTCATTCGTAGTAATAAAGGATCAAAAAGAGTAATATAAAATGCCAGATCTTATTATCCCAAATTAGTCATTAGAAAATTTATTGCGGAGTTAAAATGCTTCAAAATAAGGCGTTTCACTCCATTTTCCTCCTTTACCATAGCAATGCTATGCCTCAGTCGGTAAAATGGCTTATTTTATTGCACTTTAACCCCTCATGACAAAGTTCTAATGACCAATTTGGGATTATAGAATAGTCCAAACTATTTTATAATTTTAGATTGGTTTATACTGAAGTAGTTTGAAAATAGTACAATTGGAATGAAATGAAGATTGGCCTATATTGAATCTATAATCGGTATAAAGTCGGCAACCTAATCCACAATTGAAAATAAATGACCGTTATTTACTCCGCTTTCTCGGCCCCCATTACTACCTTTATTCCGGGGAGTTGGTAAATTAAAAGAGGCTTCTATCCTTGCACGCATCATTGTTACTTGATCATAAGTAAATGATCCACGTGATTCTACATTGATGTAATTCATAAGATTTCTTTGAAAAAATTTGACACCATCACAACTTGTAAAATAATCTGCACTTATTTGTCTAGGCGTGTCGTGTAAACCATCTGAATGATAGCTATCTGCACAATTTTCATTTAGCCCGAACGTGTGTTGTAAGCCGAGCGCATGACCAATTTCATGAGTTAATACACTGTTTTTTATTAATTTGCCATCAACTGCTTCGGATTCTGTAAGGACAAGTTGAGCACCATTGAGTCTTACGTGGTCATTAAACCATCGAGTGTTTATGCTGCCCCATGCTAATTGCTCAGATTTCATATTTATGACTGGCAGTGAGTTATATTCGTTAGGGATAAGGTGTTTTCTATTGTTGTCCATCATCGACATCTTTGCGATCCCTGCATAACCAAAATTGCCAAAATTTTCCACTACAATGTTTAAATACGAAGTTGTTTTCCAAGATGCAAGTTGTTGTTCGAGGGCAACTTCATAGAGTCTTTGGGCTTCATTATACACATATGGTTCGGTAAGTGGCACGTAGGGTCTCTGAAGATTCATACGGTTTACACCTATTTCTTTCAAGACATTACCTTTTGGATCTTTGTCAGCTAGATAAAACTCTATAAATGAATCTGAAGCATTTGGGTCAAGTTCGTTTGAATTACTGAGAAATTTGTTTCGAAACATAGCATTCAATTGTGCCAGTTTTTCCCCACTTTTGAGTTGCAATATTGCTTTTTCTATATTTTGAGCATTGGTGGTCTTAGTTACGGGATGAGTATATGGACTTGGAAGACAAAAATGAAAAATAACCGGTATGCGAACTAATTCAAAATTACGTTGCTGCCTTACCTCAAATGTAATTTCTTTTTGTTTGCCATATGCAGAAGCAATAATTTTTAATTTTCCAGGCTTTGTGAAAGTATATTCTTCTAAATTTATGTTTTCTCCTCCGAAAGAAATTTTCAAATTATTTTTAACAGGTACTTCTAATCCAGTTTTGTCTTTTCCTTTAACTGAAAGCTGAAGTTTTGAGTCAACTAGCGTATATAAAACACCATACTTTTCATAAAACTTATTGGCAACCGTAATTTCATCGAGCAACTTTTCAGGATTTTCTGCAATGTAATCACCTGATAATGCACTTGACACTCCATCAGCAACTGCGATGAAATTGAATTTACCTTCTTCATCAAAAACATATTTTTCAGAAGAAAGCTCTTTGTTATTGGCTAAAAACTGAATTTTCCCTTTAAAGTTAGGTATAACTAATCCTTTAGAATCTTTCACTTCCGCTTTCAAAAGTAATGGTTCTGACTCATACATCCAGAAATTACCAGCTGGTTTCGAAACAATTAGGCTAACCGAAGCAACTTTAGCATCTTGCTTAGAATCGTTTTTTATTTCGCTTTCTTCTTTTGCACATGAGTATAAAAACATACTTATGATAAAAATGAATAAAAATTTCAATGTATAGAATTTATTAAAATCAAATTGATTTTTTGTATTCGTGGAATGCCAGGTACTATTACTATTTTTATTCATTTTATTAAAATTCAATTTATTATTAAAGATTTATTAATTTCTAATTAAAAACAAATCCAAGCTTTTCTAAAGCCTTTTTATATTTTTGATCTGTCAATTCACGTTTTGATTTACGTACTTGTGCGACTTTGGATGTGTCACTTTTCTCTAAGGCCAATGCTAAGTTCAATACCCTCAGATTTTGATTTTCTAGATTTTCCACAAGATTTTTTGTTAATTCTCCATAACTCTTATTGGTTTTCAACAAGTCCTCATTTTTAGAAATCAAATATTCATTCCACTCTTTCTCTTTTTCTAGAAATTGTTTAATGTTATTGATGTTTTCTTCTTTTAACAATACTTCATTTTTAAGACTAAGAATTTTTTCTTCCTTCAAGTTAGCCTGTAAATTAAGCATGTTGATGGTATCAATTGCTAAAGAAAAATGACCGTCAAGAAAACTGATACGCGACTTCGCTTCTTCAAGTTCTATAGATGTATTTAGATGAATTGCTTGTAAAGTTTTGTATTTTTTGGAAGAAACGCAGGATACTGAAATGCAAATTAATAGTAAGAAAAAGATACTTTTAAAAGTCATTTTATGAAATGTTTATTTTTTTAATTAGCTAAAACCATACTTCATTTGAACTAGGACATCAATCAGGATAATTGAAAACTTAATGCAGAACATTACAAATACACCAATTAACCCTGTTTTCCATGTAGCATGAAACCATGAATTGTTGAAAAATTTTAAAGAAAGAATATATAGAATATACAATTCTGAAAAAATTGTAAGCCATGTTTTTAATATGTAGAAAGGTGGAAAAGCAGCTGTAATAAGACAAAGCACAGACTGGATCAACATTAGAAGGCCTAACATAAAAGTTATGGCGGTCGCAATTTCCGCATTATTATAAGCTGACTTCCTAAATACTATTTTGCAAGCTAACAAATAAAAAGGTATGAACAATATGGTCAAAAATTTTCCAAATTTTCCAATGATCGAGTTAAATATGTGCTCACTTTGAGAATTATCTAATAGGTATTGATTCGTATTTTCATTTACAATATTGTTGATTCCAAAAATCTGATAAATGAAGAGGTATAATCCAAAGCAGAAGAAGAAGTATTTGAAAGGAATATATGATTTTGATCTGTTTCCATTCAGATAGCTAGTAATAAAAACAATGGGTTCAAATATCAATTGCTTCGTTGTATACATCACTTTGTCTTCCCACTCTATTATACTTTTAATCAATGAAGTAGCACAAATTTTGTAATCTTGAATCAGACCTCCGCAGTGAGAACAGTATTTTCCAGAATCTTCAAATCCGCATGAGGGACAAATATTCGGAAATGAATGGGCATGATGATTATCTAGATTTTCAGTTTTTATTATGGTACGTATTTGGTGCATTTGTTTTTAACGTCAATTTTTGATTACGGAACAAAATTATTTGTCCTTGGTAGTTAAAAGAAATTTTAATTATCGAAGCGCACAAAACAATCAATGAAGTGTGGAAATTTGCTATTTATATGAATAGATTAAAATTTGTGATTTTAGCTTTTGTCTCATTTATTTGCTAATAACAGTAAAACAGAAAAGGATTGCTCTAAATGGAGGAGAGGACCTAAATTGAGTAAAAAGATAGCTTTACAAAAAAATGACTTTTAATTAAATATTTAAACATCAATTTAAATTAATGACCATAGATTAAGAAAAGCGGTTCATAAGAATAGAAGTACGAGCCAATTCTACAATTTTTCTATCTTCTGGTTGATTATTGTTGGAGTTAAACTGAAAATTACTAAAAATAGACTAGTTTCATTTGCTTAAAGTAGTTGCCAAACATTTTTTTATATTTGTAGTAGGAAATCCATTTTGGCTTTTGAGGAGATTAAAAAGTCTAATAATTGTATAAATTTTTATCTAAAAATAACCTATGATATTCAATGAAGATTCGAGAGTAAAATTTCCTGCTGTTTTGCATTTGTGTAAACTAGGGTACACGCATTTGTCTTTATCTAAAGCATGGTGGGATCAAGATAACAGTATTATTAAGGGAGATTACTTTGATGATTGACACATTGAACCCATACCCCGGCCCCTTCCCTTCTCAAGGGTAGGGGGGAAGCATGAGGATAAATAGAAGAGAAATGAGATACTACGAAACAAGGGATTTAGCAAGAGGACACCGGAAAAATCCGACAGAAGCGGAAAGTTACTTTTGGAAAAAAGTGAGGGGGAGGAGATTGTTTGGTTTGAAGATAAATAGGCAGTTTTTAATACAACATAGTGAAATAATGGGCAATAAGCTCTACTACATCTCTGATTTTCATAATTGTGAACATAAGTTGATTATAGAAATTGATGGGGGTATACATCTGATACAGCAGGAGTATGATATTCTAAGGGAAAATGATATTAAAGCATTGGGGTATCGAGTATTGAGATTTACAAATGATGAGGTTTTATATAAGTGGGAAGAAGTGGAAAGGAAGATAGGAGAATTTTTAACTAATCACATAACTCATTGAATTGAGTGGTTATTAAATTGAAGTTTTGAACCTTATACAAATTGTCTTGTATTGCACCCATATTTATATGCGGAGATTACCACCAAATAACGAAAAAGGAATGCTCTCCCCTCTTTGAAAGAGAGGGGCCGGGGGTAAGTTAAAATACCGAATTTTGACCCAACCCCCGACCCCTTCCCTAAACATGAAAGGGGAGGAGCTTCGGGTTGAGACAGAAAATTAATGGATAAAGCAAGAGATTAAGGTTTAAATAAATAGTAGAAACCAAAGAGCAATCTCTCTCCCCTCTTTTTCAAGAGAGGGGCCGGGGGTGAGTTAAAATACCGAATTTTGACCCAACCCACAACCCCTTTCCTAAACAAGTAAGGGGAGGTGCTTCGGGTTGAGACAGAAAATTAATGGATAAAACAAGAGATTATGGTTTAAATAAATGGTAGAAAGCAAAAAATCTAGGAACAATCTCTCCCCTCTTTTTAAAGAGAGGGGCTGGGGGTGAGTTAAAATACCAAATTTTGACCCAATCCCCAACACCTTCCCTAAACAAGGAAGGGGAGAATGCTTCGGGTTTAGAAAGGGAAATTAATGATTAAAGCAAAAGATAAAAGTTTAAATAAATAGTAGAAACCAAAGAGCAATCTCTCTCCCCTCTTTTTCAAGAGAGGGGCCGGGGGTGAGTTAAAATATCAATTCTTGACCCAACCCCCGACCCCTTCCCTAAACAAGGAAGGGAGCATTCTTCGAGTTTAGAGAGGAAATTAATGATTAAAGCTAGAGATAATAGTTTGAATACATGGTAGAACGTAAAATAGCAAAGAACAATCATTCTCCCCTCTTTTTCAAGAGAGGGGCCGGGGGTGAGTTAAAATACCAAATTTTGACCCAACCCCCAACACCTTCCCTAAACAAGGAAGGGGAGAAGCTTCGGGTTGAGACAGAAAATTAATGGATAAAGCAAGAGATAAAGGTTTAAATAAATGGTAGAAAGCAAAAAATCTAGGAACAATCTCTCTCCCCTCTTTTTCAAGAGAGGGGCCGGGGGTGAGTTAAAATACCAAATTTTGACCCAATCCCCAACACCTTCCCTAAACAAGGAAGGGAGCATGCTTCGAGTTTAGACAGGAAATTAATGATTAAAGCTAGAGATAATAGTTTGAATACATGGTAGAACGTAAAATAGCAAAGAACAATCACTCTCCCCTCTTTTTCAAGAGAGGGGCTGGGGGTGAGTTAAAATACCAAATTTTGACCCAACCCCCGACCCCTTCCCTAAACAAGGAAGGGAGCATGCTTCGAGTTTAGACAGGAAATTAATGATTAAAGCTAGAGATAATAGTTTGAATACATGGTAGAACGTAAAATAGCAAAGAACAATCACTCTCCCCTCTTTTTCAAGAGAGGGG
>JALHLK010000002.1:179208-288042 GCA_022844565.1 Saprospiraceae bacterium
AGCATGCTTCGAGTTTAGACAGGAAATTAATGATTAAAGCTAGAGATAATAGTTTGAATACATGGTAGAACGTAAAATAGCAAAGAACAATCACTCTCCCCTCTTTTTCAAGAGAGGGGTCGGGGGTGAGTTAAAACACTAATATATGAACGGAACATTAAATTTTAAAAAACAAACCAAAACACTCATTAATGATCTCAAAAACGTATGTGCCAACTATGGCCTAGGCAATAACGGCAAAGACCTTAAAATCAGGGCTTAGAAGTAACTTTTAAAAATGCACTCTCTTGTTTCATGTTTTTTATGTGTTACAAAAAGCTATATTTAAGCTGAATCGATAAACCAAAATTTAACTTTACTCCGTCACCCCACTCCCAACCAACACCCCATACGCCCCCTCAAACCCCAACTCCTTCACCTCCTTATAATGCATATTATGGTGAGTTTCTAGTTTTTTAAGTAGATTGAGCAAGATGGATTTTTCGATGGTATCCAACTTATCAAAAGCCATGTCGCCAATTTTATTCATTTTGGGTAAGGTGGCATAAAGCAAGCCTAAACCTGTTTGTGTGATTTTTATTCTTTTAGATCGCTTGTCTGTTGGGTCAGCTATTTCTTCTATCATCCCTAATTTTAATAAACGATTGATGACTTCGATGCCTGATGGAAATTCGGAGAGCATTCCGTGGATGTATTCACTCTTTTTTGGGGTTTTGTCGTCGATGAGTCCGATGAGGTAAAACCAGTCTTCGGTGTTGTTCAGTGCGGAGTCTTTTAAGGCTTTTTTACTGTAATGGGTGGCATACTTGCCCATTCGTAAGAGCAAACTCGCCATTTGGCTTTGTACAGGCATGCCATAATTGTCTGATTCGTGTTCTTCCTTTTGATGAAATTCGGATAGATATTTGATACAAAAATCATGAATATCCAAATCCTCAGCATGCTTAGCGTAGTGGTCCCATAAATTGACCAATTCTACTAATTTATTACTTGATTTTGACGACATGCTTGTTTGTGAGTTTATAATATGGGCCAAGAGTGGTGTTTGACCAATACAAAATTAATGTAGTATGTTAACAAATGAAATAATATTATGTTTTTATAACAATCGGTAAACCATTTTATAAAATTATTATTATATCATTATAATTGTACCAACATTAGAAAAAATCAATATTATGGCAATTGTAGCGACGCTTTCTAAAGCGGGTAAGGAATATAAATCGGGTGATCAGACCATCACAGCACTCCAGCCCACTGACCTCGACTTGCATAGTGGAGAACTATTGCTCATCATCGGACCATCAGGCTCGGGTAAGACCACACTTTTGTCATTATTGGGCTGTGTGATCAATCCTACTTTTGGCGAGTTGGAGGTAGACGGCAAAAAGGTCAATACATTTTCAGCCAATCAAATGGCCAAACTTAGATTACACACTATAGGATTTGTTTTTCAGCAATTTAACCTTTTAGCACCCCTCACTGCAGCAGAGAATGTGGCTTTGCCGTTGAAACTTCAAGGAGTAAGCCGAGCAGAGCGCAAAATAAAAGTTGATCAAGCCTTAGAGAAAGTAGGCATGACAGATAGGAGGTCTAATCTACCAAGACAACTCTCAGGTGGTCAGCAACAGAGAATCGCTATCGCCAGAGCCTTGGTGACAGACCCCAAGATCATACTTTGTGACGAACCTACAGCTTCTTTGGACAAAAGCTCATTTGAAATAGTGATGAAAGAACTCAAAGATTTAGCTCAAAAGGGCAAAGCGGTGGCTGTAGTAACCCACGACCCGCGACTGATGAAATATGCAGATCGAGCTGTAGAAGTGATCAATGGCTTTGTCACCGCTATCGATGTAAAAGATTTAAAATAACCGTATTAATAAAAGAAAATGAAAAATTTATACCAATTCACCTTTTTAACCTTGTTTTCATTGATGTTTCTTCTGTCTTGTGGATCAAAAAAGGAGGATATCGAAAAGGCAGGCCAAGATGAGACTTCAACTGCCCCTGCTGACTCCTTGGGTTTGAATGATAAAGTATTGGGGGTGGCAAGGGTAGAACCTATCAGTGGTGTTACCAATATATCAGCCGGAGAATCTGGTAAAATCATCGATGTACTTGTGGAGGATAATCAAATCATCAAGCAAGGCCAAACCTTATTTATACTCGATACCCAAATCGAAGAGGCACAATTAAAACAGACTAAATCTACTTACGAAAGTCAAAAATTAGAAATCACAGCCAATAAAATAGCCCTAAATGCAGTCAATACAAAAGCGCAAAACATCAAGAATAAATTAGAAAGAGCAGAAGCACAATATGCCAGTAAAGCAATAACTGAAAACGAATTGGTCAATATCCAATATGAATGGAAAGAAATAGCTGATGAGAAGTCAAAAGCTCAAAACATGATTAGCCAATCAGAATCTAGACTTCGAGAAATCCAAGCTGAAATCAATTACCAGCAAACACTAATCGCAAAGAAAACGATTAAAGCACCTTTATCGGGATTGGTGCTCAAAACAATGGTCAAAAAAGGCAATTATCTTACGGCTCAATCGGAAGTGATTGAACTGGCTATAGAAGGACCACTTATTGCCAAGACAGAAGTAGATGAACTTTTTGCCGAACAGATAAAAAAGCAACAAAAAGCAGAAATTTTTTCGCAAACAAGCGGGGAGAAATTGGGAAGTGGAGCGGTGGTATTTGTAAGTGAATACCTTAAAACAAAGTCGCTCTTTAGAGACCAAAGTACAGAATTGGAAGATAGAAGAGTGAGAGAAGTACATATTCTCCTTGACAACCCACAAGGACTCATCATCGGTGGACGGGTGGACTGTGTGATCAATTTAAAATAAAAAGACCATGTTTGCAGAAGCTTTAAAATTTATATGGTATGACAAGGCCAAGATGTTTGGGATCCTTTTTGGCATCATCCTTTCGCTTTTCTTAGTTGGTCAGCAGGTCATGATATGTCTGTCGCTATTAGGTAGCACTGTGTCTTTGGCTACTTTTAATCAAGAATACATATGGGTAGTCAATGAAAAAAGCACACAAGTTGGTGATCTTCCTTTTATAGATATGCGCATAGGTCGCAGCCTTTACTCTATCGAAGGTGTGGCTGCCGTGTATCCTATGATTTATGGAGCCGGATCATTAAAAAAGCCTGACGGAACAAAAGTGCCTTTAAACCTTATTGGAACTCAATCTCCTAATTTTGCAGGAGGGCCATGGAGAGTTATAGAGGGTGATACGAAAAACATGCTCGAGTCTAATGCTATCTTTTTGGATTCAAAAAATAAAGAATTGGGGACTAATCTTCAATTGGGTGATAAGTTTGAGTTCAATGGAAAGCAAGTGGTATTGAGAGGCTTAACCTATCGCACAGAGGGATTGGGCAATTCGTATGCATTTGCATCTATTGAAAGGGCTCGCTTTTTATGTAATATTCCACCTACTCAGGCCAGTGCTTTTCTAGTAAAATGGGATCCAAAATACAGCCCAGAATCTGTCGTCAAAAACATTGCCTCCAAGATACCAAGAATCAAAGCCAGAACAGGAAAAGACTTTAGAAGTGAATCACTCAGTTACTTTGCAACCAATAGCGGCATTGTAGCATCGTTTGGACTTTTGGTTGTATTTGCGGTGATCACAGGATTTGCCATCGTAGGCCTTACGATGTATTCTGCAGTAAGTGATAGGATAAAAGATTATGGCACTTTAAAAGCTATAGGTGGCAATAATTGGTCTATCAGAAAATTAATACTTTCACAAGCAGCACTGTATTCAATTGTTGGTTTTTTAATTGCTTGGGGCTTATTAAATGCTTTTATCAACGCCACAAAAGACAGTCTAGAACTTCAACTCATACCTGAAATATTGTATTCTTTAATTGGTGTGACACTTTTCATATCGGTAGTTGGTAGCCTTTTTGGAATGCGTAAGATTACCAAATTAGAACCAGCAGCTGTTTTTAGAGGATAATTAAAAAATAACTACAAGATGAAAAATATAAGATATCTATTGTCCATTCTTCTTCTTTTGCCATCCCTCGTACATTTTGGACAAAATCTCACTTTGGAGCAGGCAATAGCAATGGGAATAAAAAATAGCGACGCAATCCGATTGGAAAAAGACAAAAACTTGCTCAATGACTTTGATGAATCCGCTTTGAAGGCAAAGATGAAGCCGCAGATATCATTGAATGCCGATGTGAGGGGAAATATTAAACTGCAAGAAAGTGTATTACCTTTTAGTTTTGGTCCGGATGGTATAGAAGAAGGGGAGACTGTTGTTCCTTTTGGAAGGAGGTTTAATAATGTTTTTTCTATAGAAGCACAACAAAAAATCCTCGACTTTTCAACCAAATATGACAAAGAATTGATCAACATCAAAAGAACGTCAACGACAATTTTTGAAAAGGAAAAAGCGGATGAACTCAAAAATAAAATCAAAGCTTCTTACTACAATTTAATCTATAGAAATGAACGTTTTCTTGCCGAGTCTGAAATAAGAGGGATTAACAAAGAGGTGGTGGACCTCCTTTCTGAAAAAGAAAAATCAGGAACCATCATCCAAAATCAATATCTCAAAGCGAAGTTGGACCTCATGGAGTCAGAGAGAATATTAAAACAGGAAACAGCCTACCAGAAAAAAGCCAAAGACAATCTATACTACCTCATCGGAGAAGAAGCATTGACTGTAGACAGTGTGACTATCAGCGAATTGATCCATCCTGAGTTGCCTATCCTCAGCGCAGCCAAAGGAATCGAAAGCCTCAAAGAAGAAAATTATATCGCAGAATTAAAAGCAAGAATCAAGCGTGAAAGTGCGCTCAAACGTCCAACACTTAATGCCTATGGCAATCTTACCACCTTTCAACAGGCCAATTCATTCAACCCTTTTGAAAAAAACTCTTGGTTTCAATTTAGTTATGTCGGTGTCCGTCTCAATTGGACAGTATTTGATGGTAAATCCAACCAAATCAAGCAAGACAAATTTCAAATGGAGAAAACATTGGCCCAAAAGAAGATTCAAATTCTCCAAAATGAAAGAAATCAAGAAGTCAAAGAAATCTATTCAGAGCTTCTAAAAGACAGAGAAAATCTCCATCAAATAGATCAGAGTATCCAAATGGCTAAAGCCATCTTAGATACCGATATCAAAAACTATAATCTTGGTGCAACTCCATATTCAGATGTTTTGGATAGTAAAAAACGATTGGCTACGCTGCAATCATCAAGATTAGAATATGTGATCAATTATTTGAATAATCATTATAAATGGGAGGGTTTGGTGGAGTGATGGCTTGTTTGAATTAGCTATCAAAGGTCATTAAATTAAACCAGAAATATAAAATAATGACCTTTATATTAAACTTACGATGTAAAATACATACCTAATTAGTCAATTATAACTGCATTTTGGCGACTCTGAAAATGATTTTTGTTGAAATTCCAAATGGCAAAATGTCATTAATGGGATTGATAGGTTTTGATAAACCAAAGGATTACAATTTGAAGGCTAGAGGTTGATCTAAGTTAAAATAATTAACTGAATTCCTCGTTTTAACCAAAATGAATATACATTATGTTAAAAAAGATACTTGGAACAAGCTTTAGTACATTTGTGGTGTTAATTTTGACAACATTCATATCGTCCAAATTGTTTTCTCAGGAAAATGTAGAAACAAAAATAGGCCGCGATGAAATAGAAATTCCAATGCCTAAATTATTTGGAAAAAGAAACAAATTTAATGCATTTTCTTTATCATACAGACACCATTTAACTTCAAAAATAAGCTTACAAGGAACTTATACTTATAATTGGAAGGGTGGCAATTCCAGGAATGAAATATTATCATACTCCTCTGCTGGAGTTTACGTAAACTACTTTTTTAAAAACAATGTTATGGGGTTTTATTGCAAAGGTGGTGTGGAATTTAATGATATTTTCCCGAGTGGTCCAATTAGTTACGGACCAAAAAGGTTGTTTACATTTGGTCCTGCTTACAGAAGTAAAATCAATGATAATTTTTTTATTTCAACAGAGACTTTGTTTTTATATTTTGATAAAAATTTTGCTTTTGAACCACGTATTGGAATTGGTTATAGATTCTGATCTTTTATAAAGATTTATTCTACTTTGTTAAGCTTAACTGTCATTAAATTGAACTAATAATTTAAAATAATTCCTTTATAATAATCATAAACCTTAATTTAAAGCTGCTTGAAAGCCAGAACTTCAGGCTTTTACCATATTACCAAAAACAGAGGAATTATGGCCAAACTCGAAATAAAAGCTTCTTCTTTAAACCATTAAGGGATTGATTCTTTTCCCACCTTATTTTCTATGTTAAAAATGCCCATACCACAAGAAAGGACAATTGACGGTACGGACATTTCTCCATTATTAACCAAAAAACCTTTCGTCAGAGATAAACCACTATTTTGGGCTTTTGAACTTCGGCCTGCCGACGATCCAGAAGGTTACTTCTATGCTGCACGAAATGGTTATTGGAAAATTATCACAGATTTTGACGTAAAAAAAATCAAACTTTTCAATTTAAAAAAGGATAGATTTGAGGTACATGAAGTAAGTAAAGCAAATCCTCAAATGACAGGAAAATTAAAAGCATATATCGTACAAATGAAGCAGAGTATTGAAAATGATCCGCTAGGACCTAAGGATGTGGGAAGTCCTAATAAGTTTTAGTAGAGGCTAATACTTTGCTTAGAGCTAGTCCTTAATACAACGAACTGAAGTTCCGAGTGCTCGATTGGTGGCGCCCATGACGGCATCGCCATTAATGAAGATGAGGTAGCGAGCTTCATTGCTGTTAACAGTACTACTCCAATATGTGCCAAGGATGCCTAAAAAGTCTAGCAAACCGGTGTTGTTAAAACGGTAGCCCGCCATGGGCAACTTAAGGGGAGAGGCAAAAGCACCTGCTGCGTTGTTGCTTGTCCATGTCCGTCGCTCCTGTTCCCATTCTGCAGCAGTAGGTATCCGAAATCCGGAAGGGCATGGATTGTTTTCAGCCGCGGTGCCAGACCATAAGTGCGTGGGTGGTGTAGCACCACTCAACCAATTGGAAGATCCAGTAATAAACAGACCGTTTGTAGTAAAAAAATCAGATGCCTGTGTAGGAGTAGTGCCAGAAAGTGGTGTTCGTTTCTGATGGCCATCCGCATTGCGACCCCACTGATAAAGATCCCCATAGCTGGCGGCATCTGTAGAGCTGGTAGCTACCTGGGTAGCTCCCAGATTACGATCCAGCCATACCTTGCCAGTGACTTGATTGACCACTGTGCCGTAGTTGCCTATGTTGACCACCGAACCGTAGTTGCCTGTATTGCTTTCTGATATCGCTTGCCATGCTCCATTGATGTACTGATGCAGACCTTTTACACTACAGTCTGTACAGGATATCATCAAGCCTTCAGCGGGAGAAGCAATGGCATCTCTCTGGCTCGAAGACATCCGAGGGGGCAACAAGCCTTTAGTTGTAGAATTCACATCCAGCATTGCAGATGAGTTTGGAGAAGTGGTGCCCACACCAACATTGCCATTAAATGTAGCACCTCCTTCATTATAAAATGTGATTTTTCTATTTGAATTATTTGTTCCCGCACCTACCACATCTAATCCACTACTAAATCTTTGATATGCGATCTTACCTGCGTTGGATTCTTTATTAGTTGCTCCTGCTCCAAACTCTAAGGTATTACCACCTTCTATTTTCATATCTCCATCGATATGTACTTTTGCACTTGGAGAGGGGACCCCTATGGCTAGGCTATCGGCCGCTATTTTACCTACCACATGTAGTTTACTTTGGGGATTAGTGGTGCCTATGCCCACATTTTGTGCAAATATGGATACGCTATGGAGTAGGATGATGATTGTTGTTAATTTTTTCATTTGTTGAATATATATTTGTATTTTCAATTTAGACTTTTCACTCACGCATTATACAGGACTGTGCTTCGTTGGTTTATTATAGACTTATTCTAATCCTTAATACAACGAACTGAATATCCGAACGCCCGATTGGTGGTGACCATGCCGGCATTGCCGCTATTGAAGTAGAGGTAGCGGGGATCCGTGCCGACAACCGTACTGCTCCAATAGAAGCCTCTGGTACCGACATTGTTAAGCGAACCATTGAAAAGGTGGCGGTAGCCCGCCATGGGCAACTTAAGGGGAGAGGCAAAAGCACCTGCTGCGGTGTTGCTAGTCCACGATTCTCGCTCTTGTTGCCATTCCTGTTCAGTAGGTATCCGAAATCCAGAAGGGCAAGGATTATTTTCAGCCGCAGTACCTGACCACATGTACGTTGGTGGTGTTGCACCACTCAACCAATTGGAAGATTCAGTGATAAACAGACCGTTTGTAGTAAAAAAATCAGATGCCAGAGTAGTAGTGGTACCGGATGTACGTATCTGATGCCCATCAGCATTACGCCCCCATTGGTATAAGTCACCAAAACTTTCGGAATCTGTCACACTAGTTGCTACTCTACTTGCTCCTAAATTACGATCAAGCCAGACCTTACCTGTAGCACTAACAACAGTACCATAGTTGCTAGTAAAAGTATACGGCATGGCTTGCCACGCCCCGTTAATAAAGAGGTGTAATCCCTCTGCAGGGCAATCACTACATGATATCATTAAGCCTTCGGAAGGAGAGGAGATTGCATTCATTTGTGCAGAAGTCATGCGAGGTGGTAAGAAGCCCTTTGTTTTTGAATTCACTGCTACCATAGCTGATCCAGGAAGCGAAACGGTGCCTACACTCACATTCCCATTAAATGTCGCACCTCCTTCATTATAAAATGTGATTTTTCTATTTGAATTATTTGTTCCCGCACCTATCACATCAAGCCCATTACTAAATGTCTGATATCCTATCTTTCCTGCATCCATTTCTTTTCCAATTCCTGCTCCAAATTCAATGGTATTTATCCCATGTATTTTGGTATTACCGTCGATATGTACTTTTGCACTTGGAGATGCCACCCCTATAGCTAGACTATCAGCTGCTATTTTACCAACTACATGTAGTTTACTCTGTGGATTAGTCGTACCTATCCCCACATTTTGCCCAAAGATTGCTATGCTATTGAGCAAGATGATGATCCATGTTAATTTTTTCATTTTTTGAATATTTTTTTTATTTTCAGATTAGATGTTTGCCCATGCATTTGTGATACTTCACTCCGTTTGTGTATACTTTTAACTTATTCTAATCCTTAATACATCGCACACAATAACCACTAGATCTGCGAAAATTACTTACTAATGCTAATGAGCTAGTAAATAAAAGGTACCGTGAATCAGACAAAACAATTGAGCTCGACCAATAAGAACCAGATATCCCAAGACTTGAGAGTGCACCAGTACTAAAATTACGATTGCCAGCCATAGGTAATTTGAGTGGCGAAGCAAAAGCACCCGCAGCATCATTACTTACCCAAGTAAGTCTTTCTTGTTCCCATTCAGCTGCTGTAGGTACTCTAAATCCCATTGGACAAGGATTGTTGATAGCGGTAAGACCAGACCAAATACCCACTGAAGATAATGGATTGGCTATCCAATTGGCACTCCCTATAATAAACAAGCCATTACTTGTACTTACGTTATCAGAGAGTGAGATAGTTGTCCCTGATGTGCGGACTTGATGCCCATCAGCATTTCGACCCCATTGATAAAGAGCTCCATAACTGGCTACATCGGTAGAACTTGTTGCTACTTGGGTGGCACCAAGATTTCGATCAAGCCAAACTTTACCAGTTTTCGGATTAGTTACTGTACCATAATTTGTATCTAAATTGATGGGCATCCAAGTCATCGTTTGCCAAACTCCATTAATGTATTGATTTAATCCTTTGACGATACAATTCGTACAAAATATTATTAGACCTTCGGCAGGAGAATTGATTGCGTCGCGTTCACTGTAAGTCATTCGTGGAGGTAAAAACCCACTAGTCGTCGAATTTAGTTCTAACATTGCAGATGCTGTCGTTGAAGCTCCACCCACGTTTACATTTCCATTAAACGTTGCTCCACCTTCATTAAAAAAATTAATTTTTCTGTTACCATTAGTCGTGCCAGCGCCTATTATATCTATGCCACCGGAGGCCCCACTAAAGGTTTGATAGCCTATCTTTCCTGCATTTATTTCTTTGCTTAAACCTGCCCCAAACTCTATGGTATTGTTACCTTGTATCTTAGTACTACCGTCTATATGTACTTTAGCACTTGATGGTGATACATTAATAGTAAGGCTATCGCCTATAATTTTACCACCCACATGCAGTTTACTTTGTGGATTGGTGGTGCCTATCCCAACATTTTGCCCAAATACCAATCCACAATTGAGTAATATTAAAATTAATACTATTCTTGTCATCCGACTAATTTTTAAATTTTTTGAATATCATACTTTTCACTGTATACTTTATAAACTTAACACTAGTCCTTTATACAGCGTACCGCAAGCCCAATTGCCCTTGTCACAGTATTTAAGGTAGTGGTGTTTCCACTCGGAGCGATATGTATAGCATCATCCCCACTTACATCACTTGACCAATAACCTCTTACAGGACTATTTCCTATAACACCATCGGTGTTACGAAAGCCAGTTACGGGTAACTTAAGTGGAGAATTAAATGCCCCGTCTATATTGTTACTCGTCCAAGATAATCTTTCTTGATCCCACTCAGTACTAGTAGGTATCCTAAAACCAGATGGGCAAGGATTGTTTTCTGCTGATAAACCAGTCCATACATTATCTGTCGGAATTGCAGCACTTAGCCAATATGAGGAGGTAGTATTTTTAATAAAAAGGCCATTATTTGTAAAAAAATCATTTGCCAAAATTGAAGTAGTATTTGATGTGCGTAATTGATGCCCATCAGCATTACGGCCCCATTGGTAAAGATCTCCAAAGCTAGCGGGATCAGTAGAACTTGTAGCTACCTGACTTGCCCCAAGATTACGATCAAGCCATATCCTACCAGTTTTAGGATTAATTATTGCATTATAATCACCTACACCAATTGGATAAGACGGTATCTCTTGCCACACCCCATTAATATATTGGCTTAACCCTTTACAATCTGAACAGTATACCGCAAGACCTTCGACTGGCACATTAATAGTATAATTTCTCTGATATGACGTCATTCGAGGCAAAAGAAATCCCTTCGTTGTGGAATGTACATGTAACATAGCTGACATATCTGGAGTTAAAGTTCCTATACCCACATTTCCATTAAAAGTTGCTCCTCCTTCATTATAAAAATTTATTTTTCTATTGCCACTTATCGTTCCTGCACCTACTATATCTAGTCCAGAACTAAATCTTTGATACCCTATTTTGCCAGCATTAACTTCTTTTGGTAGAACTCCAGCTCCAAACTCGATGGTATTTATTCCTTCTATTTTTACATCTCCATCGATATGTACTTTAGCACTTGGATTTGAGACACCGATAGCAAGGCTATCTCCTGCTATTTTACCTACCACATGTAGTGTACTTTGAGGGTTAGTAGTACCTATCCCCACATTTTGGGCAAAGATGGTTATGCTTTTGATTAGCATTATGAATATGACTACTTTTTTCATTGCTTTAATTTTTTATTTTTTTTTTGAACTACAAAAATTTTCATCTATTACCCTATTCTCCCTCTCTGTATCCTTCCCCCCACCTGCAAAAATAAACACCCCATCTTTCCTCCATTATGACTACATTAGTCATTTTCACATCCTACTTTTAGTGCATTTATTGTGATCTACCCTCCATCTCCATTCTAATGATAACTGTTTCAAAATAGAGGTACGTCACATATGCTATGAGTAAGAAAACTAACACCCCAAAAAAGTAAACCATCTTTTCTTTTCTGTCCATTTTCATACTTGTCAATTTCCAACACACAAATCCATATTCACAGAAAGCCTCATGATTACCTCCTTTCTTTTTCTTCGTGATATGCTAATAATTGTATTATCCTTCATTTTTATTGAGTTGCTTTGAAGAAAAATATTGGTGATGTAGTTTGGATTTAATAGGTGTTTGTGGTGCGACCTGATAAAGCCTTCTTGCAACAAAGATTTTTCGTATAGTGCCAATATTTTAGAAGTCATGATAGACTTTTGATTGTAAAAATGAATGATCGTATAGTTACTATGTGCTTCCAATCTTACTATTTCTTCCACCGATACTAAACATTTGCCCAATTGTATGAAGTGTTTTGTGTGCATCACTTTTGTCATTTTTAATTTGACACAAATATGATTTCATTCTATTTGCTATGTCAATTTTATGGTGTAACAAAAGTGTAACAAAATTATTTCCTGACTTTCTGCTTCGTAACAAAAACGTAACATGAGTTACTATTATATTTTATTTCAATTATATATACATGAATTTTTTTATCATATATAAATTTACTGTTAGGTCGTTTTACTCATATTTTTTTGCAACCAATGCTACCTTTGGATCACTCATAACTTCTTTTAACCATCTTCTCTTAACCTTTTTAACATCTGGTGAAAACAGGTTAAGAAGGTTAAGTTTTCAAGTTAAGGAAGGTTAAGTTTTTACACTCCTGATCGCTCTTAACCATCTTAACCTACCTTAACCTTTTTAACATCTGGTGAAAACAGTTTAAGAAGGTTAAGTTTTCAAGTTAAGGAAGTCTAAGTTTTCATACTTCTGATCACTCTTAACTTCTCTTAACCATCTCAACCTCCCTTAACCTTTTTAACATCTGGATCTTACTTCTGATCATTCTTAACTTTTCTTAACCGTCTTAACCTATCTTAACATTGTATTTTTCTACCTTTACCCTTTAATCTTTAATAAAATGCGGTCAATTATTTTATGGTCCTTCCTTCAACTGTTGTTGATCACTTCTTATAGTCAAAGTTTTGAAAGTTCTGTAAATCAAGCAGACGAGGAAGGGAGGCTACAGATATTGTATGATAAAGTTTGTCATTTTGATAGGATCCCTGATAGTGTAAATCATTATTTTAAAGTTTATAAAGAAGCTTTAGGAAGCAACTTTAATACTAAAGACCAAATATTGATTGATGTGAGTACCTTATATTATAAGATGTATATAGGAACTACGCAACCAAGCTTTTCAAGTCAATATGATGATCTTTATACTAGAATTGTTGCCACAAAATCACAAAAATTGTTGATCATCTATCATGGTATGCGTGCTATGCATGAGGCATTATTAGGAAATAGAGGTGACGAGCTATTTCATAGAATAAAAATGTATCAGTACGAAAAAAAAGATGATCCAAACGGATTAGGAGCTAACTTGGCTGCCGCTTCACTAGCCAGCATTTACCATGCCTATGAAGATTATGATAACGCCATAGTATATGCAAATCAAATAACACCTCTGGTTAAACAACATTTTAATGGACATAGGATAACTCTACACTACAATCTTTTGGCCATGGCTTATCAAAATAAGCAATTATATGACTCTGCTATAGTGTATCATATCAAAACGAAGGAGATAGGTCCACCTGAGGTAAGTTTAGTATGGCAAGCCATAGGAGATGGAAATATCGGAACCAATTATTTTTATCAAAAAAAATATGATTTGGCTAAACCTTTATTGAAGGCAGCCATAGATTCTACCTTAGCATATCATCAATACTCCAATGCAGGTGCTTTTGCTATGAGATTGGCGTCTATCATGAGTATCCAAAATCAATATGACGATGCTACAAAATATTTTAAGCTCGCTAAAGAATACTTGTTTAAACAATATGGTCCTAAAGGTGCTAGAGAATACTATCAATATCTAGAGCAACACCATAAAAGATACAATCAAATTGAGAAGGCCTATGAAGCTAGTGATAGTGTAAAAAAATTTACGACCGTTATAAATCAGGCTTACGATCTCAATACCAAGCACACGATAGAAGCAAACGCTCTTATTGAACTTAATGAAGAAAGAGAAAAGGGCTTGAATGCTCAAATCAGCTTGCAAAAATATTTAAGAAATAGCCTAATTTTATCCTTATTACTCTTATTAATTATAGCATTCTTTTATTATCGAAAGATGAAGATTAAATCAATGTTAAAAGAAGCAGAATACCAACATGAAAAAAGTATTGCTCAGCAAGAAATTACCCATGCTAATGAATTGTTGAATAATTTTATAGAAAATTTAAAAAACAAAAATACCATCATCGAAAATTTATCTGAGGAATTGATCAATGAAAAGACAATGACTTCTGCAAGTTATGAAAACAAATTGACGCTTCTAAATGACCTAAAACAGCAATCTATACTCACCGAAGAAGATTGGAAAAAATTTAGCAATACCTTCGAAAAAGCATACCCAGGTTATTTTATAACATTGAAAGATGCATTACCAGATCTTTCGGCTGCTGAGACTAGGTTTTTTGCCCTTTCCAAATTAAAGTTGAACAATAAAGACATGGCTGCAATACTAGGGATTAGTGCAGATGCAATAAGAAATACTAAACTTAGACTTAAAAGAAAGTACGATATTAACTCTGATGAAGCGCTTGATGAACTCTTAAAAAAATTTTAGTTTAGAGAATGTTTTGAGCTCCAATATTTTTTAAAATTCCAACTAATAATTGCTACGCATCATTTATGCATTCTCACATTCATGCATTCTCGCACTCAAACATTACCATAACAATTACTACCTTTTTACCATTATTTCCTTATAATTGCCATATCTTTTAACTAAACCAAGAGGAGACAAATAAAAAAATGAGACAAATTCTTACTATTTGCATTTTATATTGCCTAAGCTTATCTGCTCATGCCCAAGAGTTAACAATTTTATATACCAACGATATTCATGGCCATTTCGAACCCTTAAAAACAGCGTGGATCAGTGATACAAGGTTGGTAGGTGGTATGGCCAATCTTGCTACCATGGTCAGAAATGAAAAAAAGAATAATAAGCATACTTTATATCTTGATGCTGGAGATTACTTTACGGGGCCCTATATGAGTACTTTGACAGAAGGTGCAGCGATTATAGATATCATGAATACCATGCAGATAGATGCCACCACGATTGGTAATCACGAATTTGATCATGGGTGGGAAAACATGCTAATACAGCTAAAGAAGGCAAAATTCCCCATTTTGAATGGTAATATTTTTTATAAAGGAACAGAAAAACTACTCTGGAGTAATCCTTATATGATTTTAGAAAGGAATGGTATACGGATTGGCATCATAGGATTGCATGGCAAATTTGCCTTTTATGATACGACAGCTGATGTCATGATACAAGGCGTAGAAGCCAAAGATGAAGAATTTTATTTGAAAAAATATGTGGCAGAACTTAAGGATAAAACAGATGTTATCGTACTATTAGCCCACCAAGGTATTCCAGGTAGACAGTCATCTACAGGAAGTGAAGATGTAGCAAGAAATCTTCAAAAAGACATCGATCTGGCAAGTAAAATAGAAGGATTGGATATCATCATCACGGGTCACGCCCATCAAGGCACTCCCGAACCTTTACTTTCTAATGGTGTCATCATCGTGTCTACCAACGCATATAGCAAGGAATTGGGTAAACTTACCTTAACGTATGATAAAAATAAGGACAAAATAACCACTTATACCAACTCACTCAATATTGTATACGATGATGCGTATACCGACCATCCAAAAACGGAAAAGAAAATCAACAAATGGAAAAAACATGTGTCAAAAATATCTGATCAAGTTTTATGTACCATCCCAACGCCATTAACGAGATCGTATGGAGAAGAATCGTATCTGGGTAATATGGTGTGCGATGCTATGCTTAAGGGTCAACCCGAATTAGACTTTGTAATATCCAATAGTGGTGGACTAAGACAAGATGTTGATGCGGGTGAGGTTACCATAGGCCGACTGATTTCTGCATTTCCTTTTACAAATTCTCTCGAAATTATCGACATGAAAGGTGCTGATATCAGATCCCTTTTTGAACACGGTGCAGGGCTTACCAACGGTATTTTACAAGTATCCAAAGGAGTAGAGATGAAATACGACGATAGTAAACCAATGAAAAGTCGGGTAACCATGCTTAATATAAAAGGTGTACCTCTTGATGATGAAAAAATTTATAAATTTGGAACTTCAAATTTTTTAGCAGACGGTGGCGACGGATTTGTTTTTAAAAATGCCATTTCAAAAAAAAATACGGGTATTCAAGTTATTCAATTGATGATAGACTATATGAAATCATTTGAAGTTTATACTCCAATTATGGAAGGTAGAGTGGTTAATGTAAATAAATAATTGAATAGTTTTTTGTAATAGAAATGGAGTTTTTAGAACTTCCCTAAATAGTGTTTAAATGAAAAAATCAGTACAATTGATCCTTTTGATCTTCAGTTTTGGGATAAATCATGTTTTAATACATGCACAAGTTCAAAAACCAAACGTAGTATTTATTTTAATAGACGATTTAGGTTACGGTGACTTGGCCAATTATGGTCATCAATATGCTAAAACACCTAATATTGATAAACTTGCAAAACAGGGCGTCAAATTTACAAATTTTTATAGCCCATCACCGCTGTGCTCGCCATCTAGAGCTTCTATGCTGACTGGAAGGACACCTTTTAGACTTGGCATACAAAGTTGGATACCTGAAGGAGAAAATGTGTATCTAAGACAAGAGGAAGTGACCATGTCTAATATACTTAAAGACAATGGCTATCAGTGCTTCCTATCAGGAAAATGGCACTTAAACGGAGGCTTATCTGAAACAAAACATTCTCAACCCAAAGATGCAGGTTTTGACAAATGGATGGCTCTTCACGCTTTCGCCATACCCAATCACAAAGACCCAACTAATTTTTATGAAGATGGTAAGCCTTTGGGTAAAACCGAGGGATATTCGGGGACGATTGTTGTAGATAAAGCCTTAGGATATCTGGACAAAAGGGACAAAACGAAACCTTTCTTTTTGTATTTACCGATGAATGAGGTTCATGGAGAAATTGCCAGCCCAGAAAAATTTCTAAAAATGTACAAAAAACATACTCGAGAAGAAATAGACTTGGTCAATCTTAAAGACAACGGACCAGGCGAGTATTATGCCAATATTACATTTATGGATGATGAAATTGGTCGAGTACTAAAATATTTAGATAAAAATGATCTTGCCCAAAATACAATCGTCATCTTCACAAGTGATAACGGCCCCGTGACCAGTCAATGGAGAAAACATTGGGAAGTCAATCTTAATGGAAGTACGGGTGGATTTCGAGGCAGAAAAGCTGATCTCTATGAAGGGGGAATCCGAGTTCCAGCCATCATGAGATACCCTCCTCAAATAAACGCAGGCTTAGTTTGTGACGAGCCTGTACACGGTTATGATTTTTTTCCTACGTTATTTTCTATGTTAAAAATGCCCATACCACAAGACAGAATAATTGACGGTGCGGACATTTCTCCATTATTAACCAAAAAACCTTTCGTAAGAGATAAACCTCTCTTTTGGGCTTTTGAACTCCGACCTGGCGACGATCCAGAAGGTTACTTCTATGCTGCGCGAGATGGTGATTGGAAAATTATCACAGATTTTGAAGTAAAAAAAGTCAAACTTTTTAACTTGAAAAAGGATAGATTTGAGGTACACGAAGTAAGCAAAGCAAATCCTCAAGTGACAGAAAAATTAAAAACTTATATCGTGCAAATGAAGCAGAGTATTGAAAATGATCCACTACGGCCTAAGGATGTGGGGAGTCCTAATAAGTTTTAGTAGTTTGAGCTCTAGAAAATTTGAGTTATAAAAATTATATTTCACCAATTTGTCTTAAATATAATTATTTTTCACCTGTTATAATTAATTTTCACGTATCTTCGCGTAATTAATTTTCACGATAACGATGAATAATAAGCATTTTTCACTTAAAATAAGTGTATTTCACGGATTGAAAGCGCCCGAAGAGGGATTTTTGGTTGGTTATGGTACTTTAATTGAAGCTTATAAATTGGATTTGCCTTTACCAAATACATTAACACTTATAAGTACTAAAAAGAGACAATATAGAGTTAAAAATTGGCATGTACTAACACCTCGCCATCAACCTAAGGAAACGTTGTATCATCAATTATGTTTTGCTTTAAAATATGAAGGAATAAATTTATTGTTCTTCAAAAAGCTTTTTGCCCAGCTACCAGAAACGGAGTGTGCGCACCTAGTACAAATAGAACCACAAGGATTATTTAGCCGAAAAATTTGGTTTCTTTATGAATGGTTATTAGGTAAAAAATTGCCAATTCCTGATTTAGTCATGGGTAATTATGTATCTTTAGTAAATGAAGCGCAACAATTTGCCCTTGCTTTTGGTAGCAAATCGAACCGTCATCGTATCATCAACAACCTGCCTGGCAATGTTGACTTTTGTCCACTCATTTTTAAATCAGAGAAGTTGTTGCGCTATCTTGCAATAAACTTTTCAGAAAAGAATAAACTACATTCTCAAAGTATTCATAAAGATATTTTACTCCGTACCTCAGCATTTTTACTATTAAAAGATAGCAAAGCTTCGTTTAATATAGAAGGGGAAACTCCCTTACCTAGCAGAGCTATGCGATGGGGGAAGGCAATAGGTGAAGCAGGTGCCAATGATTTGACAAAAGAAGAACTTGAACGACTACAACAAATTATAATTGAAAGCGACAGATTTACAAAGTTTGGTTATAGAATGCAAGAAGGCTTTGTAGGTGAACATGACCGAGACACTTCTCAGCCATTACCCGACCATATTTCAGCAAAATATACGGATTTAGAAATGTTAATGAGTGGCTTACTTACTTGTGCTCGACAACTTACACATGAACAATATCAACCTGTATTGACTGCAGCAACAATTGCTTTTGGATTTGTATTTATTCACCCATTTGTAGATGGCAATGGTAGATTACATCGATACATCATCCACCATATGTTAGCTAAAAATAAATTCTCACCTCAAGGTATAATATTTCCCATATCTGCTTCTATTTTAAATCATATGGTAGACTATCGAAAGCTATTAGAAAAGTATTCGCACACAATTTTACCATTTATTGAATGGCAAGCAACTGCTGATAATAATATAGAAGTATTAAATGAAACAGCTGATTATTATAAATATTATGATGCTACAGAACAAGCCGAATTTTTGTTTGATTGTATAGACGATACCATCGAAAACATCATACCGCAAGAAGTTAAATACTTACAACAATTTGATGAGTTTAAAAACTTCATTGATAATAACTTTGAAATGCCTGATAAAATGGTAGCTTTATTGGTCAAATTACTATTACAAAATAATGGTTTACTTTCTTCAAAAAAAAGAACAAGTGATTTTGCTAGTTTAAATGAAAGTGAAATGAATCGGATTGAATCTGCTTTTAAATCCATATTTGAATAAGGGCTGAGCGTAAAAACCCTTCGTAAGAGACAAACCACTATTTTGGGCTTTTGCTGTCATAACCGCCAACAACTCTTGATTCTATAAGATAGAAGCTTCTTAGATTACGTTGATATATTTTTATTATTCATAGTATTATTATCAGGAAAAACCTGACAAAAATGATACGAAAGATAATTATATATTTACCATTTTTAGCTTAATATATTATATTTTATAAAACTAATTATGCTTTATCATTATTTTGTTATTTCAGGTTTGAAAAAAGTTTGAGAATGTAGACTTTCACTTGCTAGACAAAAAAATGCAATTGATAAGATTCGTATACTGTGCAACGTTGACGATTTTTTAAAGATGTCTGACACTTGTTATTATAATTTATAATGCAATAATAGATAAAATTTTAGTATCTAGCAATTTTTTCAAACCCTAAATCTCTCATCGCACTGATACCTAGGAATCCTAGTGTTGATTGATAATATGGCAATAAATGCACCAAAAGGAGACATACATCGTAAAGTAGCTATCAAAAGTAGATCACAAGTGTTAAATTAAAAAATTGGTCAATGGGTAAAACGAGACTCGGAAACAGGAAAATTTATGGATGTAAAAGTGGATGGGACACCATTTAAGACTTTATTATTTTTTCGTTCTTAACTTGTTCTTCAGGAAACAATGAATTATAAAATTCATCAACTCCAAATGTTGGAGTAAGTATTGCCATTTTAGGCTCTTGGTATTGGATCAATCCATTAGAATAGGCACTTAACTTAAATAGATATTCAGAAGAAACCATGTGGCTCGCTTCATGGATGAAAGACTTACTTGGTAAGTTCATGTTTTCAATATACTTTTGGGATGCACGCAATGACTTTACAATTGGGTCCCAATATGAACCAAAAACATTTTTCAACCTATTTAGCTTTTGATTTGAATATTTTAGGATCAATTTGTTGCCATAAAGCATTAAAATACCAATAGCTACTTTATCTCCTAATCGAGAATCAGGGCTAATGTACACAATGCTATATGTTAATTGACTTGACAATTTTGGATTTTTTTACTTCAATCTTGATAAAAAGTCTGCAAAGATAAATTAATAATCATTACCTATAATATTCTGATCATCTAATAATAGATCTATTGGATCTACCACAGGTAAAATGATTCCCCTATAATAAGTGTTTTGGGTTTTCTCAACAATGATTCCAATGCTTGTAGAAAAAGCTATGGCAAGGAATGTAGTTCAATCTTGATAAAAATTAAGTATCAAAACCCAATTTTAACAATCAAATTGGCACACTTTTCGTTATTAATATATACTTTTACTCGAATATATTAATAAAGTGAGTCAGTCGGATTACATAAAAGACATCGCCAAATATGGTCTCGAAAATGATCAAGAGAAGCTATTGTCTGCTCTGAATGAATTAATTGACCACTCTAAGCAAACAAAAAAGCTCAATTTTGCAATTCAGCTGCAATCGATTCTGAAGGAAACAATCCGCAATAGAGGTTCTAAAAACTTAACAAAAGTTGGATCTGACACTTATTTTAATAGAGTTGATGAAAGAGAAACAAATGATCTAATACTAGAAAAACTCACATCTGATTATCGATTAGAAAACATAGTAGCCGATAGCTCGGTAATGAATGAGCTGAAAAACTTTATAGAAGAACACCGCAAAGCAGAGTTGCTACGCAAATATAACCTACCGATTGCTAATAAACTTTTATTGCATGGTCCATCAGGATGTGGTAAGACTTTAGCCTCTTATGTCATTTCGGGTGAATTGGATAAAATGATGGTGGTAGTCAATCTTGGTGCCATCGTTTCATCAAAGTTGGGAGAGACTAGTAAAAACTTAGCTAAGATATTCCGTAGAGCAGCTGCTGAAGATTGTATTATTTTCATTGATGAGTTTGATAGTTTGGGTAAAGTACGTGACTACAGCCAAGATCATGGCGAGATGAAAAGAGTAGTCAACACCATATTGCAGTTATTCGACTATCTGCCACAAAGTAGTATCGTCATAGCAGCTACCAATCAAAAGGACATGTTGGATGAAGCATTGTTGAGAAGATTTGACTTCTGTATTGAGTTTGGATTACCCAATGAGAAGCAAATAGCTGACTTGGTAGCGCTTACGCTCAAGAAAGGAAACTTTAGTTTTGACAATGCCACTAAAGCTAAACAAGTTATTAAAAAAGCAGTGGGGCTATCTTACTATAGTATTCAAAAAACATTGGTTACAGCATTAAAAAGAAGCTTATTCCAAATGGACAATCCTGAAAAAATGATATCCCCAAGGATATCAACTTTTGTTTGGGAAGAGTTGCTAAAGCAAGAGAAAATGGCCTTGGCTATTTAAACTTCTGCTTTTCACCCAATTTTATCTATTTCTAGTAAATGAATTTTGTTTTTGACTTTTTTACATTTTATTAATACAAAATCCTCAAAATAAGGTTTTACTATATCCGACAATAAGCCCTGTGGTACAATTAATGAATGGTCATTATTATTTTCATCCGTAAGTTTGATAGTATTATTTTTTGAGTAAGCATAAGACAATGTTCCTTTTAACTCAAAAATTAAATCTTCTTCGGGTTTCTTTACAGCAAGATCTGTTTTGGCAGAAGGAGTATCGTCTATGTGACTTGATTTTTTTAAAGGTACTTGTATCACTTGATTTCCACGTTTTGCAGTAAAGCCTACTGTTTTAATCCTATCTCCATCAGGTGCAAGTTTATTGACCAATGCAGTAAAATTATTTCTGTATGAATTATCAGGAATATTTTTATTAAGTTGGTCATAATTTCCTTCATTTATCAAGGCAATGTTTTCCAAAATATCGTTTATGACAATATATTGACTAGTTCCATCTTCGATGCTTGTTTGTGCCTGAGTACCACCAAATTGGATAGTAACTGCAAAACTTGCTGCCCTTGGAGCGGATAAGTAAGGCTCAAATTCTATGATCTTACTTTTATTTATGCTCATTCGTTCTCTAAAAGGTATATTCCTTAATCGATCTGCCGTTCTAATAGCAATTTTTTCAATAGCTTCTATTCGATGTAAAAATTCATCACTTCTTATGATTCCATGCCCTACATCATTTCCTGCTAGACTAAATTGGATTTCATTTGAGTTCAGCTCAATCCCTTTTAAGTCAAGATGCCTTTTGAAATTCACAGTTTGAAACAAATCTCTTAATTCTTCCAAAATTTCTTCTGGCGGATTTCCTGAAATTGCCAAACCTATTAAGTTTTCTGCTTCCTCATTTAAGCCAGCCATCATGGCTAGACTAGCAGCACTACGCAACAAAACAGATCTAGTGGGTTCTTCATCAGATTTGGATGCAAATAGTATATATGCTTGTTTTTCAAATTCAAAAGCTTTTAGATAAAAAGAATTAGGGTTATCACCTTTATTATATGCAATGATTGCTTCATCGTTATACTCCATTGCCTTTCTATGTAAATCCTTGACAGTCATGATATAATATGATATTGTGTTTTAGGACCTTTAAAATCTGTCACGCTTATATGGGCTTTTAATCCTGTACTATTACTAAATTTAGTTTGAGCTATCTTTTCTTTAATTCTCTTTTCTATGGTATTATTTTTATTTTCTTCTAAAATTCCAGATATTTCTAACCTTGCCTTATTCTGAAATATTCCAAAATCGTCATCATCGTTACCTAACCACCAATCAAATCCTGTGCCCTTTTTTGATCTTTCAGCAATTGTACACCCAGAAAACTCTTCAGCAACGAGCAAAGCTATTGCTGTTGCTCCCCACTCAGTTGTCTCTTGTGTATCTTTCAATCCTCTTTTCACATCTTCTGGGTTCTTGCCCCAGCTTAAGATATAACTTTTTTCAGGACCATTAGTTTTAGAAAAAGAAATCTCTTCCGCATGATTATGATGATCAAGGCATTCTGCACATGCCTGCATAAAATGGGTACAAATTATAGGACTTAATCCCATGATACCAATACTTAGTCTATCTAAATCCATTATTGAAACTATATTTTGGTCAAATTTACATTTGTTTTATTAATTTAATAGTCAATATTCAAAAATACATAAGCCACATGGCTTTCAGTGTAAAAATTGGGTAATACCTGTCTTAAACTTTAACTAGAATATTTTTGATCTTTTAGAATTAAACTGAATCATCCAGTTACCTAATATTTTTAATACTATACACATACCACTTTTTTAAATTCTTGTTTATCATTTTAATTAAGGGTTTTATGAATTTCCACAATGCTAAAAGTTCAATAATTAAGAAAATAATAGTGCTAAAGATTGATAAATTTGTATCCGATTCAGATTTATATTTTGCAAGCCCTAAATAAATAAAATATGGAATCATCAAACCTATTAAAATCAAAATTAAATATATAAGGATCCCTAAAAACCTAATAAATCCCTTCCACTTATCTTTTTTAGTTTTAATAATATTAAATCTTATATTCCTTAATTCTTTTTGGGCGCTTTCTCCAGCCATAATTTTTTCTTGTAATAAACTTTTTTCTCTTAAATGTTTGTCTAAATCATTTTCAAATATAAACTCAATAGATTCTTTTAAATTGTTAAGTGTTATTTCTTCTGGCTTTTTAGCTCTTTCTCTTAAATCAAAATAATAACTTTGTGCATCTTCTTTTGAAAGTTTATGCTCTGAAAATTCCTTTGTGAGTTTATCATATTTAGTATCTATAGTTTTACTAATCTGCGAAGAAATAATAATTTGTGCTTTAATAAGTACATCTAAGCTAGCAGGTAACTTAGATTCTTTACTAAAGCCTTTATTTAACTTAAACCAAATACGATTTGTCAAAAATTCAATATCAGTAACAAATGGAATATCACTACTTTGGTGCTTTACTTCTAGATCCTTACTGATCACTAGAGATGCTACCTTTCCTGTTAATGTTATATGCTTACACTTTTCAAAAGATGTAGCATTTATCCCTTTTCTTAAAAAATTAATTTTTGTAAAAGATTTTAACGCCTTTTCGATCACTTCTTCACTATACCTTGACTTAAATTTTTCAATAATCTCAACATCTACTATATTAAATTCAATATGAGAATAATAATCTTGCTCTTCTACTTTTTTTATTCCCAATGTATTTAATTTGGAATAAAATTCAGTTTTTTTTCTTATTACATCAGTTGCAGAAAAGCAACCTTTGCAAATAGACTCCATTGCAAGATTTTCAGGGGAATAATTACTTTCTCTTAATACAATTTTTTCTGCATTATGAAAAAAATAATCTATCTCTTTTTTTGTGTCATCAAAATAAAGTAAACTTATTAAATCCTTCTTAATTTCTTTTTTGGATTTTATATTAATTTCTCTAACAAGTGAATAAAAATCATTAAACAATCTTTGATAAACTTCTCCATTTAATCCAAATGAGTTAAATAGATGTTCCTGATCTAAATATATGCATATATGTTCCGACCACGTTCCAATAGAACTAAAATCATTTGTATATTTTATCCCTAAAATTAAAACTAATCCTTCTTTTAATTGATTTAGCTTTTTAATAAATTCAATATCTTTTGATTTTAGAATTATAAATGAGCTAATGATAGTTGAATAAGTATCATTACCTTTGTTTTCAAGTAAGTATTGAAAAAACTCTTGTTTTATTCTGTCTTTTTCTGCTTGATTAAATTTTCTATTCTCAAATTTTTGAGCATAGTCAATTAACAATTCTTCAACTGATAATTGATTTTTATGTGACTCTTCCAGTTTACTTATAAGGTCATTTCCATTGTTTATCGTTGATGTTAATGAATAAGTACCGTCATTTCTTTCTAAATAGTTCTTTGCCTTCATGCTATTTAAACAAGTTCTTACTACTGCTTCAGGAATATCAAACTCAAAGTGCTTCTTTAATAATATGACAGCTTCCAATGAATTTAGACTGTATATTTTTTCGTAAGTGAATAAAGCTTTAATAAATTCATTGAGTATATCCTTTAAATTTGTATTAGTATCACATAATTCTGAGAAAAGTGCAATAGATGCAAGTAATTTTGATTGTTCAGTCATCCTAATTTTATATTAATACTTAAAAATTAAAAATTAAAAAAGATTTTATAATCACTCTAGCTCTGATTATTTGTACTCAGCAGCCATCCCCACAACAACATCGTCCTCCCCATCTCCCACCTTCACCTGCCCATTCATCAACATCGGTAACAACCAATCCCGAAGCTCCGTAAGTTTTTGGTTTTCTGCAAGATTATTTTGTTTTTTGTTGTTTATATCTTCCATCAAGTTGTAGAATTTGTCAACAATTTTATTTTCTGGAACTACAGTAAAAAATGAAGTAACAAAGGAATCAAAAAGTAAATTTTTAATTCCACTAGTTTTCCCTTCATATCCGAAAAATATACCGTTGTCATATAGGCTGTTCCAATAATAGGCTGTTCCAATAATAGGCAAAATTGTAAAGAAGCTTTTTATTTATAAGTAATATTGGCTTACAAAAGTTAGAACAAATTACTGGCAAATCAAATCTTTTTAAAGTTGCATTGGTAATAAATGCCATTCTGCCTGTTGATTGTGTAGGACTTCCACCTGAAATTTCTACAATCAAATCATTGGCTTCCAATATTTTTGATTTATTCTTTTCTAAAATATATCGAGTTGGTGGTTTTAATTCCGATAACCCATTCAAACCATTTATATCGGCACCTCTGAAACAATAGACCTTTTCAGTGTAATTCCCTTCCTGACTTTCTTTACCCCAATCGCCACTTTTTGAGATCTCTATCCAATCAGACAGGAGTTTCACCTCCCATCCCTCCGGCACCTCCCTCTTCAACTCCCCACTCCACACCATCCTACCACCACTACTCTTATAAGGCTTACCTTCTAGTTCCGTTTGCCCAACAGATGCCGTATACTCCGCAGACATAGGAAAGTCAAACTGCACAAACCAATAGTCATAAATCGTTTTGGCCATTTGCTCTAGCTCGGAATTGAGGCGATTGTTGAGTTCGATTTTGGAGTTTATATTTTCAATTAATTGGCCAATATTATTTTGCGTACCTAGGTCAGGTAATTCAATTAGAAGTTTCTCAATTACATCTTTTGTTAGGGCATTTCTAGTCCCACCAACACCACAAATTTTCAACAAGTAAGGTTTCAAAAATTGTAAATAGCAAAGTAAGTAATTGCTATCTACGTTTTTATTTGCCCTAATAATTGCCACATGTTGATTAACTCGAGCTGGTAATATTTCTTTCGGAACTTTGCATACACGAGCAATTGAATCACCTGTTATATTTAAAAGTATGTCATTTTCTAATACGGTAACATTGTTTAGATTATTAGCCTGATTTTCATTAATAAAAGCTAGACCATTTTTCAAAAAAGTAAAATCATGAACGTTTTGACTTCTTATTAAGGAAATCCCTGATTGTTCATAAGCACTCTGTCCACCACTCGGTGTTGCCCCACTTCCTATTTTTGTGGTTATTTTTTTTAATTGGACTTTAGTCATACTTCACCCCTTTTACCTGCCCTTGAATCTCCATTTCCAATATTTTTAAATACTTCATGTTATCCTTTTAAGATATTTCGTGCTATACGTTCTTTAGCTTCTACCAATAGCTGATGAAGCTTGGTTTCTAGTTCTTTTTTAGATACAATTTCTGTCCAATATTCAGCCACCATAATGCCGTCTTTGTGCATTTCGAGCAGTTCTATTTGTTCTTTGTTACTCTCAGCACATAAGATGAGTCCTATGGGTGCATTTTCTCCGTTTTGTCGTTCATATCTGTCCAGCCATTTTAAATAAAGTTCCATTTGTCCTTTATGGGCGGCTTCAAATTTTCCTAATTTTAGTTCTATGGCTACCAAACGTTTTAGATTACGGTTATAAAACAGCAAGTCGAGATAAAAATCATCCCCATCAATGATCATCCTTTTTTGGCGTTCCATAAAAGCAAAACCTTTACCCAGTTCCAATATGAATGCCTCCAATTCTTGTAAAATCGCACGTTCTAAATCATTTTCTAAATAAGTGTTTTTTAAGTTTAAGAACTCTAAAATGTATGGATCTTTAAATGCATGCCATAAATCAGGTTGAAATTTAGAAAGCTGTAAATTCGCAATTTCCTTTCGTTCAAAGGCTTTTCTATCTATTTGGTGTTTTAATTCTCTTTTACTCCACTGCTCATCCTTAATTTTCAGAGCATAAAACATTCTTGCCTCATTTGTTTTTAATGGAAACAATTCAATAAAATGAGACCAAGACAAATGTGTAGCCAGTGGTGTCACAATGTTTAAATCTGGAAATATTTCGGAAAATTGCACCATTCTTCGAAGGTTTCTTTCCGTAAAACTTCTGCCATATTGTTTCTCCAATTGAATAGATAGCGTTGGTACTATTTGTTTCCCGTAGTCAGCCCGTTTATTCTGCAAAATATCATCGTTGATACGTTTTCCAATTTGCCAAAACAAAAGTGTGAGGGTACTGTTGGCTTGTGTGGCTATATATCGTTTGCTTTGTTCAATCAAAAGACTGATATCGCCTAATAAATCTTTATTTTCAATATTATTCATCAATTCACTCATACCTCAACCCCTTTAACTGCCTCTGAATCTCCCCTTCCAAAACTCTCGATTCCCCAAACATTCGATCCAAATTCGCCTGAAACCCTGCTATCTTTGCTTCAAACTCCTCTGCCGTAATATCCACATACTCAATTTTCACATCAAAATATTGTCCTGCACTAAAGCTGTAGTTCTTTTCTTTGATCTCATCGTAGCCCACCACTACACTAAAGTCTTCCACTGCCTCATGGGCATTGAAGGTGGAGATAATTTTGTCTTCTTCCTCTAGACGAAGCACCGTCTTTTGGTTTTTGCCTTCCTTCACGGTCACACCGAGTTTGGACGCATCCATGAGCACGATATCACCCTTGGTATTGGCCTTGTCCAAAAACAGGATGGACACATTGGTACCCGTTGTGGCAAATATATTACTTGGCATACTGATGACACCTCTCAGCATTTTATCTTCTACCATTCGCTCCCGTATCTTGCGCTCTATGCCGCTCTGAGCCGTGATGAATCCCGTAGGGACTACGATAGCCGCCTTGCCATCATCGCTAAGTACATGCATGATATGCTGTATAAACATCGGATAGATAGCCATGCCTTCGGGTTTGGCTTTGGGTACATTGGGTGTGCCAGCAAAAAATCGTTGATGATTTTCCTTAGTATTGAGATCTTCTACATAATCACTAAAATCCAGTTTAAATGGTGGATTGGACACGACATATTCAAATTTTCTCAATTGTCCGTTTCTATCTCTGTGGTAGGGATCAAGCAGTGTATTACCTTTGATCACATTAGGGATAGAGTGTACCAAATTGTTTAGGATCAGATTAAGACGGAGTAGATTGGAAGACTTTTGTGAGATATCTTGGCTATAGATGGTACATTTATCTTCTCCTATGGCATGTGCCAGACTCATGAGCAAAGTACCAGAACCACCTGAAGGGTCAAAACAACCCACATTCTGCACTTTTTCTGTGATAAGACACGCGGCCATAATTTTGGCTACAGCATGTGGTGTAAAGTACTCTGCATATTTGCCTCCACTATTGGTATTGTAATCCTTGATCAAGTACTCAAATATCGTCGAAAAAAAATCAAACTTCTCTTTAAATATTCCTTCAAAACTAAAGTTGACCAGTTTATTGACGATGGCCCTGCAGAAGTCATCCCTTTTATCGATCACATACTTACTGATGTTTTCAAAAAGCATAATCTTCTCTCCACCTTCCGTTTTTACAGAGAAGATGTCATTGTTGATTCGTGCTATTTCTAGCAAGGTATGATCGAATAATTCTGAAAAGTTAGGCTGATTTTGATTCTCAAAAAGATAAGAAATGTAATGTTCTGGTTGGAGTCTAGCGGTGCTTTCGCTGAGTTGCATTAAGATCATTTCATATTCTTCACTTGAATATTTTTTTAGCGCATCTTCCCAATGTTCTGCCTTGGCTATTGCAGGGTCAATCAGTTTTACTTCGTAAGCAAACTTGTCATTAAGAAATTTATACAAAAATACCTGGGTTATGATTTTAAACTCGTTGCCGTCATTGCCTAGGCCATAGTTGGCACAGACGCTTTTAAGGTCGTCTATGAGTGTTTTGGTTTTTTTTTCAAATTCAATTGTTGGATTCATATTTTATTATTTAACTCACCCTCGGCCTCTCTCTTGAAAAAGAGGGGAGATAGATTGTTCATAGATTTTTTGCTTTTTACCATTTATTTAAATCTTTATCTATTGCTTTATTCATTAATTTCTCTTTCTAAACCCGAAGCTCCTCCCTTTCCTTGTTTAGGGAAGGGATTGGAGATGGGTTCACCTACGCCACCCTCCCATAATACTCATTCATATACTCCGTCACTATCATCCTGTGTATATGTTGTGATCTTGCCGCATCTAAAGGTAGATCAAACTTGTTTTTTAATTCGCTAATGACCAGTCTCATTATCATTTTTTCAACGAATGATTCGTTCTCAAGGATATGTGCATTTAGCTTGATGTTTTCATCAATTTCAGTTTTTAAACTTTTTAAAGCTTCAAAAAGCTTGCTTTCACTATTTGTAAGAGGATCCTTTTCCATAAGTCGTTTGTGTATTCGAGCATACTTAGCATCTTGATCATATTTTGCTTTGAGTAACTGATTTTTTCTTTCTAGTTCTTTAGCTTTTTCATAAATAAGGTCTAGAGCTTTTATGTTTGCTTCCATTTCTTCACTACTTATTTCACTGAGGTTTTTCTTCTTAAACATGAGCTCTAATTCTTCACGGAGAGAAATGAATATAGGATCTTTAGGGTCAAAATTTCCACCGAGCATAAGTCTAGTTTTCCCCAAAATATTTTTGAGTTTATCTGCAATAATCATTTCTTCTTCCCCAATCTTTCTAAATGCAAATAAGATATCTTCTAATGCTATTTTGAGAAGGCTATCATTGCCCACATCTTCCTTAAATGCTTCTTTCTGATTTATCAAGGCAAGTCTATTATTAGCTTCTCTCGCCAAAATCGTTAATATATGAAAATCCATTTGTTCTAACATGTCATAGTGACCACTTAGTCGGATTAAATTATACAACTCTTTGGCATTATTTAGTGCTTTAGTGAGGTCAAGAATGGTAGCTCGATCGTTGATTTGTGAAATTTGACTCGCAAAATTTTCTGCATTTTTGGTATCGTATTGAAAGAGTGTATCTCTTATTTTATCAATATCGCTGTTGATTTCTTCTTTGGTTTTGAAAATATTGGAATAATGCTCCATTTCACTACCTAATTCACTTTGCAATTCGTCAAAATAGTCGCGGTTGGTTTTGTCAAATTCACTTTGTATATCTGCAAAATCTACTACATACCCGTATCTAAAGTCTTTGTAAGACCGATTAACTCTCGTGAGTGCTTGTAATAGATTATGTGCTTTTATTACTCTTGTCACGTATAGCTTTTTTAACCGAGGTGCATCAAAACCCGTAAGAAGCATATTATACACAAAAAGAAAATCTATATTTCCTTCTTTAAAATCATCAATCAAGTTTTCTCTATCGCCTTTCGTACTTGCATCGTGTAGTATCAGAGCTGCACTTTTTACCTTGTTTTTTTCCAAAATTGATTTTCCATAGGAGTTGGAAAAAGAATCTGCGGCAATACTTCCATAATCTTGCTCTGCATAAGTGTAGTCAAAAATTTCTTTCATCTTCTCTGCCTGATCAGAAGAGTCGCAGATGACCATTGCACCAACATTGGGGTCTCCTGTTGCGATTCTAAATTTTTCGAAATCTTGGACAATGTATTCAAGCATGGGCTCGACAAATTTTGCATCAGCATATACTTTCTTCCGATTACTTTGCCCTTTAATTACATCAATCTCTTCAAGTATCTTTTTTAGTTTAAAATGATAACTGGTTTCGATTTCTTCTCTAATCAACCGCAATGTATAACCATCAGCGATAGAGGCATTGTAATAATATTTATGGATGTAATCGCCAAATAAAGCTTTAGAATTATATTCGTCTCCCAATAATGGTGTACCTGTGAGTCCAATTTTTATAGCGTTTTGATCTGAATCTTTAAGATTTGCTAGAAAACTGCCTTTTGGGTTGTAAGAGCGGTGTACCTCATCTAGAAAATAGATTCTTTGAACGTGTACATTGTAGTCTTTTCTATTAACAACATCTGGATCATTTTCGAATTTATGTATATTTACTACCGTGATCTCTGGTTTGCCAGTACTATTATGAAGGGCAGTTGTAGTCCTAATATCTTGGGCAAAAGCTTCACGCGAGCTGATCGTATGCACTCCTAAACCTCTGCTTTTAAACTCTTTAGCCGCTTGTGTGAGAAGATCTAGTCTATCTACAATAAAGTAAAACTTAGGGACGATACCTTTTGATCTAAAATAGTGTGTGAGGTATTTGACATTATAAAATGCCAATGCAGTTTTACCACTTCCTTGAGTATGCCATATAATACCTTGCTTAATGCCAGCATCAATTTTCTTTTCGATCGCTTTGCTCGCAAATATCTGAGGATAGCGCATGATATGTTTTTCTAGCTTACCTTTATCTCCTTTTACATAAGCTATACCGTATCGAAGTAAAAATGATAGTCTTTCTTTTTGAAATAGAGCGTTAAATATTCTATGAGTTGGTGAATTTGGATTTTTGTTAGTTAAAAATTCTGGTGCATATTTAATTGCTATCAGTCCGTTATCTAATAAAATTTCATTTTCATGATCATCAGATAAAGGCGATAAAAATGTATTTAAATCAAATTGTTGTTCCTCCCTAAAGAAATTAAAATTTACCTTACCATATGCAGTTGTGGCATAAAAAGCCCCTTGTAATAGTTGAAGACCGTGTTCATCATACTCCATATTGTTAGAAAAAACCATTATTTGAGTGACGTTCACGAACTTTCGGAATTTTTTATTTTCGAATCTGGTGGTCAAACGTTTGTATTCCGCTTGGATGCCGTCCAGGTTATTGGGCTTTTTTACCTCTATAAAAACCAGTGGCAATCCATTGATCAATAGCGTAATGTCTGGTCTAAACTCTTCATCCCCATTGATGTAAGGTAATTCTGTGACTACGCGCAAATCATTATTACCAAAATTGTCAAAATCAATAATTATAGGTCCTGATTCGGCAGTAATCATTTCGTAAAAACTTTTACCTAAATCTTCATTATCGAGCGCTAGAACCAGTTTAGTATATAATTCCTTTACTTCCTGAAGTTCTAAATCAGGATTAAGTCTTTGCATCTCTTCAAAAAATATGGAGGTAAATATATTATTATCCTGATCCCAAGATGCTTCTGCCAAACTTAAATACCTAAACCCCATCCTACCCAAATGCAAAACAGCAGGTAATTTCACTCTCGAGTCCTCGTTGAATATCATTGGTTTTTTCTTGTCAAAGATTTACGTTATAATTTGAATAATACCTTCCTGTTAAGGCGTAAGATCGCTAACAAAGACAAATATAGAAAAAACCCCTTATGATTTTTAATTATTTTACAAATTGATAAACCACATTCAACCAACAATTTTTCCCCAAAATATAATATTATTCCCTTTAACACATTATTTTTGCTAAAGTAGATATTCAAAATCACTCCACCTTCATCACCCCATTCATAATACTCCAATGCCCCGGAAAAGTACAAACATACGGATATTCACCAGGTACCGTAGGAGCTCTGAAAACCAATTTATAAGTCTGATCAGGATTGACCAACGGTGTAGCAAAGAGGACTTCAGGTAAATCGGGAACGTAATTTTTCTCCGCACCTCTTTGATCCATCATCATCTTGTCACCTGCCATACCTACTTTTTGCATAGATTTGGGCTTCACAACTACGAGGTTGTGCTGCATTGCATCTGGATTTTCAAAGGTGATTTCTACCGTTTGTCCAGCTTTGACTGTGAACTCTTTAATGTCGTATTTCATCTCTTCTCTCACAGCTTTGATGGTGATCAATTTTGCATTAGCGTCAGGTTTCAATTCTTCCATAACTTTCCATGCTGTCAATAATCGGGTCAATCGAGGATCTGGTATTTTATTTAATGAAAGGAGATAAGTTTTGTCAGCAGGTTTTACTACGACGTCTTTTTTATTGTAATTCCAACCTTCTGATATCGCTTTGATGACACCCGTTTTGCCTTGTGCATCCATCTTTTGAGTACGCTTGATAATAGCAATCAATGAATCAACAGGCGCTACAGATGCATATGATCGTATACCTCTCTCCATGGTAAAACTAGCCATACTTGCCGGAGGAGAAAATGTGATTTTTTTGGTTAAATTATTATTGTTTTTATTGGCTTCGGTGATTTCATTATTTTTATCCAATGCCACACGTAGGTTGTAATCACCCATGATATCGGTATAAAAGCTAATATTGCCCACCCAAGGACCATTTATATTTCTTGTGATCGATATAGTTTCGCCTGCTTTGATACCCTCTTTGTAGTTTCTACTGACTTGATTGACTTTCATACCTTGTCCTTCAAAAGAGAGGTCAAGTGGTACAAAACTTTCTACAGGCAAATCAGTGTCTCCTTGATTTTTGACTTTTACGGTTACCGATATCCGCTCTCGTACCGCTGGGTTCGCGGGTTCGATGACAATATCTGAGATGATCAAATCCATACCTTTTATCGTCATCGTATGGCCCATCATTTTGGAATGGTCGTGTGCAGCCGCATGATTATGGGTCATTGCGGCAGTTTGACTTGCTTTTGGTACTACTTTAAGTTGAGCAGCCATGTGTTTTTTCAATAATTTTGCATTATTAGCTGTCAAAACGGTGGCAAATGCGTCGGGCATCCATCTGTCTTGCACTTCTTTGATGGAGTTGAGCTTGGTAAAATAAGCTTTCTCCGCTATTGCATTCAAAGGTGATTTTGAGAAAAGTAGTAATGCATTCAATATAACCAATGAATCTTGATCATAAAGCAATTTGTTTTTAAGAATTTTATCTACTGACTTTGCACTAAAATCCATCACTTTTATTGCATTTTTTCTTACATCTGCTGAAGGGTGTTTTAATGCCACATCGACTACATCGTCCGTGATAGCATTCAGCCCTTTAAGCGTCCAAAGGGCGTGGATAGCAGGAGCGTTAATGCCTATTTCATCCACAGCGTAATCAGCTACCAATTTTTTCAAATCAGGTATGATATCTTTTTGGCCTCTTTCTACCAATAATCGTTGAGCCTGCATTCTCCAAAACATATTGTCATTTTTTAATGCAGTGATCAACTGAGGTACATTGTCTTTAGTCAAGGAAATTGGTTGGTATGGCTTAGCTTCTTTGGCAGAAACTCGATAGATACGACCGTGGGTAAAATCTCTCAAGTCTGTCTCATATGCATTACCCTTGCCATTGTCAAAACCTTTGGGTACGGGATTGTGCTGTATGATATAACTGTACCAATCTGCTACCCAAACAGCCCCATCAGGACCTGTCTCTGCAAATACTGGTGCAAACCACTCATCTGCACCTGCAATCAGATTAAAGGCTTCTTTGTCTTGGAAGTCTGTGCCTTTTCTAATCAAATTATTTTGATGAAGTACGTGACCGGTAGGCTCAGCTACGAAGGCAATTTTATTCCAATATTTTTTTGGAAAAGATCGGGCCGTATAAAAATTATGACCTGCTGCTGAGGTAAATCCTCCAAATGCATCTACTTGTCTAACTTTTGTGGTAATGGGTTTCATATCTCTGTGCGTATCCGTACTACGACTTCCATTGTCCACATTATTTTTTGAATTAAAATAGGTGTGAGGTATAGCCATGTACCATCCGTGGGAGTTGTTGGCTGTCGAACCAAAGACATCGTTGGTCTCATTTAAGCCCATACCCCAAGTATTGTTGTTGGTAGTTGTCATCCATTCTAATTTACTGCCATCAGGCAAAAATCTGAAGAACGCTTGCCCAAACTGAATGGTATCCGCTGTACCAACCTTGCCTTTAAATCCAGAATACCCTACACAACCCCAAATCCAATTGTCGAATCCATAATGTAGATTAGAAGGTCCTGCATGTGTGTCAAAAGTGCCAAATCCAGAAATCAATATTTCCTTTTTATCCGCAATATCATCGCCATCCGTATCTTTCAATAACAAAATATGGGGAGCCTGAGATACGATCATTCCTCCATTGCCAAAAACCATTCCCGTAGGAATACTCAATCCGTCTGCCCATTTGGTAAATTTATCGGCCTTACCATCCTTATTGGTATCTTCGCAAAGCAAAATGTAGTCCGAACCACCATCTTCTTTTCGCTCATTAGGATAATCTTTGGTAATTAATACGTACAATCTACCTTTTTCATCCCATGTCATCGCGATTGGATGCATGACATTGGGCTCTGCTGCATAGAGTTCTAAATTGAAGTCAACTGGGATTTGGATATGTTTCATCGATTCTTCTGGTGATAACGGAAGCTGTTGCATTTGCACACCAGGTCTTTGTTCGTAGTTAGGAAGTTTTGCCACTTTATATTCAAATGGTTTAGGATTCCTTGCATTAAATGCGGCCAAGGCCTCATCATTTACTGCCCATACGATTGCTCTATACATCAAATCTTGAAAACCTTCATTCAACCATGTTCTTTCATCATGACCAAATGCGGTATAAAATACTTTGCCTTTACCGTGGGTTCTGGTCCACGTGTATGGTTCGGTCTTGGTATCCGGTTTGTCTTTAAATTGGTCTGCTTTAATCTCTCTTTCTTGCAATACAAAGTTATCTGCCTCTAATTTAGTATGAAGATAGGTCTCATCATATACTTTAAAACTCATCAATTCCTTCATGATCGGGTGCATCGGCTTGACGTTTTGTGCTGAGATGGAGTCCATTGTATGTCTCCAAAACTGACCTCCTACCAATTTTATGAATTCTGGTGAATTTCTAAAGCAGTACGAAGCACTGTGTATGGGTAAAAATCCCTTACCCGAGGCTACATAATCCAATAAAGCTTTCTCTTGTTCAGGACTAATCACATCCCAATTGGCATAAAGCAGTAAAGCGTCATACTTATTGAGCGTAGTAGGATTTAGATCTGCCAATTCATCCGTATAGGTGATGTTGATACCTTTTGGCCCTAAAGCTGCCATGAGTGAAGGCACTCTTTCTATCGGTCGGTGATGGCCATTATCGCCTAAGAACAAGACTTCAAGCCTTCTTCCTGTTTGAGAAAAAACCTGAGAAACGGTGATTAGGCAAAAGAATAAGAGAAATTTTTTCATTTTAAATTAAGTATAATTGTAATGTAATTTAGTTATTTTGGATTATTGATTAGTGTTGGTTTTTATTATCTTGTGTTTAATTTCAAAGTATTCCTCTAACTCTTTCTTTTCGTCAAAGTCTTTAGACAACTTTATCGAACCAAAAAGTTTAGCGATCCTTTTAGAAGGTTTTATTTCTTCATTCATGATAAGAGATTTATTTTCCAAACCTTAGGAACAAAATTAAACATTAAAAAAATCCGGAACCTTGATAATTTCTCCACCTTTCATAGCAGATTCGTGCGCTAAAATACCCACAGAAGTCCAGTTAGCTGATTGACCCGCATTAGGGAATGGATCGCGATCTTCTACCAATGCCATTAAAAACTCGTGCGCTAAGTGAGGGTGCGAACCACCATGACCTCCACCTTGAGCAAAACTCAAATGTACATTTTCATCGTGATCATACACACCTTTTCCTGTGAAAGATTGGATTTCTTTTGGTAAAAGATGAGCATAATCAGGGGTCTCTACTTTTTCTGGTATGTCATGTTCTGGTTTTTTAGCAGTGTGAATGACATTGGGCTCCCCTTCTATCAATGCCCACTCAAAAGATTTTTTAGATCCATATACTTCAAAACTTTCTCTGTACTGACGTGCCACATCAAACAACGATCTATACACATAAGCACTCAAATCACTGTCCTTAAATTTGATGTGCGCTGACTCTACCGCAAAAGGAGAATTATGAATTTTGATCAAATCTTCAGCAATGGTACCCGACCCAAAACAAGACACATATTCTGCATCCAATCTCAACAGACCAGCCACAGGACCCACACAATGCGTAGCATAATGCATAGGAGGTAAGCCAGGCCAATAGTCAGGCCACCCTTCCATATCTTGCTGATGTGATGCTTTGAGGAATTGTATTTTACCCAATTCACCTTTTTCGTAAAGCTCTTTTACAAATAAAAATTCACGTGCATAGACTACGGTCTCCATCATCATATACTTCTTACCCGTCTCTTTCGTAGCCTTGACTATTTTCATACAATCTTCAACAGTCGTAGCCATAGGCACCGTGCATGCCACGTGTTTTCCTGCATACAAAGCCTTGAGTGATTGCTCAGCGTGATTGGGGATGGGTGAGTTGATGTGTACCGCATCTATATTCGGGTCTTTGAGTAGTTCGTCATAATCAGAATACCTTACCTCGACACCAAATTCGTCTCCAACTTTATTGAGATTTTCGACATTTCGTTGACAGATGGCATACATATTGGCATTTGGATGTCTTTGATAGATGGGAATGAACTCGGCTCCGAATCCTAAGCCTACGATGGCGATGTTTATTTTTTTCATAATTATAATGATTGAATGATTGTATAAAGCAATTACTGTCTCGTCCTGAAAAAAAGTTGACTATTTTTAGTTGAAAATTCTGCTGCAAATTTAATTATTTTTACTAATCCTAGTACCACTTTACTTTTTATATCTATTTTAGTGCCAACTGGGGAAAGCGGAACAGGCTCTGCAGAGTTACAACCTACTAGGATCTAACCAGATGTATAACGTAAAAGTCTTTTTGAGCAGTCAATTTTGGTTGCTCTTTTTTAATCCGCACCACTATATAACTCACTTGATTAACTCGAATCCATACATTCATTTTTAATTATTTAATAAAATTGATATTTTTATTGAATACGAATATTCCTTAATAAAACCTATGCCTCGTTACTACTATTAATTTTTTTATAATTTGTTTTCCATTGTCTTTTTAAACAACCATTCAGTTGATGAGCTACAGAAGGAGTTAAATTATCTATGCTGAGATGTTGTCTATAATTATTATAATGGAATATTGCTTGTGTTATTTTGTTTTCTAATGTTTTGAAAACATGTTCAAATGTCAGTTCGTACTCTTTTTTATTATTCCATTTACTCTTTCCGCTATTGGATTTTCCAGGAGGTCGCCATTTATTGTCATACTTATCCTTATTCCATTTTGCATAAGCTCATTTACTTAGTCGTTACAAGAGTATTGGACACCCCTATCAGAGTGATGTATGAGTGATTGTAATTTATCTTTGACTGTTGACTTGATTGCCATTTTTAAAGCCTTTAATGGCCCGTCAGAGCTGAGGTTTTTATGTAAGCAAAAACCAACTATTTTCCTTGAGTACATATCTGTTATCAGACTTAGATAAGCCTAATTTCTAATTCCCAACTCTATAATAGGTAATATCTGAAACCCATATTTGAATAGGCATCGTAGGTATAATGTCCCTTATAATATAACTTTTTGAAGCGATGCTTAGAAAATGTAGTAATTGGTCCATTTTTTCTCCTATTACGTATGAGTAAATTATGACTTTCTAATAATTCAAATAATGCATCTCGTCCTATCTTATATCCAATATTCATTGCAAAACTTTGAACTTGGTGTAGTAGTTTTCTTACTCCAACTCTTTTATGAACAGACCGATAACGTAACAATTCTTGGATTATTAATTCTTGGCTAAAATTCTCTTTAACTTCTTTTTTATTGTTTTGATAAAACCCTTGCGGAGATAGATTTGCCAACTTACACAAAACCCTTAATTTTCTTGGATACCTTTCATTTACGTCTTTCATTGCTTCTTGCCTGAGTTTTTTTTTAAAATTTATTCCGAGTTCCTTCTCCGCAAGATTAACTATTTCTTTGTAAAACTCTTTTTCCAATTCCAACTCTTCTAATTTTCTCTATAGTCTTTTAACTTCTAATAAAGGGTCACTAACCGTAGCTTCAGGAACGGCAGTTTTTAATTTAGTTTCTTTTTTAATTGTTTGATGTCCCAGTGGCCTACCTTTTTCTTTGGCCCAAGTCAACAAAGATGCTTAGCTAATCTCATTTCGTCTAACCAGATCTCGACTTGAGATTGATGTATTTAAATATTCTTCAATAAACCAATGTTTTTCAACTTTTGTAAGTAATTTTGTTCGTCTCATGATTGACTTTTTTTGTGTCAACCTATTTTAGGACGAGACAAATTGAATAGGGATTAAAAAGTAACATAGATATGAAGTTATTACGATTTGGTGAGTTTGAAAAGGAAAAGCCTGGAGTGGAGTTAACTGACGGGAAACGGATAGATGTTTCTACTTTTGGTGAAGATTTTAATGAAGCTTTTTTTGCAAATGATGGCTTGACTCGACTTGCGAAGTGGGTAGAGCAAGAAAAGGGGAATTGTCCAGAAATCTCGAGTACAGTAAGAATTGGTTCGTGCGTAGCTAGGCCGTCTAAGATTGTCTGTATAGGGCTCAATTATGCTAAGCATGCAGCAGAAGCAGGAATGGAGGCACCTTCCGAACCTGTGGTCTTTTTTAAATCTACTACAGCACTTTGTGGCCCTTTTGATAATTTAATCTTACCTCGTAATTCCGTAAAAACAGATTGGGAGGTAGAGCTTGCTATTGTGATAGGAAAAAAAGCATCTTATGTGAATGAAGATGAAGCATTAGATTACGTTGCTGGATATGCATTACATAATGATTATTCAGAGCGTGAATTTCAATTGGAGCGAGGAGGTCAATGGGTTAAGGGCAAAAGCAATGACACGTTTGCACCTTTAGGTCCTATTATGGTTACTAAAGATGAAATCATGGATCCACAAAATTTGAACATGTGGCTTAGTGTAAATGGCGAAATGTTACAAAATTCGAATACCAATGACATGATTTTTAGTGTTCGACATGTGGTGTCTTATTTAAGTCAGTTCATGACCCTCTTGCCAGGCGATGTGATTTCTACGGGCACTCCATTTGGGGTTGGGCTTGGCTTTAAACCTCCTAGATTTTTAAAAGCCAATGATGTAGTGGAATTAGGAATTGATCAATTGGGCACCCAAAGACAAATTGTAGTAGACTTTATAAAACAATAGTATAGGTTCATTTATTATAGATTTTGTACTTTTAGTTACTTTTGATTTTTAACTTCCAAACAGCTATAAAATGATTTAATTTTTTGCATAAATGACAAATTTCAAATTTAAACTTTCTTTTTTAAAAGCAGTAGTAGTCCTAATTTTCCTTCCTTCTATATTAATAAGTCAAGATAAGCGATCAATTTTTGTGAAATATACGGACGAAGATGTAGTGATCGATGGTATTTCTGACGAAAAGATATGGCAAAATGAAGAGAATATGACAAGTGATTATTGGTTATATTTCCCCGTAGACACAACTACGGCCACCAAGAAAACTGTATTAAGACTTGCTTTTGATGACGAAAAAATATATGCTTTTATTAAATTAGATCATGATGGTAAAGATTATGTTGTTCCTTCGCTAAAGCGCGATTTTAGAGCTTCGGGCAATGATAATGTTTCGTTAATTATGGATCCTTTTTGCGATGGGATAAATGCATTTATTTTTGGAGTCAATCCATATGGTGTGCAAAGAGAAGGGTTAATTAGTTTGGGTGGTACGGAAAGAGGCTCTTTTTCTACAAGTTGGGATCAGAAATGGGAGTCAATTACAAAGATAAATGATGATCATTGGACAGTTGAAATGGCAATACCTTTCTCTTCCATACGATTTATTCCTAATTCCACTAGGTGGCGACTTAATTCATATAGGTTTGATATGAAAGCCAATGAAAGGTCGAGCTGGGTTAACATTCCTAGGAACCAACTAATCATGAATCTTGGTTATCTCGGTGATATGATATTTGAAAAGCCAATCACAAATAAAGGAAGTAAATATAGTTTTATACCTTTTGTTGCAGGTGGAGCCAGTAAAAAATATAATACGCCCACTCCTTCAAAAGTTAATTTGACCAGTGGAGTAGGAGGTGATATAAAAGTTGCAGTTACTTCGAGTATGAATCTTGATATGACTATTAATCCCGATTTTTCACAAGTTGAGGTCGACCAGCAAGTAGTAAATATTGATAGATTTGAAATCTTTTTTCCAGAAAGACGACAGTTTTTTTTAGAAAATGAAGACTTATTTGCTTCTTATGGTTTTGAAAATATAAATCCATTTTTTTCAAGAAGGATAGGGATAGGTACTGATCCTGTTACAAAACTATCTGTTCAAAATCCTATATATGCAGGTATGAGGCTCAATGGTAAGTTGAATGATAAATGGAGATTGGGGTTACTATCAATGCAGACTGCTGATATTGAAGATTTTGGTGTACCCTCGTTCAATCATAGCATGCTAAGTATTCAAAGGAAAGTTGGAGCGCGGTCAAATTTTGCAGGATTTTTTGCCAACAAATTTAATTTAGATAAAGAATCTAATCTAGGAAATGGCGAATTTAATAGACTATTTGGCTTAGACTATAATTTTGCTACATCTGATAATCGTTGGACAGGAAAGGTTTTCTACCACCGCTCCTTATCTCCACAACAAAAGGATCTTGCTTTTTCTCATGGTGCAACGATTGGTTTTGTAAATCAAAATGCCCAAATAAGTTGGAGACATGAAATGGTTGGAGCAGGATATGATGCGCAAATGGGCTTTGTAAGAAGACGCGATTATCAGCGGTATAGACCTCAGGCGGCTTATTCTTTTTTTCCGAAAAACTCCAAAATTAATAGCCATGGTCCTGAAGGAAGTTATGAATTGATAAATCAAGGTAATCTAGGATTTACGGATAAAGCCTTGAGAATTGGATATGGGCTTGGATTTCTTGATAATTCACGTTTTGAATTAATGTATGCCAATCAATACGTATATCTATTTAGTCCATTTGATCCGACAGGCACTAATAGAAAAAGATTGGTAGAAGGTACATCCTTCCAATACAATGCAATAGAAGCAATGTACTTTTCTGATAATTCTAAAAAGTTTAATTACACCTTGCGTTCTGGAGGAGGTGAATACTTTAATGGTCAACGATATTTTATAAATTCTCGTGCCACCTATCGTTTTGAACCAAAAGTTTCTTTGTCTTTGGGAGTCAACTATAATTATTTCACTCAAGATCATTTAGAAAAAAGTGTGGACACTTGGTTATTAAGCCCTACAGTAGATATTACATTTAGCAAATCATTGTTTTTGACTACATTCGTACAGTATAATTCGCAAATTAAAAATACCAATGTCAATACAAGACTACAATGGAGATTTGCTCCTGTTTCTGACTTCTTTTTGGTTTTTACAAGCAATAGTTTTATGGGAGATACAGGTCCAGAGTCTCGATTTTTAATTCAAAGAAGAGATCAAGGGATTGTTGCAAAATGGACTTATTGGTTGAATGTATAAGAACTGATTTTTTTTCAATAAAATAAAATAAAATTTCAATATAATGAGTGTGTTTAACAAATTGCAAAAAATGTTTTTGACTTTTACCCACTAACTCCCTTGAATGGGAAAACCAAATCAAAAACATTTAAAAAATTTGTAACTAATTTATTATTTTTACAATTTAATATTAAAGATCAAATCATGAAGGCAAAATTTACCATACTTGTTTTATTGGCCGTATCAACATTTACGATGATAGGTTGTAAGGAAAAACCAGTTTTGGAAGAAAAAAAGGAAACTTTTAGAGATAATATCGGTATACAACTGTACAGTTTAAGAAATCAAACAGCTACCAACTTAGATAGTGCACTTCAATTTGTAAAAGATCAAGGTGTTACGGATGTCGAGATTGCTGGTTTTGCTAATCTTACCCCCGAGTTGTTTAAAGAAAAGTTGATCCAATATGGTCTGAAGCCAAGTGGAGGTCTTTTTGGTTTTGAAGAGTTTAGAGATAGTATTGATAAATTGGTAGATATTGCAAAACTATTTGACTTGCAATACATAGGGTGTGCTTGGATACCCCATGCAAATGATACGATTACTTTTGAAGAAATCGAAGAGGCAGTTCGCGTTTTTAATCTTGCAGGCAAAAAATTAAATGAAAACGGAATTCAATTTGTTTATCACAATCATGGTTATGAGTATGTACCTTATGAAGATGGAACACTCTTCGATTATCTTTACGAAAATACAGATTCAACCAATGTGAAATTTGAATTAGATGTTTTCTGGGCAAAACATGGAGGACAAGACCCATTAGAAATGCTTAAGAAATATGGTAAGCGAATCCCTGTTATGCACATTAAAGATATGGATAAAAGTGTGATAGGTAATCTGACAGGTAAAGAAGATGTAGAGAAAGATGTACCTTGGGGAACTGGCCAAATAGATATAAAAGCTTGTTTATTATTAGGTCAACAATTAGGTGTAAAACATTTTTATCTAGAAGATGAGTCTACTAATGTTTTGAATCAAATTCCTATTAGCTTAAAATTCACGGAAAGTTTCTAATATAGCTTAAGGGAAGTTGTAAAAAAACTATTCCGAAAAGAATGCAATCTGTAATCTTAATGCAGCAACGTTGTTCTTATCTAAAAAAAGGATTGTTCTTTAATTCATGACCTATAGTGGTAGAATCTCCATGACCAGAATATACAATTGTGCTTTCGGGTAAGGTGAACAACTCATTTCTAATAGAAGAAATCAAAGTGTCATAATTACCTCCAGGTAAATCTGTGCGACCAATACTTTCTTTAAAGAGCGCATCACCAGCAATTAATTGATTTGACTTTTGATGAAAGAGACAAATGTGGCCTGGAGAATGCCCAGGAACAAATAAAATTTTCAATTCATTATTTCCAAAATTGATCACGGCATTTGCTTCAAGTACACCAGTGATATCAGGCGAAGGGTCATAATATAGACCGTAATACTGTGCTACCATAGGCTGTGATGCCAGAACTTTTTTTTCTATTTCGTGTGCATATAGTGCCAAAGCATACTTATCAGAAATGTATCTATTACCTAATACATGATCAATATGGCAATGCGTATTAATTAGCATTGTGGGAGTAAGCATATTATCAGCAATAAAATCTGTGATAGTTTTTTGCTCGAACGTGTTATTACAGCCCGGATCAATTATAAGGCATTCGTTGCTTTCGTCATAAAGCACATAGGTATTTTCTTGAAAATCATTGAATGTAAATCGAGCAATTTGCATATCCAGTTTTAAGGCTCTAGAATTTATAACTGAAGTTCAACCAATATTCTATAGGCCCATTGAAGTCTTGCGCTACTTGATTGACATTATAAAGCAACTCAACGCCATAAGACCAATTGCCTGTACCTTGCATATAACCGCCCCCAACTAGAGGAGCCCAAAATTTTTGTCTTGTACCATTATTTAAAGCGGCATTTTGGTGGCCATATTCTGCTTGCAAATATATACTTTTTGTGATTTTACCTCTACCGTAAAGAAAAGTACCATAATCAACATACGTATTATCTGATATTCCCGCAGGGTTATTTATGTATACCAAGCCTCCTCTTAATCCTAATCCAGCCGTTGCCCAAGAAGTAAGTTTATATCCAACATTAAATTTAGAAGTAAATGAAAATACATTATTACCAAATCCTGGGTTACCTACTTTTATTTCATAATTCAATTTCTCTTTGATAGAGACCGTCTCTTTTACTTCTGGTTTTCTTCTTGATGTAGTGGTTGGTGTTCTCGATCTGGTGCGTGTCTGCGCGAAAGTATCTGTAATAGCAAAAAAGAGAACGAACAAAACGAAAGTTTGTATTAAAAACCTAGTATTCATAGTGACATATTAAATTTTCTTGTTGAAAAATTATCTGTTTTGCAGTTTTTTATTGAATTCAGCAGAAATAATCCTTTTATCAGATCTGATCATTTGGAGCATTTCTTCTGGTTTGAATGCTTCAGTATTGTATTTGATCAACCACAATCTTCCATCTTCAGTAATTCTATCTGTGAGACTTACACCTTTATCTTGGTAATCTTGTAAAAATCTTGGAAGACTGCCCAATTGTGGTTCGATGATTATTTCTGAGAAGATGGTAACCTCTTCTTCTACTCTTTCTTCTAAGGAATCAGTAACTGCAGGTGCTCTTATTAACAGCCAACCGTCACTATCAGCAATTTTTTCTAACATGTACTGTAATTGTAATACTTGTGGCGGTCTATTTTCTTTACCAACCACAGATTTGTTTATACTTCCATTTGAGTAGTAAAGCATTGTACTAGGAAGATCCTCTAATTCAGAGGTATAAATATCTTGCAATGTTGTAAACTTGGCTGATTCAAAAGCTTTTGCTATGTCTTTTAATTCCTTTTTAGTTATATTTTTTTGAAATACGCCCAATTTTTTGGTGTTCATTTTTCCTTCATATGACACTTTGCCATCTTTAAAGATTTGCATCGAATAGACAGGACATTTACCAAAGCAAGGGCTTTTTTCTATTGCTGCAACTTGGCCTTTATTATCGCCTATTACTTTTACGCCTGCACAAGATGAAAGTATAACTAAAGTGAAAAGACTTAATACTATTTTTTTCATTGAAATATTGCTTAATTAATGTGTTAAAGAACGATAAGTACGCTTCAAAAATTGTTCCAAGTCCCAAAAGCTAATAAGAATAATAAAAAAAGGGTACTTAATGTTTGATTAAATACCCTTTCTATAATTTTATCTGTATAAACTATTGCTGAGAAAATTTTCCAAATTTCTTATTAAACTTGTCAATTCTACCCGCAGTGTCTACAAACTTGACCTTACCTGTAAAGAATGGGTGCGAAAAAGATGAAATCTCCATTTTAATTAATGGGTATTCATTACCATCTTCCCAAACGATTTTCTCTCTTGATGCAGCACATGATTTTGTCAAAATTGTTGAATCATTTGATATATCTTTGAAAACTACTAATCTATAAGTTTCTGGATGAAGTCCGTCTTTCATGTCTAAATTTTTTAAAATTGGCTGCAAAGATAGTATTAGTTTTAAATATCACAAAAGATAATATAGTTTTTTCTCAAAAAAAAGATCAATTATTGTCAAGATGCGAAAAGATTGGCAGTAATCTTTACCTTAGCATCCTAAAAATACAAATATGAATATTAATGATATTTTAGATAGATCCAAAAAAGCCTTCTTTAAATATGGTAAATCATCAGGAGAACAGAGGGCAACTCTATTAGAAACTATAGCTTCTGAGATAGAGAATTTGGGTGATTCTTTAGTTAAAGCGATAGAAGAAGAGTGCAATTTTGTTGAAGGCAGAATCTTAGGTGAGCGCGGCAGAACATGTGGCCAGTTAAGGATGTTTGCCCAAGTAGCAAGATCGGGATCTCATTTAGGGATAAAAAAAGATGCAGCTATGCCTGACAGAGTGCCAATGCCCAGGCCTGACTTGCGCAAAATCAATATTCCTCTTGGGCCTATTATTGTATTTGGTGCTTCTAACTTTCCATTGGCTTATTCAACTGCTGGAGGGGACACGGCCTCAGCACTCGCAGCAGGATGCACCGTCATACTTAAAGGTCACCCTGCACATGCTCATACATCTGAATTAGTGGCATCGGCTATTAGTAAAGCACTCGATAAAGTTGGTATGGACCAAGATATTTTTATACATGTCGCTTCATCAGATTTCGAAACAGGTAAAGCTTTAGTACAACACCCATTTACAGCAGGAGTAGGGTTCACAGGCAGTGTCAGTGGCGGCTACGCTTTGGCTTCTTATACCAGAGATAGAAAAAACCCTATTCCAGTATTTACAGAAATGGGTAGTACTAACCCAGTCATTTACTTAAATGGTGCACCATCTGAGGAAGTCAAAAGTCGGGCAAACATGTTAGCTGGAGCGATCACATTAGGAGCAGGACAGTTTTGTACTAATCCAGGTCTTATTTTTGGACTCAAGTCAGAAGAATTTACTACTTTTTATACCTCTTTAAGCGAAAACATTAGTCAAATCCAAGGCGCAAAGATGTTGAACCACAATATTCAAAAAAACTATCTTGCTAAAATGGATCACGCGCTTCAACAAAAAGGTATACAATTGATATCTAATGTTACAGATACAGATGATGAATTGATTGCCGTGCCTAGTTTGGCAAAGACAGAAGGTCACACATTTATAAATAACCCAGTTTTGCATGAAGAAGTATTTGGGCCATATTCATTAATTGTAGAATTTGAATCGCAAGACCAATTAGAACAAGCCCTCCATATGATCGATGGTCAATTGACTTGTTCTTTTCTAGCAAATGAAGCAATATTAAAAGAAAATTCTTCATTGATCGACATTGCCATCCATAAAGCTGGAAGATTGATCTTTAACGGAGTGCCAACAGGTGTCGAAGTTTGTGATAGTATGGTGCATGGTGGTCCATCTCCTGCCACAAGTGATAGTAGATTTACGGCAGTAGGAAGTGATGCTATTTTACGTTGGTTAAGGCCGGTTTGTTATCAAAATTTTCCAACCTCCTTGTTGCCAAAAGAATTACAAGATTAGTCAAAGATAATAAATCATGGAGAGAAAAAGATTTTTTTGCATTGATGCACATACTTGTGGCAACCCTGTAAGATTGGTTGCCGGTGGTGGTCCTGAACTTACAGGTTCGACTATGATGGAAAGACGAAATCATTTTTTGCGAGAATACGACTGGATAAGAGAATCTCTCATGTATGAACCACGGGGTCATGATATGATGAGTGGATCCATATTGTACCCTCCGTGTGACCCAAATAATGATGTCGCTGTGTTATTTATCGAGACGTCAGGTTGTCTACCTATGTGCGGTCATGGCACTATAGGCACAATCACCATAGCGGTAGAAGAAGGATTGATCAAACCTAAAGATCCAGGAAAAATAAGGATGGAAGCTCCAGCGGGCCTTATTTTGATAGACTATGCCATGGAAGGCAATAAAGTGAAAAGTGTAAAATTGACAAATGTTCCTTCATTTTTGTACAAGACCAATTTAGCTACACACCATCCAAAACTTGGGGATATCACCTGTGATGTAGCTTATGGAGGTAACTTTTATGCCATATTTGACCCACAACCCAATTTTCCTGGCCTAGAACATTTTACGGCTGATGAGTTGGTAAGTTTGGCTAGAGAAATACGTGTCAAACTCAATGAAGATTATGAGTTTCTCCATCCACTTGATGCCAATATCAATTGGTGTAGCCACGTGATGTGGACAGGTAAGACGATAGACCCAACTTCTAGTGCTAGAAATGCCGTATTTTATGGAGAAAAGGCTATTGATAGGTCGCCTTGTGGTACAGGTACTTCTGCACGAATGGCCCAATTGTACGGTAAAGGGAAACTAGCACAAGGTGATGAATTTGTGCATGAGAGCTATATTGGCTCTAAGTTTATTGGAAGAATAGAAAATGTGACAAAAGTTGGAAATTATGATGCGATCACACCCAGTATAGAAGGTTGGGCAAAAATTTATGGGTATAATACCATTTTAGTAGATCCAACAGATGACCCTTATGCGGGTGGATTTGTGGTGAAATAAAAGGAAGTCATTATATATTTTAGATTTTTAGGTGTGATTTAAGAGAATGTAGAAATGACTTTGTAAAGAAGCGTAAAATTTAAGGGTAAAAGCTTTTTTTTATCCGATATGACCTCAATTATTTAAAAAGTTGTATTATTGACTTTGAAAAATAAGAATATAAAATCATGCGTAAACGAATCTTGAGTGTACTTACACTTTGTCTCCTTCTTTCGATAGGTTATAGCCAAGAAAAAAAATCATCTGCCAAACCAATGACTTGGAAAGATATTCCTGCTTGGAAGTCGATCAATCCTTTTAGCATGCAGCTATCCAATGATGGAAAATGGTATGCCTATAGCCTTGGACCTGTAGAAGGTGATGCAGATTTGTATCTACATAAGACTGACACTACCACAGTAAAGAAGACTTACCCAATTGGTGGAGGTGGCACAAGTGTTAAGTTTTCAGAAAATAGCAAATGGATAGCTTTTATGAAATATCCTAATTATAAAGATAGCGAAGCTGCTAAGAAAACACCAGGAAAAAAATTAAACAACAAACTGCATTGGATCAACTTAGATAGCCAAACTAAACATGAACAAGATAAGGCCACCTCATTTGATTTTAATGGTGAGAAATCTTCGCATCTTGTAGTCAAAACAGAAAAAGAAGGCACAGGTGGCGATGGCAAAGGTGGTGACTTAGTCATAATGCATCTTCAAAATGGAAAGCGTCAAAATCTAGGTAATGTGCTAGAATATTCATTCAATAAATCTGGAGATTACATGGCTTACATCGTAGACGCCAATAACAAATCTGGTAATGGTATCTATTTATATCACATTCCTACCAACAACATCAAAATCATAGACACTGATACTGCTAGCTATAAATCGCTTTCTTGGACTGAAAATGGAGATGGATTTACTGCTTTGAAGCTAATAAAAGACGCAAAATACAAGCAAGAGCATGGTAAAGTGATAGGGGTAAAAAATATAGATAATCCTATTATTCACATCTACGATCCTCAGATAGACACAGTCAACTTTCCTAAAAATAGTACAATAAGCCCAAATAGAAGCCCTCGATGGTCCGAAGATCTTACCAAGATATTCTTTGGCACTCACGCATTGGTTTCAGCAAAGAAAGAAGATGATACCAAGGTAACTGTTAAAACAAAAAATGATACGATAGATCTCTCTATTTTAGACAAAATTAAGACGGACACTTCTATTATAACATTGGCCGATCTACAAAAAGCGATCGCTAAATTAGATACCAATAAGGTTGCTCCAAAAGAAGCAAAACAAGAAGGTACCAAGCCTGATATGACCATCTGGCATTGGCAAGACAGCCGTCTACAATCAAGACAACAAGTGTTGGAAAATATGGATAAAAATTACAGTGCTTGGGCGATGATAAATGCTTCAAACAACAAATTCATCGCCTTGCAGGATTCTACCATGAAGGAATTAACCCTCTTTCCAAAAGAAAAATACGCATTGGGCATGGACCAACAGGCATATGAATTAGATATGAACCTTAATGGACAACAATACAGAGATATTTTCATCGTCAACCTTACAGATGGGAGTAGAAAACTGTTATTCAAGAAGTTTTACTTGCCAAGTTTTTCATCTCTTCCTAGACCATCTCAAGACGGTACAAAATTGATTTATGGACTGGATGGCCATTACTATCTTTATGATATTCTTACAGATAAACATACGAACATTACACAGAAAATACCTACTACCTTTGTCAATACAGAAGATGACCACAATGTAATAAAACCTTTGGTAGGAGCACTAGGATGGAGCAGTGATAATAAGTATATCCTCCTAAGAGATCTTTGGGATATATGGCAAGTTCCATTAAACGAAAATGAAACAGCGGTCAATCTCACACAAAATGGTAAGAAAGATAAAATCAAATATCAAAACCGATTTGTCTTAGACCCTGAAGAAAAAGGTATCGACTTATCTAAACCAGGCTATATACGCATGTATGGTGAAAACACTAAAAAAAGTGGAATTGGACGTCTAGAAGGTGGAAGTAATGGATGGGTGGCAGGGCCAAAAATCTTAATTTGGGAAGATGCAACCATTAATCGACTTTCTAAAGCTAAAAATGCTGAAAAATATACTTATACAAAAGAAAAATTCAATGTAGCACCTGAGTTTTATGTGACGGGAGACCAACTCAACAATTCTTCACAGCTTACAAAAAACACACCAGACAAGGATAAATATACTTGGTCTGACGGTGCACAATTGGTAGATTATATATCTGACAAAGGTGACAAATTGCAAGCAGCTTTGTTTCTGCCAGCTGGATATGAAAAAGGTAAAAAATACCCTACAATTGTCTATTACTATGAAAAATTATCACAGACCTTACATAGCTATTCAGCACCTTCATTTAGTGGTACAGGGTGGAATCCAACCATCTACACAAGTAATGGATATGCCGTATTGGTACCAGATATCGTATATAAAATGGACGACCCAGGTATGTCAGCCGTATGGTGTGTATTGCCAGCAGTGAAAGCAGCAATCAAAACAGGTGTTATAGATGAAGCTCGAATGGGACTCCACGGACACTCTTGGGGTGGATATCAAACCTCATTTTTGATCACGCAGACCAATATGTTTAAAGCAGCAGCAGCAGGGGCTCCTCTGACCAACATGATATCTATGTATGATTTGATTTACTGGAATTCGGGTAGTGGCAACATGTCTATTTTTGAAGCTTCACAAGGACGATTCAAAGGTGCTCCATGGGAAAATTGGGCTGCATACCAAAGAAATTCTCCTGTTTATCATGTCAAAAATGTTCAAACACCGCTACTTTTATTGCATAATGATAAAGATGGAGCCGTAGACTTTACACAAGGCATAGAATATTACAATGCCCTCCGCAGACTTAAAAAACCGGTAATAATGGTGCAGTACAAGGGTGAAAATCATGGTTTATCAAAGCCTGAAAATAGAAAGGATTATAGTGTGAGAATGATGGAATTTTTTGATACCCATCTCAAAGGTGAAAAAGCACCAGAATGGATCAAAGAAGGTGTTGAAAAACTAAAATTGGATGATCATTTAGAAACGAGAACTTTTTAACTTCTTAAAAATGTAAAATTAATAAGGATGATGAGGTACTATATTTTCTCACTGTTTTTATTATCGTATTCAATTGGACATGGCCAGTGGGTCGGCATCTATGAAGGTCAAATCAATGGTGACAATGTAAAAGTAGACATCACCAATCAAGCCAATAATAAGATCGAGGGGGTGATGTCAGATAGCTATCAAAAGTTTAATATAACTGGCGACATCAATGGCAATAGGATGGCTGGAGACGCAGTTGAGCAAACTTGGGGTCTGAAGGTTGCCATCTTAGGCGAGATAAAAGGTAATACCATAGATTTCAAATTGGTCACCTCTATTCTTGGGGTAAAGTCTGAAACGCCTTTTACAGTAACTAAACAGAGTAAAACAAACCAAAAGAATGCTGCAAGTAGTACTTCAGCTAATACCGCTAATTTAGCAAAAGGTACTAGCCGAGATCCAAAGGTAGTAGGTAGATGGACAAAAAACGAAAGTTATAATTCAGGATATGGCGATAATTTTATGGGAGCAAATTTTTCTCAATCGTTTATATTGTATGCTGATGGTGGTGTGGAAGATGGAGGGAGCAATGCCAGCGTAAGCGGAAGTAATTATTATGGTAAAAGTAGTGATGGTGGGGCAAGTAATGCCATTCCTGGTTTGATTTGGTATACGAAGGATAGCCAACTATTTTTTTCGTACACTCAAGATGGTAAGACACAATCAGAATCTTTGGGTAAGTATTATGTTGAAAATAATAAAATGCTGATCACACTTGCAAATGGGAAAAAGATCTTATTAAGTAGATAAAGTAGTATCATTGGAAAGCTTGTGAAGCCGACCACAGTCCAAAAGTTGCAATTTGTGTTGTAAAACATACCAATTAATAAAAGCGGATTACAGATTTGTGATTTGAAAGTCAAATTACTTTTGTTTGGCTTATATTTGCTGTAAGATGTGTGTAATTTTAAAAAGAAAAGATTAATACCTGAAAATCTAAAATGGGTTCCGTAGTGAAGGTGAAAAGTACAATAAAATCAGCATTTTTTGCGACAAATCATCCCGATAGCTTTCGGGATGGTGCGAAGCAAAAAGTGAGTGAAACGACTGATTTTGCAGTAATTTTGACCTGTAATAGGAAATCCATTATAGATTTTCAGGTAAAAAATGGAAGCTTAAGGATGATAGTCATTTTCCTGGCTTTGATTTTGATAAACTTTAAATTACAAAGTCAGTCAGACTATTTACAAACTTTCAATACCACAGAAGGTCTTTCTCAAAACAGTGTGAATTGTGCTATCCAAACTTCTGAAGGTTTTCTTTGGCTAGGAACTTACGATGGATTAAATAGATTCGATGGTAAAAATTTCAAGAGCTACAAAGCCAATGTTACTGAATTAGACATGAAAGTTAAGCCATCCAAATTGATAAATTTTCTTTTTTTGGACGACAATGATTTGATCTGGGTTGCCACCTCTAACAGTACAATACTATTTGATAGGAAAAAGAATAAGTTTTACAATCCAGAAATTATTTATAAAAACTTTAAAGATAAGGATGCAGTAAATGTAGTTAAGATATTACAAGACAAAAATGCTAATCTTTTCCTATTCACAAATTCTAAAAATCTAAGTGTCTATAATTTTAAAGAAAAATCAATAAAAAGGATTCTTACAGAAGGTGTAATTTCCGATATTTCAGCTGGTCCACTTGGCAATATTTTGATTGCGACGAGTCAAGGAGTTTTTACCTATCAAAAAAATCAACTTGAAAAAATTATACACTTAGAAAATGAGTCACCAAAAAGAATAGAAAGTGATGGACATAAAGTTTGGATAATTTCTGAAAAATTTAATCTTTATGAATATGATTTAAAAACCAAGACGTTACAAGATTTATATAAGAAATATATTTTAAAGTCGATTTTAGTTGATCCGAATAGGGTCTATTTTGGGGAAGGTAAATTATGGATAGGAACAAGAAGTGAAGGACTTAGAAAAATAGAATTATCAAATGGGATAGTCACCACTTTTATTGCAAAAAATAACAGAAATTCCTTACAATCTAATTTCATTTTGTCAATTCAGAATACCTCAAAAGGAATCACGGTAATAGGTCAAAGTGGAGGTGGATTTGCTGTACACGATAATGTGAGTTACGGTATTGCACTATATAAGACAGAGAATAATAAATTTGGACTAAGTTCGGATAACATGATCTTAAGTATCAAGAAGATTAGTGTCAATGAAATAGCTGCGGGAACAATTTCTAGTGGACTATTGATTACAAATCTTGAGACAAAAGCCTTTCAATACTATGATATTCCTCTAGGTGATAAACTTAGACCTGAGTCTAAAAATATATATGCTATTGAAAAAATTAACAACAAATTGTACATGGCTTCTTGGGGTGGATTGTTGGAATTTGATTTAAGTACAAAAAAATTTAGCTTATTTTCTAATCATGATAGACAATCAAAGTCTTTATACTCCGTACTTTATGTCCCAAAACTTAATAAGCTACTCTTGGGTAGTGCAGAGGGAGGATTATTATATTTTAATCTACAATCAAAATCATTTGAATCTGTATTGGATGTAAATCAGTTTTTGTCAAAACACTTATTGAGCGTCAGGTTTATGAAGGCAGTAAATGAAAATGAAGTTTGGATGAGTACAGAAAAGGCAGGCTTAGTAAGGTATGAATTTAACACAGGTAAATTTTATCCTTTTGATTCGCTATATAAACAATATGGAACCTCCCGCCATTTCAATATAGACGATAATTTTATTTGGGTATCCACAGACGAGGGTTTGATACAACTTGAGAAAAAGACTTTCAAATTTGTGAAAGTTTGGACGAGAAGTGATGGGATGGCAAACGATTTTCTTTATTCTACTTTTACTGATGAATTAGGAAAAGTATGGGTTACTTCCAATTATGGGTTGAGTATCATCAACACAAAAGATAATTCTATCATCAACTTGACAGAAAGACATGGTTTACAGTCATTGGAGTTTAATACAGCTTCTATTGACAAAGATGATAGTGGCAAATATTATATTGGTGGAACCAATGGTTTTAATGTAATTGATCCAAACTTATTTGAAGTAGATCAACCCATTAATCCACCTGTTATTACGAGTGTTTCCATCAGAAATGAACCCAAAATATTTGACTTAGATGTGCAATACAAAGATACCATCATCCTAGCATATGAAGACAATTACATCGATATAGAATTTCAGGTTTCTGAATTAAGTCGCAACAAAAATGGAGTTTTTAAATACAAATTAAGCAACTTTGATAAAGATCACGTAATTACAAACCGGAATTATGTCAGCTATTCAAATCTAAAATATGGTATTTATAATTTTGAATTATTTTCTTCTAATTTAAATGGAAATTGGAGTGCAGCGAAAAAAATAACAATAGTGGTCAAAACACCATGGTATAGGCAATGGTGGTTTTTGATAGGTAGGGCTGCCTTGGTCATTATGTTGACATACTTTTTTTTAAAATGGTATATTAATTTGGTAAACTCGCAGGTGAATCTAGAAAAAGACTATGCTCTAAATCTTAAAAATCTTGAATTGGATAATTTAAGAAGTCAAATGAACCCACATTTTTTATTCAATGCTTTAAATAGTATAAATAGTTTTATTGTAAAGAATGAGGTGCATAAGGCTTCCGATTATTTATCGAAGTTTTCTAAACTTATGCGAATGATTTTAGAGCACTCCAAGAAGAAAAGTGTCCTATTGTCAGATGAGATTGAGGCTTTAGAACTGTATTTAAAAATAGAATCAAATCGATTTGAAAAATCCTTTGAACATTCTATTCTCATTGATGAAGGTATTTTGACAAATGAGATATACATTCCTCCATTAATTATTCAACCATTTGTAGAAAACGCAATTTGGCATGGCATCCAACATCAAAGTAATGTTGGTTTAGTCCATGTTAAATTTTCAAAACAAGGTGATGACTTTGTAAAAATAGAGATTGTAGATAACGGTATTGGTAGAGAAAAAGCTAAAAAACTTAAATCAAAATCTGGTGGTGGTAACAAATCTTACGGTATTAATATCACAAAGGAAAGAATCAAGTATTCACATCCTAATAACTCGATGGAGATTGTCGACTTACATGATCAAGAAGGGAATCCTACAGGAACCAAAGTCATATTAATTTTACATAATGAAGAAATAATAAATAATGAAAGCAGTGATAATCGATGATGAAGAACATTGTATAGTGACCTTGCGCTGGAATTTAGAACAATATTGCAAGGATATCACCATTGTAGCTACAGCAGGAAATGGGCAAAAAGGTCTAGAAATCATAAAACAATATAAACCAGACATCGTATTTTTAGATATAGAGATGCCTGTTATGAACGGCTTAGATATGATTGACAACCTGGAAGATATCGATTTTAAACTTATTTTTACAACTGCATACAATCACTATGCGGTCAAAGCGATCAAACTTAGTGCTGTAGATTATCTGATGAAACCTATCGACAAAGATGAATTGATCGATGCTGTAGAAAAGGTAAGGATCACATTTATGAACAGTGGCCAAAATATACAAGTTTTAAAACATAACTTACATTCTGTCAGCAATCTTCAAAAGATATTGGTTGCGACAAGTGAAGGTATTTTATTTTTTAATATCAATGCCATCATACACTTAGACGCTCAGAGTAACTATACCATGATTTACCTAGATAATGGTAATAAACAATTATCATCTAAAACCTTGGGTGATTATGAGGAAGTCTTGCCAGCGGATTTGTTTTTTAGATGCCACAATTCACACATTATTAATTTACAAAAAATTAACAAATATGTACGTGGGGAAGGTGGAATTGCTCAAATGTCTAATGGTAGAGAGATAGAGATATCGAGAAGGAAGAAGGCAGAGTTTATGGAGAGGATTGGGTTGTAATTATAAAAGAATAAATTAAACCCAGATTAAGCATTAGAAATGAACTACAAGAAAATTATGCTTCATATTAGTTTCAGTACTCAATTTTCCGTCCTCAATGGCTTATGAACCATTTAGAATAGAAATAGCTAAAATCCAGTTGGTTTTAGTTCGCAGCTAAATTGATATTTCGGATATCAATTTTTTACGCGGCTCATGTGCTTCACTACTATTTTGCCTAATTTCCTTTCGAATAAAGTCTAATGCTTAATTCCATCTAACTTAATGTAATTAGTTGATATTCAATAGCAAAAATTTCATTATAAAAGTTAGCAAAAGCTTTCTTTATGAGCTTGCCCATAAATTCAAATCTGGGTTAAAACACTATATTTTTTGATAGGTTATTGTCCCTTGACCTTCTGTACCAATCCATACCATTTTATCACCTGAAATTGTAAACTTATATTTTTGACCAACAGATGGTGCTTTTTTGTGGCCAATCGTTATGATATTGCCTGAAACAGACCAAACAGATTCTGAATATAATTTTTCTTGAATATTTTTATATTTTTCATCACAATTTGACTGCGAGGCATCTAAGCGGTAAGTTTCGTCTGTACCAATTATATATAGAATTTTTGCTGCACATGGACGCTGAGTTAACAATGCTTTATGGCTGTCAAATTTTTCACCTTGCCATTCATTTACTTCCGAAATAACTTTCCATTTGCCTATATGATTTTGTGCGAATGAAGACAATGACATCAACAAGAATGTGAAACAAGTGGTAATAATTACAGATCTTTTATTCATATTATTTATATTTTATTTGTTTATGCAAAAATAGAATTGTAAAAAAGTAAATGTGTGGTATTAATTGGACATTTATTGCCATAAAAAACCAGATAATTGTTTTGATTTAAAAGATAATACCAAAAGATTTGACCACTCAAACAATGAAACTTGCAATGCAATCAATATGGCCATAAGAACGTGAAGTGCTTGCTATCTTTATATGGAAATAGAAAATATATCTTTCGTTTCAATAATTATATTAAATTTTTTTATCAAATATAAAACTGTAATAATGAAATCAATTACTTCTCGAATGCAACAATTTTTTAAAAGTCATTTTTCAAAAAAAGGCTTTATCGTAAATTCTATGGTCTTTATCAGCAGTGGCACCGTTTTTACTTTTATTACCAAATCTTTATTTGTAACTGTTGTACTTGCGATAGCTTTTTGCTTAATATTTCGGTTTGTAAAGTTGTTTTATGAGATTTTAAAAATAGACTTGAAATTTTAAGATAGAGTGTCATGACAGAAACAGAGATAAGTAAGGATATTTCCTATTTTATAAATGGGAATGTAGCTAATAGAGTTATAAAATTTCATAATGAACGGACTGAATTACAAAGTATTTTTGTACCTAATTGGAGAGCAAAACCGCATCATTGGGATGGTTTTTGTAATGTTCTGAATGGAAATATGAATCTAACTTATTTTGAAACAAGAGAGAAGCCAAATACGCGGTTTAATTCCGAACCGAGTAATTTAGAAAATAAACATGTTGCTGAAGACATAATAAGATTTATCAATAGTCAGAATTACGTGAATTATAGTCTGATATTGTGTTCATATACAATTCCTATTGTTGTCCAACAATGGGAAAAGATAGCAATTAAACCAAATAAATTGGTCTTAATATGTCCAATTACAGAGGTGAAGTTGCCAAGGTTAGTAAAACTTTTTTCCCTAGTACCCACCAATCTTCTTCCAAGATTAGCTAAAGTTTCATTCGAACTTATATCAAGATTACCAGCATTTCACCCAATCTGCAAAAACCACCAAAACATCTTCATGAATGGAAACTATCAAGAAATGACTCAACTACAAATGTCAATAAGACAAATGCAAAAGCTAAAAATCAAAACAAACGATTATCGAAAGATAGACTGCCCTGTAATGGTCGTCAAAACTTTAAAAGACAAATTACACGACCCTCGTACATGTGACATAATTTATGACATTTTAGTAGCTGATACATTATACGAAGTCACAAATTTTAAAGAGGCACATGGTAAAGAAGTAGCGATGCAAGTGAATAAGTTTTTAATTTAAAACTTCTTTTATTTATAAAAAGAAACCACTTAATCATTGAAAAACGCCAATTAATAAATTATAAAAACACACAAAATAATACATTATACCTTTACGATAAAATTAACCTCAAAATTTTAATCACAATCTAAAGCTCCAAGAAATGAACTCACAAACCCCAAAATTTAAACTATTCTTTAAAAGTTACCTCCCGAAAAATGAAGCTTTATGTAATTTTATAATATTCAGTATAAGCGCTGTTATCATGGCTTTTGTCGCTGAGTCATTATTCATGACCGTTGTTCTTTCCTTGATTGTATGCCTCATTTATCAATTAGTAAAATTGATCATTGATTTGTTTAGGCAAAATTATCAGTATAAGTGAAAAAGTGTATTTACATACATTATTCATCCAAAAAATAGTTGTAATTGAGGTGGTATTCCTATTCAATTTCTACTAAAATTTTCAATGATTCATAAATTTTTTAATCTCCAATAACATTAATGTATACCAAGGTTCAAAAAAAACAAAAGTGTGTGGAGCATCATAGAACGTTAGCTCTGATGTAAAAATATTATTGACTTTGAGTGCTTTCATATATTCTTCTCTTCCTGCTCTCATCCTTTCTACACCACTGTTGATAAATAGGGTTGGTGGTGAATTTTGACCTACATGTGTCAACGCTGAAGCCTCTTGCCACAATTGAGGATTTGAAAATTTATTGTATCCAAACCAATATGTAGCGGCAGATTTTTTCAACCAATCTTCTCCTTCTCCAGAGTCATTATGTAAAAAGGCTAATAAGCCATCAAGATTAATAAGCTTGTTAATTTTTGGCAACTTTGACTTATCGACTCCCTTATAGAATGAGTCGACATTAGGGTATTGTGCAACTAGACTTGCTAATTGAGCACCTGCAGAAAAGCCCATCATGGTGATCTCTTCTGACCATAATTTGTTTTTGTGTTGATTGTCTTTTATCCATTGTAAAAAAATCATGATGTCGTTGACCGCCACTGGGTACAAACCGTGGGTGGAAAGGGTATATTCTGGTAAAAAAACTGTATAACCTTCTTTAGCAAGATCAATAGCTAAGTTTTGGTGCATTTCTTTTGATCCTGTACGCCATCCACCTCCATGTAAAATAACAATTGTACCTAAACTTTTACCTACTTTTTTTGAAACGACATCGACCTTGTGATCTTTTTCTGGATGATAGGACAAGTCTTTTTGAAGGCTAATATTTTTCGGAAAAGGATTATTTACAAATTGTGCATTTGGAAAAGACTTTTTTACATCGTTGATTGTCTTTTCGATGTTAAAGCTTGTGTCTTTCACATATGTTAAGCCTGTAGAATCTATGCCACGATATTTTTCATGCCATTTTTGATACAATGGGTACAAATTGTTGACCCAATCTCCATACCATCTATAACCTCTCCTTCGCTCCTCTTCTATCTCATTGATATTATATTTGATAATACCATCTCGACCACTGAAAATTGGTTTTAAATTTTCTAAATGGTGAAATCTTCCCCAAATTGGTTTTGCATTTTTTTCACTGACAACCTCATAATCTCGCCAGCTATCACCTTTTTGTTTGATGACAGTATCTTTTATTTTAAGTTTATCAAAGAATAACATGGCTTGGTCTATTGCCAATTTTATTTCATCTGATGGATTTTGCCTTGATAACAGAAACTTGACAATTCCTACACTTTCTGACACCGTAAAAGATGGGTGTTCATACGTTCGAGCTTTGGCAGGTAAAAGTGTGATATGATCATGCTGAGCGCACCAAATCGTTTTAACCCCTTTGAATTCGATTTGTGTTCTTAATATGACTTCTATTCCGAGATTGAGCGCATTTGTACTTTTTTCTCTTTGTTCTTCGCCTACATTTACAAAAGGACTCTTCTTATTTGCAATGTCATCCAATAGTTCAAGAACATTGATCATCGCATTATCATTAAATGTGATGTGTTTGAAATATCCACTTGTATCAGGCCAATACTGCGGAAATCCTCCATTGGGGTATTGCATATTCAACAAATAAGCAATTCCTTTTTCAGCGGCATCTTTATATTTTTTATTTTTAGTTTGTTCAAATGCCTTGGCTAGATAGACTATTTCTTTTGTTGTAGCTTTATTGTCTATGGTTGCGTCGTTGTCATCTAATTTACTTTTGAAGCCATTGATATAATCTGTAGTCCAGCGATCTTGGTAAGGAATGGGTTGAGTTTTGCCATCCAATGTTTTGGGCCATCCACCGTTTGACAACTGAACAAGGACCATATTTTCAGCTTCTAAATCAGATGTAATAGAGTTTGGCAACGCAAAAGTATTCGTAGATTTTGGTGGGAAGGTAATATTCCATCTTTCATTCAGGGTCCATTTACGATTTATTTTCTTTGCAGTTGAAGCATCAATATTGTTTTTATACCAATCGTACGTTGATCCTTTTTTAATGCAATTGTAGTAATAAATTGTTCGGCCCCATTTTTCATCAGGTACTGAAGTAGTAGCGTAGATATCTGCATCTGCCATATTTTCACCAAAGACACAATTGATCAAGTACATCTGTGCAGGTCTATGATATCTGCCCAATTTAAATCCATCTACACCTTCAAAAATGCAATTATTCAAGACACTTTTTGAAGATTCGTACTCTGTGCCATCATGCCAAATTGCAGCACTTTTATTATAACAAAGAAAATGACAACCTTCGGCATAAGCCCACCCTCTTGGACAATAAAGATCTACTCCACCTTCCATTGTACAATTTTTAAAATAAAAAGTCCCATTATCTACATCCCATGAACTTACAGTGTCGCCCCCTTTAGAATAAAAATTACAATTGAAGGCTTCAAATCTTTGTGTCCCAGTCATACATCGCATCGCAAACTGATGGCTATCAGGACTTACAGTACGAAGTGCATCTTTACAGTAAATATATTCAAGACCTTTGGAATTGTATCCATATGTATTTACAAAAGTTAGATTTTCTAATTTTATATCTTTTGCTTTAATATTTATAACAGCGGCTCCCCAATCATTATCCGTCTCTGTACATCTGAAAATATCTCTTGCAATCGCATATTGAATGACGACATTATCGCTCGATTTTTCCGAAAACTGTGCCCACCATTTTCCTTTGACAGGCCTCTTTTCAGCTTTTAGGAAAACCTTATCCTTATCAATGTATATTTTTTCATTATAGGTACCTGGCTTAATTAAAATTGTTCTAATCCTATTTGATGTATTAGGGAGACTTTGTATTGCAGCTTGGATGGAAGTAAAGTCGCCAGAACCATCTTGGCAGACTATTATATCTTTTGATTGTAGCCTACTGACAAAAATTATGAACAAAAAGAAAAACCATCTTTTACATTGTGACACGCTGAATAATTTTTAATGCACAAATACTCCATTACAAAATCCAATAACCTATGCTTGGAAAGGACCCACTATTACTTGTCAAGCAACCAATCTATCAAGTCATAACTTGCTTGTAGATTTTGGTATTCAACCGGCAATTTTCTACCATTCACATATTCATTATACAACCATGGATCGCCTACGATGACCACTTTCCCTTTTCCATATTTTCTACTTACTATCACCGCATCATTACCTACAGCTGCCTCAACCATCACATCACTATGAGTGGGTTGTAAAGTGACTAGCTCTTTGACAAAAAGTTTGTAATTGCTTTTAAAAATTTTGCTGGTCGAGGAAGTGAAAACGTCACCCTCAGGAAAGTTATCATTTTTTACAAAATTGATATTTTTATCCGTAATTTCTACACCAAAAGCCCGGGTAAGTTTCTTTACGTGTTTTGTGTCTGAGTTTGTAGAATCATTGAGCATTAATAGGAGGCTTCCTCCATTTTTCACATAATTTGTAATGGCTAGTACATTACCTTGTTTTACGTAATTTGGACTTTTTGAGTCTTTTAGACCATCCGGATCGATAATGATGTAAAGGTCTGTGTTTTTTAAATTGGTCGCTAGTGGTGCTTGGTCAAGATGTGTGAGTTGTGCTCCTCTTTGTAAAGGATAGTTGCCTAACCACGAAAAGCCTGAATCATATTGATCATCCCAAGTGTAATGGAAAAGTTTGCCATCGCGATATTCTTTATTAAAATACCTATCGATGGTTAAATTTTTGCCTTTAAATTTATTTTTTTCTTTAAGTAATTCGATTTCTAATGCGGCTTGGATGAATGGACCAACTGCCTTGAGATCATTATCTCTTTTTGGCTCTAAAACATAATATTCATAAGACCCATCGCGATAAGGTACACCGCCAAGTCCTGCTCCTGACACTGCTTGTGTATACTTCATGAGACCATTCTCATCCTTTTTTACAAACTGATCTAACAAACCTTTATAACCAAATTGAGCTTTGTCTAAGTAGGATTCTGGTATTAGGTTAAGACGGATACCCTTTAAAGTAGCAGCTACAAACATGGCAGAGGAAGAAGACTCTAAGTAGTTACCTTCTTTACCACCTTTGTCAGTGATTTGCCACCACACACCCGTTTTGTCTTGATATTTAAAAATGGCTTCTGTCATTCTATTTAGGATACTTACTAAGCTTTTATAATCTTTATGATTTTTTGGAAAAACTTCTAGTACTTCTACCAATCCCACTGCGTACCATCCCATAGCCCGGCCCCAAAACTCTGGAGATTTTCCGGTCTTAGGATCTGACCACTTCTGCATTTTACTCTCATCGTACCCATGATATAAAAGGCCTGTCTTTTCATCGCGGCTCACTTTTTCCATCAAGATAAACTGCTTTGCGATATCATCCCATACTTTATTATCACCCTTAACTTGAGCGTAATTAGCCGTAAATGGCTGCCCCATATATAGACCATCTAACCACATTTGATAAGGATACTTTAGCTTATGCCAATATCCACCAGCTTTGATTCGTGGTTGAAAATCCAATTGATAGCGTAAACCGTCCGCAGCTTTCAAGTATTTTGGTTGGTTGTATGTATGGTATAGGGTCAGGAGTTGTCGACCTGAGGGGATATGATCGATGTTAAATTCCGTAGGATCGTATGTCCTTATACTTCCATCTGCTTCTACAAAATGATCGAAGATTTTTCTAATATAGTTAATGTATTTAGGGTCACCTGTAGCCTTCCATAAGTATTCTAATCCTTGGCCCACAACGCCTATTTCATAATTCCAATTTGCTGGTCTATTGTCCAATGGCAGATTGTCTTGCATGAGATGATTGACGTATTTCTTAACCACCATCGAATCTTTATATTGGGTCATAATAGAATGAGCCATTTCCTTTGCTACACTCAATTGAGCATTTATTGGGTTGGAAATGCAAGCACCGAGGAAGAACAATACCATTATTTTTTTTAAGCTATTCATCATCTAATTTTTTATTTTTTCAATTTTAAGGATCGTATTACTTACGTTTTTAAATGCAATTTTGCTTGGTTCAGTTATATCTTTATTTGCAATAGTTATACCAAGTGAGCGTGTGCCTGACAAGGTAAGGTATTTATTTTTGTAATTGCCATCGACATTGATGATTTGAATATCTTTGCTATTATTCACATCCAGAAGGTTGTCGTTTTCTTGAGAAAGAGAAATATTTCTTAACAAGACATTATCGTTTTCTGTCAGTAAAATTCCTTTTTTAGTTTTGAAAGTGGAGTTCGTAAGTGTAATGTTTTTGACATTCATCTCTGGTAAGCCAATAGAATAAAGAGCATACTGTGCACCGTAACAATGAATGTTGTCCATAAAAATATTGGTAAATAAAGGAGTGGTTTCGTCTACGGGTTTCATCTCCAAATCAAGTACATCATCAGCTTCACCAGCCATTTTAATGGGGTCTTTAGCCGCATAAAACAAATTGAAATCTATAGCATTGCCAGGAATATCATTCATAAATACATCTTTAATGTAAATATCCTTGACCGTACCACCTCTGCCTCTTGTAGATTTAAATCGCAGACCTATGTCCGTTCCCGAAAAAACGCAATCTTTGACAAACACGTCATGCACGCCTCCGGACATTTCACTTCCAATTACGAAGCCACCATGACCGTGGTGTACTTTTGTATTTTTGATGATGACGTGTGCTGTAGGTACGCCTCGCTTTCTACCCTCTTCATCTCTACCTGACTTTAATGTGATGGCATCATCGCCCGTGTCAAAAGTACAATTGTCGATCAATGCATAGCTACAAGATTCTAAGTCAAGTGCATCATTGTTCTGGCCAAACCAAGGATTGATTACTTGTACGTCTTTGATGGTAATGTGTTTGCTTAATAAAGGATGTAAAGTCCAAGCAGGTGAATTTTTGAAGGTGACACCCTCGATGATCACTCCAAAACAATTGGTAAAACTGATCATATTTGGTCTTAGGAAATCACGTACTGATAAGTAGTGTTCTATACTTTTTCCTGGAGCTTTAAAATTGGTCCAATGTGTGTTTTCATGACCAAACTTAGACTGCTCTGATGGATACCAAGTATCTTTTGATGCAACCCCACCGGTAGATAGAAGTTGTTGCCATTGGCTATCTGTTAGTTTTGATCTTTTTACTGACTTCCATATATCACCTGCACCATCGATTAGACCTTTACCTGTGATTGCCACATCAGTGCAGTCGGTACACCAAATCGGGGCATGACATCTGTAGGCAACTTTACCCTCCCATGTAGTTTCTACCACAGGGTACGCATCCCGGTCTTTCACATATTGGAGTAGGCTACCTTCCAGTAAGTGAAGGTTGACAAAACTTTTTAGACGCAATGGACCAGTCACCCACAATCCTTGAGGTATTACGACAACACCGCCACCGCTCAAGTGAGCCGAATCTATGGCTGTTTGAATATTTTGGGTTACCAAATTTTGCACACCTTGTACCGCCCCAAAATCACGAATATCAAAAGTATCTTTTCTAAATACGGGTGTATAAATAGTGGGCAATTTATATTGATACACATCGCCATATTCAGATGTTTTCAATAATTTTTTAAAATCTATAGGAGATTGGATCGCTAATTTGATAAATTCTTTGGCTACTTCATGTGCACCAAAAGTGTTAAAATGGGTGTCATCTACTTTGCCTTCAGGGTAATTAGTATTAGCATTTGAAGGTAGGTGTAGAAAAAGCTTTTTGGAGTTTTCGACTCCATGTTTTTCTAATAATGCTCTCGTCGCTTTTTCCATGTCTAAAAGCATCACATTATTTTTGACAGCAACATCTCGTGCGGCTTTTAAATAATTTCCATGCGTATCTTGCAGTATGCCCTTGTCATCAAATTTGCGTCTAACCACCGATGTCAAAAGTATAGGTATAGCTTGCTTACTTTCTATGCTTTTTATAATTTTTTCTAGATTTTTTTTGTATTGACTTTCAGCAGCCGCATATCGAGATGGATCATTTACCTTGGCATCATTATGTCCATACTGGATGATGACCATATCACCTTCATGCAGTATTTTCATCATTTCATCAAACTCACCACTTGATATAAATGATTGTGTACTTCTACCATTTTTAGCTAGATTGATTACTTCTACGTCATCTAATAGATAACTTGATAAAGCTTCTCCCCAGCCCATCTCTGGTCGTGCGATGTCTTGTTTTGGTGCCATCGTAGAGTCACCAATTAAGATTAACCTTTGTCTTTTCATACTGAATGACATCAATATCAAAAGCAAAAAAGCAAACACACCCAATTTTTTATAAGAATATTTCATGCGAAGATTTGAATAATAATCAAACATAATTAAAAATCAGCTAAATTGTATAAACACAACTTACAACTGACTAAATTTCTTTTTTATAAAGAAAAAGCTATTCAAGAATTCACATAAATTATACGAAAACTTGAATAGCTCAATTCAAAAAACCTCTTTTAAATGTTTAGGTATTAATTATTGTAACCAGGGTTTTGTTTAAATTCCTCTTTGTTGGTTACGGCATCTATCTGTACTTGAGGTATTGGTCTTAAATTATGAAAATCTTGAACACTAGGTGCTGCCACAGGATTAAATTTCCTTACTCTTTCTACCAATTTTCCTGTTCTTTTTAAGTCAAACCATCTTAACTGTTCTCCTGCAAGCTCACGTGCGCGTTCGTCAAGAAAGAAATCTATATTTAGACTTGCCGCGGTCACTCTCATATCTGCAGCTTTACCCGGTAGTGCAGCACGCTCTCTGATTACGTTGATAAGTTCTACTGCTTTAGGTAGATTGTTGAGCTTAAATTCTGCTTCAGATGCAATCAAGTACATTTCTGCCAATCTGATGATAAATACATCTCTTCCACTTTGAGCTTCATTAAAAGTAGGGCGGGTAGGATCATCAAATTTACTTAATGGTACAAATAAAGCATTGCCATTGAAGGTTCCATCTGCTTTATACATCGCAGGTCTATCTACGATCAAGTAAGTCTTTTGTTCGTCTATATTATTTGGAATATCGAATTTCGTCGCAACTATTGCTGTATCTCCGAGTTTGAGTGTGACAGGGATGGTTCTAGTACCTACTCTTTTTGTATAATTGCCAGCTCTGTTGGTAATCCATACTGTCTTAAATGTGCCATTGTATCTAGCGTCAATTGTCTCATCAAATACGTCTAATAAGTAGCTTGTAGGCATATACCTCGCAAAAGGGCGACCGTTGAGAATATCTCTTTGCATACCTATGGCTCCTACTGCTGTTCTTTCGTAAGTCATTCCAAAAAGTAAGTGACCATTATTTCCACCTCGTGGATGCCCGTCTGGGTTGGTAGTAGTATTTCTTAAATCTGATAACGTCAAGTCATTTGTATAGTTACAAGCCCAGATTACCTCAGTGTTTTTTAGGTTTGACATATTCCATAAATCGGCGAATCTAGGTACTAACCTAAATGAATAACCAGAAATTACTTTTTGAGCTAAGTCTGATGCTTCTCTATTTCTACCAAGTGTAAGGTAAATCCTTGCTAAAAATGCCTCCGCTCCAGGTTTCGTAATCCTTCCGTATTGGGTTGTGGTATTAGGTAAATTAGCAACTGCGAAGGTAAGATCTGCCAATATTGTCTCGTATATGGTCGCTCTAGGTGTCCTATTAGCGGTAGTTTCGGCAGTTGTAAGCACTTTTGTTGTCAAATGTACATCTCCCCATTGCTCTGTTAATAACCAATAATAATGAGCTCTAAGAAACTTCAATTCTGCTTCTCTCGTAGCTTGGAGTGCAGGAGATAGTCCAGATTTAGGCAAAAACTCTAATCCGGTATTGATTAGATTGATCGCTTGATATGATCGTCTCCACAATATCTGGAAAAATCGCTCTGTCTCTCCCAAACCTGCTTCGTTGGCTTGCATATTATTGTATGCCATGATATCTACTCTTCTGTTGTCCACCCCTTGAAACCAAAGATCGGTACCCATTTCCATTAGATTATATCCCTCCTCTTTGCCATACCATGCACGCAGATAAGAATAAGTAGCACTGACCAATGATTCAAATCCTTGAGGGTCTGTATAAACCGTCTCGCTTGTAAATCCCGATTTGTTTTCTTCTGTCAACAAATCAGAACATGACCAATATGTGGTTGATAAAGCAATAATAAAAATTATAAATTTAAGTTTCATTTTTTAATTTTTTAAAGATTAGAAATTTATATTAATTCCACCTACAAAAAGCTTTGTCATAGGGCTACCAACAGAACCACCTCTCTCAGTATCATAGTTTTCTATTTTTGTGTGTGCCCAAAGGTTTCTGCCTGAAAGATAGACTCTAGCGTTGCTCATTTTCATTTTATTAGTAAGAGCGCTAGGCAAGTTATACCCAAGGGTTATACCTCTTAGCTTAATAAATGACCCATCTCTATAAAATAATGAGGAGTAGAATAAGGTGGCTGCTTGAGATCTATTTGCATTAGGTCTTGGGAATTCATTGGTAGCATTTTCAGGTGTCCAGTAATCGTGCAACAATGAATTTTCATTAGCCTGTGGATCATAGTTTCTAGTAAAATCGTAGGAAATCGTTTGTCCCCATCTTGCAAAAAATTGAACATTAAGATCAAAGTTGCCAAATTTTAAATCACTTGAAAAATTGCCACTCCAATCAGGTCTGTTTGAGCCAATGATAATACGATCATTTGTTGCATCGATTTTTCCATCACCATTTTGATCTTTTACTTTTATATCACCTGGATTTTGTCCGAAAGTTTTTGCTGTCTCCGCTTCACTTGTTTGCCATATACCCAACTTCTCGTAATCAAAGAATGACTGAGTTGGGTATCCAATGAACCAACCGTTTGCCACATCATTCGAAGCTGTAGCTAATTCTAATATTTTTTCTCGTACTCTAAACCAATTGAATGTCATATTCCATTTAAGATCTTTTTGATCGATGGCTACTGCATTAATACTCAGTTCCACACCTCTGTTTTGCGTTTTACCGATATTCTCGATGATGTTACTGCTTCCTGAAGAGATAGGGAGAAGTCTTTCCAAAAGTAGATCGTCAGTATCTGTATTAAATACGTCGAGCGTACCTGTGATTCTATTTTTGAGTAAACCAAAATCCACCCCAATATTTTGAGTAGTTGATTTTTCCCATCGAAGATTACTATTACCTATTTGAGGATTAAGTCCATATCCAATTGCAGGTGTTTCATCCCACGAGAAAGGTATTCTTGTCAATGTGGTCTGAGATGAATATGGGTCCACTGCTGAGTTTCCAGCTACACCATAACTTACTCTCACTTTAAGATCAGAGATTACATCATTATCAGATAAAAAATCTTCTTGTGTAATCCTCCATGCAAAAGCTGCCGATGGGAAGAATGCCCACTTGTTGCCTTCACTTAGCTGAGAAGCACCATCTGATCTACCCGTCAGCGTAAGAAGATACCTATCATCAAAATTATACATCAATCTACCAGTGTACGAAAGTAATGCACTCTCTCTAAAATTAGCCCCTATTGAAATTTGATTTGGTGCATTAGCTAAACCATAAAAAGATTGCTTAGCAACCAATTGATTGGTACCTGATGCGGTCACTTCTTCAAAAGTATCTGTAAGTAAAGATTGTACGCCTGTTACTATGAAATTATGTTTGCCAACGGTAAGATTGTAGTTTAACACATTTTCCAAGTTTAGGCCTATACCATTTGCATCTCTATAAGTGGCAATGGGTTGAGCACCATTTCTAGTGTTGGTAAGAGCCGCTGCAAATAGACCATTTCTTCTATTAAGCAAGTTGATGCCTAGGTTTGATCTAAAGTTTAAATTTTTTAAGATATCAATCCCCACATAAGCAGAAGTAAATAATCTGGTCAATTTTTGATTATTGTCAAAATTGCCTGGTATCAAATCTGACAAAGGATTGACATTTCTATTACCATTGAGTAAAGGAATTAATTTTCCATCAGCATCATAGGGTACTTCTAATGGAACCAGTTTATTAGCTGTGTTCATAGGATCAGTCATAAAATCCTGATTGTAGTAGGTAATCTGATTTTGAGTACCGATAGTGATAGATTTTGACAACTTATGATCAAGATTGAATCTTAAGGAATACCTATTCAAATCATCTCTTTGAAATATCCCTTTTTCATTAAATAAACCAAATGAGATGTATCCTGATGTCTTCTGACTACCAATAGACATCCCTAATTGATAGTCACTTTGTCTTCCTCTTTGGAAAAAAAGTTCAGGCCAGTATTCTCCCGGACTATTGAGCAAGTTGCCAAATATCTTGGCATCATCAGCACTTGAGGTCCAATTGCCCGTAGCTCTATTTGCCTCTCTACGTTGGTTCTTATATTGTTCAGCATTTTGTACCAGTGGATATCCGAATACCTCTGAGATACCCGTGTACGCATTGAAAGATAAGCTCGTTTTGTCCTTAGCACCTTTTTTAGTGGTTACGATGATTACTCCATTGGCACCTCTTGATCCGTAAATAGCGGTACTTGCAGCATCTTTAAGTACTTCCATTGATTGCACATCATTGGGATTTAAGTCTTGGATATTGGAATACTGTATACCATCCACAATGAAGAGAGGACTATTTGAGGCTGTCAAAGATCGGTTACCCCTCACCAATACATTGATACCAGCTCCAGGATTACCGCTTGATCTCGTGATATCTACACCAGCCAATTTACCTTGTAAAGCTTCCATAATGTTTGTGACAGGCACCGTCTTAAGTTCTTCCTCTTTTACGGATATAATCGAACCGGTAACGTTACTTTTTTTAACAGTTCCGTAACCCACCACAACTACTTCGTCTAAAAGTCTAGAATTTACTTCAAGGTCAATATCGATGACACTTCTCCCGTCGACTTTGATTTCTTGCGTAAGATAACCCACATAAGATACTTCTAGGGTTGCATTATCACTCGCAGTAATTTGAAAGTTTCCGTCAACATCTGTTATCACTCCGACATTGCTCCCTTTTACAACGATATTGGCTCCGATTACAGCCTCCGCATTACTTGCGTCTTTGACCTTTCCTTTGACCTCAATTTGTTTTTGTCCATAACCTACGACGACGGTCAAAAACAAAATTACAATAGCTTTAATAATTTTCATTTCTTTAAAAATAAGTTAACAATTTGATAAAATCTCAATTCACTAACGATATGCTCTTGAATATGCCTGACAACTCATTTATTAATTTCATGAAAATCTACGCAATCGTTGCCGAAAAAGTTAAATATTATTATTCCATTTCAAATTACTTGGTTGAAAATTCAAAATTGTAATGCTTTTGCTTTATTTTTGAAGTATTTATATATCAATTAAGATTGCAAACTTTAACTATTAAAGACATAGCCAAAGCTTTGGGTGTTTCGACCTCTACGGTGTCACGAGCATTAAGAGACAGTCATGAGATTAATCCACTCACCAAATTGAAAATAATAGAATATGCAAAATCTATTCATTTTATCCCCAATCCCATGGCTGTGAGTCTTAGAGGAAAAATAAATAAATCTATAGCCATCATTGTCCCGACACTACACAATAGTTTTTTTTCTGAAGTAATTGAAGGTATTGATTCCGTTGCACACGAAAAAGGTTATCATCTTACCATTTTTCAGACCCACGAATCATTTGAGAGAGAAGTTGAAGAAATACATCAAGCTATTGGAAGAAGAGTTGATGGTATAGCCATCTCTATATCAGGTTCTACAAATAATTTTGATCATTTAGCGAATTTAGTCGATGCGAAATTTCCTCTTGTTTTTTTTGATAGAGTACCTGACTTGACTGATACTCCTAAGATAACAATTGATAATTTAACTTTGGCTTATGAATGTACACAAAAGATTATTGACAAAGGAGCAAAAAAGATAGCACACATCACCACACCATTGATTTTAAAAAATATTAAAGAGCGCTTTGACGGTTTTTTAAAATGTTTAAAAGACAATAGTATTGATTTTGACAGTAATTTGCTTAAAGTTTGTCATTTTGACCCCAAAGAGGCAGAAGAGGCGGTGATAGAATTGCTTAAAAATGATGAAATAGACGCGATTTTTACAGGAAGTGATAGAATAACGGTTGATGTATTTAGGGTACTCAAAAAATTATTTCCCGAAAGGCAGGAAAAAATATTTCAATTTGGGTTTTCCAATCACAATATCGTTGACTTGATTACACCGCCTATATTGGTTGTAAAGCAACCTGCTTTTCAACTTGGAGTTGTGACTGCTCAAAACCTGCTTCACAATATAGAATGTAAATCTCACAACGCTTGGAAAAAGGAAGATGTTAGGATAAGGTAGTTTTGAAATAAAAACTTAATAATATCACTCGATTGTAAGATAAGTGGTATCCGTTTCTAATATGGGTACTATATAACCTCCCGTGTCAACAGTAATCTTTGGGTATTTTTTCATGATCGGCAGAAACATATTGTAAAAGTCAGATTTATAAAGGAAGATACTTTTTAGATTTGGAGGTAAATTGGAAATTTTAAGATTGTCGTTTACTCCTTTTGTTCCGACCAGATTAAGCATCTCCAATTGAGCCATATTTTCGATATTGAGTATGCTTTCTTTTTCAAAAGTACTGTTAGCAAGTTTAAGTTTTAGCAGATTTGGCAGTGAGGTGATGGTCTCACAAAATTGGGGTGTGATGGTCTCATTGCCGATTTGTAGCTCGAGAATGTATGGTTTTAAATCATCCAACTCTTTTAAATCCTTATTTTCAAATTTTGAGATGATGAGTTTATAATAATTTAATTCTTTGTCGATGGGTACGAGTGTAAATCCTTGATCAGATAATTTATTACGTACGGTAATTGAGAGTGGTTCGAGTCTAGGAAGAGACGTCTTTTTTTGTGATATATCTGATGTGACGAGTGATAATGATTGTACAATAGGGTCATCTTTAGGTATATCAGCGACTAATATGCTTTTATCCGCACCATTTTCTATCCACCATTTTATCAATGCAATTTCTTGTGTAGTAGGTTGAGTTTTGCCTTTCGGGGGCATATGATGTTCGTCAGACTCGGGCAAAAGCATTCTGAGGTACAATTCACTTTTGTCTAAATCTTTAGCAATGACAACTTGACCAGATTTTCCACCTTTCATCAGAAGGTCATATTCGTGCATTTTTAGTCCTCCTTTAGACTTAGCATTATTGTGGCAAGTGATACATTTATCATGCAAAATTGGGTAAATGACATCTTGGTAAACGGTACCGTTTTTTGTTAAACTATTTTCGTCGTTTTGATTAGATAAATTAAAGAAAAGCTCACCATGTGTCAAACTTCCACCTAAATGCCCAGCTACTGTTATTGAAATACCCATTAACCAATACCCATATTTATGCCATTTGGTTAATTGTGGTATGAGCATCAAAAAACTAATCACTGACAACGCCACTCCAGACCAAAAATGCCTATCTAGAAGCGTTTCATCAAAATCACTTCCTTTTGGCATAATATACCCTGTCAAAGTGGCAATCAACACAGATCCAAAGCACAATTTTAACAGTATCGGTAGTAAAGCTTGGATATGTAAATTGGGTCGATAAGTATCTAAGATTTTTAATATCAAGGTCAACACAATAAAGCCTATGGGAAGGTGTACTACTAAGGGATGAAATTTTCCGATGAACTCGCTCATGATGCTTTAAAAGACCAATTATCAATAAAAAAAAGAGAATTCTGTAATAAATCCAAGTACGGAGATTGTGCCCCAATATCAATTAAAAACAAACAAAGTAAAACACTAAAAGCGATGGTAGGAAACTTTATATTCTTCATTTTAAAATATGTGATGTAGACTTTGAATGATCAAAAGTATCAAATTTTTGTACAAAATGGAGTCATTTACATCTGTTTTAAAATTTTATTTTGAGAAATTTGTAAATGTGCTAGTTTTTAAACACACTCCTGTCAATCAACATATAAAAATATCAAGAAAAACATTAATTTTGAGCTTGATCTATATCACGAATCTTAAAAATTCAAATAATGAAAAAATTATACATCGCATTAGGAATTATACTCCTTCTTTTAGCAATTGGTTATTTCATAAAAGAAAAATACTCCATCAATCCCCCTATTAAGTTTAAAGACATTCCTGAAGATTCTCTGACCATAAAAGCAGCATCACTTAAAATCCCCGAAGGATTTAAGGTTGAGATATTTGCCAGAAATATTAAAGATGCAAGATCTATGTGTTTGTCTCCTTCGAATACACTTTTTGTAGGAAATCGGGAGGGAGATAAGGTATATGCATTGAGAGATGAGGATAATGATAATATTGCTGAAAAAAAATACGTCATTTACAAAGGAGGTAATATGCCTAATGGCGTAGCTTTTAAAGATGGTGCTCTTTATGTAGCGGAGGTGAATAGAATATTGAAGTTCGAAAATATAGAGGATAGCCTAGATAAATCACCACAACCTAAGGTGATTTATGACAAATATCCTACCAACAAGTGGCACGGTTGGAAGTATATAGCCTTTGGGCCTGATGGTAAACTCTATGTGCCTGTAGGGGTACCATGTAATATCTGTGAAGAAAAGGACAAAGTTTATGGCACAATGACACGAATGAATGATGATGGTACTGATATGGAAATTGTGCATCAAGGTATAAGAAATACGGTAGGATTTACATGGCATCCTGACACCAAAAATCTTTGGTTTACAGATAATGGTAGAGATGACTTTGGTGATGATAGACCTAATTGCGAATTAAATCATGCAATAAAAGATAGCCTGCACTTTGGATTTCCATACTGCCATGAAGGTGACATACCTGACCCTAAGTTTGGAACAAATAAAGATTGTAACGACTACACAAAACCTGTAGCTAAGATGGGGCCACATGTTGCTCCTCTCGGATTAAAATTCGTTAGAAATAGCTATTTTCCAGAAGCTTTTAATAATCAATTTTACATAGCAAAACATGGTTCGTGGAACCGTAAAGAGAAAATAGGGTATGAAATAGATCGGGTTAAAGTAGACTCATTAGGCAATCTGGTAGAAAGAAGTACATTCATCAGTGGTTGGCTTAGTGATGATAAAAAAGATGTGTGGGGGCGCCCAGTCGATATAGAAATATGGAAAGATGGATCATTATTGATATCTGATGATTATGCAAATTGCATATATAGAGTGGTGAAGATTTGATAAAATTTAATGACTGTAATCTTCTGCATTGATTACGTTAATGATATAGAACATATCATATGAAAAAAACTATGAGAGAAGAAGTGGTATGTCGGAATTTCCGATACACCACTCACCATGGGGCAAATGAAGAAAAAACTATAAATGTAAAGCCTTAATAATGTTAGATAAAAAACATTCTTATGAATACCATCGCTTTTTAGATGAAGCAGGTGATTCTACCTTTTTCGGAAAAGGTAAAAGACCTATTGTTGGAGATGAAGGAGTTTCAAAGTGTTTTATCTTAGGCATGTTAAAGGTAAAAGAAGACACAAGCGAAGTTAGACAAAAGGTAGAACTGCTACAGAAAGAAATTATTGAAGATCGGTACTACAATACGCTTCCAAGTATTAAAAAGAAAATTGAAAGTGGTAGATACTTTTTACATGCGACGGATGATATACCTGAAGTAAGAGAAAAATTTTATAAGTTTATTGATACGATAGACTGTAGTTTTGAGGCTGTTGTCGGAAGAAAAATATACGATATTTTTAGTAATAAACACAACAATAAGGAAGTCGAATTCTACGCAGACTTACTTTCTCATTTAATTAAAAACAAGTTTAGTTATAATAAATTGGTTTTGAATATTGCTCACCGCGGTCAATCAACATCGAACAAAAATCTTGAGTTTGCATTAGATAAGGCTATTTTTAGAGCAAAAAAAATTAATGAAAATTCGAAGATTGTGTTTAATGTTCAGACTCCATTAACGGAACCTTTATTAAATATAGCAGATTATTTTTGCTGGGCTGTTCAAAAAGTATTTGAAAGAGGGGAAACACGGTATTATGATTTTCTTCAGGATAAAATATCTTTGGTAGTAGATATTTATGACTCAGGAAGCTATGTAGGTAATAAAAATTATTACACTAAAAATAATAGATTAACAAAATCGAACTTGCTAAAATAAAAAATGCCCATCATTACACTAGAGAGGATACCCTCCCACGACATGGAGTCGACCTTCATGTAGAACAGGCACTGCAAAGATAAGTCATTTTATTATTATATACTTGCTTTATGGCCCAATAATGATTTTTTTCGTTAAATAAAGTAAATATTTCGCTTAAAACCACGATTTTAGTTCACTTTTGATCAATTACAGACTGGAGCTGATTGTAGAATGTTTAACTTTGCGTTTCCAAAAACTTAGAAGTATTACTAATGATTGAACGAATAAAAAAGATATTTCAATTGCTCTCACTTCATGATACAAACTCTGAAGTACTTAAAGTTAATAAAGAAGGTGAAATAGAAGCGCACATTTTTGTGCTTTTGTATGACAAATTACCTATAGGGGAATTGCTATTTAAGGAAGATATTTGGTATTTTTCATATACAGAGATGTTTAAAAAACAATCAAATATTGATGCTATTCCTACTTTTCCAAATAAAGACAAAGTGTATAAATCGGAAATATTGTGGCCATTCTTTCAAGCACGAATTCCTAGCCTAAAGCAACCAAAAGTACAAGAAATTATTCGTCAAAAAGGAATCAAGGAGGACGATATCATAACCCTCCTTAAGACTTTTGGATTTCGAAGTATAAACAATCCTTTTATTTTGCAATATTAAATTGAATCAATTTTTTATTGATTTAATCGTTAAAAACTTACCTAATACAGATTGAGACTCAATCATCCAGGACTTGAGAGCAAAATGATTCTAGTGCTCCGTCCAAATAAAGATCTTAATTAAATGTTGTTCTTTTTCCAAATCTCTGCGTTAAAAATTCTCAACGTAGCGTTGCTATTTTAGTAGTAGCTGTGCCACGGAGGCCACAGTTCCGTGCTAAAATCGTTTGCGACGATTTCTTAACGCACTTCATCTTGATATTTGAAAAAATTACTGCCATTTTAATTTAAGTCTTTATCTAGACGGAGCACTAGAAATTTGCAATTCTTATATTTTCCCAATCAACGATACATATACCCTCGGACTACACCCCATCATCCTCTTAAACTGACTATTAAAATTAGAGATAGAATTGTATCCGCTTTCAAAAGCAATATCACCAATCGTGTATTGATCTTCATTAAGCAGTTTGCAGGCATTGCCTATCCTGATTTCATTCACAAAATCCAAAAAAGTTTTATTAGACCTTTTTTTGAAATAACGACAAAAGGCCGAAGTGCTCATATTGACAATCTCAGCAACTTCAGATAAGGAAATTTCTTCTTTGAAGTTTTTGAGCACAAATTCATGTACTTTTTGCATTCGCTCGGTCTCTGTAATCTTATAGGTATTGACATAACCACTGCTACATATAGGTTGCCAATCACTGGAATTAGATAATTGATGCAACAATGCCAGTAAGGTCAATATCCGATCAAATCCCTTTTGAATCACAATTTTCTTTAAGGCAACCACCGTTGCTTCTTGAATATTTCCAGTGAGTACCATTCCCCTTGTAGAATGATCGAAGAGTCTCTTAATACTCTGCATCTCCGAGTTTTCTAAAAACTCATTTCCAAGAAAACTCTCTGAAAAATACACTACAATACCGTGACTTTTCTGAGGAAATTCTTGATCAAAATACGCTTTATCACTTCTCCAGAGATGAGGTAGATTAGGCCCAATCATGACGGTATCCCCTTGCTCAAATGTCTGAATATTATCTCCAATAAATCGCGTACCCGCCCCTTCTATCACCGTAAAAATCTGATAATGTGGGTGAAAATGCCAATTGGGATCAAAGTACTTGTCTTGTAAGTTGAGAACTGTGATGGCTTCGAATTGGTTTTCGATGTTTTTTCTATTACTTTGGGCATGAGTAAATTTAAATAAAAAATCATAAAATAAAATAAATTTATCATAGTACAATTATTAACAAGCCAAATTTTACCCATTTATCCCAAATCCCCCCCATTTTAAGTCAATATCCCGTCAATATTTGCCAAAATCACAATAGTATTTACCACATTTATTTCTTATTTTTGCCCTATTGTTAAAGTTATCACTCTTATACCATATGGCTAATACATTAGGAATGAATCTCCTCCTTTGGGGCACAGAAATAGATCAACGTCTTTTTCCAGTGCTTGATCAAATCAAAGAAATTGGCTTTGGTGGTGTGGAAGTACCTATATTTAATACAAATCCTGAAGATTGGTCAGCGTGGAGGACTAAATTAGACCAATTGGGCTTAGAACGTATCGCGGTAACCATCAATGGTCCTGGTCAAAATCTGATTAGTGCAGATAAAAATGAACGAGAGGCTACCATCGCCCGAAATAAACAAGCGTTGGATTGTGCTAAAGTCTTGGGTTCAACACTTCTGACTGGACCTTTTCACTCCGCTTTGGTAGTTTTTACAGGCAGTAAAGCCACTGATCAAGAAAAAGAATGGGCAAAAGAAGGACTTTGGGAGCTATCTGAATATGCTCAATCCTTAGATATTACTCTTGGCTTAGAATACCTCAACCGGTTTGAAAGCTATTTGGTCTCTTGTACAGATGAGTTGTTGGAGTTGGTAGACTCTGTCAATCACCCTGCTTGCAAAATCATGTTCGATACTTTCCATGCCAATATCGAAGAGAAGGATATGACTGCGGCTATTCATAAAATTGGTGACAAACTCGTACATGTACAACTTTCTGAAAATGATCGTGGTACTCTAGGAAGTGGGAGAGTGGAAATTGATACCGTACTTCAAGCGTTAAAAGATATTAATTATCAAGGAATGTTGAGTATTGAAGCGTTTAGTGAAAAACTTGTGGCTGCCAATATCTGGCGAAAGATGTTTGTTTCGGAGGAGCAGTTGATGAGGGACTCTTTTGCTTTTTTGAATGATCGAATGATTGTCTCTTCCTGAAAAAAGTTGACTAATTTTAGTTAATAATCCTGCTGTAAATTTAATTATTTTTATTAATCCTAGTACCACTTTACTTTTTATATCTATTTAGTGCCAACTGGGGAAAGCGGAACAGGCTCTTCAGAGGTACAACCTACTAGGATCTAACCAGATGTATAACGTAAAAGTCTTTTTGAGCAGTCAATTTTGGTTGCTCTTTTTTAATCCGCACCTCTATATAACTCACTTGATTAACTCGAATCCATACATTCATTTTTAATTATTTAAAATATCAATCTTGCCTATTTGATTAATGATGTCAGAGACTTGGGTAGTATTACTGACATCGCATGTATGTATATGGATGTAACTTGTGTCATATATCTCTTCATCTATGGACTTTGTTGCCGATCGCTGGTCCAATTCTAATACATGAATAATCGAACCCTATTGAGCGAACAACTTCGTAATCGCCAAGCCAATACCGCTTGCTCCACCTGTAATGACGGCTATTTTATCTATTAAGCTAAACAACATAGTTAAGATATTATTTCAACAATAGGCTGTGTCGACTTAAAGAACCTAATTAAATGTCGTTTTTTCATTAGACAAAGCGCTAGACAAAGATAAGTTTGGAATTACTTTTTATCTAAAAAACGTGGAGAAAAAATAAACAGTAAGTATAATCCATAAAAAAAGGAGTCACAAATTGAAAACTCAATCTGCAACTCCTTTATACCTTGAAGCTTAAATAAGGATTACTTATTTATCAGCTAAAAACTCTTGTAACTTTTCTTTGTGTATAATTACCTCTTTGTAAGAATACTTACCCGTAGTAGGATTTTTAACACTTTTAATCACTTTTACGTGATCTCTACCAGAGCCCGCATTTGCAGCTCTTTGTGCAACTCTCGCGTTTTTCGAAACCTTTGCCATTGCTTAAATTATTTTATTTCTTTATGAATAGTATATTTCTTAAGAATAGGATTATATTTTTTAATCTCCATTCTATCAGGTGTATTCTTCCTGTTCTTTTGAGTTACATATCTAGATGTACCAGGTAAACCTGTAGTTTTATGCTCTGTACATTCTAAAATGATTTGTATTCTATTACCTTTTGACTTCTTTGCCATCTGACCTTATTTTTTAATGTTCAACTTAACTCCCGTCTGAACACCTTCTGCTTCTAACCTTCTTAGGTAAGTGTAAAGACCTAACTTATCGATAGTACGCAACGTACTAGTAGCTACTTTTATGGTAACCCACTGATCAGTCTCAGGGATATAAAATCTCTTTTTCTGAAGATTTGGATTAAATAGTCTAAGTGTTTTCACATTAGAGTGAGACACTTTGTGACCTTTCATTCGACGCTTTCCTGATAATTGACAAACTTTTGACATTGTATATCTTAGTTATTGTTTTTTTTAATACCTCGTTCTTAAAAAGTGACTCCGGAAGGATTCGAACCTTCAACCTCCTGATTCGTAATCAGGGACTCTATCCGGTTAAGCTACGGAGCCAGTTTCTCCATCCGTGGAGCCTTTTTTTAAAAAGAGAGTGCAAAGATATATTAAATTAAGCTAAATCGCCAAATAAAAGGTGTATTTTATTTGTAAATTTATAAAGATTATCTCCTTTATCCTTTTTTAGTGTTTATCTCTCTTGATTTTTCGTTCGTCTTGGTAATGTTTGAAGATTGTATTAATGAATCCTAATATAATTCCAAGACCCAAAATTATATAAATGATGGTAAAAATTTTACCACCTTTTGTAACAGGATAAAGGTCACCGTACCCTATTGTAGTCAAAGTCACTACAGAAAAGTATAAAGCATCTAAGTAGCTCCATCCTTCGAGGTAGTGATATGAGAAAGTTCCAATTATCAATATTCCAATGGTAATGATCAGTAATTCTCTATAATGTTCATCTTTTAGAAAACTAATTATTGTATTTATTATAAACATGGTGTACTATAATTGGTGTGCTTCGCTACCATTACCTTGGCCCCAATACCATGATGAATACTCCACATAAGCTTTTGCAGTCCCATCTATATAATATTGTATTCGACCTTCGTCCAATTTTTTAACAGGTTTAGCAGGAGCTCCAGCATATATCCATCCTGATTCGCACACGGTACCTTGGGTTACTACTGACCCAGCTGCTATGATCACATCTTCTTCAATAATGGCATCGTCAAGGATGATTGCACCCATACCTACTAACGCTCTACCTTTTATCTGGCATCCATGAATGATAGCTCTGTGACCAACCGATGTGTAGTCTCCCAAAATAGTATCACCCCTGCCCGCAGTACCATGTACCATAGAGCCATCTTGAATGTTGACATGATTGCCAATAATAATCTTATTCACATCTCCTCTGATGACGACATTGTACCAAATACTCGATTCCCTGCCGATCGTTACATCGCCCGTCAAGGTTGCGTTTTCTGCAATTCTGGCTGATGGATCGATGATAGGTGTTTTGTCATTAACCTTAACAATAAGTGCCATTACATTATTTTTTAATTTGACTTAAGGGCTTTAAAGTATACCCTTGTGCTTGTAGTAGTTTTATTACGCCATCTTTGCCGCCTAAATGACCCGCTCCAACTGCAAATATAGTAGATTGTTTTTTCGAGTCAGCAATGATGAGCGGTATCCAGTTTCGATTTCTATCCCCTAACAGTACATCAGAATAATTTTCTAAATCTCCACCATCAGAAGTAACCATGGAAGCCATTTTATTAATATCTTGATTTTTATACATGTCTATCATTGCCTTCATTTCTTCATTATCCGTATCGCCCGCTCTGATAGCTTGAAGCAACATTTTGGCCTGCACATCATAAGGTATGGCATCAAACACACCAATTTGATAATCTATCGTCTCTAGACCTCCTGTTTCCATAGCTTTATTTTCTGCCATCGAGCTCAACTCAAATTCATAAGATTTTACCTTGTCAGAACCTTGCAATCCACCTGGACCAATATCCACATAAGCAAGAGCGCTCAAAAACATAGGCTTCATTTTTTCTAAAAACACTAGCGGAAGACCTTTTTTGGAAAAAAATGCTTTTACTTCTTCATATTCGTCTGCTTTATACAAATCTTTGAGTGTCTTATCATCCTTCATGAATAACTTACCCATCATGCCCATCATTTTGCTCATGTCATTCATATCTTTCATATCAATTTCAAAAACCATTTTTTTACTATTATCTATGGCGGAAAGTAGGCCATTGGGCAAGAAATAATCTTTAGAATCTATCATATGTATCGTACCAAAAACATACGATGGTTTTGTGATGTCCTTACCTGATAATTCCCATAAAAGTGCATTTTCAAGCCGATCACCTTTCTTTACATCAGAAGTTGTTGCTTTAGAAGTACTCTTACATGCGGATATTAATAATGTAAAAGAAATGAAAAATAGGATTTGGGCTTTCAATGTGGTGAATGATTTGTTTTTGTACATTTAAAATTTTTTTTTGTTTTTAAAAAAGATAAGACAAAGATAAATATTTAATCTCGAATTACTCATTAGAAATGTGTTAGGTGATTAGAAAAAGGAATCAAAAATAAAGTCCTATAACCATATAAGGCCTGAAATCTATTAAATTATCCAGATGATTTTAAGTAGGTTGATATTATACATTTTGGGAACTAGGCAATTCATTTAAATGTTCTATATAATAAACTCAACAACATGAAAAATTCAATTTTATTTGCTTGTTTATTGTTTTTTTTATTTGGAAACCACAATTCGATGGCTCAGCCGATATTCATTCAGGATAGTATCTATATATTTGAGATGAATGATGGGAACATTTTTGTCGGAAAGGTAAAAGTGATAGAAGAAAATAAAATCTATGTGGTCACTACCAGCCAAGGTGTTTTGACCATCAAACAGCAGGATATTGTGGTTATTAAAAAACTGGATGCGTCTAATGTAAAAGAAGGTCAATATTGGCCAACCAACCCTCATTCGAGTAGATATTTTTTTAGCCCTAGTGGTTATGGTCTTCGCAAAGGAGAAGGATATTACCAAAACGCTTGGGTCTTGTTTAATCAGGTTTCTTATGGATTTTCAGATTATTTCTCAATGGGAGGAGGCATTGTTCCTACATTTTTGTTTGGAGCAGGTTCAGAAATCCCTGTTTGGATTACCCCAAAATTTAACATGCCATATAAAAATGGAAAAGGGGCATTTGGGGTTGGAAGTATTTTATTGGGCCTTATAGGTGATTCAAATTCAGGTAGTGGTGTGGGTTTAGTTTATGGAACCAATACCTTCGGAAATAGAGATAAACAAGTTACGGTGGGACTAGGATTCGGATATGATACAAACGAAGGTTTGAGTGATTATCCTGTTTTTAATTTCAGTGGCATGGTAAGAACTAGCAAAAATTGGGCTATTGTGACAGAAAATTACTTTTTTTCTTTAGATGAGTTTGGGGTATTAATAAGTGGTGGTGCTAGATATATGGGCAAAAGAATGGCCATGGACTTCGGAGGTTTTATACCAATTTTTCCTGGAATTGACTCTCTATATATTTTGCCATGGTTAAGTGTCAGTGTTCCTTTTGGTACGAGATATTGAATAAGGTTATAAATCAGTCTTATGTAAAGGAATACTTGGTAAAAAAGTTCTTCCTTGCTTGAAAGTAAAATAAGTAAGAGAGTCGAGACCCGTAGGGTTGACAAATTTCTTAAATGCGGTTTTTAATCCGTAGATACAAAACTATAAATAATTATTGAGTGCCATAGCTACGATCCATATTTAACCAAACAAATCGACATAGAGTCATATATATAATCTAAACATTCCCAAGAACAACATAAATAATAAGTGTCACCAAAACCAAAAATATGCTAAATTTCTTTGCATGTTCCCATGGTTGTAGGTTTAATATGCGAGCATCTTCCATTTCGTACTTTTCTTTTTGTGGATAGAAATAGGAAACAAGATGCATAACCAGTATATTTAAGACAAACTCCAAACCCCAAATATGAACAAAATGAAGGTCAATTTTTATGACATAATCTAGAACTATATAAAAGCACAATCCAAAAACTAAACCGACCTTCGCTCCTGTAGCAGAAACTTTAGGAAATAAAAACCCCGCAATTACTACGGTAGCTATTGGTATGAAAAAAATACCGTTCAATTGTTGCAACAGCTGATAAAGTCCAGTAGGAGCTTTCCCTACAAATGGTGCAATGCAAATAGCCAAAACTGCCAGTAAAGCAGAAGTTGCTTTACCCATTTTTACTAATTTAAGCTCATTTGCATTTTTTTCAATAAACTTTTTGTATATATCTAAACTAAAAACTGTTGCAGCACTGTTAAGCGCGCTATTAAAAGTACTAAGAACAGCTCCCACCATAACTGCTACAAAAAAGCCAGTCAGCCATTGTGGCAATACCTTCTTTACCAACATAGGATATACATTATCAGGTTTATCGTACAAACTATCGCCAAAATAGTAGTAACCAATAAGGCCTGGTAAAACAATAATTAAAGGTATTAAAATTTTTAAAAGTCCAGTGTATAACAAACCCTTTTGAGCTTCTTTTAAATTTGCTGCACCCAATACTCTTTGGATGATGGATTGGTGCATACTCCAAAAGTAAATTTGATTGATCATCAATCCTGTGAACAAAACTTCAAAAGGCAAAATTGCAGTGCGTGCTCCTTCACCAATGCCTGGCTCTTTACTGACTACATTAAATTTATCGGGATTGTTTTCAAACACCTTGACCATACCCGTCAATATATTACCATCACCAATATTGTACAAAGCAAGGATGGGTACTAAAAGACCAGCCACTAACAAACCAAAACCATTATATGTATCTGTATATGCCACCATTTTCAGGCCACCAAATATGGCATAAACTGCGCCTAATATCCCAATAATCAAAATTGTGATAACAATACCTTGCTGTAAAGTGACACCAAGAAGACTTGAAATTTCAAAAATAGACTCAATATTCAGGGCACCCGTATAAAGTACAATAGGCAATAAAGTCATAACTAAAGAAATAATCATCAAAAAGGCGATCAAGGTGCGCGTAAGACCATCAAATCTTTTTTCTAAAAACTGGGGTATGGTAGTTAATCCCATTTTGAGATAACGTGGCACAAAGTACAACGCTGCTAATACAAGTGCAAGTGCTGAGGTAACCTCCCAAGCAATAATAATCGCACCATTTTTATAGGCTGAACCATTCATGCCTACCAAATGCTCCGTAGATATGTTGGTTAATAATAAAGATCCAGCAATAATAATTCCTGTGAGTGATCTTCCGCCTAGAAAGTAACCATCTTGGGTTTCCAGATTGTCATTTCGAAGTTTCCAAGTAGCATAAAATGCCACAAATCCAGTAAATAGTAAAAAAGATAATAATGCCATAGCCCAAACATAAGAATTATTTTTAAAGATATTAAAGTTATTATCAAAATATTCAAACTTTATGAATTATGTTTATTTTGATATGTATCTTCCTTAAAAAAAAATTCTATCAATTTCTAAAACTTTACTTTGGCTTATGTCAAAATGCTAAGCTTGATGTCTCAGTTTTTGTATCCTTCACTTCCTAAACTATAGTAATTGTTTTCTTCATCTTCGCTGCCTACATTTTCTTGAAGGTCATCTAGCTCTGACCCGGGCACGTCTAGGTCTTCACTTAATGATACTTTGTCAAAATCGAGCTCTTTGATCGAAACCTCTTCGTTTGGCACTTTCCTTCTTGTTAAGTTGGCGGGATCTACATCTGTAAGTAGATTACCTTGTAAATATATATCATGTCCCTTTGGATAATAGGGATAACTTTTGTTAACATTTTCTTCTTGTGTCGTTGTTTTGTTTGAATAATTAATTACCAATTCATTTAAGGAATCATAATATTCTTTCAAGGCCGTATTGTTGACACCATCTGAAGTTTGATTTGCCATAGTGTTGGGCATTTCATCAATATACTTAATAAGTTCTGGAAAATCCGAACGAATTTTTCTAAGTATAGCAATGATTTTTTTTTGTATTTCGGTATTATTTTGCATTGTGAGGGTGATTTACTTTGTCTATAGACAATGGTTTAGTACAAAAAAACCAATCGTAACATTTGATTCCTTCTTCTTTTGATTCCATCCTGTCATTTGCAACTCCACAAGATCCCGCGGTTGGTACGATGACATCATCACCTGGTTGCCAATCGGCTGGGGTCGCAATGCTATAAGTATCTGCCGTCTGCATAGCGACAAGTGCTCTTTTTAGTTCATCAAAATTTCTGCCCATCGATAGTGGGTAGTATATGATAGCACGAATCATACCTTTGGGGTCGATGAAGAAAACGGCTCTTACAGCTTTTGTCGAGCTTTCACCAGGCTGGATCATACCATATTTTTTTGCAACATCCATAGTGATATCTTCAATAAGAGGAAAATTGACCTCGATATTTTTCATGCCATTAAATTCTATCTTTTCCTTGATGGTTCTCAACCAAGCAATATGACTGTACAAACCATCGATTGATAGACCTACCAATTGACAATTAAGTGCGGTGAATTCGGGCTCTCTTGTGGCAAAAGTCATAAATTCTGATGTGCATACCGGAGTAAAATCAGCAGGATGGCTGAATAAGATAACCCATTTTCCTACATAATCGGTTGGGAACTTAATATCCCCCTGTGTTGTAATAGCCTTAAATTCAGGAGCTTTGTCTCCAATTCTTGGCATCGAAATGATTGTCTCTGTTGTTTCCATTTTTTTTATATTAATTTTATGAAGTATATTCTTAAAATTGATGTGTTTTATAATGCGTACTTAATCAAAAGTCTGTGGATTCAAAGCCACAATGACCTCATTCCTCCTTCCAAAGAGCTGAAAAGGTGGGTTATAACCTAAGAGTTTGAAATTTCCATAGTAAGATATTCCTTTATCAATGAGCAACTTCTCAAGTATGGATCGATACTTGTTAATATTTTCTGTATTGGCAAATCCCCCGAATTCTAAAACTGCTACAATTTCAGGCTTTGACATTTCGATGATAATGTCTTGGTTGTCAGGCCTAGGTAAGTCCTCTCTGCTAAAGGTTGATGGCATTATAAAAGACATGGAAGATAATGAGTCACCTATTTCCATATGAACGGGTGACGTCATGGCTATTTTCATTTTATCTTCGTTGCCTCCAAAAATATAATTTGCCAATTTTCTAAACCCAGAATAGCCCAAATCTTGATAGGATTTTGTGGTAGAAGTGACCTTAGCAGTCATCGTTGAAGGATATTGTCTGATTTCAAAGTCATCTTCTCTACGGATGAGATTATATGTTTGGGTTTCTGATTTGTTTGTTGAGATCGTTATATAGATTTGAAATACAACAATCAGTAAAGTAATGATGATAATAATGATGATAAATATTTTCATTGTGAAAATTCTTTATTGAGTAAATTGAATTGGTTTGTATCCATTACAGGAGCATAAAAGATAACATTTATCCCGATCATTAAAAAAAGAGCTCCAAAGATTTCCATGGTTATGTTAGGTAGATTTAAAGCTAATACGGTTCCTACACCGATTGCCAATCCAAGTGCCACACGTACAATCACTATTTTATAGTCCACTTTTTGCGATAAATTAAAAAGCCAATTACAAAATATTATTTCTGAAAAAGAATAGAAGATGAATAGAAATGTCGTAAATGATATTAATTTTTCAAGTGAAAACCCAAAGATAAGGGTTGTTAATCCATATACGATCATGGTCAAGGCATGTAGTTCGTGGTACGCAAATCGTACTTGTTTTCTGTATTGAGAAAATGCCGCTGCTAAAGCGAAAATTGCCCCTAAAGACAGGGTTATGCCTAAGCTTAGTTGAATATTTCGAAGAGAAAGATTATTTGAAAATATTAATACAATCCCTACCAGTGTAATGGTTGATCCATAAAGATAAATAGAAATAGGCTTTTTCAATGATTTTGGTTTCGATTTTTATGAAATAGTAGATTGAGATCTTATATTTTTTATTGTAAGGACCGATCACTAGGTCTTTATTAACTTAAAACATAGTTATCGTCAATTCATTTTTAACGTCCATGATTCCAGGGGTGTTCCAAGCAATACGGCCTGCCTCTTCCTTCTGATACCAAGAGTTCACAGTGCCATCTAAAGTAACTGTAGTACCTAATACAGATACTTTAATATCATTGTTATTGACAGACCAACTTCTTTCAAAAGCATCTTCGACTTCCTTTTTTTCTATTTCGTCTGTAATCTCTGACTTGATTTTAATAAGGTTCGTTACCCCCTTTATGCCGGAAAGATAGTTTATAGCGCTTTTAGCCGCTTCTCTTTGATAGTTCCAAGGCAATTTTCCTTCAAGCGTGACCCAGCCATCTTCTACCTTTACTGTGATATTATCGTTTGGTACTGACCAGTTTGATTTTAGAGCATTCACAGCTTCGTTGGCAATTTCAACATTGCTCCTTGACCAAGAATTTGGAAATCTAACTTCAATGTTTTCTATTAATGCTACGACACCCCTAACTTTTTTAGCTGCGTTTTCCGCTTCCATTTTTTTTGCAAAGCTGTCTACTGATCCAGAGAGGGAGACTACTCCGTCTTTGACCGTGACACCAATTTCTGCTGCTTCTAATAGCGGTTCCCATTTGATGGCATTTTGAACTTCTGCTTGTAAAGTTGAGTTATCTTTCATTATAAAAAGTTAATTGGTAAGAAAATTAAATGATAGCACAAAGGTCATCTTTTTGAGCAGGGGAAACCTTACACAATTAGTTATTTGATTTACATAAATCTCGATTAAACCCAGATTAAGCATTAGAAATGAACTGCAAGAAAATATAAACTACCTAACTTAAAGTTGTAATAGCTGTGACGGGGCGCCACAGTTCAAGACTAAATTGACTTGCGGTCAATTTTTAACGTCTTTCATGCCCTCTATGCAGCTAAGGCTGCAAAAAAATAGGAGAAGCTAAAATCCAGTTGGTTTTAGTTCACAGCTAAATTGATATTTCGGATATCAATTTTTTACGCTGCTCATGTGCTTCACTACTATTTTGCCAAATTTCCTTTCGAATAAAGTCTAATGCTTAATCTGGGTTAAAGGAAAATTAAAGTTAAAAAGGCAACGTCCTTAATAGTTTTTGTCACCATTTTTGTTGCGAAAATGTCGCCAAAAGAATTGTGTTTTTTGTTTTCCACGACGTGAAGGTCGCGGTAACTAAAAAATTATTGTATTTAACAAAGAAGAATTAAATAGCTTTTTGAGAAAAGCTATTTATATTACCTTCCCATTATTTTGTCAACGACAAGAGATGTTCTTATCGCACTCTCTCCCGTTGAGTTACACTTTTCACCTCCCATCAAGTCTGCTATTATTGATTCTACTAAAGGTTTTTGCACATGTTCAGGCATCATATAGTCCATTCGTCGAGGCTCTTTACCATTGATTTCCAGAAGAATATGAAAATCATCAAAAAAAGTAAATGAAACTTTGCCATTGCTCCCATAAATTGTGGTTATTTCATGGTTACAATTTTCTGCTAAATTGAATACCCAACTTCCTTTACCAGCAACCCCATTTTCGAATTCGAAGACACCCAATACTTGATCTTCTGTTGCATATATTTTTCCTTGATTAGAGCAGAACCCGTTGGCATTTATAATTGGACCAAGTAAAAAATCAAGCATGTCTAACTGGTGCGAAGCAAGGTCAATAAAATACCCACCACCTGAAATTTCTGGATTTACTCTCCAGTTAATTTGTTCTTTTGAAGCCCAAACTATTTCAGGTTCTATTGTTTTATGAACAGCAATGTCTACAAATCTAACGGTTCCAATCATTTCGGAATCGATAATATTTTTTACTTCCAAAAAAAGTGGTAAATACCTTCTATAGTAGGCTACGAACAATGGAACAAGATTTGATTTACAAACTTCCATCATGTTTTGGCATTCTTTTACATTTCTTGCCATCGGCTTTTCTACATATACTGCTTTGCCTGACTTAGCGACCAAATTTGTATAATATTCATGAGTATCAGGAGGAGTAGCTATATAAATTGCATTAATCCGATCATCTTCAATTAGCTCATTTGCGTTATTAGTCCAAAAAGGTACATGATGTCTTAGCGCGAAATCTTTGGCTAAATCGCCATTTCTTCGCATTACCCCAATTAGTTTTGAGTTTGTAGCTTTGTACAAAGCTGGAGCACTTTTCACCTCACATACATTCCCTACTCCTATAATTCCCCAGTTGACACCTTTTGAATAATCTAACATACCTTCTTTTACTTTTAGCAAAAATAGAAAAATACCATAAACTGGGTTAAATTAAAAAACAGAAATTCGGGAAGTTCTAAAAACTCTATTTCTATTACAAAAAACTGCAAAATCCAATTACTTCGTTAAAAGTTAAAAAGTGTCCTCACTGTAACTAAGGCTACACCTGCGGTACTTTTAAACTTTTGCCTTGTTCTTGGTTTTTTAGTATTTTTTTCACTACGAAAAGAGCATTTAGAACTTCCCGTTCCATATTTTTATATATTTTTGAGCATTAAACTTTTGTAAATGGCAAAAAGATATCCAAAAACGCTCTCATCAGGAGCTAACAACACGGTCATAGCTTTATCAGATAAAGAAGCGGGCAAATTGTTTTTTGATGATACTCGTTCGGATATTGGCTCGGAAGCTGAAAAAATGAAATTTGCTAATGGCATAAATGAATTAATTGTGAAGTTTATTCGCCTAGATTTATTAGCTGACAACACGGAAGTTTTAGTAATGGAGAGACTGTATCCTATGGATTTTAGGGCACTTGAGTACGAAAAGAGAGAGTTAATTTTTGAAGTGTTTGAAGATGAATTAAAGGAACTTCATTCCAAGGGATTTGTACATCGAGATATCAAAAGACCATCAGACATGCCAGGCTTCACTTTTGATAATATCTTTTTGACAGACAAGGGTATTAGATTAATAGATGTTGGAATTTCAGCACTGCGAAGTCAAGTAGGAGATAAACTTTTTGATAAATTTGTTGCGCAAGAAGTTGAGGAATTAAAAGCTTTTGAGACTTTTTTTATAAATCGATGATTGTATTATCTCTATATATTAAAACGCCATCATTTTCTTAATCCTATCTTCCAATTGTTCTGAACTCATCTTCTCCCTCAATCTATCTACGATAAGCGGAAAAGCTAGAGGTGTAGGTTTTTGCGGATATGTGAAACATATTTTTTGTCCTTGAATCAGCATTAAAGCTTCTCTAAGTCTCGCTTCTTCCAATTGGAAAGTCATGACCTCTTCATAAGTTTGACGGTAAAGTAGATTATCCGGATCGTAATCGTGAAATACGTTAAAAAGGAGTTCTGAGGAAGATTGTAGATGCCGCTCCTTCTTTATTTTATTGGGAAAACCAGTAAAAATCATTCCAGATATGATGGCAATGTCTCTAAATTTTCTTTTGGCCAGCTCGACCGCATTGATACTTTTTTGAATGTCTAAAAATAGGTCTTTTGTCGTGAAGATGGAATCATCAATTAAGTTTTCGAAATCAAGGTATACATCAGTCAGTAACTCAAAGCCATAATCATTCATCGAAATCGAGAATGTGACAGGTACTTTGGCACTCAATCTTTGTGCTACTAAAGCAGCCATGCCCTCGTGTACTGCTCTCCCTTCAAATGGAAAAAATGTCAAATGCCAACCATTGTCACTTTCAAATATTTCAATGAGAAATTCGTCATTTTTTGGGAGTATGGACCGCTCTTGTTGGATTTTTAATAGGGGTATAAGGATTTCGATTTCTGGGTCATCGATTATTCCTTTGTGATAATCATCTATTTTTCGCTTTAATACTTTTGACATTTCCGAACTAAAAGACATTCTTCCACCCATGTAAGACGGTATTTTACCTTTATCAGAATTGGCATTGCGCACATATGCCGTCATCTCCTTAAATCTGATAAGCTCCAATGCTCGACCCGCAAACCAAAATACATCTCCAACATTCAGATGAGAGACAAACCACTCTTCCACACTACCCAATCGCTTACCTTTCTGATATTGCACATGAATCATCGCATCACTTACAATGGTGCCAATAGACAATCGATGACGCAAAGCTTGCCCTTTATTTGTGACTTTGTAGATGCCTTCTTCTACTACTACTTTGTGATATTCGTCATAGGCTTCTAACGCTTTAGCTCCATACACCAATTGGCTGAGTACTTCATTCCATTCTTCTTTTGTGACAGATTCATAGTTGAAGGTATTGACGATTTCTTCATAGATATCATCTGATCTAAATCCATCAGACACTGCCAAGGTCATCAAATATTGCATCAAAACATCAAAAGATCTTATGTAAGGAAGTCGGGATTCAACTTGTTTATTTTTGACTGATTCACGAAGACCAGCTATTTCGATTAATTCAATGGCATGGGTTGGTAAAAAATAGGCATGACTCGTCGCTCCAGGTTGATGGCCACTCCTGCCTGCACGCTGCATAAATTTTGCAACCCCTTTTGGACTCCCAATTTGGATGATATTTTCCACCGGTCGGAAGTCTACGCCTAACTCTAAAGAAGAAGTACATACCACTGCCTTGAGTTTTCCTTCATAAAGTGCGTCTTCTACCCAATCCCTCAGTTCCCTACTGATAGACCCGTGATGCATGGCGATCACTCCAGCTAAATTATCATCGAGTTCTAGCAGTTTTTGATACCAAATCTCACATTGTGCCCGAGTGTTGGTAAATATAAGCGTAGAATTGTATTGATGAATGAGCGGTAATAAGTAATGAGCCATGTTAAGTCCCAAGTGACCCGCCCAAGGTAGAGAATTAATTTTGTCAGGTAATATTGATCTTACCTCTATGTTTTTTTCAATTCCCGATCGAATGAGCATGCTTTTTGCGGGTTTATTTATACCCAATAAGATATCCATGGCCTCCTCTAGATTGCCTATTGTGGCAGATATTCCCCAGACTCTTAAGTTATGATTGGTGATGGTTTTAAGTCTTGAAATGGCGAGCTCCATTTGGACACCTCGTTTGCTGCCAATCAATTCATGCCATTCATCGACAATGATCGCTTGAAGATTGGTAAAATAGTCAGAATATCCTTTGGTAGCCATCATCACATGGATGCTTTCGGGTGTAGTGATGAGCATATCAGGTGCATCTTTCCACTGTTTCTGTCGCGTGGTAGAACTTGTGTCACCCGTTCTGATTTCTACCCTCCACTTGATTTTCATTCCCTCAGCTGCCCTTACACTTGCGTTGTATATTTCTTTAGCCAAAGCACGGATAGGTGTCACCCAAATAATTTTTAAACCTTTTTCTTTGTTTGCAGATAGAATTGCAGGTATGAACAAACTATAGGTCTTACCACTTCCTGTTGGAGCATTGACCAAGCCCGAATACCCTTCTTGGTATCTTGCCCATGTTTCCGCTTGGAAAGGGTATATTTCCCATCGGTTACCTAAAAACCAATTTCTACCCAAATCAAGTGAATGAATATCTTCCTGATCTACCATTTCACAATTTTGTTATGGGAATCAAATACTAGTGCTCCGTCCAATTAAAGAAACTACCCCGAAAAAAATTAACAATTAACAATTAACCATTAATCATTAACAATTAACCATTAACAATTAACAATTAACCATTAACCATTAATCATTAACAATTAACCATTAACCATTAACCATTACTTAAACAACCTATTAATGTCCAACCCTAAAGCAAAAATCATCAAAGCGATCAACAAGAAGAATCCGGCAGTAGTAACAATTTCCATAAAGCGATCACTTGGTTTTTTACCAGTGATGATTTCCCAAAGTAGGAACAATACATAACCACCATCCAAAGCTGGAATAGGTAATATGTTGAAGAAAGCTAGAATGATGCTTAGCATGGCAGTGATGGTCCAAAATCGCTCCCAATTCCAAGTAGAATCGAAAAGTTTTGCCATTGACACCACACTACCAAGATTATCTTTTGCCTTCATTTTGCCTTTAAACATCTGCCCAAAAGCTTTGATTTGACTTGATAAAAAGTCAACCCCCTTCACAACCCCTGCGGGTAAAGATTCGAAAAATGAGTATTTCACTTTAGAAACAGTTAACAATTCGGCCTCACTTGCTAGCTGCATACCTATTTTTGCAGTGGAGTCCATTTGTATCTGCTCTATTATGGTATCAAGTTTATTTTCTGCAGTAGGTCTTAGGATTGTTAATCTTACTAAAGCATCTTTATGTTTTCTCAGCTCTGTAGCAAAATCATGCGCAAAAACGGTAGGTTTGTCATTGACCATTACGATTGCGTCTCCCTTTTGGAGTCCTGCCTTATCGGCAATACTCTTTTTTACTACATCATTAATTTTCATTGGTACTCTTGGATAGTAGCCTAACTTATCTTTGTTTGCAGGATTAGCTAAAACAGTATTGAAGTTTTCTGGTACTTCTATGGTTATCTCACTTCCATTTCTATTGACTTCAAAGCTTTTAGCGTCATTTAATAAGATCTCTTTTATCAAAAGTGATCTATCATATTTTTCAACAGGTCTACCACCAAACGAAATTAATTTATCACCATCCTGCAAGCCTAATTGCATACCGATACTATCTACAGCAATACCATAAGTCAAATCTGAATTTTTAAAATAAGATTCTCCATAGAAAAAAAGAAGCATGGCAAATATAAAGAAACCTAAAACGAAGTTTACCACTACACCACCAACCATGATGATCAATCTTTGCAACGCTGTTTTTGATCTAAACTCCCAAGGTTGCGGTGGGCCTTGCATTTGATCCTTATCCATACTTTCGTCGATCATACCCGATATTTTCACATATCCACCGAAAGGAATCCATCCGATTCCCCATTCCGTTTCACCAATTTGTTTTTTGAAAAGCGAAAATTTTGGATTGAAAAATAAATAAAACTTTTCTACTCTCGTTTTAAACCACCTGGCTGGTAAGTAATGTCCAAATTCGTGAAGGACAACAAGGATAGAAAGACTGAGTATAAGTTGAGCAATGATGCTGATGTAATTCATTATGTGATATTATTAACCTAAAAAAGGTACTATTTTTTAAATATTTTTGTTCTAAAAGCAAGTATTAAACGAGCTTGGTTTAATTTTGGTCTGCAAACATATAAATTTAGTCAAACTTTAAAAAAATAAAAAGACATTATGTCGGAATTTTACGCTCAAAACATTCAAAATGATACAATTGTTTTGGATGAAGAGGAATCGAACCACTGTTTTAGAGTATTAAGAAAGAAAATAGGTGATGTCATCAAGGTGATCGATGGCCGAGGATTCGAATACGAAGCAAAAATTCTGAACCAAGAAAAAAAACAGGCCATCTGTACCATCTTGCAAAAAAAGTCAACTCAAATTTATCACCCTAACCATCATATTGTCATTGCACCAACCAAAAGTGGTGATAGAATTGAATGGTTTGTAGAGAAAGCTGTCGAAATTGGCATAGGAGGCATTCATTTTATAGAAACGAAGAGAACAGAACGCTCCAAAATCAATATGGACAGGATCAAAAAAATAGTCATATCAGCCATGAAGCAATCCAAAAATAATTATTTACCGATTTTAACAGGAATGGTAAAATTCAAAGAAATACTGCCATATGATTTTATAGGAAATAAATTGATAGCCCATCTCAATGAACAAAGTATAAATATCAGCACAATACATCCTTTACTAAGCCAATCGGTCTTGATGATCGGTCCTGAGGGTGATTTCACAAATGAGGAAGTTGTCCTAGCAAAAAATGCAGGATTTTCAGAAGTGTCATTAGGTGAATCAGTTTTGCGAACAGAGACAGCGGGTGTTTTTGGACTTACGGTGATGAATTTGATTACTACAAAATGATTTTTTTATAATTAATTCTACCTTGTTAAATAGATTCAATCACAACCTTTGCCATCTTATCCAAATCATCGACATCATTGTATAAATAAGGACTTACCCTGATTCTACGTCCACGAAGTGATGTGTAGATATGATGTTCAGAAAGTGCATGATATACTGTTGTTGCCTGCTCCATATTGTCAAATTCTAAAGCAAATAAGTGATTGACACGTTCGTTTGGTGATGCTAATGTAACGCCAGCCTCCACCAATCTTTGGATCGTATCCTCAGTTATTAAATGACAATATGACTGAATATTCGCTGGACCCCACTCTAGTATTTGCGTTAATGCTTTGTGTAGCATGGGTATTTGTATAAACTGTGAGTACTCACCTACATTATACCGTTGTGCTTTGGGCCGATATTCGGTTTTATACGCTAATAAACCAGCAAAATTATCACTTTCGATTCTATTGATCCACGATTCTTCGACTGGAACTCCATCATCAAAAAATGAAGATAAGTACACAAACCCTTGCCCATAAGGCCCTAACAACCATTTATAACTCGCACATATCAGCGCATCAGGTTTTACAATTTGCACATCAAGTGGCAAAGCACCGACGGATTGAGTCCCATCAATCACCAACATAATACCATTTTGGCGACAAAGTTTACCGATATTTACTAAATCAAATTTATAACCTGTAATCCAATGTACATGAGGCAAAACGATCATAGCAACCTCTTCATTTAAGCTTTGAAAAATTGACTCATTATAGTTTTCGCTCATTGCCAAAGTTTCTATGGCCAAATTTAAGGTAGAACAAACCTTTTCAAACGCATAAAAGTCATTCGGAAATTCTTGATCGATTAGCAATATTTTCTTTTTCTTACCAATATTGGGCCATCGGTAAAGATTTGCGGCTACAATAGCTAAACCATAAGATGCAGCAGGAATCATTGCTACTTCATCTTTGTCATTTGCATTGATCAATTTTTGTATCAAAACGCGTACCTCATCCACTTTGTCAAAAAAATGGATTTTTGGTACAATGTGATATGGCCTAGCCTTAAGTTGTACACTCTCCATACCTGCAGCAACAACAGATTTAAGCAAAGGAGAGTATGCAGCACCATTAAGGTACACTTTTTCTTTTTCGAGGTCAAAAAGGTGAGCTTGGTTTGTTAAAGACATATAGTTAGTGTTTTACTTTTGGACAAAGGTACAAAAGAGTGTATAACAAAATGCACCTCACAAAATATTGCCAATGTTTTACCCTAATTCCATAAAAGGAGTCATAGGCAATATTTCAAAATGTTTTTGATTTGGTTTTCCCTTTCAAGGGAGTTAGTGGGTAAAATCAGAAACATTTTGTGCAATGTGTTATCCACACGTACAAAAGATATACTTTTTCATATTTTGATTTTCATAAACCATACTTATTTATAGATTTCAAACTCAAGGAAAACCATTTTTATGAATAATTTTAAATAGCTCTAAACTTTTCAATGGAATTTATGTTCAAAAAGCGAATCATTAAAAATAATATCAAAAATGAAGAATTTTAAAATTTTATCTTTAGTAACTTTAAGTGCAGTTACTTTCTTTTTTGTAGGCTGTGGTAACGCTGCTAAAGAAGCTCCTGCAGAGCCAGTAGTTGAAGAAGTAGTAGAAGCTCCTGCTGAAGTTCCGAATACTGTCGTTGACATTGCTGTAGGATCAGCAGATCATACTACATTGGTAGCTGCAGTTACGGCAGCAGGTCTAGTAGAGACATTAAGTGGAGCAGGGCCATTTACAATTTTTGCTCCAACAAACGCGGCATTTGCTGCTTTACCAGCTGGTACAGTTGATAAATTATTACTTCCTGAGAGCAAAGATGCATTGACTGGTATCTTAACTTATCATGTTGTATCTGGAAATGTAAAGGCAGCGGATTTGACAGATGGTCAAGTTGTAAAGACATTAAATGGTCAAGATTTGACCGTTTCAATTAAGGATGGAGTTGTTATGATCAATGGATCAAAAGTTGTAACGGCTGACTTGGCAGGCACTAATGGTGTAGTCCATGTGATAGAAAGTGTTTTGATGCCTAAATAGTTTTTTTAGGAATCTTTTATAGATACTTTAGGTATATAAGAAACCTGCTTAATGGCAGGTTTCTTTATTTTATGTGTGCTATACATGGCTATACTATAAAGAGGTGAAAGTCCTAAATTGGCAAGCCAACGGGAATCATTAGCTTAATTAATGCAAGGGTGTTACTTAGCATCAAAATTGATATTTCGGAATTCAATTTTTTACGCTGTTCATATGATTTACTACTATTTTGCCTAATTTCCTTTCGAATAAAGACCAAAGCGTAATCTGGGATGATGGTGTGAGAGGAAGACAAGGGCAATACATTTTCTTACCCCAAATTTATTACCGATAGCTCCAAATTAAATTCAAACTTTATAAAATTAATTTAAATCTAAAGTCCAATCATAATCCCCGTAGGTAAGGTTAGGCTTTTCACTTTCTTTAATAATATTATATTTTTTAAGAATTTTTTCGATACCTTTCTTTCCTCCAAAATCATTTAAAAACCATCTAAAAAGTACTGGAATTTCTAACTTTTTTCTACCGTCAATCCATTTTGTGTGTTTATCAAGATACTTTTGAGTACTTTGGTCAAATTGTATGTTTAACTGGTCAGCATCATACGGTACAACAGGAGGGCAACTTTTTGCACCACAATTAAGTGCATAGTGTATTCTCCAATCAACTCTATAAACGCGATTAGATTTTTCAAATTTTGAAACGTTAAACTTACCTAGATATCCTAGACTGTATTTGTTTTTTGATCTACGCAATAGACCATGTTCTATAAAATCTAGGCTTAACATCTTACCACCTATATTGATTTGGTCGGCTTTGAAGAAATCACTTCTATTTTCAAAAAGTTTTGGGTTTGACTTGAGGATGTAATGAGTAAAGGCATTGTAAACATTAACCCAAAAAGCAATTTTTTTTTGATCTGTATCTAATTCTTTTGAAATTTTTTCAATCTCTAAGTTAGCAAGGTCTTTCACACAAGCATCGGCAGTAGGGTCATTAGCCTTGGTGGCAATAACAAATTTTTTTGCTAAGTCGCTTGCATTTTGCCCGATTAGTGATTCTTGAAAAAGAAAAAGACCTGCTATCAAAAGAATTTTAAAATAATTCATTGTGAAAAATATTTATTTGGGTTAAATCTCGATAAAGAGGATCAAGAATCTAAAATCTTTAAATTATACTAATACAAATTATACGATTTGACGAAGTAACTTAATCATGCCTTTTTCTATTACAGAGTAAGGTTCTACTTTTTTGCCGATATAAACCCAATACATATCAAATTTATCAGATGTATAGCTTATGATTGATTTGTTTAATCGATAAATTTCGCGGCCTCTTCTTTTTAGCTGATTTCGATCGGATGCTGCTTTGAAGTTTCGCTTGGGTACACTTACACATAGGCTGTGATGCATGGTTTCTACATCTTTTTTTAATAAGTATAATTTGAAAGGATACGTAAAATACTGTGCACCGGAAGTGTATACTTCTTTGATTCGAATGGCAGATTTAAGCCTTTCTTCTTTGGTGAAAGTATTTATTTTAGTCATGAATGGAAAGAACAAATGATATAAAACCTAAATTGACTAATAAAATTAAACTTGACAAGGTCATAATGATATTTAGTTTAGATTTTTTGGTATAAAAAAAAATCTGAATACCAACAGTAATCGATATTCAGATTTATAAGTTTAGAGAACAGGTCTAAAGACTATTTAGGTCCTTTTTCGTCAGAAACTGTTAATTTATATCTTCCTCTAGCTCTTCTAGCTGCTAATACTCTTCTACCGTTTTTAGACGCCATTCTTGTTCTAAAACCATGTTTGTTTACTCTCTTTCTTTTTGATGGCTGAAATGTCCTTTTCATCGCTTTTTTATTTTTTTGATTTAGACCTTAGTCAATCTTTTTACAAATCGGAGCGCAAAAATATAAATAATATTTCTTTTGACCAAGTTTTTAGTGAAGAAATATAGTTTTATAGGTTTTTTATTCTGGAAAGATGGTTAGTTTATTAAAAAACGGTTAAAACAAGTTTATTTAGCTAAGATTCATAGCTTGAAAACATAGGGTATTAATATTCTGGAAGATGTAAATGGCATTCTTATATACACTTATCTTACTCTTCTTCGTGGTCTTGTTGTACAAGTTTAACAAAAATATCATCTTCATCAATACTTTTGAGGTCTATACCTGGTGGGTTAAATAAGCCCCATTCATCTTCTAAGGCTAATTTTGGATCAAAAGATGCAACCCATACTTTAAACAAAGCTCTAAATTCTTCCATTTTTTCCTTTATCATAGGAAGGTATTCTTTATATTCATACTCATACTCCCCAAGCATAGATGCTGCTGAAAGAACACAATTAGCATAATATCTAACGATTACAGCATTTTCCATTTTCATATCATAGAGTACACCAACATCTGAGCACATTATTTTTAACAAAATATTGGTGGCAGATTCTGACAATTGTTTACCGATTAGTAACTGCATTTCTTTTTCTTCAGGAATTAAATCAATGATTTCTTCAACGAGTTCTTTAATTTCAATTCCCTTCCTATAGATGGCTTTTGTTTCTTTTAATTTTAACTTGATGTTTTTCATATTCGCAAATTCTCAATGAAAAGTAAATATAATATTAAAAGTTTTATTTTATATCTCCGTATTTAAAAAACTTGAAATTCTGCTAATTTCCCTTCCTTTTACGGCCTAAAATATCTGGCTTACTATTATCACGCTTAGTGTTATAATCAGGTTTTATCTCTTGGATGGCAGTATTTTGCAATTGATCTATTTTTTTCCATAGATTACCTTTTCGTTCATACCCTACATATGTACCATCAGGAATTTTACCTAGATTTTTACCATCAAAATCAGCAGTAACATTGGCTGTGTAGTCATGTATAAGCATATCAGAATCTGTATCGTGTCGGCATGCAATTACAGAAGAGGGACTGTATTGTACATTAATCCGAGTTTTGATATCAGGTCGGTTCGTATCCTCTTTTATTAAAAATATTTCCTTTCCAAATACAAAGTCACCCTTTTCATTTACGGTTAAAACATCAATAAGTTTTTCGTATTGATCTCCATTTTTCCCATTAAAACCAAATAATAGATAATGATTTGAAAGGGTGTCAAATTTTGCTTCGTAATAATATGCTCCATACCAACTTTCTGGGGTAAGTATTTCATAATCAGCTTCTCCAAGTTTGACAGAAGAATCTTTGAGTCTTTTTATTTCACCATTTTCTTTGACAATGATTCCGAAGTGATTAAAAGACAGATCATCATTTTTATTTTGCCACGTTATCAGCCGAACTTTATATTCTTTTAGTTTTAAAATAGATAAACCTCTTAGGCTATCCAAAAAAGTTAAATCCGATTTATTTGTGTTAATTTTTTCAACCAATAATTGACTAAAACGGTTTTGGGCGAAATCTCTGTTTAATTTTGAAGCTGTATTTATCATTGCATCAGCAAAGAAATTTAATTCGTTTTCCTGTGAATATGAAGTGATACTTAAGAAAATAAAGAATGAACTTAACCAATATTGCTTCATGGAAAATTGTTTTGAGAGGTAACGAAGTATGAGGAGTAAAAATTTCAAGAAATTCTAGACTTAGTACTATTTTAACGTATTATTACTAGGTTTTAGGGATTAGGTTTAAGATGTTAGGTGTGAAAATTTAAATACAAGGCCCTCTATGCCCTATGCCACCTATGCTTCTATGCACTATGCCTAACTTTGGTGGCTTACGAGATACTCTTTTACTAAAATAGCTTCACTTGGCTTCATTCTACCAGCTAACACAAGGCGAATTTCTCTTCTTCGCGAAGCACCTTCAAACATCATTTTTTCTTTTTCAGTTAGAGGGTCGACAGGAGGTACCAAGGTGGGTTTATTAGTTTTTAGATCTAGGGCTACAAAAGTAAAATAGGCATGGTTACTTTTACTTAGGCTATCATTGACTATATCGTTAATGAACACTTCAATGAAAACTTCGAGGGAAGTATTAAATGCCCGGGTAACCCTTGCTTCTAATGTAATCACATCGCCTAGTCGAATCGGGTGCTCAAAAGAAACATTATCTACAGATGCTGTCACTACCACGGTTCTTGAATGTCTGGCTGCACAAATGGCACCGGCAATATCCATCCATTTCATGAGGTTACCACCCATAAGATTACCTAAAGTATTCGTATCGTTGGGTAAAACAAGCTCGGTCATAGTGGTTTTTGACTCTTCTACAGTCTTTGCATTCATATTATTTCATTTTCGTAATCAAACGCAAAGATATCTTTTAAATGAGACTTTAATTTGGCTTTTACCTCATTTATTTCTACATCTTTACCTAATTCGAAGGAAAGTGAAGTTACCGTTTTGTCGTTATCTGTGATGCCACAAGGTATAATATAGTCAAAATACTTTAAATCGGTATTTACATTAAAAGCAAATCCGTGCATGGTAATCCACCTCGAAAGATGTACACCGATAGCACAAATTTTGCGCTTGGGTTTGGTTATGTCTTCGTCTATAATCCAAACACCTGTAAATTCTTTTATTCTCGTACTTATTATCTCATATTCAGCTAGGGTCCTGATCACCGCTTCTTCTAGGTTCCTTACATACAGGTGAACATCCGTAGTGAATTCATCAAGATCAAAAATTGGGTAACCTGTGATTTGTCCGGGGCCGTGATAAGTAATATCTCCACCTCTATTGATTTTAAAAAACTCAATATGTTCGGAATCAAGTTTATTTTGGTCAATGATTAAATGGTCAGTGCTTCCACTTTTACCGAGGGTATAGACATGGTGATGTTCACAAAAAATAAGCTTATGCAGTTGCCTTGGCCTTAGATCAGGTTTTTGATGTTGCCATTCACGCTTAGATTTGGCAAGAACTTGTTGATATTCAGTCTGGTAATCCCAAATTTCTTGATAATTTTTGTTTTTTACTTCTTCAAAATATACTTTTGGTTTCGGCAACATTTTATAGACTTAAGTTTATTAATATTCTGTAATTAGTGTTCGCGTGTATTTAAAATACTTAAAATTGTGATTATTTAGATATTAAAAAAATAAATATTCATTAATTCTAGAACAAAAGATATTAATTGTCATTTCTTTTTATCTAAATTTGTACAATAAATACTCAACAACTTGATTAAGAACTCATTTAACATGAAAAAATTTGTTTCCCTGATTTTTATGTTTTGCGCTCTCCAAACAATTTTAGTAGCTCAAAAAGTTATTGATTTCAAAGTTACGGATATAAATGGAAAACAACATAATCTCTACGCAGATTATCTAAATAAAGGCAAAATAGTTGTCACATATTTGATGTATACTGATTGTCCACCTTGTAATACTTTAGCACCAAGATTTCAAAAAATGTTTGAGGATTTTAGTAATGGCAAAGATCAGGTTGCTTTTATGATGTTGAGTATTTCAAAAACAGACACTTTAGACGCGCTTAAAGCCTTTAAAGCAAAGCATAGCCTGACCACACCACTTATTGGCCCTGAAGGCGGAAGTCTTACTGCCAATATTCAGTTTATCAATGCACGTTTTGGGCCTTATCAATATGTACCTCAATTTAGTATCATAATGCCTAATGGAGATGTGGTATTTGACATCGTAATTTCAAGATTAGAACAAAGAATAAACGAAGCAATCACAGGTCTCAGTACATTGCCTAATAAGGTAAAAATTAATTATTCGATTCCAAATACAGATAGTCAAAACATGCCTTCCAACAGTAGTTTTTTCTTGAAGTCATCAAAAGATCTCACGTATAAAAAAAATATAACCCAATTATTAAAGGGTTCGACGACATTTGAGTATCCTTCCAATCTTTTACCTGAAGTAGACAGCCCTTATATTTCTTTTGAAACTTCGGAGTCAACTCCAAAAGGAATCATAGGGATAAGTGATGTCATCGCTTTAAGAAAACAAGTACTTAGAATAGATACGCTTAATGCTGATGCGATGATAGCGGCTGATGTAAACAATGATGGACGGGTAACACTATCCGATATAGTTGCAATGCAGCGGTTTATTTTGGGTATTGATAGGGTTTTTCCAGATAGACCATCTATTATCATGCATCCTGCGACGATACCCATAGAGATCAAAGGTTCTGCACAAAATGTTACCTTCCAGCCTAAGTTGATTTGGGTGGGGAATGTGGCTAATTAATTAATCTTAATTTGATTAAATCATTTTCAGTTCTATCACATTATCGAGTTGAACCCTTTATCTTCGCACCTTCAAAATGGATAAGTATTGAAGCTTGCAAAACTGAAGGTAACGAATTATAAAAATTACGAATTTTGTGAAATCGAATTTTCCAATACGATCACAACGCTCGTGGGCAATAATGGAATGGGTAAGACCAATTTGCTCGATGCAATTTACTATTTATGCATCGGTAAGAGTTATTTTACCAGTAGTGATAAAAATGTAGTGAGACATACTGCCGATTTTATACGGTTAGAAGGTTACATTGATGATAACAAGATTGTCAACAAAAACTTGATAGGAAAAGAAAAAACGATAGAAATTGATGCGGTAGAAGTTACTAAATTATCAGACTTTGTTGGTAGATTTCCCATAGTTGTTATTGCTCCGAAGGACATACAAAGCTTGGTTGATGCAGGTGATGATAGACGGGTATTTATCAATAATACGATCGGGCAATATGAAACCGATTATCTTCAAAATTTATATCATTACAATAGATTGCTTAAGCAACGCAACGCACTTTTAAAAACTGCATTGGAGCAAAGAACACTAGATCATACCCTTTTAGATATCCTGACGATGCAAATGGTACCCTATAGCCAAAAAATATATGATGCTCGTGTTAAGTTTTTCGATGAACTTTTGCCACTTTTTATACAAAATTATACATCGATAAATAATAATGCAGAGTCGTTTGAACTGACCTATAAAAGCGACTTGCAAAGTAATAATTTTGAAGAATTGGCACAACAAAGTAAGGCACGAGACATTTTTTCAGGGCGTACCAATATTGGAATTCATAAAGATGACTTGATATTTACAATTGGAGATAGAAAACTGAAAGAGTTTGGATCTCAAGGGCAAGTGAAGTCTTTTGTTCTAGCGCTTAAACTTTCTCAATATCATCTGATTAAAAAAATGACCAACAAGCTACCTTTTTTACTTTTGGATGATATTTTTGATAAACTTGATAACCTGAGGGTCAATCATTTACTAAAAATGATCAACGACGGAGAATTTGGACAAATCTTCATAACTGACGCAAATAAACACAGAGTAAATGATTTGTTGAAAGAATATGGGATCAATTTTACAGAGATTTGGGTAGAAAATGGTACTTTAGCGCTACAATGAATATCATAAAAAAAAGAGATAAATCGCTATCAGAAGTTATTAGCCAATATATCAGAGAGGATTTAAAGGTACTCAAAGGTATGTCAATCGTCCGCCTTGAGGAGATTTACCATACGGTGGTTGGCAAGACGATAAGTAAGTATACCGAAAGTATAAAATTTGATTCTACAACGGGCAAACTGTCTATCTTCGTAAAGTCAGCCCCTCTCAAAGCGGAGTTAAATTTGCAAAAAGATAAAATCATACAACACATCAATGCCGAAATAGGGACAGAACTCATTCAATCTATAAATATACGTTAATGGATATTGAAATCGTAAGAACATACTGTCTATCATTGCCCCATACTACAGAAGACATGCCTTTTGGCCCGACGACATTGGTATTTAGAATAGGGGGTAAGATGTTTGGTCTGATGAGTCTGGACGAAGTGGATTTTCAAAGAATCAATCTCAAGTGCGATCCGGAGAAAGTGGAGGAATTGAGAGATAATTACAGCTACATTATACCAGGATACCATATGAATAAGACCCACTGGAATACGGTACAACTGTCAGATGAGGCAGATTTTAAATTGGTGACTAAACTGATTGTAGACTCTTACAATCTTGTGAAGGATTCATTACCCAAAGCGATAAAAAGTACGTTGATTTGACGAATACTGAAGTAATCATCGTAGGGCAAGGTATAGCAGGATCTGCCTTGGCTTTGGAGTTAGCAAAAAAGGGTATTGATTTTAGAATCCTAGATCCTAATCATTACGGTTCTTCTTCGATGGCAGCAGCAGGTACCATCAATCCGATTACAGGTAGAAACTATGTAAAATCTTGGATTTTCGAAGAATTAAAACCTGTATTCAAACATACCTATACGCAATTAAATGAAGCGTCGGGTGAGGAATTTTACAAAGATTTGCCAATCTATCGCAGCCTCCATTCTATCAAAGAAGAAAACATGTGGCTCTCAAGAAAGGAGGACTCTCAGTACGATGAATACTTAGATTTTCATACGAGCTCAGATGCCTTCAAGGGTATCATTAATTTGCCCCAAAGTTTTGGAGAGATCAAAGGTTCGCATCAAGTACAGTTGAGGGCTCTTTTGCCATATCTTCAGAAAAAATGGACAAGTCAACAAAAACTGATTAATGAAGACTTTGATTACAATTTATTGCAAGTACAAGAAAATGGCGTAACGTACAAAGATCTCAAAGCCCAGAAAATCGTATTTTGCGAAGGTCATCGAGTAGTCCATAATCCATTTTTTAATCATTTACCCTTCGATCCAGTAAAAGGAGAAGCGCTGATCATCCACCTAAAAGAAGGATTTAACGTCAGTCTTCGCGACAAAATATTTATTACCCCGATCGGAAATGACTTATATTGGTGTGGTGCCAACTATGCTTGGCAGTACACTGATCATTTACCCTCTCAGGAAGGTTTTGACTTTGTAAAATCAAATCTTGACCAAATCTTGGTACAACCCTATGAGATTGCAGATCATTGGGCCGGCATACGTCCTGCTACTAAGTCAAGGCGGCCAATTATTGCACAACATGAGGTGCACAAGGCCCTGTATATCTTTAATGGGTTGGGTACGAAAGGGTCGTCGTTGGCTCCATATTTTGCGGAGAGGATGGTGGGAGAGGTGATGTGAAGAAGGAAAGATCAAGAACACTAAAAAGCCACAACATTTACACTGCCATGGCTTTTCTTCTCTTCGAACATTAATATACGTAAATCAAAACAATTATCAAAACCTATACGCATACCCCACCGAAGTATTCACTCCACTGTTTCTCAATCGTACATCGATGATGTTGTCATCACTTATGCCACTTGAAAATGAGTGTTGATATCCTACCCCTGCATGAACATAACCTGAACCTAATTTTACTTTGATACCGGCACCTACATTACCTGCTAAATCCCATCTATTGACCATATCATTACTTAAGTCTATGTCGGTACGGTATACATTGAGTCTGATGATGGTATTGGTTTTTGCGACAGCTTCTGAATTTACCGCATAGCCGATGCTTGGTCCCGCTGATACATAGAAGCCTACATTTTCATTACCAAAAGTGTGGGATAAATTAAGTGGTACTTCTACATAATTGGTGTTGGTGTGTACTGCTGCACCAATTGGCAACTCAAATCCGAGATCCACGTTTGTATTGAAAGAGGTAATAAAACCTTTTTGATTGTACTGTAGTCCTGTGGATAGAGCCCACTTATTGGCTAAGTCAAATTCTGCAAAGACGCCACCATTAAATCCTGATTTGAAATCTGTATCTGGGTTAAATCTCGAATCAAGACCTTGAAGTCTCACGTTGTTGGTAGTAGACCCTAATTTAAATCCAACGGTTTGGGCAGAAACAGAAAAGCTTGCTAAAGCTAACATTACAAACAAAAATAAATTTCTCATAACTTTATTATTTTAAAAGATTCGTAAGCATGACGCTCCGCTAATAAAATAATAGTTAAGAAAAATTGAATAGTTTGATAATGAAAAGCTAAAGGGATGTATTGCTTGATTACTTCGTGATTACAAGCTTTTAGCTGTTTGCGATTAGCTTTTGGCTTGAAAAATTAATCATTCACGCATTAAACCCAAAATCCGCATTAGAAATGAACTGCATGAAAAAATATACCACCTAACTTACAATTGCAGTAGCTGTGACGGGGCGTCACAGTTCAAGACTAAATTGACTTGCGGTCAATTTT
>JALHLK010000003.1 GCA_022844565.1 Saprospiraceae bacterium
ATAACTCTTTTAGTTTCACCGACTTCGTGAAAAATCAAGATGAATCTAAAAGCTGCCAAAACTTTGTTGACCCTTTAATTTCTGCGATGTTTTATTGCCGTAAATAGCCAAACTCCAGTCAACGGATTAAAATCCGTTGTTTCAATAATTACCGATGCTACGCATCTTTTTGGTACATTAAAGGTATAGCCAGCCTTACAAAACTCTTGTAAATAATAATTTTAATTTAATCCATCGTTGTTCTATACTTCATATCTTTTTAGTACTTAGAGTCATAGGCTCGATACAATCTTGAAACCGCAGATTAAAATCCGTTGTTAAAATAATTACCCATACTACGCATCTTTTGTATACATTAAAGGTAAAGCCTTACAAAACTCTTGTAAACAACGATTTAGTTCCATCGTTGTTCTATACTTCGTATCTTTTTAGTGCTTAGAGCCATAGGCTCGATACAATCTTGAAACCGCGGATTTCAATCCGTGGTAAAAACAACAAAGTATTAATTAGTGCCATAGGTACGACCTATTTAACATTCAAGGTTTTGACCTAACAAGTGCAATACAAAGTCTTATTCCGAACCCTTTCCTTCCTCAGCTTTCCACCTTACCTCCCAATCACCCTCCCACATCTCCAATTCAAATAATGGACCATCAGCCATAACTTTTTAAAAGCTGGATTGGTGGTTTGCTTATGGTGGTATCGATAATAGATTTGCTGGACGATGACTGCCAGTCTGAATAATCCATAGACTTCATAAAACTTAAATTCTCCTTTATCGAATCCCATTTTATCACAATAGTATTGAATGATTTCGTCTCTTGTCATCATACCAGGTAGGTGCGTGGGTTGCCTTCTTATTGACTTCATGGCCCAGTCATCATCGGCTTGTACCCAATAGGCTAGACTGTTGCCTAAGTCCATGAGGGGATCGCCCAAAGTAGCCATTTCCCAATCCAAGATACCAAGTACCTCAGTGGGTTCTAATGGATTTAATACTACATTGTCAAGTCTAAAGTCATTGTGTATAAAGCATATTCTTTCATGTTTGGGCATATTGGATTCCAACCATTGGATGGTCTTTGTACATTTGGGTACATTCCACGTTTTTGCTTTTTGATACCTACCAACCCATCCAGTGATTTGTCTCTGTATATATCCCTCACCTTTTCCAAATTGTATAAGTCCTGTCGAATGCACGTCCAATTTATGTAACTCTATCAACTTGTCGAATACGCTTGTACAAAGGTTTTTACATTGTGTAGGTGATAATTGTACATCTTTTGGCAGGTTTGCTCTTGGTATAATACCCGTCAATTTTTCCATCAAATAAAATTCTCTTCCTATTACGGACTCATCATCACAGAAATGAATCATATTAGGAACATATGGATAATTGGGTTTTAATGCATTCATAATGTTGTATTCCCGCTTCATATCATGCGCACCCTTAGCTTTGGTACCACGTGGTGGACAACGGAGAATGTAAGTTTGAGATTCGTATTGAAGTAAATAGGTGAGATTAGATGCTCCTCCTTTGTACTGTAAAATGGATAGCTCACCATGGAGATTCGGGATGTGTTTATTTAAATACTGATGGAGCACTTGGGTGTTGATTTCATCTTCTTTTCGTATGTCTCCCGGTTTGTCGATCATATTATATCGGTTATAGAACTTTATTTAATTGTTTAACTTGAAAATCTAAAATGGGTTCCGTAGTGAGGGTCAAAAGTACAATAAAATCAGCACTTTTTCCGACAAATCATAGCCACAGCTATGGTGCATGACTGAAAGGTGCGTAGCAAAATTCGAGGGCACTCGAATTTAATGAAGGAACCGTCAGCTGATCTGACGGCTTATTCAATCTCATAAAAGGAATATTCTTAATTTTGAGCTGTAATAGGAAATCCATTTTAGATTTTCAGGTTTAATATCAAGTCAGAAGCTTTTTCGGCTATCATCATGATAGGTGCATTGGTATTGCCAGCGACTATTGTAGGCATGATAGAAGCATCTACTATTCTTAAGCCTTTGATATTGTGTACCGTAAGTTTATCTGAAACTACAGACATCTCGTCATTGCCCATTTTGCAGGTACCAACAGGATGATATATCGTCTCAACTTTATTCTTAATTAAGTTAATTAGTTCATCTTCTGTCAATGAATTTGGAGCAATAATAGATTTAGAAAAGTCTGAAAGCGGAGAAGCTTGCATCACTTTTATGGCATCCATCCCGCCTTGCACCAATGTTTTTAAATCATCTTCATGAGATAGAAAATTAGGCTGAATGATAGGATAATCTAAAGGGTTTTTACTCCGTAGATTGATAAATCCTACTGACTTTGGCTTTAATAAACTTGGTAAAATGGTAAATCCATCTACTTTTGGGTATGTACTTAAATCATATGGATCAGCATCAGGATTTGTTGTGATTTGTATAGGTGCAAAGTGAAATTGCATATTGACGTTTTGTGAGCCCAATACTTTATAAAATGCGTAAGCCTCTAAAGGACTAATTGACATAGCACCACCTTTGGTCATGAGCCATTTGAGAATCGCTATTGTTTGATTCCAGGGTTTTAAGTAATGGTTCACACCTTTTTGTGTTTTAGCAAGACTCGACACATTATAGAATAGGTGATCTTGCAAGTTTTTACCAACTCCAGGAAGATTAATTTTTGATTCGATACCGTGATATTTGAGCTCTGATTTATCACCAATGCCAGAAAGCATCAGGATTTGTGGGGTTTGGAAACTCCCAGCAGACAGAATTACTTCTTTATTACAAAAAAAGAGTTGTTTTGAGCCACTGAGTAAATCTTGATATTCTAGGCCAGACACTTTATCATACTCAATAATCAACTTCAAAACCTGTGCATTGGTAATAACTTTTAGGTTTTCTCTATGAAGGATTGGCTTTAAAAAAGCATCAGCCATGCTCCATCTACTACCGTTTTTGATGTTAAATTGTAGAAAACCGGTTCCTACTTGGTCTTCACCATTGTAATCCTCATTGATTGGTAAATTAAGTGCTTGATGGCAAGATTGTACAAATGCACTGGCAAAAGGCGTACGAAAATTCTTAGCAAATCCTATATGCACAGGACCTTCTTGACTGTGATAATTATTTACAATATTCGCATTGTGCTCTGACTTTTTAAAATATGGTAAAACGTCTTCGTAACTCCAACCTTGATTGCCAAATGCTGCCCATTCGTCATAATCTTGGGAATTACCTCTCACATAAGCCATCGCGTTGGTACTACTAGACCCTCCTAGTGTTTTGCCACGAGGCAAGTATAGTTTTCTGTTATTCAAGTTAACTTGAGGTTCTGTTTCAAATCCCCAATCTACTTTAGATCGATGTAATTTAGCGTAAGCTCCAGGTATTTTTATTTCAGCCTTTTTATCGGGTCCACCAGCTTCTAAAAGTAATACATTTTGACTTGGATCTTGACTCAACCGATTGGCCAAAATGCAACCCGCAGTTCCTGCACCTACAATGATATAGTCAAATCGATTCATGGTATATTAGATTTTTAGGTTATATTTTTTAAATTCTGTGTTTGCTACTACCATTCTGTGAACTTCATCAGGGCCATCGGCCAATCTCAATGTTCGCGCATATCCATACATATTGGCTAGTAAAGTGTCATTGCTTACACCCATACCCCCAAACATTTGAATGGCTTGGTCGATGATCTTGCATGCTACATTGGGTACTACTACTTTAATTTGAGATACCTCACTTTTTGCCCCTTTGACTCCGATGGTATCCAAGAGGTAAGCTGTTTTTAAAACCAGTAAGCGGGCCATGTCTATCTCCATCCTAGCATTGGCAATAATGTCGGCATTACCACTAAAATACGTCAAAGGTTTGCCAAATGCGATTCGCTCAGATGCTCGTTCTACCATCATCTTGAGGGCTCTTTCTGCCACACCTATCAATCGCATACAATGGTGTATTCTACCTGGTCCAAGCCTACCTTGAGCAATCTCGAATCCTCTGCCAGGACCAAGAATGATGTTTGACTTTGGTACACTGACATTGTCAAAATGTACCTCACCATGCCCATAAGGTGCATCGTATGTGTTAAAAACGGGTAACATTCGCTTTATATGCACTCCTTCTGCATCTAAAGGAACGAGTACCATGCTGTGTTGAGCATGTTTGGCTGCGGTGGCATCTGATAGGCCTAAAAATATAGCTAATTTTGCTTTTGGGTGACCAATACCTGTACTCCACCACTTTTTGCCATTGATGATCAAATGATCGCCTGACTCCGTAATCGATCCTGCGATATTGGTAGCGTCACTAGAAGCGACATCAGGCTCTGTCATACAAAATACAGACCGTATTTCACCATTCAAAAGGGGCTCTAACCACTGAGATTTTTGCTCATGGGTACCATATTTTTCGAGGACTTCCATATTGCCAGTATCTGGTGCATTACAATTGAAAATCTCAGATGCTAAGGCTGAATAGCCCATTATCTCAGCCAGAGGTGCATAATCTGTATTGGATAACCCACTTTCTGAGGGTAGAAATAAGTTCCAAAGTCCTTGTGCTCTTGCCATGGATTTTAATTCCTCAATTCTCGGGTTTATGGTCCAAGATGTCCAATCTTCATTGCCTTCATACCAGAGCTCGTTTTCATATGGTATCACATGTACGTCCATGAAGTTTTGCACTTTGGCTATATATTCTTGTGCTTTTGTGGAATGATCAAAATTCATATTATCAAATTATTCTATTACCATACTAATCAACTCGGCTACACAGATAGGCTTGTCTTGGCCCTGAGCTTCGAAAGTTACATCTATAAATACTTTTCCACGGCCGTTTTCAATCTCCGTTTCCTTTAAAATCGCATGCATTCGCACCTTGCTATCCACGATGATAGGAGACATAAATCTTACCTTATTGCACCCATAGTTGAGACTCAATTTTGCAGATTCTATGTCAAACATTGCATATAGGAATTTGGGAGAGAAGGCTAAAACATTAAATCCATGAGCGATTGTTTTTCCAAATGGAGATTCGCTTTTTGCACGTTCGGTATCGACGTGTATCCATTGGAAATCTTCGGTTGCTCTTGCGAAGTCATTGATTTTGGATTGATCCATTGTAACCCAATCTGAAGTTCCGAGTTTTAAGCCATAAGACTGTTTTAAATGATGTAAGTTCTTAAAAATGAACTTTCCGTCTTTTTGTTGCACTTCAGAGACTTCCGATTTCTCCACTTTTTGAATTGGTGGATTTGACCTATTCGCTTCTTCATTGACGAGTACCACGGCCTTACCAATTACTTTTCTATTGATCATATCCCAAAGAGCGACTGGAGCTTCTTCTAGTGGATATGTTTTGTAAATGTGAGGTTTTAACTGCCCTTTTTGAAAATAATTAGCCAATTGCTGAAGATTTTTCATATTCAATCCAGGTTCTTTTTCGGCAAATTGGCCCCAGAATACACCGGTAATAGCACAAGATTTTAGCAAGGCTAAGTTGAGCGCTATTTCGGGTATTTTCCCTGCAGCAAATCCTACTACCAGATATCTACCATTGTAAGCTATTGATCTTAGTGCAGGCTCGGTATATTGATCTCCTACAGGGTCATATATTACGTCTACTCCTTTTCCATTGGTGATGGTTTTTATTTTATCTCGAAAACCTTCTTCAGAATAGTTGATGATGTGGTCGGCTCCTTTTTCTTTGCAAATTAACAATTTTTCGTCATTCGAAGCTGCTGCGATTACAGTTGCACCCATAATTTTACCTAATTCTACGGCTGCGAGACCTACCCCCCCAGCAGCGCCTAATACGAGTAGGGTTTCACCTTCTTTTAAGTATCCTCTATCTTTTAGTGCATGAAAGGAGGTGCCATAATTGTACATCACAGATGATGCAGTGATAAAATCCATCCCTTCCGGCATTGGAAAAACCCTTTTTGCGATCACTTTAACTTCTTCTGCAAAGCCTCCCCAACCACATAAGGCAAAAACTTTATCGCCTTGTTTTACGTGTTTGACTGCCGATCCAACACTTTTTATAATACCTGAAACCTCTCCACCTGGAGAAAATGGCATCTCTGGTTTGAATTGATACATGTTTTTGATCATCAGTGTGTCGGGATAATTGACACTACAAGCCACCACTTGTATTATTACTTCATTGTCATCAGGTGTTAACTCGGCTATTTGGTCAATTACCAATTGGTCAGGGTCACCAAAACTTTTACACAATACGGCTTTTATCATCTGTATTCGAATTTGAAGACAATATAGACAATATTTACAAATTCTTTAAATTCTGCTGCCGATTATCACAAAATGTTAATATTCAAGAGGAGTTGCTTAATTGAAGTCCAAGTATTGAAATGCCAACTCAAATAGAATTAAACTCTAATTTAAATCTCAAACCTTCTTCCATTTTTTGGATATAGGCATCTTTATCAAATCGGTAGAGGTATGATCCTTTCTTAGAGGTGTTGGTTTCTTTTTCTGGCAATCTATACAATATATCCATTGCCATCACTTTTGTATTGAAATTGCGCTTATCAAGTTTTCTATCCAAAATAGCTTCATACAGACTTTGCAATTGCAACATGGTGAAACGCTCTGGCAAGAGTTCGAATCCTATAGGTTTTGTGGTGGTCCTTGCTCTTAATCTCTTTAAAGCCGCTGCTACCATGTGAGAATGGTCAAAAATTAGATTTGGCAATTCTTCTATGGAAAACCAATGTGCTGAATATTTATCAATCAATTTGTCTTTGAAATCTTCACTATTGATCAATGCAAAATAAGGTACGGAAACGGTTCTTTCGACAGGGTCTCGATCTATGGTACTAAAAGCAGGCAATTGTTCCATGTAAATATCATCGAGGCCTGTTAATTTTTTTAAAACCCTTTTAGCGGCTTCATCTAGTGTTTCTTCATGAGTCATAAATCCTCCCATCAGTGACCACTGACCATGAAATGGTTCGAAATCGCGTTTGATACACAGCAATTCTAATTTATCTTCGCTAAAACCGATGATAATGCAGTCTACTGCTAGATGAACTTTGTTTTTAGATTGATAACTTTTCAATTTCGTATTTTCAGCTTACAATATAAAGAGAAGTCAAAAATAGACATTATTTTAATATTATAAAATTGAGTTCATGCTGAAAGTTCTAAAAGCCACAAATTCACAAATATTAAATCTCAAATAATTTTGAGCAATTGAATTAAACCCAGATTACGCATTAGAAATTAACTGCAAGAAAATTATGCTTCATATTAGTTTCAGTACTCAATTTTCCGTCCTCAATGCAGCTAAGGCTGCAAAAATTATTGGAGAAGCTAAAATCCAGTTGGTTTTAGTTCGCTGCTAAATTGATATTTCGGATATCAATTTTTTACGCAGCTCATGTGCTTCACTACTATTTTGCCTAATTTCCTTTCGAATAAAGTCCAATGCGTAATCTTGGTTAAAATATTAGCTATGAACAGAAATACAGTTGAACTTATCTTTCCTTAACCTTCATTCTTAGCCTCTCTTAACCTTCTTAACCTGCTTAACCTTCCCTTGAAACCTTCACAATTACTCCTAATGCGCAATCCTGCACAATTTCCTATTCCACCAATGTAATGCAATCAAGGTAGCTGAACCAACATACATGATATAACTGCCGATCACCTCACCCGACATCTCAGTGAGAATACCCGTAGTCAAGAGCGCCCAACCGATCCAAAGACCTATTTTGATTTTTGGATGATGTGCGTGGTATGAAGTAAGGAGTACAGCAAAAAATGCGATTACTAAAAAGACATAATCCAAAGCTGCCCAAGCATGATCATGACCGTGGTGCCCATGATCATGCGAGTGATTATGACTCGCATACATCAATGGTTTGGCCATAAAGAAGATGGGTGTAATCACACAATGTATCGTACAGAGTAAACTTGCACTGATACCTATTAAATCAGATTTTTCTATAAGGTAATTCCTGAGTTGTGTATACATTAGTTATTTGTATTTGTAGTCATAGAGGCTTTGATGCCTTCTAAAGCTGCTTTCCATGAAGTCTGTGCATCGAGCATTTGTTGATCTGTCAAGTTTGATTCATGATGTGCGTGATCGTGGTCGTGATCGTGGTCATGGTCATGGTCATGATTGTGTGGCAATTCTACCATACCTTTTTTCAAATCATCTAATTTTAGTTTTACTTCCGATCTCAATATTGAATCTTGTATTTGATCTACCGAGAGTACCAAAGTATTGTAAGTTTCTAAGGCTTCTTTTTGAATGACACGTGCCTGCTTAAGTTGTTCTGATTCCTCCGCAGGTGCATGTTTACAAGCAGGTGCAAAAGTGATGAGCACTAAATAGAAGAAAATTTGTTTTAAATCCATGACTGTATATTTTTTCCTTTTTACAACAATGTTGCAAAAGTAAAGTTTTTTATTTTAGTATTTATTAAATTAACATTTTTTTCACTTCGAAAGCATGTTCTTCGTAGCATTAAGGTTTTTTTTCAATATCTTTGGGGTCAATTTGGAAGCACTAAGATGATAAAAGCAAAAGATATTAAGAAAAACTATGGTCATGTCAAAGTCTTAGACGGGGTTGATTTAGAAATCGAACAGGGGAATATCGTATCTATTCTGGGAAAATCGGGGGCCGGAAAAAGTACTTTACTTCATATCATGGGCACCTTAGACATTGCGGACAGTGGTCAGGTGTGGATCGACGATGTAGATGTTAGCAAACAAAGTGAGTCTAAATTGGCTAAGTTTAGAAATAGTAATTTGGGTTTTATTTTTCAGTTTCATCATTTGTTAAACGAATTTACAGCGTTAGAAAATGTATCGATTCCAGCATTGATCAAAGATTCAAGTGATAAGACCATCAATACTAGGGCCAAAGAAGTACTAGAATACCTAGGCCTTGGACACAGACTAAGCCATAAACCCAATGAATTGTCTGGGGGAGAACAACAACGGGTAGCCGTAGCCCGTGCACTGATCAATAGACCCAAAGTGGTTTTTGCAGACGAACCTACCGGTAATCTCGATTCTACCAACTCCAAAGAAATGCATGAGCTATTTGTAAAACTCAAAAATGATTTTGGTCAAACTTTTGTCATCGTAACCCATAATGAAGAATTGGCCCAAATGAGTGATCAACGGTATTTTATGGCCGATGGCAAAATTAGCCAAATGAAATAAAACCAATTGCAACGATGATAAAAAGCATCCATATCAAAAATTATGCGCTCATAGATGAAGTGAAAATCAATTTTTCACAAAATTTAAATATCATTACCGGCGAAACAGGTGCTGGTAAATCCATATTACTGGGTGCTTTAAGCCTCATCATGGGCAATCGAGCGGATACCAAAGTCCTCTTTAATCAGGATGAAAAATGTGTCGTTGAAGCCAACTTTAATATCAAATCTTACCATTTAGAACCCTATTTTGAAGCCAATGATATCGATTATGATGACGAACTGATCATACGAAGAGAAATCATCGCATCGGGCAAATCTCGTGCCTTTATCAATGACTCACCTGTGACGCTTGAAGTGCTTAAACAACTTACAGATGAATTGGTAGATCTGCACCAACAGTTTGATTCACTAGAGCTAAATACCGAAAAATTTCAAAGAGAAGTCTTAGACACCTTAGCAGGAAATGCGTCGCTCTTAATCTCCTACAAAGAAATTTTCACACAATATAAAAAGAACACCAAAGAACTCGAAACCCTCGAAAAGCAAAAATTTGAAAAAGCCAAAGAACTAGAATTCAATCAGTTTCAGCTGAAAGAAATTAGTGATTTAAAATTGGTCGAGCACGAATACGAGGATCTCGAAAAAGAGCTCAACATCTTGACAAGTACCGAGGATATTAAAGCCATAAGTGCCAAAATCACCAATGTTTTAGATCAAAACGAGCAATCCATCATCCCTCTACTTACGGAAATCTCAAGGGAAGCAAGAAGCCTAAGCGGCAAAGATGAACGATTCCAAGTATTGGAAGAAAAACTGGAATCCATCAAAGCTGAGCTTAAAGAATTAGCTAGAGAAGCGGATGATATATTTGAATCCACGGAATACGATGCCAAAAGAGTCAGTTTTGTTCAAGACCGTATTGCCGTGATCCACAAACTTCTCAAAAAACACGGCCTAACCTCCACAGAAGCCCTCTTAACACTTAAAGACGAATTTGCTGCCAAAGTCAAGGATCTTGACAGTACCGAAGACAAAATCAATGCACTTCATCAATTGATCCTTGACCAAGAAAAAGAACTCAATCAACTTTCCACCAAAATCAGGACCAATAGATTAAAAGTTGCTGAGCAATTCAAAATCAATATACTCAGGATATTAGGTGATCTGGGTATGCAAAATGCCAACTTTGAAGCCTCCATTACGGAGACCTTCCAGTATCTCCCTCACGGCAAAGATCAAATTGTCTACCTCTTCTCTGCCAACAAAGGTGGTAAATTACTCCCCATCAAAGATGCAGCATCAGGCGGGGAGATGTCTCGACTGATCCTCGTCATCAAAAGCTTAGTAGCAGGAGCTATGGCTCTACCAACCATGATTTTTGATGAGATAGATACAGGCGTATCTGGCGAAATAGCCCATAAGATGGGATTAATCCTCCACCAGCTTGCTCAAAAACACCAAATCATCTCCATCACCCACTCCCCTCAAATCGCCGCCAAAGCTAATCAACACTACTTTGTCTACAAATCTGATATTCACGACAAAACCTATACCGCCATCAAAGTCCTCTCTCATGAGGAGCGTATCATCGAACTTGCTAAAATGCTTAGTGGAAATCCTCCTAGCCAAGCTGCTATTGCGAATGCTAGGGAGTTGATGGGGTAGGCTGAAGGTCTTTGGCTATTGGACTTTAGCTGTTGGTCTTTAGTCTTTGGCAATTGTAAGTCTTTAGGTGATGGCCTTTAGTCTTCGGCTGCTGGTTTCTCGTTCTGACCGAATTTCGCTTCGCTTATTTAGTTTTTGGCGGCCGGTCTTTAGCTTGCTAACAATTAACTTGTGATCAAACTGTCAAACTTTGGTCTTTAGCTATTAGTCTTTAGCAATTGTAAGTCTTTAGGTGATGGTCTTTAGTCTTTGGCTGCTGGTCTTTAACTTGCTAACAATTAACTTGTGATCAAACTGTCAACATATTTCATGAGGTGTCATAATTTCTAAAACCTAATATCTAAAAAAAATGCCCGACCAACCGACCGAGCACTTTCTATAAATTTATTGTTTGATATTATGATCAAAGAGTTAGTAGTCTTTAGCTTATGATCTTAGTCTTTAGTATTCTAACATCTAAAACCTAACACCTAAAACCTAATCTAATCCTCCACCAAAATCACCTTCTTACTCAACAGCTCCGTACCCGTATTCACCTGCAAGTGATACACACCTTTAGGCAAATCACTCACATCAATCTTAGTGATACCATTGGTACTCACAGCGGTTTTGGTGTGGACGCGACCGGCATTATCCATCAGGATGAGGTCAGTCATGTTGGCTTGCGTATTTGGTACTTGCAGCTGTACATTGATGACTCCTTTTGCAGGATTTGGGAAAGCCTGATAGTAGGTCTCCTTCAGAGGGTCGAGATTGATACTGCGTATATCGCTTGTCTTACGAGATAAGTCTAGGTCTACCATACCTAATCTATAGTAACATACACCATCATTACTTCTTTGTGCGATGATGTTTTGGTCTACAAAGCTATACGATGTCTCTATACCTTGCTGTCCTCTTGCTGCTTGCTTGTCGATGGTCGTCCATGACTGTAGGTCGAAACTACGCTCTAACTCGAAGTGTGATGCATCTACCTCACTTGATGTACTCCAATTTAGGAGGGCATTGTTGCCTTCTAATTTGGAGGCAGTGAAGGATTTGAGGGTGATGGGGAGGACGATAGAACTAGAGCCAGCAGCATTAATACCTCCTAAATCAACTAAGAGTATACTGATAGAAACCTGACCTTCTATGAAAGGTCCACCACCAAGTTGAAATGTACCTAAAGCAATAGGAGTATCACTACTAAATGAAATTTGACTTCCTGGATTAGATCCGTAAGTACCGGAAGCTATTTCTGTGATTCCAAAGTTTGCAGAAAAAGAAGTAACACTTGCACCTGAAATTGAAAAAAAAATACCACCAAATATCCTTTGTGAAATATTTGTAGAACTTTCCATATTAATAGTTAAGGTAGAATTGTTCAATGTACCAACTAGATTTACCGTTTGCGAAGAAACTAATAAATTTAGACATAGAATAGTTGTAATAAAAAATATCTTTTTCATTTTATTTTATTAATTGTGAGTTAAAAGTTTTGAAAGTGGGTTAATACCTCCAATATTTCTAAGAACCTGAGATCTATCATCGGGGAAAATATTATAATTAACTTTTTTATCTAATGTAATATCTTGATTGTGATAACCTGTAATAAATGCTAATGGATTAACACCGCCTATTGCACTTAATATGGGAGATCTATCATCAGGAAAGATATTATATCTTATTATTCCGTCTTGATTTATATCTCCGGACCACATAGCTCTTTTATTATTTACATATTTTTTCATAGGTTGGTTACCATTTACTGTAGGGAATACAATATCAATTGGAAAAGTTGTTATTGTAAAAACATTAACATCATTTGTGCTGGTAGTAAAGTCAAATTCATTAGGTGTACCATTTGTGGTCCAAGTTATTGGGTTAGTTCTAGTCATCAAATGGTTTCTATGCTTTATTCTTATTGAACCGGTAGGTTGAGTTAAACCACTTATTGATATTGTTGACCCTCCTGTTGTATTTATTACTGTTCCGTCATTTTTCACAAAACCACTTACTTGAGCATAAATAGTTGATGGGTTAGATGGGTCTACTATTTCCACTTTTATCCAATCTGTTACATTTGCCGGAATTGATGTAATAGTTTCCCCTGTTCCATATGGTGAAATTGAAGGAAAACCTGTTGGTGCAGTACCTAAACCAAGTGTAGGCAATTGAGTAGTCATTACATTGCTTACAGAGTCATAAGCACCCTGAAGAAAGGCTGATAAGATAAATTCCCTAATTCCCGCAGACTGTGCAAATATATCGTGGGTGCTAGGTACTGCACTTACAGTTGCCATGTTACTGCTTACACCTGTACCTTCAATCCAATTGCTACCTGTACGTCGATAGCCACTCATATTACCAATACCAATGACTTCAGCTGGTATATAAGTTGCAGCAAAAGTACCTGCGACAGTATTAGTAACTGGCCAATATCTTGTAATATATGTATTTCCAACGTTATTTGGATGGACAGCATCAACAACTCTAGCAGATATAAAACCTGAGGTAGAAGAGCTAGGTGTAAAACTGATAGGAGAATAATCATCAACGTCACCAATTGGCAGTGTGAATGGATTGGATGTGTTATGATTTTTAATGACCACACCTGCTAGATCTGCTTCTATGTATCCGGCAAGGCTGCCAGCACCCAAAGTTGCCCCATTACCTAATATAAGTTTGTGAGCTCCTAACACCAAATTACTATTACCCGCTGCACCAAAAGTAAGTGCACCGTTTACAGTTAATGAGTCAGATAAAAGTACATCAAATCCACTCTTATCAATTGTAAGATTGTTGATAGCATCTCCATTAGTGGTGATGGTAGCATTGGCAGTACCTCCATTAAAAATGTAACTACCTCCTGTTCCAGATAAGATACCTGCAGCAGCGTTTATTAAGTTTCCCTTAATTTCAATCGTCCCTGAGTTAGCAATGGTACCCGATTGATTGTCGACATTTCCTTCGACTACCAGCGTTGCGCCTGGCTGCACCGTTATGGTACCCCCTAGGTTTACAATCTGAGCTTGCAACATCCCAAAAGCCAGCATTGCGTTTATTGTGATAAATAATGTTTTCTTCATATTAGTTGTATTTTTAAAACTTGGCTCTAAGATAAAAATTATTAATTTAAGGTAAAGAAAAATATCAATATTTTTAATTAAATGGTAGAAAATACTTAGCAAGTGGTAGGGTTTATTGGGATACTACGGCTTTTTTTGGCTGATGGTCTTTGGCGTTTTAGGATTTTAGCGCATTGGATTGTTAGCTATTGGTCTTTAGCTAATAGTCTTTGGCTGATGGTCTTTAGTCTTTGGGGGCTGTTAGACTTTAGCTGCTAGTCTTTGGTATATGTCTTTCAGCTGGGTTCTCTGGTTAGCTTGTGAGTAATAAGCTAACCAAAGACCAAAGACCAAAGACCAAAGACCAAAGACCAAAGACCATTCAATCATTCCTGACCCTATCAAAAGCTTTTTTAAAATTAGCAATCAAATAATCAGCGTCCTCCAAGCCGATGTATATTCGGAATAATTGGAAAGGAATAGATGGATTGGGCCGGCCAGGGTTGTCATAAAATGCAAGAATTGGTAACTTAAGGGACTCGTATCCACCCCAACTTACAGCAAAGAAAAATTTATCTAACGCATCATTAAAAGTATTGACATCTTCTTTACTTTCGGTGTGCAGTTCAAAGGAGAAAAGGCCTCCGCAACCTGACATTTGGCTTTTTGCCAATTCGGCGGTTGCATCTGTAAATGGGTAGTAAATTTTTCGTACTAAAGGTTCTGTGCGGAGATATTCCAGTATTTTTAAGGCAGTTTCGTCAGATCGTTGTAATCTCAGAGGTAAGGTCCTCAAGCCGCGCAACATAAGACTTGCATCATGTGGAGATATGGATGGGCCAAGAATCATGTATTCTGTATGGAATATTTTGGCAATCATCGTTTTATCAGCGCAAATCACACCAGCCATGACATCGCTATGTCCATTGAGGTACTTGGTGGCAGAATGTACGATGATATCGATGCCTAATTCTTTTGGTCTTTGATAGAGTGGGGTGCTGTAACTGTTGTCGATGATGGTTACGATGGAATGTTCTTTAGCAATAGCGGCAATAGCTCTTAAATCTTGTACTTCTAATGTCAGAGAATTTGGACTTTCTAGATAAATAACCTTGGTATTGGTCTTAATCATCTGCCTTAAAGCTTCCGTGGTGTCACTTTCAAAATAAGATACTTCTATTCCAAACTTGGTTAAAAGGTCTTTGACCAATCGATTTGCCCAACTATACGGTTTTTTGATACAAAGTAAGTGGTCACCAGCTCGTAGTTGCGAAATTAGGGCTGTCGATATCGCACCCATACCGCTACCTGTTATGAGTGCATCTTCACATTTTTCGAGGGCGGCAATCTTCTGTCTAAGTATTTTTACCGTTGGATTGTTGCCGCGGGTGTAGACAAAGTTATCTAACTCATCAGCAACTTTTCTTTTAAAATCATCAATAGAATTAAAAACGAAATTGCTCGTCTGATAGATGGGAGGTACTACGGCGTCATGATATTCGCTGCGATCTTCACCAAGATGAAATATAATGTCGTCTATCATTTTTTTGGAACGAGGGCTTGCGTTTGGTCAGAAAGCCTGAATGACAATTTACCGCATTGTTGAGCTGGAGCGGTTGTACTTACTTCATATATGTATCCATAAGCGGCTCTCAGTATTTGTTTAAGTGTAGAAGGATCTGTTATGGTACTTTCTAGTTCTAATATTTCAGCAAAACCTACTTTACCTTGTCTATCAACACATATCTTCACGGCAACTTTTCCACTTTTCACCTTAGGTAATGCTTTCCAATTTCTAAAAATAGGTTTTCGGCCGAATATGCTCTCTCCTTGACCATCATATGCTCCGGTACCATCTAGACGCTGACCCGAACCTGAAGTATTGTCACTGCCTGATGAAGCTCCTTGACCGCTACCGCTATTACCTTTACCTGTTCCGGAGCCATCGCTCCTAGAAGCTGGATTTGTATTCGTGCCTGATGATGTAGAAGGCGTATTGCTGGTCACTGGGCCTCCACTCGGTTTTGAATCTGGCTCTCTACTTGGTGTTGGGGGTGCTGGAGGACTTGGTTTTGGTGTTTCTTTTACGACTTCTGGAATTCTTTCTGTGGTTGGTTTTTCGATTTCGATTTCTGATTCTATTACTTGAACAGGAGATTCATCTACCACGGTAGTTGATGTGACGGGTGGGGTAGGAGTTGGAGTCGGGATAGTAACTTTAGGTATTTCTACTTTTACATCTTCTCTAATAATTTCCATAGGTTTAGTGGGAGCTAATAGCTCAATCTCTTCTGTTTTGGGTCTTTTTTCACCTACATCGGCATGTGCATACTTGCTCAAGGAGCTTTCTTTCAGCTCAGTGAAATCTATAGTCACCTTGTAAGGTTTTTCTGGGTCAGGATCTTTTACTTTTGTACTAAATGAATAGAAAAAAGTAATTAATAAAAGCAAAGTATGAAGGATCACAGAAGTTCTCATACTTTTACTTCTATTCCTTTTTTCAGTAATGAATGGATTATAGTGCTGCATCTTTATTTAGTAATCTGTTTTGTAATATTAGGTATAACGAAGATAAGAGGTAAAAGTAGTATATTTCAAGTTATTTAGAATGTTAAAAGTTTGGTTCTACTAAGATTTTAGTGGATAAAGGGTTTAAAGCTTTTAGCCTTGAGCAGTTAGCCATTAGCTCTAAATAAAGATTCTCCCCTTTAAATGATTCAAAAAAATCATGTAATGTGTTTTAATTATTGGCCTCTAATTTCTGAACTTTCCATTAGATTTGCAGTTGAACCAGTAACTTAATAAAATTAAAACTTATTAATAATTTTGCTTCATGTTGATGTATATGAAAAAGGGCTAATATATCTGTCGTACCTACGGCACTCAAGATAGCGCTTTTTTGCAAACAACGGTTTAAAAACCATTGTGACAAAATCTTTCGACCTTCTAGGTCTTTTAGAAAGGAATTTTTGTTGAAAAAAGTTTTAACTTTTTTGAAAGAAAAATTAATAAGAAAATCAAAACCCGTAAGCTTGACAAATTTTGTAACTGCGATTTTTAAACCGTAGGGGTGAAACTATAAATAATCATTAAGTGCCTTAGGTACGATCCATATTTTTCCTCACAAATCAACTTATATTACCTTCAAATATTATCTCGAAATGCGTTCAATTTTAAAATTTCAACTTTTTTAACAAGCATTATGCTTTATTCTATTTATATTTGTCAGAACTAATTAAAATAAGAATATCATGGCACAATTCAATTTGCGTGTAAATGGCCAAAAGAAGACAGTAGATGTAGATCCCGCTACACCGCTTTTATGGGTATTGAGAGATCATTTAGATTTGCTCGGTACGAAATATGGGTGTGGAGTCGCTGCATGTGGATCTTGTACAGTTCATATTGATGGTGTGGCAACTAGATCATGTGTGTTACCTATCGCTAGTATTGCAGATAAAAAGATTACCACTATAGAAGGATTGTCTGAAGAAGGAGATCATCCTGTGCAAAAAGCATGGTTAGAACACGATGTACCACAATGTGGCTATTGTCAAAGTGGACAAATTATGAGTGCTGTGTCGTTGCTCAAGAAAAATGGTAATCCTACTGATGAAGAAATAGAGGATGCTATGAATGGGAATATCTGTAGGTGCGGTACATATGTACGTATCAAAGCTGCTATTAAAACAGCTGCTAAAAATTCTTAAATCCACACTAAAAATTAAGTAGAGATGACAACAGTAAAAACAGGTATAGGTAGACGTTCATTTTTTAAGAGTACCGCTGTGGCAGGCGGAGGTTTGGTCCTCGGATTCAGTTGGTTGGCTGGATGTAGAACAGAAGCTAATAAAGGTATTGTTATGCCTAAAGAATGGTTTAATATCAATGCATATTTGAAAATCGGGGATAATGGAGTTGTAACAATTATGTCGCCCAACCCGGAGATAGGTCAAAATGTGAAGACCTCGATGCCGATGATTGTAGCCGAAGAATTGGATATAGATTGGAAAAATGTAATCGTAGAACAAGCTAATCTAGATACAGATAAATATAAAGGTCAAATAGCAGGAGGTAGTATGTCGATAGCTGCATCTTGGGAAAGCCTGAGAATGGCAGGAGCTACAGCAAAATCCATGATCAAACAAGCAGCTGCTACAGCTTGGGGCGTACCTGTTGAAGAGTTGAAAACGGAGCTTGGATTTGTTTCTCATGAAAAAACCAATAAAAAAGCGCATTACGGTGAGTTTGCATCCGCTGCAGGTAAAGTAGAGGTGCCAAAAGAAGTAAAACTTAAAGAACCTAAAGATTATACCATCATAGGCACTTCAAGAAAAAATGTGGATGCCAAAAAGATCGTAACAGGCAAACCTCAGTATGGTATTGATTACACTGCCGAAGGAATGCAAATAGCGATGATCACGCACCCACCTGCATTTGGACTCCGATTGAAGTCATTTGACGATACTGCTGCAAGGACGATGCCAGGTATCAAAGATGTATTTAAAATCAAAGTGTATGAGGATGATCATAAAACTGAATGGTCAGATGTCTCTGCTTTTCCAGATTTAGTAGTCGTAGTTGGTAATACCACTTGGGAGGTGATGAATGCAAAGAAAGCCTTAAAGATAGAATGGGAGCCCATACCTTCAAAATCAGAAAGTATAGATGTTTTTGGAAGTATTGTGGAAGTTGTGACGCCTTCAGGTCTAGAAAACTCATCAACACATTTTGAGCAAATGAAAAACCCTACTTCTGTCAAAGTTAAGACGGTTAGAAAAGATGGTAATCCAGAAATGGCTTTTAAGAATGCAGCAAAAATAATAGAAAGAAGCTATAGTTGCCCTTTCTTGGCACACAATACGATGGAACCGATGAACTTCTTTGCTGATGTGAAAGACGACAAAGCGTTACTCATAGGACCAATCCAGACGCCCGAATTTATGGAAAAAAGTGTGTCTCATAGATTAGGTATACCCAAAGAAAATGTAGAAATCCATCTTTCGAGAATGGGTGGTGGATTTGGTAGACGTTTATATGGCCATTTCCTCGTGGAGGCAGCGGTAATATCACAAAAATTGCAAGCCCCGATCAAATTGATTTATTCGCGTGAAGATGACATGACATGTGGAGTATATAGACCCGCCTATTACGCTACATACAAAGCTGCATTGGACGAAAATAATCAGCTACTCGGTATTCATGTAAATGCAGGTGGTGTGCCAGAAAGTCCACTTGTGGCCAATAGATTTCCAGCAGGATGTGTGGATAATTATCTAGCGGAAGAGTGGGAAATACCTTCAAATATCAGTGTCGGAGCATTTAGAGCTCCAAGGTCTAACTTTATAGCCGGTGCAGAACAATCTTTTATTGATGAACTCGCTGAGGCCATGGGCAAAGATCCCATCGATTTTAGATTAGAATTGTTAGAGCGATCAAAAACAAAACCTGTAGGCGAAAATAATGAATATGATGCAGATCGCTATGCGGGTGTATTAAAAATGGTACGAGATAAAACGAATTGGGGTACACAACAAGAAGGGGTGCACAGAGGAGTTGCTGCCTATTACTGTCACCAAACTTATGTGGCACACGTACTTGATATTACGATGGAAAAAGATCAACCCGTGATCAAAAAGGTGACATCAGCAGTAGATTGTGGCATTGTCATCAATCCTGATGCAGCTACCAATCTATCTCAAGGAGCAGTGATCGATGGAGTAGGACATGCTATGTACAGTACAATGACCTTTAAGGATGGCCAGCCCGAGCATACCAATTTTGGAACATACGAATTAATCAGGCATAAACAATCGCCAAAAGAAATTGAGGTTCATTTTGTAAAAAGTGAAATAAATCCTACAGGCATGGGAGAACCTTCAGGCCCACCTGTCATCGGTGCTTTGGCTAATGCATTGTACAAAGCCACAGGTAGAAGATTTTACCATCAACCATTTAATAAGGAATTGGGGGTGTTAGGATAGTGAAAGAAGTATTGATTACGAATTTGTCAAGAAGTTAATAAGAAGTTGGTGAAATAATGGTTTTGGACCCATGATCAAATCTAAAATTCAATTGACTAAACGTTCAAATTTGAGCCTACTATTCTGATTTTATTTAGAGAAAATTTTGTGCTCTAGGGCACTATTTGAATGTTGTATTATTATTTATAGGTGCTTTGACATTAGTGTTTGATCATTATTTCATTGATTAGCAAGCAATTAATTTTTAATATTGTTTATTTGGATAAACAATATTGAAAATTGTTTATTCAAATATAAACTATAAACTTACGTTTTACCATCTATGTGGCATTACATAATTTTCCTGTGTGGAATTTGGGTTTTTTAAAAACCAATTGATTTGAGCTTTTTCATTATCTTTGTGAAATGATTGTAGAAAAATGTTTATGATTTTACCCACTAACTCCCTAGAAAGGGAGAACCAAATCATAAACATTTTAAAATATGGCCTAAGGCTATCCTACAAAAATGTTTATGATTTTACCCACCAACTCCCTTGAAAGGGATAACCAAATCAAAAACATTTTAAAATATGGCCTAAGGCTATGCTACAAAAATGTTTATGATTTTACCCACTAACTCCCTTGAAAGGGAGAACCAAATCATAAACATTTTAAAATACGGCCTATGACTCCTTTTAGTGACTGGTTAAAATATAAGTCATTTTTTCAGAAGTGCAAAATGTTATACACTCTTTCATTATCTTTGTGAAATGATTGTAGAAAAAAACATGAATATTGTAGCAGGTTGTAATGGTGCAGGCAAAACTACAGCGTGTCTAACCTAAAATCTATAATGGATTTCCTACTACAGCTCAAAATTACTGCAAAATCAGGCGTTTCACTCACTTTTTGCTTCGCACCATAGCAGTGGCTATGATTTGTCACAAAAAGTGCTGATTTTATTGTACTTTTGACCTTCGTTACGGAACCCATTTTAGATTTTTAGGTTTACAATATTACCTGAAATAATTTTGTGCAAGGAATATGTCAATGCTGATGAAATAGCAAAAGGATTGTCACCATTCCAACCAGAAAAAGTTGCTATCCAAGCTGGTAGAATTATGGTGCAAAGAGTTAACGAATTATACCTAAAAATCTAGAATGAAAATTCTGTTGCGGATTCAAACTACTTCAAAATAAGGCGCTTTGCTCACTTTTCTTCCTTCACCATAGCTGGAGCTATGATTCAGTCAGTAAAAGTGCTTATTTTATTGTATTTTGAACCCTCACGACGAATTTCATTCTAGATATTTAGGCATTCGAAGGAAATCAAACTTTTGCTTTTGAAACCACCTTGTCCAGTAAAAATTATTTAGGAGCTGTAAAGAAATAACATATACATTTTGACTTGTTTTTTTGCTTTTTTTCATCGTTATAAATTCGTCAAGTAGCTAAGGCTATTCTCCTCATTTATGCCTCGAAAAAAAACAAAACTACTTCGTCAAATTTGTACACTATATTTCTTTACAGTTCCTTAGAAAAAATTTCAAAAGCTAAAGAAAATGGATTTAAAGTGACATTATTCTTTTTTTGGCTTAAACCCAGATTAAGCATTAGAAATGAACTGCAAGAAAATTACGCTTCATATTAGTTTCAGTACTCAATTTTCCGTCCTCAATGCAGCTAAGGCTGCACCTGCGGAATAAAATTTCCGTGCTTCACTACTATTTTGCCTAATTTCCTTTCGAATAAAGTCTAATGCTTAATCTGGGTTAAAAGTGTGGAATTAGCAAAGGAGAGAGTTAAGATTAGGGTAAGTGAAGGAGGGCATAATATTCAAGAAGATGACATCGTACGTAGGTATGAAAGAGGATTAAAAAACTTATTTGAGCTATATTTACCACAAGTACACAAGGCACTTATTTTTGATAATTCTAAGAATCAACCTGTAATATTTGCAGAAAAACTAGAAGACGGAACTATTTTTACATATGATGATGAAAAAATGAAAAGTATAAATTTATCAAAATGAAAACAATGGAAAAAGTAATTGTAAAAGATGAAAAGGAAATGTCAGAATTTGCCAAAAAGGTATTGTCAGGCTTAATGCTAACCCGTGAAAGATTAATAGAATTTAAAAAGCAAAAAAACACGCCTTTGGTGATATCGAAAGACGGTAAAATCGTATGGATTCCAGCATCAGAATTGTGATATTATTGCTCCTTCATAAAAACCTCCTTAACATTGTATAAACCAAAATGTCCAAAACCATTTTCCACATTTGATACCAAATTAACAGGCGTAGCGAATGGATTTTCATTTGCATCATCATAAAGTTTCTTACTGATAAAGTGGTCGTATGACTTCTTGTTGAGGGCTACCACGGTGAGTTTAGGTTTTTTTATGAAAGTTGGTCCTATCAGATTCCTATTACTTGTACCTCTGTAATATTTTGTGCTAAGATTACCGTCTGATTTAATATAAGCATTCCTATTGGTGATGATATTTGGGTCATTAAATTCGAGTCTTCTTCGGGAATATACGGTATCTATTTTTTTGCACTCGCTGTCTAAACATCTTGGGTTGAGGGTGCTTAAAGACATTTCTACATAAAAGTTATTACGTTTTGGCTTAATATTAAATTCCACGATACTAAATTCTCCATCCATATCTTTACCCCCTTCTTCCGTGTAAATGGCATCCAAGATTTCTACGTTTTCAGGTACAGTATCTGTGACACTAATACTCTTGTATTTGGGATGAGCAGCGGTGATGGTAATGATATCTCCAACCTTTAAGGCGGCATTTAGGATAGCTTTATGATTGACTATTTGTGTGCTATTTTGGTCTTTTATCTCCTCTACTTTCATGACATTACTATTGTGAGTGACTTTGATGACAAGATTATCGGGCACTAGAAATGCTTGATTTGAAAATATTGGCAGCGACTCTGTAATTCTAAATAAAACGTCTCTTCTTCCTGCGATACCAGAACCATTGAGGACCAATGATTCGACCTGCTTGGGAGGATCAATTTCCAATGTAGTTTCAAAGAAATTATCACAACTAACCAAAGAAGATATTAAGAAGAAGGATAAAATATAGTTCAATTTTGTGTTCATTCTAATAAGTTTTTAAAAGTTAGCAGTGTAGGTGATGTAAGGGACTAAAGGAAACAAAGCTACTTGTTTTAACTTTGTTACTCGTTCGTTATTGATCGTTTCTGTATCGAAATAGACAAAGAATGGATTATTGTTAGCATATGTATTGTATGCTCCAAATGACCAAATTCTCTCATAATGTTTCTTTTGTTTGGTGAAGTTAAAACCAATATCCATTCTATGATACGGCCTTAATCTGAAGTTGTTGCGTTGTCCAAAAACATCATAGCTATTAAAATTGGAAAAAGGATTGGAAGCGTTTTGATTGTGTGATTCAACTTTTGTACCTGCAAGGGTCACTGCATTGCCCGTACCATAGACCCAAGTTGCAGCAAAATTTATCTTTTTGGTGATGTTGTAATTGGCTACGATAGAAATGTCATGCCTGCGATCAAATCTATAGGGAAATTTTCGCCCTTCGTCGATCTCATCAAACTGACGATAGGCATAAGCCAAAGTGTAGCCTATCCACCCACTCAATCGGCCTTCTTTCTTCTGTAAAAAAACCTCAAGTCCATATGCTTCGCCATCACCTTGTGTGACTCTGTTTTGCCAGTCATCGCTTTGGAAAACACCTTGACCATCTTTGTAAGCGACAAGATTTTTCATTTTTTTGTAATAAATTTCTGTGCTGAACTCATACTCGGAGCCGAGTGACTTTGCAACTCCGAGGGCTACTTGCCAGCTGTCTTGGGGTTTGATACGGTCTGTGGTAGGTACCCATAGGTCGGTGGGGAGCCCTATACCTTCAAATGCAAGAAGGTTGATGTATTGCTGCATGGTAGCAAAGGAGCCTTTTATACTCCAATCTTTAGGCAACAACCATCTGCTACTAACTCTAGGTTGTAGCGAGTGATAACTTTTGTCTTTTAGTAGAAATGAGGCATAATGAAGGCCAAAATTGACTTTTAAGTTATTTGATATTGTCCAATCATCTTCAATGTAAAGTCCTGTTTCTACTGTTTTGATATTTTTTTGAGTAACCGTATCACTAAAGGAAAAGTTACCGTCCATATTATTGCTATATAGATTAAAACTCCCGGGCTTAAAAGTGTGATACACTGCATTGATCCCAAATTTTATGAAGTGTTTGGTATTTGGCGAATAGTCGAAATCGATTTTAGCACCATAATCTTCTATGCCAGACAAGTAATCTAAGCCCGTCACTTGAAACGGCTCGTTTACGCCCGATCTTCTTTCTCCAAATCTTATATCCGTACTTAGTCTATAGTCACTATATGTCAAAGTGGTATTCATAAAAAGTTTTGGATTGACAATATGATTCCATCGCAAGGCAGTTGTCAAGTTGCCCCATTGTAAGTCATTGCTATTAAAATTGAGTGTCGGTCGAAATTGATCAGGTTTTTCTTCAGTAGAAAAATAAAACTTGTCGGTACCCGTGTACGTACTCAGATAGATGCGATCCTTGTCTGAGAATTTATGATTGATTTTGGCATTGAGGTCATAAAAGTAATATCCTACACTTCCGTCATTGCCTTCTCTCGAAAAGTTTTGTTTGATAAATGGCCTTGCCAGTACATCCAGATAAGTGCGTCGCCCTGATACCAGAAAAGAAGTCTTCCCTTTGTTGATCGGTCCTTCGAGTGTTAACTTTGAGGATATTAAACCGATAGAAGCCGTACCTTTTATCTCATTAAGATTTCCCTCTTTCATATTGATTTCGAGTACAGATGAAAGTCTCCCACCATATCGCGCAGGATATCCCCCTTTGATTAGTTTTACATCTTTAATCGCATCGGCATTAAAAACAGAGAAAAATCCGAACAAATGGGAGACATTGTATACAGGCACACCATCCAAAAGTATCAAATTTTGGTCAGGACCTCCACCTCTGACATAGATACCACTTTGTCCTTCGCCCCCTGATTTTACACCAGGTGTCAATTGCAATGCCTTTAGTATATCCACTTCACCCATTAAAGCAGGTACCTTCTTGAGGGTCGTAATGGGTATTTCTACAGCACTCATTTGGGTCTCTTGTTCTATTCTTTTGGCTTTGTCAGCTGTGATTTCTACGACATCAAGATTAACTTTTGAACTCAGCTGCACATTTATAAATAGATTACCACTGAGGTCTATCCTTTTCACAATCGTTTTATAACCTATATATGAAAACACGATATCGTAGGTTTTCCCAGATGGAAGGGAGATCGAGTAATATCCAAAATTGTTGGTAGACGTTCCTTCACTTGTATTTTCTAAAAAGATATTGGCACCGATCAATTTCTCTCCCGATTCTTCATCTTCTATGTATCCAGATATAGTATAAGTTTGACTAAAACCTTTATTAGAAAACAAAAAGAGTAAAGAAAAAAGTAAAGTTACATTTTTCATAAAATTGGTTTTGACATATCTTTTACGCTCAATACAAATAAAATATTGATTTACAATCGATCTTTTTTATAATAATTAACATATCTATCGGAAAAGAGGTTAATAAAGTAGGCTTGATAACATCATTCAAGTGGACAAATTTAAAAAACTAATGTAGTTTAAATTATATTTATTGGAAAGGACTTGGTCTTGGTATACTTTTTATCCTAACATTTCTCCCTATTATATTTGAATTTTGTCTAATGTTTACGGACTTTTGCAGAAGTAATATAAAAGTGAATGAATTTTCCTTCTAAATCTTTAGAAAAGGCGGTGCTCGCAATATCTAGCTTGCCAGGTATTGGTAAGAAAACAGCACTTAGATTGGTACTTCATATGGTACAAGATGAGTTTAGAAAATCAGAGAATATTGTAAATTCTTTGACCGACTTAAAGATTAATTTGAAGCATTGTAAAAAGTGTCACATCATCGCTGATAAAGACGTCTGCGATATTTGCAGCTCCCCTTATCGAAATAAAAGACAAGTTTGTGTAGTAGAATCTCTCCGCGATGTAATGGCGATAGAGGATACGCAACAATTCAATGGAGTATACCACATTTTAGGAGGTATTATTTCTCCAATCAATGGTGTAGGTCCATCTGATCTTAATATCGAAAGCTTGCTAATGAGGATAAATGAAGATCAAGTTGAAGAGCTGATTATGGCAATAAGCCCAACAATAGATGGCGATACTACGATTTTTTATATTTCAAAATTATTGGCTGCCCAGACGATTAAGATTACGACCATAGCTAGAGGAGTATCTTTTGGTGGAGAGTTGGAATATGCAGATGAGCTCACGCTTGGTAGATCCATTACCACAAGGATACCATACAGTACAAGCAAATGATCGATTTAAGTATTGTCATAGTCAACTATAATGTTAAGTTTTTTTTAGCGCAATGTATTGCATCCCTATATGAAAGTAGTGATACGCTCAAAAAAGAGATTATAGTAGTAGACAATGCTTCGCAAGATGGTTCGGTCGAATTTATTAAAAGGCTTTATCCAACGATCATTTCTATTGAAAATAAAGAAAACTTAGGTTTTAGCAAAGCAAATAATCAAGCATTTAATATTTGTAATGGAAAATACATTCTCGTATTGAATCCAGACACCATAGTTAGTAAAGATACAATTCAGTTATGTTATAATTTTTTGAAGGAGCATAGTGAATATGGGGCAGTGGGTGTAAAAATGGTAGATGGCAAAGGTAATTATCTTCCAGAATCAAAGAGGGGTTTTCCAAATGTAGGCTCAAGTTTTTTTCGGTTTGCAAATCTTGATAAAATCTTTCCGAAAAGTGTCTTTTTTAACCATTATTATTTGGGTAATTTATCTGAAAATGAAGACCAGGATATAGAAGTTTTGACTGGAGCATTTTTATTTACTTCAAAAAGTATCATCAAAGAATTAAAGGGTTTTGATGAAGACTTTTTTATGTACGGTGAAGATATTGATTTGTCAAAAAGAATCTTTGAGCAAGGGGCCAAGATTAGGTTTCTGGCTTCCACTAGTATCATCCACTTCAAGGGCGAAAGCACTAAAAGGAATTCACTGCAATATATTAAGCGATTTTATGGTGCGATGAAAATATATGCTGACAAACATACATCCAGTACCAGCTTGCCATTGGTAAAAGTAATGCTGACGTTATCGATTATTTTCCTAGCTTTCTACAATGGAGTTAAGCTATTTTTGAAAAATAGTTTTGAATTGATCGTAGCATTTTTGATGACCTTTCTAAGTTTTGTGTTGACAAAAAGTTTGTGGGCGAGATACTATTTTGGTAATTCATCATATTTCGATGATCAAATATATGTCAATTTGATAGGTTATAGTGTGATCACCGTCTTATGTATTTGGTTTATGGGGTGGTTTGATAAAGTTTTTAAGGCCAAGTATTTGATAGTGGGCACAGTACTTGCACTTTTTATTTTGTTATCTATTTATGCAATTCTTCCAGAACACCTAAGATATAGTAGGGCAGTTATTTTTATAGGACTTTTCTTTTCAAGTATATTTTATTGGATATACAAATTTTTTAAAAACAGTTGGTTCAACAAAAAAAAATCAATGCTCTTCGTATCAAACATGATCAATAAGCCTAAACTTACATCGATCATAGACAAAAGAATTAAAAATTATACCATTTTAGGCTTTGTCCATCCAACAGAAGGAAATACTGACATAAAATATTTAGAAAATATAGATCAACTCAATCGAATAGTTACAGATCACCAACCTGACTACATCGTATTTGATGTCAAAGCTATCGGTATGAATAAGCTGTCCAAGTATATGACTACACCAGGATCACAGGTAAAATATTTATTGGCAAGTATTGATGAAAGTACATTCATCGAAACAAGTACAAGTAAAGAAAAAAGCGAAATTTGGGAAATAGACCCTTTGTACAATCTTGCAAAGCCACTTTATCGTCGTATGAAAAGGACTTTAGATTTTCTCGTTGGCTTATTGATGCTGGTTAGTACACCAATATTCATTTTTTTGCGAGATCATTGGTTTAACCATTCAAAACAACTCATCTTGGGCCAAAAAACCATTGTGGGCTACAGTCAATATCAAATAAATTTACCCATATTGCCTTCAGGAATTTATACTTCAAAATCTTTGATAGGACAAGTGGTCGGTGACGAAATTGTAGATTCGGAATTAAAATCCGATCTTTGCTATGCTAAATATTATCATCCCTGGATTGATGTTAATTTAATCATCAGAAGCTTTATAAAATGAAAATGGATTTAAGAAATAAAATAAAACAACTTGCAACTCAATACAAGTCAGAAGTCATTGAAATAAGAAGACATCTACACCAATATCCAGAACTCTCGTTTGAAGAAGTGGAAACTGCTAATTTTATTAAATCAAAATTGGATGACAAAGGTATAATCTATACAAGTGGATGGGCGGGTCATGGCATAGTAGCTACTATTACAGGACCCCATGCAGGACCGCGTAGAGCTTTCAGGGCAGATATGGATGCCTTACCCATACAAGAAGAAGGCGACAAAGTATACAAATCACAAAACCATGGTAAAATGCATGCTTGTGGACATGATGTTCACTCAGCATCATTGCTTGGGGCACTTTTTATCATCAATGAATTGAAAGACGACTTGCATGGCTCGATTGACTTCATATTCCAACCTGGCGAAGAAAAACATCCAGGAGGAGCTTCAATAATGCTAAAAGAAGAAGCTTTAGGAAAAAAATTACCCGACTTCATTCTGGCACAACATGTATTTCCTTCTTTGGCTGCGGGTAAAGTAGGTATAAAATCTGGGCAGTTTATGGCTTCTGCTGATGAGATATATATTACCGTACAGGGTAAAGGTGGGCATGCAGCAACACCTCACTTGGCAGTGGACACCATCTTAATTACAGCTCATATCATCACAGCTTTGCAGCAAATCATCAGCAGGAATGTGGATCCAACCTCCCCATCTGTATTGACGATAGGTAAAATCAATTCTACTGGAGGAGCGACCAATATTATTCCTAGTGAAGTAAAGTTAGAAGGTACATTTAGAGCACTCGATGAAGAGTGGAGACTAAAAGCACATCAACTAATTAGAACAACATGTGAAAATATAGCAATAGCAATGGGTGGTACTTGTGAGGTAAATATTTTGGTAGGTTATCCAAGTCTAATAAATGATGAAAAAGTAACCAATGAAATCAAGGCCAAAATGACTGAATATTTAGGTGCTGACAATGTTGTTGATCTTCCTGTAAGATTAACGGCAGAAGATTTTGCATATTTTTCACAGCAGGCACCAAGTTGCTTTTATCGCTTAGGTACAGGGAATGTGAATAAAGGGATTACAAGCCAAGTACATACACCGACCTTCGACATTGATGAAGATGCTTTAGAAATCGGTATTGGCCTAGCTGCTTACTTAATATACTAATACCCCTTTTGGAACTGTTTTAGAAGTATATCTAATTACTAGTTGATCAAGGTAGTGACCTAAGAGTTCGAATAAGTCATTGTCAATATCCTCTGTAAACTTTAAATCTGTCAGCTTAGGAAGATGTTCCGCATTGTGTTTTGTATTTAATGCCATCGAAAATAACAAATTTGCTGTATTTTTTGGATATGGGTAGGAAGGATTAATTTCTTGAATAAGCCCACATATTGATAGACTTATTTCTTTATAAGCTTTGTAAAATCCTAAAGCATTTTCTTCGTCTACACTTTTACTTTGTGAAATCGCAGCACCTTCAAGGAGAACAATTTTGTATAAAATATCCTCATCTACGTAATCCGTATTTAAATCCCTCTGTGAGGAGGTAATGATTACGTAAAAAATCTTTTTAAGTTTGGTAATTGGATCTTCAATATTTGAGGTAGAAAACTCAATTCTAGCCTTCACATATTCCCAATAATAATTTACTAAATAATGTAGTAATAGGTGTTTGTTCTCAAAATATCTGTAAATGGAGGCTTCGGTACTTTGTATGCGTTCAGCTAATTTTTTAAAAGTAAAAGAAGTGATGCCCATTTCTTCAATCATGATAATGCTATTCTTAAGAATATTCTTACCTAATTCAGACATCTGAGGGTCTTTGGTATATAAATGTTCGTTTACTTTTATATGTATTGCTATACTCATTATGCTATCAACTCTTCTTTATGATTAATTTTAAAAAATCCTTTCACTTTATGTTGTAACAATTTTCTGGCCTGAAAGATGCGACTTTTTACTGTTCCAAGTGGAATATTTAATTCTTCCGCTACTTCTTCATATTTATGCCCTTGCCACATCATAACGAATGGAACCTTTAAATCGTGATCAAGTTGATTAATTATAGTGTGGAGTTCCTCCATCATCATGTCAGTTTCTCCTTGATTTTTTGCAGCAGTATTGTTGTTTTCTATTATAAAACTGTGGACGTCTCCATTAGGACTTGTTTGTATTTTCTTGCTTCTACGATAATTATTAATAAAAGAGTTTTTCATAATCGTAGACAACCAAGCCTTAATATTTGAGCCAGGAACAAATTTATCCTTATGCTTCATAGCTCGATAAATTGTTTCTTGAAAAAGATCTGATGCGTCCTCTTTGTTCTTGGTTAATTTTAAAGCAAACATTCTTAAATAATGTTGATTCGTATCTAAATTAGTTTGAAAAGTACACGTATTCATATTATTTGTTTTATTTTTAATGTTATAAATGGTAGTAATACTATTATTGACAAAAGTAATAAATAATTTCATTACTTATAATTTTTTAATAATTATTTAAGAAAAATCTTTTTAGTTCCTAATAGAACTTTAAGATAAATGGAGCTTGAGCTTTGTTCTTATGTAATGATTGTCTTTAAAATTAAATTAGTTCCTATGTTTTTTATAATTTTGCAGGATCTAAGAGGCTTAATTGTGAAATAAAATTTTGAGCATCTCCTTTCTAAATCATAAAAGGTAAATTTATATGAAAGCAAATTTTGAAGATCTTTCTGAACAATCAAAACTTTGGATTTATTCGGCTGATCGATTCTTAAATGATGAAGAAAGTTTGATTATTGAAAATGAACTATCTACTTTTTTGAACGAATGGAATGCCCACGGTAGTCCAATCTTAAATTTTGGTAAACTCTATCACAAAAGGTTTTTAGTCATTTTTGCTGATGAAACCAAATCCTATGCAAGTGGCTGTTCGATAGACAAATCTGTACATTTTATAGAGTATATAGGGCAAAAATTAGGTATAGATTGGTTTAATAGGTTGCAGTTTCAATATATAAAAGATGATAAAGTAATTGCCATTAACGGTGCAAGTGATTTAAAAGATTTGATCAAAAATCAAGAAATTTCAGGTGATACCTTAATTTTTGATAATACGATAAAAGATAAGGGGCAATTTGAGAAAGAATGGACAAAGCCCTTGAAGGAAAGTTGGTTAAAACGATATTTAAAATGATAGATAATAATAAAGTAGTAGAAGCGCTCAAAAAGGTAAAAGATCCTAAATCTGGTGTGGATATCATCAAAGCTAAGATGGTCGAGGACTTGAAAATAGAGGGTGATCAAGTGACATTTAGTATCGTGCTTAAAAGTAATGATAATGATGTAAAATCATCACTCAACTTTGCATGTATCTCGGAGATTCAAGCCATTTACCCAAACGCAGATGTAAATATCCACCTAAAAATCAAATCAGATTATGCTGATGATAACACAAGCATACTCCCACAAGTAAAAAACATTATTGCTATAGCCTCGGGCAAAGGTGGTGTTGGTAAAAGCACCGTGGCTGTAAATCTTGCAGCTACACTTGCTAAGAAAGGTGCGAAAGTAGGAATTCTAGACGCGGATGTTTACGGCCCCAGTATTCCTACGATGCTAGGACTAAAAGGCGAAAGACCACGAATTGAAATTCTTTACGGCAAACATAAAATTGTGCCCCTTCAAGCGCATGGACTGTCGGTCATGTCTATCGGTTTTATTGTAGAACCAGAACAAGCAGTTGTACTCAGAGGGCCCCGACTTGGTGGACTCATCAGACAGTTTATCCAAGACTGTTTGTGGCCTGTCTTAGATTATCTTATTATCGACCTTCCTCCAGGCACAGGTGATGTACAGCTTACCCTCGTTCAGACGGTACCTGTCACTGGAGTAGTAATGGTGACAACTCCACAAGAGATAGCACTTATCGATGCAGTAAAAGCTATGAATATGTTTTTACTTCCCAATATCAATGTGCCAATAATCGGTGTAGTAGAAAATATGTCTTGGTTTACCCCAGAGGAATTGCCCGATAACAAATACTACATCTTTGGTCAAGGTGGAGGAAAAACATTAGCCAAACAAGCAAATGCAGTATTGTTGGGCCAAATACCTTTGGTACAAAGCATCAGAGAGGGAGGAGACAATGGTACACCTATTGCTTTGCAAGAAGGACATATAGCGGCTAGCTACTATGATTCACTCGCTACTAAGTTTGCACAGCAAGTGTATGTTAGGAATGAGTCATTGGAGCCTACGAGGATTGTGCATATGAAGGAGTGATGAAAAGAATATAGCATTATAAAGCATTAGCCGTAGACAAAGTAACATTTGTAACAATCATTAATAAGCTCACGCATTATTTTTGACCCTAATAAAAATTCAAAACAAATGTCACATTATCAAGTATTGGTTGTCGGTGGGGGCAATGCAGGTATCTCCATTAGTGCATATCTAAAAAATCAACGACCTGACCTACAAATAGCAATTGTCGATCCATCAGAAAAACATTATTACCAACCCGCTTGGACACTTGTGGGAGCTGGGACTTTTGATATACAAAAAACCGAAAGAAATCAGAAAAACTATATTCCTAAAGGCGTTACTTGGATCAAACAGAGATGTGTATCGTTTCAACCGGATGACAACCAAGTAACCATTGGAGATGGTAGTCAAGTAAGCTACGATTATATGGTAGTTTGCCCAGGCATTCAATTGGACTGGGGAGCAGTCAAAGGTTTGGAAGAAAATTTGGGTAAAAATGGTGTTTGTAGTAACTACAGCTTTCAAACAGCCACGTATACATTCGAATGTATCAAAAATCTAAAGGGTGGCAATGCAATTTTTCACAATCCACATACCCCTGTCAAATGTGGAGGTGCTCCCCATAAAATTATGTATATGGCAGCTGATTACTTTAGAAAACATGGTATTTTAAATAAAGTAAATATTGAATATTGGAGTGGGGCAGCAAGGCTTTTTGCAGTTGACAAATATGAGCAAACATTACTCAAAGTAGTAAAAAAAGGAAATATCAAACTCAATTTTAACTACAAATTACTTGAAATAGACGGGGTAAATAAAAAGGCAATTTTTGAAGGTTTTGCAGATAGTAATAAAGATCAAAAAGTAGAGGTAGCTTACGATATGATCCATGTGACACCTCCTCAATCGGCTCCAGACTTCATCAAGCAAAGTCCATTGGTCAATGCAGCTGGATGGGTAGATGTCAATGTAAACACCTTACAACACAATAAATATGCAAATATCTTTTCATTAGGAGATGCTGCTGGATTACCCATATCAAAGACAGGCGCAGCCATAAGAAAGCAAATGCCAGTTGCAGCAAATAACCTTTTATCTTTGCTTGACAAAAAAGCGTTAGATCAAGAATATACAGGATATACTTCTTGCCCACTTGTCACGGGTTATGGGAAGTTAGTACTTGCAGAGTTTGACTACAATAATGAACCACAAGAGACTTTCCCATTTGATCAAAGCAAAGAAAGATGGTCTATGTATCAATTAAAAAAACATGTACTTCCAAGAATGTATTGGAATGGAATTTTGAAAGGAAAAATGTGAATGTCACAAATTGCGTTATTTTGGAATAAGTAACAAATGTTGCCAATGGTGCATATTGGATGGATATATCTTTGCACCATCAAAATTACTTAGAAGGTAATACTACATTAATTCACAAATTAAATTTTTAATAATTATGTTTTTTCAACACGTTTACGATAAGTCATTAGCACAAGCAAGTTATTTCATTGGATGTCAGAAAGCAGGAGTTGCTGCGGTAATTGATGCTAAAAGAGATGTGGATACCTATCTCGAAATTGCTCAGGCAAATAACATGAAAATAACCCACATTTTTGAAACCCATATCCATGCAGATTTTTTGGCTGGTTCAAGAGAATTAGCAGCACTAACAGGGGGACAAATGTTTTTATCTGCAGAAGGAGGTCCTGATTGGCAATATGAGTTTGCACATAATGGTGTGAAAGATGGGGATGTAATCATGGTAGGAAATCTTAAAATTGAAGTGGTACATACACCGGGTCACACACCAGAAAGTGTCAGCTTCATTTTGACAGATACTCCAGCTAGTCCAGAACCAGTAATGATGTTCACAGGAGATTTTGTCTTTGTTGGGGATATAGGTAGACCAGATCTTTTAGAAAAGGCGGCTGGAATGAAAGGTACTCAAGATATTGGAGCTATACAAATGTACGATTCAATTAAAAAATTCAATAATTTGCCCCCATATATCCAAGTTTGGCCAGGACATGGTGCTGGATCTGCATGTGGCAAAGCGTTAGGGGCGGTGCCAAGTACTACTGTTGGTTACGAAAAGATAAGAAATTGGGCTTTTCAATATGAAGATAATAAGGAAGGATTTATCAGTTATTTACTAGCTGATCAACCAGAACCTCCTAAATACTTCGCTATGATGAAAAAGCTTAATAAAGTCGATAGAAAATTAATGACCTCTGTACCAAGTCTAAAACAACTTTCGTCAGCAGACCTACAAGAAGCGATGCAAAATGGTATCAAGATAATAGATGCTAGAAATAAGTCGGAGTTTGCGAAAGGATTTATTCCTAAAAGTATCAATATACAAGGGAATAACTCATTCGCTACATGGGCAGGATGGTACCTTACCTATCAAGAACCCTTTATTCTCTTAGCAGACCCTGCTCAACTCGATGACTTAACTCGAAAATTAATGAGAATCGGTCTTGACAATATCATGGGCTACATACCATCTACTGATGCATACACAGCAAATGGCGGCAAACTAAATACAGTAAATCTAATTGGTATAGAAGAACTTAAAGCGCTAAAAGCGGAAAATAATATCCAATTAATTGATCTTCGAGGTGCATCAGAATATAAAGCTGGACACATAGAAGGAGCTGAGAATATTTTTGTAGGTACCTTAGAAAGTAACTTGGCAAAAATTGATAAAAGTAGAAAAACAATCATTCATTGTCAAGGAGGTGATAGAGCATCAATTGGCTATTCCCTACTAGCAAAAAATGGATTTGAAGATGTACTTAACTACTCTCCAGGGATGAATGAGTGGGTTAGCGAAGGCAATCCTGTCTTGAATTAAAATTTCGACCAGTGCTCTGTCAAATTAAAGATCTAATACCTTGACAAATATTAGAAGCATAGCAGGACTACGCTGAGAATTTTTAACCTAGATATTTGGAAAAAGGACATCATTTAAATAACTTCTTTTTTTTGTCAGAGCACCATTTTAGACCTTGACTGTTCAACCAAAAAATGTCCTTATTTTTTTAATTAGAGCGAATAGTCATTTAAAGTTTAATAAAATTTATACAAATTTGAGAGATCTTATTTTAAGTTTTCAATACTAATTGGATCTCTCTTCATTTTATTTCATTAATTTTGATATATGGAAATTATCGGTTTTGTGGCATCAATTGCCATCGGGATAGCTTTGGGGTTAATAGGCGGAGGAGGTAGTATTTTGACTGTTCCGGTGCTAGTCTATTTATTTCATATAGATCCAGTCTTGGCAACAGGATATTCACTTTTCATAGTTGGACTTACCAGTGCAATCGGGTCTATCAATTATTTTAAAAAAGGATTGGTTAATATGAAGACAGCCCTTGTGTTTGGAATACCTTCTATAATAGCAGTTTTTTCTACGCGAGCATTTATTGTACCAGCTATACCCAATGAAGTATTTCATTTTGGTGATGTGGTGGTGACAAAGAGTTTGATGTTGATGCTACTTTTTGCAGTATTGATGATTGCAGCTTCTTATAGTATGATCAAGAAGGATAAAGAAAGTAAGCAAGAAGAGCCAGGTGAACAGTCATTTAATTATCCTTTGATTTTTGTTGAAGGTTTGGTTGTGGGAGTGTTGACAGGTTTAGTGGGAGCAGGAGGAGGATTTTTAATCATACCAGCCCTTGTCATGTTAAGTAAACTACCAATGAAGGAAGCTGTAGGCACTTCCCTTGTAATTATAGCTGCAAAATCACTCATCGGTTTCTTTGGGGAAGGAGGAGAAGGGATAATCGATTGGACGTTTTTGTTTAAGGTATCAGCATTTGCTATCGTTGGTATTTTCATCGGAAGTGCGCTCTCTAAGCGTATCAATGGAGCCACTCTTAAGCCAGCATTTGGCTGGTTTGTATTGGTCATGGGGGTTTATATTATACTTAAGGAGACGATTCTTTAGATTTATAAACTAACACTTCTTAATAAATTTTAGGATTTTAATAACAAACAACTTTGGGTGTTGTGTAACAATTGTTTCCAACACTCCAAACTTTCTACTCGTATTTTTACATAAATTTTAAATAATAATAACAAAATGGGTTTTTTAACAAATATGTTTTCAACAAGCGGTGGCTCAACAGCTAATCTTGAAGAAGTGATCAAAAATGGTGCTTTATTGGTAGATGTAAGGAGCAAGTCAGAGTTTCTATCTGGAAGTGCAAAGGGAGCCAAAAATATTCCTTTAGAAACTATCGTGCAGAGATTAGACGAATTTAAAGGCAAAGACAATATAGTTGTGTTTTGCAGAAGTGGCAATAGGAGCGAACAGGCCAAAAGAGTATTGGAATCTAAGGGTTTTAATAATGTCATCAACGGTGGTACTTGGCAAGAAGTAAACCAAATAATAGGTAAATAAAATAATAGTAGAAATGAACGAATTAAATGTTGTGATTCCAACAGATTTTAGTGTGCAAGCAGAATATGCCTATTTGATGGTAAAGAATCTTGAGCACACTATGCCCATCCGGATCAACTTTCTACATGTATTGCAAGTACCTGACACCGTTACCATGGATGTCGAAGGTAACATTTTTACCTGTGGAGAAATCGATGTAGCGTATGTAGAAAAGCAAAGAGACATAGCCATGAGGAAACTAAACAACCTCAAAACGTTATATGGCAATGATATTCAAGTACATCTGAAGTTGGGTAAAATCACAGACGGTGTAATAGGGTTTGCCAACGAAATGAACATGGATCTGATAGTCATGGGTACGAAGGGGGCTTTTGGCCTTAAAGAAAAACTGTCGGGTACCAGTACTCAGATGATTGCTAGAAAATCTAACATACCTGTACTTTCACTCATGTGTGATAGAAGTGATCTCAAAATTGAGCATATTTTGCTTGTTCATGATTTTCATGTTCCTGAAAAGTTAGAACTTAGTGTTATGCACAAGTTACTTAACAATTTTGGATGCAAATTACACTTTTTACAAATTACTGCTGGAGACCCCGCCAAGGAAATGGCAGATTTCAATATTAAGGCGGCTGAATTTGCACGTCTTAATGATATATCACTCTATGAAACTCACCTCATTCATGATAAAGATGTAGAAGCAGGTGTAATACACTTCAATCAAATGCTGGATATGGACATGATTTGTATTGGTACTCACGGTAAAGGAGGCATATTCCATACCAGTGCTACTGAAAAACTCATCAATCATTTATTCAAACCAATAATTTCTTTTCACTTAAATTAGTAATAAATAATATGTTAGAATTTATAACACAACCATGGTCTTGGTGGTTTTCTGGATTAGTTATTTCGAGTATCATGTTTACATTACTGTACTTCGGAAAATCATTTGGATTCTCGTCTAATTTACGTACAATATGTACAATAGCTGGTGCTGGCAAAACGGTAAAATTCTTTAATTTCAATTGGAAGACTCAGATTTGGAATCTTTTATTTTTATCAGGTGCAATAGTGGGTGGTTTTATAGCGAAGCAATTTTTGAGTAATGGCGACGCTGTACAAATATCTTCTGCTACCATAGAAAGTTTGTCTCAATATGGTTTTCAAGCACCTAATTCATTTCAACCTTCAGAGATCTTTAGTTGGGAGGCTGTTTTCAGTATAAAAGGATTTTTGATACTTGCATTAGGGGGTATCATGGTAGGTTTTGGGGCAAGATATGCCGGAGGATGTACGTCGGGTCATGCCATAAGTGGATTAAGTGACCTTCAAATACCTTCGCTCATTGCAGTTGTGGGCTTCTTTATAGGCGGCTTGGCAATGACTTTCTTCATCTTTCCTCTCATCTTTTAGTCTATTACAAGCATTTAATCAAATCATAAATATTCAATTTCTATGAAGCTATTAAAATTTTTACTTTTGGGTATCCTATTTGGAATAGTGATGGTCAAGTCGGAAGTGTTTTCTTGGTACAGGATTCAAGAAATGTTTAGGTTTCAAGCATTTCATATGTACGGCATCATTGGCACTGCTGTAATCACAGGCATCGTTGGGGTGTTTTTTATTAAAAAATACGGCATCAGAGATTATTCAGGCGATCAAATTTTATTTTTTCCAAAAGACAATTCGATTCCAAGATATCTTATCGGAGGTATTATTTTTGGACTTGGCTGGGCACTTAGTGGTGCATGTCCAGGACCAATGGTTGTCAATATTGGCTTTGGATATCTACCTTTTATTGTAGTATTTGTTTTTGCCATTATAGGTACCTATCTTTATGGTTTGTTTAAAGACAAATTACCACATTAATCTTGTTTATGTGCCATGAAAGAGAAAAAATTCAATGATGTTATAGGCGATTTTACGAATATTGTTTTTAAAGTGGTGATAATTACTTTAAGTCTAGTGGTCATGTTCATTATTAATATGAATACAGATTTAAAGGAGTTTCTGCCTACCATTTATGAGCCAGCTAAAATGAGTACTGATACGGATAACGCTACAGAAAAGGCGGTTAAGAACAATCCACTGTGGGTAGCTCCAGACTTATCGACGATCGCCGATGATGAGACGAGATGGGAGACCGAATATGGCAAAGATCTGATAGCCCACACGGCCAAATATTTAGGCCCAAATGGTACAAAATTAAAAATAAGCAATGGTTTAAATTGTCAAAACTGTCACTTAGAGGCGGGTACTAAAGCGTGGGGTAATAATTATGGATCAGTTGCCTCTACATATCCAAAATTTAGAGCAAGAAGTGGTAGCGAAGAAAATATCTACAAAAGGGTCAACGATTGTTTTGAAAGAAGCCTCAACGGTAAACCCTTAGATACATTAGGTAGAGAAATGCAAGCCATCAAAAAATACATTGAATTTATCGGAAGCAATGTACAGAAAGGTATGAAAGCAGAAGGATCTGGATTAAAAGATTTACCATTTCTCAATCGAGCGGTAAATCCTAACAAAGGAGCTATTGTTTACAAAGAAAAATGCCTCAGTTGTCATCAAACAAATGGTGAAGATGTTTTTGCTTTGGATGGTAAAGAATATGTGTATCCACCTCTTTGGGGTAAAAATAGTTACAATGATGGTGCAGGATTATATCGAATTACTTTTTTTGCTAAATACGTCAAATACAACATGCCTTTAGGAGCAACACATGAAAAACCATTACTCTCGGATGAAGAAGCATGGGATGTTGCTGCTTTTGTCAATTCACAATCAAGACCACACATAAACGTCACAACCGATTGGCCAGATATCTCTAAAAAACCTGTAGACCATCCTTTTGGTCCATATATTGATACTTTTTCAGAACTTCAACATAAATTTGGACCTTGGAAACCAATACAAGAACAAATGAAATCACTTATCGCTGTTAAATAATTAAGCAAAGTAATGAGTCACAACAGAAGAAATTTTTTAAAAACATTTGGACTTTCAGCTGGGGCTGGATTAATATCATCTGTTCCTATCAATAACTTAAGCCAACATTTTGAAGATAAAAATGAAAGCTTGGATGATCAAGACGCTATGAATGAGAGGGTAAGCTTGTCTTTACTTCAAACTACGGACATTCATTGCCAACTTCATTCACACGATGAATTGTTTTGGGAAAATGGTCAAAAAGTCTTTAGAAAAGCGGGAGGGTATGCTAATATTGCTACTTACCTTAATCAGTACAAAAAGAAAAATCCTGATACCTTCATTGTAGATACAGGTGATATGTTTCAAGGAAGCGAATTGAGTGTAAAAACGGAAGGTAAAGCCATTGTGCCAATACTAAATGAAATAGGTTATGATGCTTATATTCCTGGCAACTGGGAAGTGATTTATTACAAAAAGAACATGCAAAACTTGATGGGTATGCTTAATGCCCCAAAGATTTGTACCAACATGTATCACGATTTAGGTGGCGGTAAAAAGGGTGAGTTTATCTTCTCCCCTTATCATATATGGTACGTGAAAGGCATTAAAATAGGCTTTTTATCTTACACTGACCATCTGGTACCAATTCGCCAATCCCCCAATTACAGTAGTGGAATCATTTACACAAAGCCCGAAGACAATATTGCTTATTATACAGATGTCTTGAAAAATCAAGAAAAGTGTAACTTTATCATTGTACTTGCACATATGGGGCTATCACAACAAATCCATCTAGCGAATCAACAAGTTTGTGAAGGGGTAGACTACATTTTCGGGGGTGATACCCACGAGAGGGTACGGGTGCCTATACAATGTAAATATTCAAAAGTGGTGGAACCCGGAGCTTTTGGTTCTTTTGTAGGTAAATTAAATCTGACATTTGAAAAAGGTAAATTGGTCAAAGAGGATTATGAGTTAATAGAAATATCAGAGAAAAAATATAAAGCTGATAAAAAGATGGCTCAATTAATCGATCAGTTAGAAAAACCTTACAAAGACGATATTAATAAAGTGATCGGTCATAGTACCATCCCTTTAAACCGGTATTTTGTCATTGAAAACACCATTGACACACTTGTACTCAATGCGATCAATTGGCAAGTACCAGAAGTGGATGTAGTATTAAGTAATGGATTTAGATTTTGCCCGCCTAGATCTACACCTGATCAGACAGGCAATATACCGATCACAAGTGGATATATATACGACATGCTACCAGTAGATAGTACCGTACGAACCGCTAAAGTTTTGGGCATTCAAATCCTCCAATGGTTAGAAAAAGAACTAAACAATGTTTTTGCCAAAGATGCCTCAGAAAGATTTGGTGGTTGGTTAGTAAAGTTTGAAGGGATGAAAGTTGTATTCAACGCTTTTGGCGAAAAAGGAAAAAGGGTACAAAGTGTCACAATCGGAGGTCAACCGTTACAAAATGATAAAACATACTCTTTGTGTGCATGTGAGCGAGATGGTGATCCTGTAGATATGTTATGCAGAATAAAAGGTGTGACCGATATGAAAAATACACCATTTACATTGCATCAAGTGATGAAAAATTATTTAAAAGCTCACCCAGTTGTCACTCCAACTCCTAAGCACAATGCCATCGCGCTAGATGCTCCAGAAACCTTACTAACTCAAGTCACAGGCGTCGATTATCAATTTATATAAAACTAGTTATCATGAGAAATGTAATTTTTATTTTATTTGTTGTTGCTTTTTCTAATATGGTCGTAGCACAAAAGCCAAAGAAAGGTAATAAAACAGAACAGAAAATCAAAAAAGTTAAAGAAGAACCTATGAAAATAGTTTTTCAAGTAGCTTCTGATGACACTTTAGTTCACAAATCCATAATGAGGCAACTTGGTAATATTACTTCGGTAGATTCTACACTTGTCATTGAAGTGGTCTGTCATGGCCCAGGGATAAACTTAATCCACAAAGATAGGACTAATTATGCCCAAAAAGTAAAAGAGTATACTTCAAAAGGTATCATCTTCAATGCATGTGAATTTACATTGAAGGAAAGGCAAATCCCAAAGGAAAAAATATTGGACGAAGCTAAATTTGTACAATCAGCTTTGATTCATATCGTCAAAAAGCAACATGAAGGCTGGAGCTATATAAAAACTGGGTTTTAGGGTCTTTTAAATTAAATTTCTTTCCATTTTTTTCAAAATATGATAACCATCTATGAGTTATACTGGTAAAATATTGTTGTCAATTTCGCTTTTTGTATGTGCTGCATATCCTATTTACAGCCAACACCAAGACATAAACGAAAAACCTAATATCTGGCAAGGTAAAAAGACGCTGTCTGTTGATACCATTTCCTTACTCAATGCATTTAAAGCAGGTAATGTAGAAGGGCATTTTAGGTATTTTTTTAGCCACACCAATAATAATGATGGTTTGAGCGACTATTTTGCCAATGCTGTGGGTGGTGGTTTGCGCTACGAGTCAGGTAAGTTTAAAGGATTTCAAGTAGGGGTTAGTGGTTTTTATATCTTCAATATAGGATCATCAGATTTAGAAATGAGAGACCAAGCCACAAATCAGTTAAACAGATACGAAATAGGACTCTTCGATTTAGAAGATCCTACAAATAAAGGAGATATAGACCGCTTAGAAGAACTCTTCATTAAATATAATTTTGGTAAATCATTTATAAAGTTCGGAAGACAGTTGATCAATACTCCATTTTTAAATCTACAAGATGGTAGGATGAGACCTTCAGGTGTTGAAGGGGTTTGGGCCGAATTTAATGAATTTAAAAAGTTGCATTTAGAAGGAGGATGGCTTTATGCAATGTCTCCGCGTAGTACCGTCAATTGGTATCGTGCTGGAAACTCTGTAGGTATATATCCGATGGGTGTGACATCGGAAGGAAATAGGTCTAATTATCATGGCAATATTGCAAGTGAAGGTGTATTCCTTTTAGGGGCTCAATACCAATTAAATAAGTGGATTAACGTCAAACTTTGGGATGTACTCTTCGAAAATGTCAATAACACCAACCTCCTTCAAGCAGATTTTAAATACCCTATGAGTAAGTCTAATACGTTAATAGGAGGTATACAATTTATCCATCAGCAGACTGTGGGAAATGGTGGAAACGAAGATCCCAATCTAACATATGCTAATAAAAATGCAAAAGCGACTGTATTTGGTTCGCAAATCGGTCTAAAAAGAGGTCAATTGGAGTTTACAGCCAATTATACCCACATATTTGATCAAGGTAGATACCTTATGCCAAGGGAATGGGGTAGAGATCCATTTTATACCTTTATGCCTAGAGAGCGCAATGAAGGGTTTGGTGACTTAGATGCTTATGTAGGTAAAATATCTTATAACATCCCTAAGAATAGAATCAAAATTAGCAGTGGCTTAGGATATTTTAGGCTTCCCGATGTAAAAAACTTTACATTAAACAAATATGGCATGCCTTCTTATCTTCAATTTAACTTAGATTTGCGGTATTTATTCTCTGGTATGTTTAAGGGTTTAGATACTCAATTTTTGGTAGTTTCAAAAATTAATCAAGGTAACCTTTATGACGACCGTAGATTTGAAATCAACAAAGTAAACTTAATGTTGTATAACTTTGTTGTAAATTATCATTTCTAATGTTAGATATTTTGGTATGATTAAAGACATAAATAATAGTAAGCTGGAAGGCATATTTGAAAAAGAGTTTATCAAAGAGCTCTACCAGTACAGTGAATTGAAAAAATTTGTAGCCGGTGATGTCATAATGGATTACGGCAAATACATCAAAATGTTGCCTGTCATTCTAAGCGGTACAGTCAAAGTACTTCGCAAAGATGATAATGGCAAAGAAATTCTCTTATATTATCTAGCAGACAATGAAAGTTGTAGTATGGCTTATGGATGTTGTATTACAGCTAAAAAGAGTGAGATCAAAGCTGTAGCTGAGGATGATGGCGAAATGCTTGCTATACCTTTTGAGAAGCTCAATGATTGGCTTTGCAAGTATCCAAGTTGGAGAAATTACATCTTCAATTCTTTCAATGACAGATTCAATGAATTATTATTATCTTTTGATACAGTTGCTTTTGGCAATATGGATACTCGAATAACCAACTATTTGGCGGAAAAACATAATAGAACTGGCAGCGCAGTGATAAAAGTATCTCACTATCAAATTGCTGATGAGTTAGCTACCACAAGAGTAGTAGTCTCAAGAATTTTAAAACAATTTGAGAATGATGGTAAAATGTTGTTGTACCGAAATGAGATTAAGTTGTTGAACTCGTTTTTTAAAGATAAATAGTTTTTAACCCAGATTGTTTTTTGTATTGAGTCCCCTCTCAAAAGTCTAATATCCACAAATTTTAATAATTGTAAAAAACAGGTATTCAATTATTTAAATTATACAAATTAACTTAAAACGAGTTTCTAGAATGTGCTCAAATATTTAAATTTAAAAATTTTCTAACTTTGGGTTTTGATTTACTTTATCAAGGACCAAATCTCTTAAGTTATCACGAAAAGCAGCTACTTTTTCTAATAGTTCAGGATCATTACAAGCCAATATTTTAACGGCAAGAATTCCAGCATTCTTTGCAGCATTGAGAGCTACAGTAGCAACGGGTATACCATTTGGCATTTGTAGGATAGATAAGATAGAGTCCCAACCGTCAATACTATTTGATGATTTAATAGGTACACCTATCACAGGAAGTGGCGAAATACTAGCAACCATACCTGGTAAATGTGCAGCACCTCCTGCACCCGCTATGATTACTTTTACACCTCTTAAATGAGCATTTTCTGCATAATCAAACATTCTTTTTGGTGTGCGGTGTGCAGAGACTACTGAAATCTCATATTTTATGCCAAAGTCTTCTAGAATATGAGCTGCCTGCTCCATGATTGGAAGATCTGAGTCCGAACCCATAATGATTGAAACCATAATCCTAAATTTTTAGCAAAGATAAACTTTGTGTGTGGTTTGTCAACAAAATTTAATTCCTAATTGGTAAACGACTAAATTTTAGAATATTTAATTTTCAATTTTCACCCCATCCAATAACTTATTCTCCAATGCAATTCTTACAAGCCCTGCCGTATTCCTGGCATTTAATTTAGAAAGTAAGCTAGCTCGATGTGATTCTACTGTTTTAAGGCTAATATATAATGTATCTGCTATTTCCTGTGTTGTAAATTCTTCGATAATAAGTTTTAAAACCTCTTTTTCTCTCCTTGAAATTTTAGGTAATTCATTGATGGTCTTACTTCCAGCTTTTCGCTTATTCATCAGGCTTTTCATAATACTTTCCGTAACTTCTTTACTAAAGTAAGATTCTCCTTTAGCTACAGTGCGAATGGCTTTAAGTAACTCATCTCTTCCTGTGTTCTTGAGTATATATCCTTTTGCTCCATTATTAAGTATCTCCTCTATAAAACTCTCTTCATTAAACATAGTAATAGCAATCACTTTCAGATCAGGTTGTATTTTTAGGATTTCTTTGCAGACTTCCACACCATTTATGTCTGGTAAATTGACATCTAATAGAATAATGTCAATTTTATGGTTTGAAATAAAATTGATAACACTTTTACCATCATAGCACTTACCTACGATTTCCAGATCTTTCTCAGACTCGAGAATGAGTTGAATTCCATCTGCAAACATGGCATGGTCATCAGCAACTAATACTTTCATTATTTGATTTTTGATATTTATTTGACGATTTAGAAGACTTATTTCTGATATCATAACTTATAAAACATTTAAAACGTTGCAAAGATTTATATTCTTATGATGGTAGCTACTCAATTATTCTTATAAATCTAAGTAATTTCCATTCATCAAAGATACTTGTAATATGTATCAAGAATACCTATGGTAAACCCTTAAAAAAAAATCAGTATATGTGCTAATGTTTTGTTGATTGTTTAGGCCATATCTTTGTATTGTTAATATCAATAATATGAAAGAAATAAAACCATCAAACACAAGTACTACCGAAACATATTTTCTTTCGATTATATTGTTCTTAATATGTGTTTTGGGCTGATTTATTCAAAAGTGAAAGTTAGTTTTTTTAATTCATCATCATAACGTGTAAGTGAGAAATTGGGATTTGCTGGGTATAAGTGCACAAACAATACGATCCTTAGTTCCTAATATTATTATTAAATGACCCTATACCCAGCACCAATTTTTCCGTGATGCAATTAAAAAGTTGATATAACCAGCGTACTAAAATGAGTTAAATATTAAAAATTAGATTCATTTTATATTCTAGGTGTTAAAATAAAGGAGTAATACTCATTGGGATTGACTATTGCAAAAGAAGACGCTCAAAAAGTTGGGTGTCTTCTTTTATTTTTATGTAAAAACTCATCCTTATTTTTGTGTTAAAAAGCAATTTTACTACACTTTCGTCCTAAAGTATTGGCTAATTTAAATAATTGTAATATATTTGTTTTGTGCAACTTAAGTATGTAATATTTATACTAATTTATTTCTCTACCTTTCATTTGTCATTCACTTGGGGGCAAAGGTTATTAAAAAAAGGAGATACAGAATTAAAACTTCAAAAAAACCTTGACGAAACGAGAGCAAATCGAGACTACGAATTAATTGCTCACTCCTATTTTCATCTTGCAGAATTTTATCAATATCAGAATAATGATCTTGAAAAGGCATTTAAAAACTATTTAATAGCTCGGCAATATTATATCAGAGTAAGTAATTTTGACCAAATTAAGGTTATTGATGAATTCATAGCAGATCGAAACATTGATCTCGGATTTTACGAAGAAGGACTAAATCTATATGAAGAACTGATTTCTTATTACACTGCAAAAGGTGATAGTAATGAAATTGCCAAAATCTATCATAAGTGTAGTAAAGCATCCAAGCAACGAGGTGACTTAGAAAGTCAGATGAATTATCAAAATAAGTTGTCACTTTTCAAAGGTAAGGCAAATGCTGACCTGATCATTTCAATGATGATTGACAAAATAGAAAACTATATTCAATTAAAAGATAGAGATAGTGCACTTATTGTTGCTTATCAAACGGCTATTTTGGCATCAAAAAGTAAAAATGATCGGGCACTAAGTAAAGTTTTTTATTACATTGGGATCATCAACCTTCTAAGCAATGACAAAGAAAAAACTTTCAAATATCTTGAAAAAAGCCTTGAATTTTCACCAAGCCAACAATTTAGTTCTGATAAAAAAGATGTCTTTTTTTCGCTGGCACAAGCTTATGAGAAATATGGTGAAAATGAAAAGGCATTAAAATATTACAAATCATATTCTTTTTTGAATGATAGCATTTTAAATCACAATAGAATAGCTGCGGTCAATGAAATGGCTCAAAAGTTTAACATCTTAGAAAACAAAAAAAAGGTATCAAGTATTGAAATTGAAAAAGAGTCTGCTCTAAATTTGAATACTAGGCAAAGTAAATTGCTATATTTCGTAAGTGCGTGGGTATTGTTACTTTTATTGTTTATATACTTTCTAGTGAGGTTTTATATGCAAAAAATCAATACAGAAAAAATCATCAATGATCAACAACATCAAATTGACGTTCAGAAAATTCAAGATCTCGAAAACAAAATAAAAATCAACTCCATGCAAGCAATGATTCTTGGAGAAGAAAAAGAAAGAGAACGCATTGCAAAAGATTTGCATGATAGTTTGGGAGGATTGCTGAGCACAGTGAAATTGCAATTTGACAATGTAAGAGCTAAAATGAATGGTAGCTTACACAATGAGCAATATGACAAAGCATCAGACTTACTTGATACCGCAGTAAATGAAGTAAGGACCATTTCTAAAAACCTGCAACCTGCAGCATTAAAAAGATATGGCCTTGTAGCTTCAATCAATGATTTAATCTCAAGATTTTGTGGTGAAAATATGCCCGAGATATATTTTCAACATTATGATTTGCCCGATCAAATTGAGGAATTGGTATCCTTGAGTATATACAGAGTAATTCAAGAATTACTCAACAACTCTATTAAATATGCTAACGCCAAAGAAATCTTAATCCAACTCAATGGCGAACTCGATGCAATATCGATCCAATACGAAGACGACGGCAATGGTTTTGATGTATCGACTATACCTAAGAAAGGCATGGGTTTAGAAAATATTAATAGTCGTGTCAATTACTTAAAAGGTACCATATCTATTGAAAGTGTGCCTGATGAGGGTATATCGGTGATGGCGAGGATACCATTGGTGATAGATTAAGTAACAGGAAACCCTTCATTTTTTCTTGTATAATGATTACAATGGTTTCAAGTCAATTATAAAAGGTACATACCAATTTAAACTTAGGTCAAGTGAACCTAATTCACATTGTTAAGTTTATTCCCAATACTTTCTATAATTATGCAACACAAAATCAAAATCTTCTGGTTCCGTCGTGACCTCCGCCTTAATGACAATGCTGGATTATATCGAGCGCTGACAGCTGATGCCACACCTGTTCAACCAATTTTTATTTTTGATAAAAACATTTTGGATCACTTGCAAAGTAATGACGCCCGTGTTAATTTTTTGGTAGATACAATAGGCGTTTTAGCAAAAGAATTGGAAGCTCTTGGGAGTTCTTTAAGAGTATACTATGGTAAACCTGAAGAGATTTGGCAGGAAATATTGTCAGAATTTGAAGTCGAAAGTGTTTATATTAATCATGATTATGAACCTTATGCCTTAAAAAGAGATGCTGCAGTCAAGTCTATCCTAATAGAAAAAGGGATAGAATTACACAGTTTTAAAGACCATGTCATTTTTGAGAAAGATGAAGTGGTCAAAGACGACGGAAAACCTTATACGGTATTTACACCGTTTAAGAAAAAATGGTACGACAAACTTAACAGTAGGGTAGAAAATGGAGAATACTACTATTTAAAAGCGTATCCTACGGAAAAATATTTTTCTAATCTCACTAAATCATCCCCATTTATTATCCCAACGCTTAAGGAAATGGGTTTCGCTCCTTCAGAAATAGGGATACCTCCAACCGTTGTACCACAAAAAATCATAGCCAACTATGACGAAACTCGTAATTTCCCTGCAATAAATGGGACTTCTCGATTGGGTATTCACTTCAGATTTGGCACATTATCCATAAGGGAGAAAGCATTAAAAGCTCTTGACTTGAATGCTACTTATCTGAGTGAATTGATATGGAGAGACTTCTACAGTATGATTTTAAGTCACTTTCCAAACATTGTGCACAATTCTTTCCGTCCTGAATATGACAACATACAGTGGGTAAATAATCCCCATCAAATGGAAGCTTGGAAGTTAGGGAAGACGGGCTATCCCATTGTTGATGCTGGGATGAGAGAACTCAATGCGACAGGGTATATGCACAATAGGGTAAGAATGATCACGGCAAGCTTTTTGACAAAACATTTATTGATCGATTGGAGATTTGGAGAAGCTTATTTTGCAGAAAAGCTACTGGATTTTGATTTGGCAAGTAATAATGGGGGTTGGCAATGGGCGGCTGGTAGCGGTACTGATGCGGCCCCATACTTTAGAATATTTAGTCCAGCAGCTCAGCAAGAAAAATTTGATAAAAATTATATTTACGTCAAAAAATGGGTACCTGAGTTTGGCACCAACGCTTATCCAAAGCCAATAGTAGATCACAAAGAGGCACGTGACAAATGTTTAAAAGTATATAAGGAAGGGCTTAATAGATAATTGATAATCGATAATTGATAATGGTAAATTGTTAATTGTTAATGGTAAATTGTTAATGGTTAATTGTTAATTTTCAATTGTTTGATTTACTTTAGTATGAAAAATCAAAGTCTTTAGGTTTTCTTATAAACTAAAGCTTATATTCTAAAATCTAGCCCCTAAAACCCAAAACCTAATCAATTACTAGGCACAAATTCTTTTTGAACCAAAAGTGTGATGTTTCTTCTTACCAAATCACCCATGCTCTTATCTTTTAAAAAATCGTTGGTCATATGGTGTTTGGCCAATTCCTGTCTCAATTGTATTACCTTCTCATCAGTTGATATGTGATCGAGGCTCATACAATCCAACAGCTGTAAAAGTTTTTCAGATGAACTTTTTGCTCTTCGGGCTATATTAGTACGCTCTTCATGTTGGTATTGTTTTACCGTTTCGGGTGTCAAATACTTAATACCCATTAATATGATAGGGTTGTTTTCTTTAAAATATTGCGGTAAATAAAAGCTTTTTCTACCCTCATAGCTTTGTTGGTCAAAATCAATAGCCCTTATCCTGTACTGCATACCTTCAATATCGGGAGTAATATCAACGATGAAGTTGTAAGCTCGCATATCTCCTAAAAGACGGATGAAGCACCGCTCATTAAACTTTATGAATTCCTTGGCAATCCTAATTTGGTCAAATTTTGACACATCGAGATTTTCATTTGCGAATGTATCACCTGGTATTCCTGCAATGTGTTCCTCTATAATGGTAGATTCATTAAGTAAATAAGTAACTCGATTAGGTGATAGGATGTCTTCCAATTCTAGTCCATACACGCGGGAAGCATCTACTTTTTTGATATAAAAGTGATCATAATTGTCATTTAACTTATTGATTATGCGGATTCTATATGGTTTACTATTGCCAAATACACAAAAGTCGATTCGGCTGACGCTCAAATGCTCTATGATCTCTAAATCTCCATCCAACTTCAATTGCGCATAAATTTTGCATAAATTGTAGTGTACTTCTTCGATCTCATGTTGATTATAAAAAACAGTCTCCCATAAAGTATCTTTACCAAACCTGTCAATTAAAGGCACTCGAGCTATACTTCTATCCATATCATCATAATTGATAGGTAAGTCTGTATATCGATTATGTTGCTTTAGATAACTGAGCAGTTGAGGAGTGAGACTATAAAAATACTTTTTTTTCGAAGGCTTATTCCCGTTCATCCTAATTTTTTAATAAAAAAACTTAATAAAAGTAGTACAAATATACTGATTTTGAACATAAGATTCAAAATTCTATTTACATCGATAGTAATAATAAAATATAAATGCCTACCAAACAATTCAGCAATCTCTCTCAATTTGAAATAGACCGCATCGTAGAAATGGCATGGGAAGACCGTACACCATTTGACGCGATCAAAGTACAGTTTAGTCTTGCTGAAGCTGAAGTCATCCAATTGATGCGTCAAGAAATGAAGCTTTCTTCGTGGAAAATGTGGAGAGCCCGAGTACAAGGCAGGGCTACCAAACATCTAATGAAAAGAGGATTTGAAGTTGGTGGCTTCAAATGCACTTTACAAAAACATATCTCCCTCAATAAAATTAGTAAGCGCTAACACCTAAAATGTACCACCTAATACCTACTCCCTAACACCTAACCCCTAGATTTATAAATACCCCCACTTTTTCATACTTTTAAAATTCTCCACCATGCTATCCATTGGTTTTTTACCTTGATAAGCTTCTTGTTCGATGATGAATAAGTTTGCACCACCTTTTTTGGCTAAATCCATGATTTCTGTCATAGGAAGAAGACCTTCACCTAAAATACAACTTTCGAAGCTTCCTTCTTTTTGTCCTGCAACTTGATCCTTGACGTGAATGTTTATGTATCTACCAGGATACTTTGCAATGATATCTTTTGCTTTGGCTCCAGCTATATACATATTTCCGATGTCTAATTGCATGGATACCGAATTAGGGTCTGTATTTTTATTCATGATATCCCACAGTGTCTCACCGTTAAGTTTTTCATTAAACTCAAATTCGTGATTGTGATAACCAAACTGCATTCCATGACTTTTACATAGATCCCCGCTCTTATTAAATATATCAAGCACCTTCATTAAGGTATCATAATCAGACCTCCAAGCTTTTTCCATACTAGGACTAATCACATATTTTTGACCCATGAAAGCAGCGTTTGCTACCAATTTCTTCCAATCATCATTTAAGTCTTTAGCTTTTTCATCCCAATGTGAAGAGCGTAAAACGGTATGACCTGAAGGCATTTCCATATCAAGATCGTCCAAGACTGTTTTAAACTCTTTTGGGGTCCAGCCATAGAACTTGTGGTCAACGTAGTTGGCATGTTCTACAACTTTGTAACCCATTTTTCTCAGGGCTTTTAAAGTGCCAAGTGGATCTTTTTTCATATCCTCTCTTACGGAGTACAATTGTATACCAGTTTTGATACCTTTTTTCTTATAAGAATCAATGAGAGGGTTAGATAGTGCCATTACACCCAATATGCCACCACTATTTTTGATAAATTTTCTTCTATTCATATCTATTTATATTATTGTAAGTAATTATTATGATTCCTAATATTAACTCCAAATATATAGTTTTATTGAAACTTTTGATATTTCAATAGATTTCTTTTTCATGATTAAATTTCAAGTTGTAAAATGAAAAGGTTTTGAGACCTTAAAGAATTTTATATTTTATGGATTTTAGAAAGGTTATTAAGGTATTTGTTAGAATTTTGCGTTATTAAATCCATAAAGTGTACTCAAATATGAATGATCTTTTTAGTCTTGAAGGTAAAACTGCTTTAGTAACAGGGTGTTCTAGAGGGATTGGCAAAGGAATAGCTATAGGTTTGGCAAAAGCGGGTGCCAAAGTCATAGGCGTAAGCTCCTCTGTTCTATCAGATGACAATACGTTAGAGTCTGATATTGAGAGCTTTGGGAATAAATTCGATTATTACGCTGCGGATTTGAGCAATAGAGAAGACATATACCATATGATTAATCAAGTAAGGTCAGATGGACACAAGGTTGATATTTTGATTAATAATGCAGGTTCAATAAGAAGGGCTGAGGTTGCAAATCATAGTGATGAGGACTGGGATTATGTGATGAAGACCAATCTGGACTCAGCTTTTATTCTAACTAGAGAATTTGGTAAAGACATGATTGAGCGAAAATCTGGAAAGGTGATTTTCATCGCTTCATTGCTTAGTTTTCAAGGAGGCATCAATGTACCTGGATATGCTGCAAGTAAAGGGGCAGTAGCAAGTTTGATCAAAGCCTTTTCTAATGAGTGGGCAAAACATGGTGTCAATGTGAATGGTATCGCACCAGGTTACATTGCCACAGATAATACAGAGGCATTAAGAAATAACGAGGAAAGAGCTACTCAAATATTGGCTAGAATACCTCAAAACCGATGGGGTAATCCTGATGATATGGTGGGGCCCGCAATCTTTTTAGCTTCAAAAGCTGCAAACTATGTAAGTGGTGAAATTTTAGTAGTAGATGGAGGATGGATGGGTCGATAAGGATCAGTACTTTTCATATTGTAAAATAAAAAAATAATATTGTGAAACTAATTGAAAATGTAGGAAAGGAGCAACTTCAGTATGGAGACTCTGAGTTTATAAGAGAAAATTTTTTGATTGAGGAATTGATGGTTCCTGATGAAATCTTATTGTTTTACACACCATACGACAGAATCGTAGTCGGTGGTGCTAGTCCTATTAACAAAGATTTAAAATTAGATAATTATCCTAGATTGCTCAAAGCAGATTTTTTCTGTGAAAGACGTGAATTGGGTATTATCAATATAGGTGATTCGGGTAAGATATTAGTGGATGGTATTACGTATGATTTGGAAAAATATGCCTGTTTATATCTAGGAAAAGGGACAAAAGACATCACTTTTTTAAAAGCAGATAGCGACTTGGTACCTCTATTTTATCTCGTATCAACTTCTGCGCATTCCATCCATCCTAATGTTTATATACCCAAAGAACAAGCTATACCGATGACAATTGGAACGAAAGAAGGTGCAAATGAGAGGACAGTATACAAATACATTCACAATGACGGAGCGCAAAGTTGCCAATTGGTTATGGGCCTTACCAGGTTGCATCCAGGAAACATTTGGAATACCATGCCTCCCCATGTCCATGATAGACGAAGTGAAGTATACTTTTACTTCGAGGTGCCAGATAATCAAGCAGTCTTTCATTTTTTAGGCGAGCCAACGGAAATAAAAACCTTGATCACTAGAAATCACCAAGCCACTTTATCACCACCTTGGTCTATACATTCTGGTGCGGGCACTTCAGCGTATTCATTTATTTGGGCGATGGGTGGAGAAAACAAAGACTACACTGATATGGATGTATTAAGCCTTAATGAGATAAGTTAACGAAGAATAAAATATTTTTTTTGCTTTGACTTGAATAGATGGGAGTTGGTGTTTGTCAACTCCCTTTTAATTTTGAGATAATAGTACCAAGACTTATTATAAAATAGTGCAAACTATTTTATAATTTTAGTTTGGTTTATACCGAGATAGATTGAAAATAGCACAATTTTGATCAAGCAAAGATTGGATTTTATTGACAGCATTATCGGTATTAGACAGTCTAAAAGTGACTTCTAAGTATTTTATAAAATAGAAATTTAATGGCTCTATTTTGTTTTTTATGGAAAATTGCTTTTGGCACTTCTGATTCCACATTAAAAGATTTCTCAATTCAAAAATCGCTTATTCGCTCTTTTTGAATTTCAAGTCATTTCGAACGAAGTGAGAAACCTCAAACACCCATTTTACTCTTATTGAATTTTTCTATATTGTGGAAAAAAAGGATATTTCTTTCATCAGGTTTTTATTCTCAACATTTGAAAATTCTCTACATTTGAAAATTTGAACATTGAAAACATGCCCGAAACCCGAAACTTCAATTAATTATTTACCTATTCACTTTTTCCTGCGTACTTAAATACTCTATCCCAATTGATACCTTTACCAAGTGACCCTTCTTTTGCAGACATCCAAATGAAGATTGGTTTGCCAACTATATGGTCATGAGGTACGAATCCCCACATCCTGCTATCTTCTGAGTTATGTCTATTATCACCCATCGCCCAGTAATAATCTTGTTTGAAGGTGTATTGATTTACTTGTTTGTCATTGATATAGATTTTATAGTCTTTCACTTCCAGCTTATTACCTTCATATACTGCAATCGCTCTCCAATATATTGATAAATTAGCCGTATCTATTTTGATAGTTTGACCTTGTGCAGGTATTAAAATAGGACCATAATTATCAGCAGTCCAATCCTTATAGCGCTCATCGTGTGGAAATATACCCTCATTTCCATTTGCTTCTAAGAGTTGTAGCAATGCTCCAGCATTCTTTAGCTTACTCACTTGATCGTTGTCCAATGCTAAAATAGGTATACCATCTATGACACCGGCTTGATCTATTTGATTGATACCCCATTTGTCTAATGTACCTGCATTAACCTTATTGTTGAAATTTACATAATAATTGTATTGTATCTTTATAGGATTTTTTACAGCTTTACCATTGACAAATACTTGTTTGTTGATGATTTGGAGCGTGTCCCCTCCTATCCCCATACATCTTTTTATGTAATGGTCTTTTTTGTCTAACGGTCGGGTGATAAGATTGCCTTTTTGAAATTGTTGTTGCAATTCTGGGTCATTCGTCTCTTGTACTTGTCTCGGAAAATAACTTCTTTGGCTAGTCAAATAGATACTATCTCCCACCGGCCAATTAAACACAATCGGTTTACCCACTTCTATTTTTTCTAAAGCAGGAAACCGGAAGGCCTTGAGGCTAGGTTTTTCTAAATAGGACTCCTTATCAATGATTGGAATTCTATTATGTAAAAGTGGAATCATCGCTATCGTACTCGGAGTGCGAATACCATAATGAGCTTTTGACACAAATAAATAATCACCAACATTGAGTGATCCCTCCATTGACGGTGTAGGTATTACAAATGCTTCTATCAAAAACATCCTAATAAAAGTAGCAGCAAAGACAGCAAAAAATATGGATTCTACCCATTCTCTCCATGCTGGTTTTCTATACGGATTTTCTTTATTTAATTTTTCTATTGCATATTTGTCCTTTTCATTAATTGCTTTATCATATTTTGCTTTAAAAGCATTTTCTTCTGTCAAGATCGGGCCTAGGTATTTACTCCCATCAATAGCCGTTTTATAAAAAATGGCTGGAGCTGCAAAAACGGAGGCAGCTGTGTGTCCGAATGAAGTCTTGCCAAATGATCTCATTAGATCCACAGCCATGGCACAGTAGGTAAAAAAATTGACGATAGGTACATACATCCAAATCGTGTTGATAGGTTTTTTGCCTATTAACTTGGCCCACTCCACAAAGTTTACCCCTGGGATAAGTGCTTTTTTAGCTTCAACACCTGCCTTGGGGAATAGGAAATATAGACTTATAGAAGTCAAGATGTATACTACTAACAAATAAATAAAATACGCCACGGTGCAATTTTTTAATTAAGATGCAAATATAATTTTAAAAGTGTGTATTTTCGATAAAATTAGGTGAACTCTAAATATTTATAGATGAATAGATATAAAATTTTGGAAAAGGACCAAACAAAGATGTTATTTTTGCTGTTCAATTATAAAAAATAGGAATGTTAGTTAATACACTTATTGTTTTTGCAACGGTACTGGTAATGGAATTTGTGGCTTGGTTTGCTCATAAATACTTGATGCATGGTTGGTTGTGGATTTGGCACGAAGATCACCACAAACCACATTTCGAAAAAGAAGGTTTCTTCGAAAAAAATGATCTTTTTTTCTTGGTTTTTGCGATCCCGAGTGCGATTTCTTATATCGTTGGTTCCAATTTTGCAGAATGGGGTTGGTTGTTTTACGTGGGAGTTGGCATATCAATATATGGGTTGATATACTTCTTAATTCACGATGTCTACATTCATCAGCGGTTTAGGTGGTTTAAGCAGTTAGACTCAAAATACAGTAGAGCAATCCTGAGGGCCCATGGTGCACATCACGTGAAAACTACGAAAGAAGATGGTGAGAGTTTCGGACTCCTTATAGTGAATCCAAAATATTTTCAAAAGAAAAGTAAAGTTTCTAAAGTTTAACCCTATTTTTACACCATATCAAAATTAAATAATCATGTATTCAGGTCTTGTACACGCACATTCTGGTTTAAGATGGATTTTTTTAGTGGTGATTCTCCTTACCCTTGTTTTAGCACTCACAAAGTGGCTAGGTAAAAAACCTTTTTGGGAAGAACATAAAAAATGGGCTTTGATCACCTTGATTATTGCACATATTCAATTAATCTTAGGCTTAGTGTTATACTTTATTAGTCCAAAAGTAATTTTTGAAGGTGCTGCCATGAAGGATAGTGTTGCTAGGTTTTTTCTAGTTGAGCACATAAGTATGATGATTTTGGGTATTATACTCATAACGATTGGCTACATGCGGGCGAAAAGACAATTACCTGAGAACAGTGCCAAAACGATCACAATATTTTATGGTATTGGTTTGATAGTGATTTTATATATGATTCCTTGGCCAGGATCTATTTATGGTGTGGTATCATGGTTTTAGGACTTGTTTTATATCTTACGAAAATTCAATAAGTATCTTTTTTATCTTGAAATTGCACAAGTGCTCTGACCAGATAATGATTTAAATTAAAATGGAAGTAATTTTTTAAAATATCAAGGCAAAAATTTGCGGCATAGCAGCGCTACGCTAAGAATTTTTAACGAAGAGATTTTGAAAAAGGACGACATTTTATTGAATTTTTTATCAGGACAGAACACTAGTATACTTTTGTATAAAATCAAGTAGATGGCTGGAGTTTTTATCTTCTTCCATCATTTTTTCTGATATTTTTTTCGAGGCTTGTTTGTATGCTTCATTTTGCCATAAATCTTTAATCTTTGTTTTTAGTCCATTTTCATTGATTTTATCGATACTTGGACCTTTTGGACCCGCACCGATCTGATATGCTATATCATTCCACACATATTGGTCGATGATATGTGGGATGATCATCGTGCTACAGCCATATTTTAAGACCATATGTAGCGTGCCAAAACCACCGTGGTGTACAGTGCAATAAATTTTTGGTAACAACCATTCGTATGGTATATTATCAACGAATAAAACAAGGTCACTTTTAGTATCAGTTTTAATTAAACCACCGCCTGCGGTATTAATCAAAACGGGGATTTTTAGATCATCAAAAACTTTTAAGAATGTCTCCGTAGTTTGTTGAGGATTTTTATTGATCATACTTCCAAAAGATAAAAATGCTAATTTAGGATGCCGTTCTACAAAATCAAGCAATTCCTTAGAAGGGTGCCATTCCTTCATTCTATCTCTTTCATAGTATCCCAACACTTTTACATGTTCGGGCCATTTTTTGTATGGTTGAAATAAAGTTGGTGAAATAGTGTACATAAAAGGTAAGCTCATATATCGTTGAATTATAAGTGAACTGGTCAATTTTTCTTTCAAATTCCACTCTTTACTCATAGTTTTAACCATGGTTGCTAATCCAAAATTTGCAATTCGATATGTCAATTTCCTGAATATTTTTGGTAAAACTGAAAAACCTAAGCTATTTCCATTGGGGTGGTAGTGCAAATAATACGGTACTGGACTAACCATAATTGAAATTTTTCCATCTTGCATACTCCAAAATGGTGGATAGATACATTTTGGGTGATGGATCACCACATCAGGATTTTCATTCATGAAGTAATCATATTGCTGCTTTGAAAGTGTCTTATTTACACCAATACTCATTTTATACAATCGATAATACGCACCAAATTTACTCCCAAAACCCTGAGATCCCGTCATAATATCTTTACCCTCAGCACTATCCAATAACTTGAGGAAATCAGGCGTATACGCTAGAAATGGAATGTTTTTATCTACCAAATGTGCATATTGCTCTGGGAAAGCCATGACTATGTCGTGTCCTTGATCCATCAATAATTGACCTAGTGCAAGGAAAGGTTCGACGTCTCCGCGTGTGCCAATGGCGGTGATGAGAAATTTTAATTTATTCATTTTAAATATTTGTTGTCCAATACCCACTAACTCTTATAACCTGTACCTTATTACTGCTGTAGATGGCGTGACTATAATATTCATGGAAAGACTCTTAATCATATTTCCTAATCCACCTCTTTCATTTTGCAGTGTAACTTAATACAGTTCATACCTTCTTTCTATTTTCATCTTTTTGATAATTTTTCGAAAGTTACTAACATTTTTGTTGTCAACTTATATAGTGGGACCACATTATAGGCGAATTAGCAGTTCAAAATTATTGGCTTTACCTCTTTCATCACAATTGACGAGACTAAAAATGCAAAAGCTAAGTTCCTAATCTCCTGACCCAAATCATTCTAAATATTAAAGAAGACAAGATAATACCACCCCCGATAAAAGCCCAAACTGACGGTACTTCGCCATAACCTAAAATGACCCAGATTGGACTCAATAAAGGCTCAATCATAGCGATTAAAGAGCTATCAATGGCAGGTATATGTCTTTGGCCATAAGTAAACAGAATAAAGCCTAAGCCCAATTGGACAAATCCTAAATACAATAAATACACTAATTCAGTACCTTGTGGATAGGGTGAAGCTTGAAACCAAGGAATCATGAATAAAATAACAATTATATTGCCATAGAATATAGATCCTCCTTGATACTTCGCCTCATTTTTACGTTGTGAAAGTACGAGTCCAGTCCACATAATGCCGGAGATGAATGCCAAACCTATGCCCAATAGGTTGTCTGGCTTTTCAAACTCATCCATTAAAAATAGTAACAACCCAAAAATACACAGGATCACCGTTAAAATATCTATTCGTCTCAGTTTGGTTTTTAATAAATAGGGCTCCAAGATTAATACATAAGCAGGTGCTGCATATTGTATAAAAATAGCATTTGCTGCCGAAGTAAGTTTTGTAGATGTAACAAAGCAAAATATCAGTGGGGCATAAAATAATGCTCCTATGACAGTAAGTTTATTGACGTATAATGCTTGTTTACCAAGAATTAACAGAAATGCAGTTGCAGAGAATAAACTTCTATAAAATAGGATGGTAAAAGCATCTTGGCTTAGTAATTTGATAAACAGTCCCGCCGTACTCCAAATGGTTGCAGCAATAATGGTCGCATAGATGCCTTTTGTTCTTTGATCCATTAGTTGTTTAATTTTTCTACAAAAGTCAGTATTTTTTTCACATTAATCTGCTCATTTAAATTAATTTCTGCAAAACTTCTTAAATCTTTAGTTATATTTTCGTAATGAGGGATATTAGTCAAATGCCAATCAAATATTTTAGTTAAAAGTTTAACATCAATAGACTGATCCTGTAATAATAAAATCGAATTTAGGTTTACAAATCCGGGATCTACTATATTGGTGAAAAAGGGCAGTCCGTAAGCGGCAAACATTCTATGTTTAAGTGCTTGTGTGTACAGAATATTTTTAGATTCTGAGTTAATAATAACACCAACACCCATGTGATTTTGGTTAATTAGCTGTGTAAGTTTATCTTCATATTGGAATCCTGTAAAGTTTACAAATTCAGTTAATTGTAAAGAATCTACTTGGTCTTGAAGGCTTTTTTTTTGAGGGCCATCTCCTACGATAGTCAAGAATATTTTTTTATCTTTTGATTGATCGTTGTATCTTTTAATTGCTATTATTAAATCCGGCAAGGCAAGTAATCTCCATAGTGAACTAACGCTTATTAATTTAAGTGTTTTTAAATTTTTGTCAAATTGAGTTTTGAGTTTGAATTTAGACGTATCAACTGAGTTTATAATGGATATAACAGGTACTCCAAATAGCACTTTTTCGGGGCCTAAATGGGTAATAAAATCACATCTTTCGCTTAGGTTTTTTGGCAATAAATATTGGGCCAAAACTTTTTTCAATCCTTTATATTCGTGTATGTATGGGTAAGTAGGAAGATCAACTATAATTTTAGCATTTGGGAATTTTTCTCTTAGAGATATTAAAAATCTATTTAAACCAATTGCTAAAGGTATATGTCTAATGAAAATGAACTGATAATCGAGATTATCCACTATCCTCGTTACAACAGTATGGCAATACTTGAAAAAGAAAAGATTTAAATGATAATCCAGAAATTTCGAATATGTACCTATCTTAGTTACTTTTTTAACTTCTGCTACTGTAATAGATTCTACATTGTATCCTTGATTTTGCCACGCTACTTTTTGATTTTGAAGCTTATTAAATATACCTAAATGACTTTCATTTTCCAAATCAATTTTATAAATAAATAAAACCCTCTTCACCTTATTCATAACAAGCCAATTTGGATTGAAAAATAGGATGATTATTTATACATATTTCACCAAGTTGCTGCTCTTGATAATATTTTATCGTATCAATTTTGTATCGGTTTATTTGTTTTTTGGATTCATACCATTGAGCAGAATCCATCCAAACAAGTGGCTTTCCCAAGACACTAGAAATCCTATTGGCTTCCCAATTCCAATAATAAAACGCATAACTAGTCCCAACCTTAAATCCAACATGTAGATTGAATCCAGTAGAGCTATCTATTTCGATACCCAATCTTTCCAATAATGGAATAGTATCTTTATAGTCAATATGGAGGAAATGTTGCCTCGATTTTGTTAATTTGCTTTTTGTCATCTCAGATAGAAGTTCAATTTCAGTTTTTACCTTTTCAAATGAATAGGCTGTTTCAAAACTGGGATGGATTCCAATCTCAATACCTCGAAGGTGACATTCATTAATTAAGGAAACAATTCTTTCATACGATTTTTTACTTTTTGGGAAATCGAATTTATGTTTTCCTCCACAAAGAATGTAAATTATTCCGTTACTTGAAAAATGATCCAAGAAGGAAAGATCAATTTTATTATTGAACAAAGCTTTAAAAAATTCTAAACCTCCTTTTAATGGTCTGTTGCCCTTGACTAATATAGATAAAAATATTCGAATATTCTCCACAACAGAAAGCTCATCAAAGTGAAGGTAATCAATATCAAAGGTAGGGATTATTTCAAATATGTGCTTGGGCTGGTGGTCCGGAATAAACAACCTGACAAACCAAAGTATCAAATCATCAAGAAAAGGCTGGTGATATAGATCATGTTTCACAACAAACAAGTCTTCTTCAGGCATTAAATCCCATTCATTTCTTTGATGTTTAGGAAAAACTACTTCTTCATACCTGCTCCAATGGAAGAACAGCGTTTCAAACAAATCTGCATAAATTATTTTATCAATTAAAAGCGTATCTTTTTTAGATTCATTTACACTAACAAAATTTAACATTTTGCCACCATCTAAAACTTGATGTAACTCAAAAATTGCTGATGTATCAATCTCTTTTAATAACAATTTCTTTAGTGCAAACATCTTAAATTGATGCTCTTGATTGATAGCATCTTTAGAGTAAAGTAAGTCTGCTATTTCAATCTTATTTGCACTTGAAAAGTGGATTGTATCTTTACAAAAAGGATGGATATTGATATTGGTGAGGACATAGTCTAACTTTGTTTGTTCTATCTCTTTGTCGTAATATATCAGAATTTCTTTCATTTCAACGCGTTTATACCTTATTCAAAAGTGATAAAAAGGCTCTAAATAGTCTATTTTTGACTTTTATTACTTGGTAATACGGGGTGAGATTACCCCCAAAATCGCGATAGAATGACTCAATTCGTTTCAGGTCACTACCTTCAAAATCCAAAGAAATATTTTGTTCCGCGGCATAAACAATAGCTTGCCACAGTAGCAAAGAAGTAGCTCCTCTATGGGGTTCTAAGATGGTACCATGACTTATCAAATACGCAGTAGAAGGGTCTTGTACCAATAGTAAAGACGTATGTACTAGGCCATTAGGATCTTTTACGCAAAATAATTTTGATAATTTTTTTGAATTTAAGTTATGGTACATTTTGTTGTAAACCTCGAGATCTACATGGTGACTGACCTTCGCTCTTTTAAAAGAATCCATTACCAAATTGTGATGTTGGCCGATATCGGTATACTCTTCAAAGATTAAGTCTGTTTTTGCTTTACTGATACCGTTTCTTTTTTTTTGTTCAAGATTTTTCCAGGCTGTTTCGATATCAATAGGGTGCTTCAAACGATATGTGTACCTAACTTTTGCGTCATAGCCATCCCATTTGAATATCTGAGTATCCGTGATATCAGGATGTAGTCGTAGGTTTATATAAGATGCATCAGGGATAGAGGAAATCAATAGAGATGTTATTTCTTTTTGAGTGGATATTATATTTTTTTCATAAGAATTTGAGACACCATTTATCCAAATACCATGATATGGTGTCATATTGGGGTTTAATATGATTTTTATGCCATATTTAGTTTTATAGTGATACACAATCGCCCCAATAATTTTACCAGTATGATCACTTAAAGTATTGACCGACCATGAATTGCATACAGCATCTAACCAAAGTGGGTACATAAACACTGATATACTTTTGTCTGAGTTACAAATTTCTTCCCAGCCAATTTTATTATTTTTATTCAAAGAAAACTTGGTATTTGACATATACCCCAGTAATTACAATTAAAAATGTTAATGCCCAAAGATAGCATTCTTGCAGTAAACACATTGAAATTGTGTGCCAAAATGAAGTATTCTCCATAAAATTAAAATAAAATAAGCACAAATTTGTTTTATCTTTGTGGCAATATCCAATTCGATTTAAAAAGTATTAAACTAAAATGAATTCTAAAAATAAATTGTTGTTTTCCTTTCTTTTTTCTTTCCTTTCTTTTTTAGTCATGGACGTAAAAGCCCAAGGAAACGTCACCTTGGAGGAAACGGGATCAATTTCTACAATGATGGAGAAATTTGTAAAGTTTAATTTGCAAAATGGAATGGTCGATGGTTACAGAATTCAAATCATCACTACAACAGATAGGAGAGAAATGGATGAGGCAAGAAAGAATTTTCTCAGATTGTTTCCATCATTACCTATCACGTGGAAACATATTGCTCCAAATTATCAGGTTAGGGTAGGAGCATATTGGAATAAAAATGATGCCATTAGTGCAGTTCATGATATAAGAAAGCATTTCCCGATGTCTACACCTGTTTCTGAATTAATAGATAAAAAAGAATTCTTGTTAATCGAGAGCAATACCAAGTAAATAGTGATAAAAAAGTCTGTAATAAAGTCGGGTTATGATGGTCTGAGTATAGTGATTTTGTTGAGCCTTATTGTCGTAGGATGGTTGATGGTTTATGCAGCATTATATGATGGTGAGAATATTTACACATTTATCGATTTTACTACAGACATGGGAAGACAAACAATCTTCTTAATATTGTCTTTGCTCGTTTTCGGAGTCTGTATGTTAATCGACTGGAAATTATGGAATACCTTAGCCTTTGTAGTTTATGGCATTTCTATTCTATTGTTGATTTTGGTATTATTTATTGGAAAAGAAATAAATGGTTCAAAGTCTTGGATTTTTCTAGGTCCAGCTTCGTTTCAACCTTCTGAATTGGCAAAATTGGGGACAGCCTTAGCCGTTTCGTCATATTTGTCGTTTAATAAAAATGACCTCAAACAAAGAAAAACTTTATTAACCGTTTTAGCAATTATTTTCTTACCAATCATAATCATCCTTGGTCAGCCAGACCCTGGAAGTGCCATGGTTTTCTTTTCGTTTTTTCTTTTACTTTATAGAAAGGGACTAGACGGTATTTATTATATTGTTGGTTTTTCTTTTTTAGCTATTTTTATTCTTTCTATATTGGTTGGTCCTTTAAATATTGTGATTTACGGATTATTGGCAACCTTTGCAATTTTAATTTTAAACTATAGACCCAATATTACGGGTATAGCTACAGCATTGCTTCCCGTTGTTGCTACTTACTTAAGCTATCTTGGTAAGTTTGAGTTGGGTATTTGGTTGATTCCAGTAATTTCTGTAGTTGGTATTTTAGCATTTTTATTTAGTCAAAAAGAATTAAAGTTAGCTAATGTACTTATTCCAATTGTAACGTTGTGTATAGGACTTGCATATTCCACAGATTTTGCTTTTAATAATTTTTTAAAACCTCACCAGCAAGATAGGATAAATGTCTGGCTTAGACCCGAGCTGTGCGATCCTAAAGGTTCACTGTACAATCTGATTAATTCAAAAATGGCTATAGCAAGTGGTGGTTTTGAAGGTAAAGGTTTCCTTAAAGGTGAAATGACAAAATTGAATTATGTGCCAGAACAGCACACCGATTTTATATTCAGTACAGTTGGTGAGGAACAAGGATTTATTGGAGGCTTCAGTGTGATTTTATTATTTACTTTACTCATTATTCAATCTATACGAATTGCAGAGCGATCTCGGTTGGAGTTCATAAGAAATTATGCCTATTCTGTAGCAGGTATTTTGTTTATACATTTCTTTATCAACATAGGCATGACTATCGGTCTTATGCCAGTGATTGGTATTCCACTTCCTTTTATCTCAAAAGGAGGAACTTCCCTTATTTCATTTACATTGCTAGTGGCCATTATGATAAGAATGGACGCTGCAAAAAACAGAACTTAGACATAGATTTAAGCAAAGAAAATATTTGATCTAAATATTTATCTCATTAGTATTTAAAAAATATTAGTTTTATGGGTTTGGATCAAAAAGTTTAAAGAATAAGTACTTTGAGTATGATAAGATTTATTTTATGTGGTTTGTTTTTAATTTTTATTTATAATGTTAATGGCCAGCCTTTTTATAACAAATTTGAAAAGTTCACACTAAGTCCTGCCCAAAGGAGCAATGTTATCAACATGAAAGTTGAAGCATTGGAGACGCCAGAATTGGTAGCAGTATCTTTAAAATGGAATGGAATTAGGAAAATAAGTGGGCCAAGTTTTAAATTGCAGTACTTATCGTATGAAAATAAATGGTCAGAGGAATTAACATTTATAAACGATACTCATCTCGAAACGGATGGTTCTTGGGGTACATTCCTGCCTTTATACATTCCTGAAAATGCTAAAGAAATCAAAATACTTCCTTCTAATTTAATTGAGGAGATCGATGTGACTTCAAATATTTTTATAGTGCCAATGCAAAAATCTTTAACAGATAAAACTTCTGAGATGTCAAGTTTAGCAAATTGCTTTTGTGATACTTTACTTTTTAAAAGTCGAGATCAATGGCAAGCTCCTAATACCTCCGTATCATACAGGTATGCAGATGTAACGCATTTGATTGTACATCATGCCGCTAGTACAAACACGTCTAATAATTGGGCGAATGTAGTCTTAAGTATTTGGAATTTTCATGTGAATACAAACAATTTTTCTGATATTGCCTACAACTGGTTGATCGACCCAAACGGTGTGCTTTATGAAGGTAGAGGTGGAGGTAATAATGTAGTAGGTGCTCACTTTTGTGGTAAAAATACAAATACCATGGGCGTATGTATGTTAGGTAATTTGAGTACCGTTGAGCCTACAGAGGCAGCATTAAAGACATTAAGGCAGATTTTATTTTGGAAATCTTGTGATAGTAAGATAAACCCGATGACTCAAAGTACTCATTCTGGGGTAAACATTAATAATATAAGTGGGCATAGAGATGGGTGTGCTACGGAGTGCCCTGGCAATTTTATGTATCCAAAGTTGTTAGAATTACGATCATTGGTCAAGGCATCCATTGATGCTTGTTCTGTAACTGGAATCGATGAAAAGATGGAGGATCAATACGTTATTACACCTAATCCTATTAAAGATGTTTTAGAAATTCCTGAGGATACAAAATGGATAAAGATATTTGACTTTAACGGTAAGCTTTATCTTTACACATCCTTTTTAATAGAAAATAAAGTTAATGTCGAACATTTACTCGAGGGAAGTTATATCGTCCAAATATTGGATAAGCATGGACAACTGCACAGTGGAAAAATGATAAGAGTTAATTAATTTTTATGTCTTCTGTTTTCCAATTCTCGTATTCAGTAGTTTCGATATTGTGTAATAATACTTCAGCGGTAATAGCCCCTAATTCAAAAGCGGGCTGTTTTATCGAAATGATTGGAGGTGATATTAGATCAGCTGTACTTAAATTAGTGAAGCCAAATTGAGTTATAATATGATCATTTGGCATTAAGTCATTTAAAGCTCTACAAGTATCAATTGTGATTTTATCACTACTTGTAAATATGGCGTCTATCTTAAAATTTTCAATTAGACATTTTACTGCATTATGTGCCTGTAATGGATCATAATTACAAATTTTTAATAATCTTTTATCAAATTGGAGGTGATTATCTTTTATACATTGCACAAAACCTTCATGGCGTTCTCTAATGTTGTTGAGATTAAGCGGGGTGGCAACATGTGCAAATTTTTTAAATCCTCTATCAATCATCTGTTGAGTACATTCATACGCAAGTCTAAAATTATCTACAGTGATCCTAGGCGCCCCTTCAAATGTAGGAACCCTATCAAAAAAAACAATTGGAAATTTATCATCTATTAGTTTGATCACGTGATCAAAATTGTCTGTCTGCCCAGAAAGTGAAATAGCTATACCATCTACTCTTCTTCCCAAGGCTTGAAGTACTTCTTCTACTTCTCTGTTGTAAGTCTCTTGGGTTTGGAATATAATAATGTGGTAACCTTTTTTATGAGCTATGGAATCAATGCCTGCAATTACATCTGAAAAAAAACTATTGTGAAGCGTTGGAACAACTATGGCTATGGATTTATTTATTTTGCCTCGCAAGCTCAATGCCATAGGATTAGGGATGTAGTTTATGGCTTTTGTATATGCAAGAATCTTTTGTTTAGTTTTGAGACTGATTTCTTTGTTATCACTAAGTGCTCTTGATACAGTAGATGTGGAGACTCCTAGCGTTTTTGCTATATCCTTTATTGTTTTATTTTGCAATTTTACTTCTTTATTGAGATCATAAAAGTAGTGGAAAAATATAATTTGATGCTACTAGAATTATCTTTTTATGGCTTATTTCTTATTTTATACATTATAATTCAAAAAAAATTATGGTATGATGAAATTTATATTTGCAGCCTTGCATGTAAGATCAAAAAGTTACGTTTTAATATTTAAATACCATTCACAAGTTGAATATTTAGAAATGAAAAATATATTTATTGCAGTTTTATTGATGTTCGTGCTCTCTTCAATGCAAGGCCAAAACAAAAAGATTAAAAGTCTTGAGAATTCGTTTGATAAGCTCATTGAATTGTTAGAAAATCCGAGTGAAATAGGCTTGAAAAATCTTATTTCTCCTGATGTGGTTTACAGTCATTCTTCAGGTAAAGTTGATACAAGGGAATCTCTTATGTCGGGATTACTAAGTGGAGAATCAGATTTTGTCAAAATTGACATTAGTAATAGAGTAATTAAAAAAGTTGGGAAGTCAAGTTATGTAGTTACTCACAACTTAAGTGCATCTACTAATAACGGAGGAAAGCTAGGTGAAATAAAACTATTCGTTCTGACCGTTTGGGAAAACAAAAAGGATAATTGGCAACTTATAGCAAGACAAGCTACAAAGATTTAATTGGGAGATATAAAATTGGTGGGCAAAACATAAATAACTTTATATAATACTTTTTACTAGTTAAAGTGTCCAACCATTTTTTTAAAGCTAAAAGCTAACTGCTCAAGTCTAATAGCTTTTTTTGAGTCAAAGGAAATTTTTATTTGTATCTTTGCAAAAAATTAAAAAGAAAAATTGATATTCGAAGATCTTAATATAAATAAGCAACTATTCAATGCCTTGAATGATCTTGGCATCATATATCCAACCCCAATACAGCGAGCTACTTTTGCAAAGGTAATGTCCGGAAAGGATATCGTTGGTATTGCACAAACGGGTACAGGTAAGACATTTGCATACTTACTACCTTTATTGCGTTTGTGGAAGTTTACTACAAACAAAGCACCTACAGTAGCCATTATAGTGCCAACTAGAGAATTGGTGGTACAAGTAGTGGAAGAGATTCAAAAACTTACACCTTATATGAGTGTAAGAGTAGCTGGAGTATATGGAGGTGCTAATATCAACGCTCAGGCTAAATTGATTTATGATGGCTTAGACTTTCTAGTAGGTACACCTGGTAGATTGATGGATTTATCATTGAATGGAGCATTAAATCTTAGGAACGTTAAGAGTTTTGTAATCGACGAGGTTGATGAAATGCTCAACCTTGGTTTTAGAACCCAACTAAAGAACATATTTGATCTTCTCCCAAGTAAGAGGCAAAATATTATGTTTTCAGCCACTTTATCAGACGATGTAAGCAAATTGATTGACGACTATTTTGAAGATGTAGTGAGAATAGAAATTGCACCAAGTGGCACACCTGTCGAGAAAATTGCCATGTTCAATTATAAAGTAAAAAACTTCTATACTAAAATAAATCTTTTGAAGCATCTCCTCCAAACAGATACTTCGATGGAAAAAGTCCTTGTCTTCATTAACAGCAAGGTTTTGGCAGATAAAATATTCGAAATAATCGCTCCACATTTTGAAAATAAAATTGGAGTCATTCATTCGAATAAAAGTCAAAACAATAGATTTAATGCCATAAATGGATTTGCGGACGGTACAACCAAAGTTCTCATTGCAACGGATATTATAGCGAGAGGTCTCGACATTGAGGGTGTTTCGCATGTTATCAATATGGATACACCGACTATTCCAGAAGATTACATCCACAGAATTGGCCGAACTGGTAGAGCCGATGCTACAGGTGTTGCTATAACCTTCACGACCCCTAAAGAAGAAATGTATTTAGTCATTATTGAAGACATGATGCAAAAGATGGTAGATGAATTGCCTTTTCCACAGGAAGTTGAAGTCTCCAATGTTTTTATCGAAGATGAAAAAGAAACTTTTTTTCAAAAGAATTACTTGGGAGAAACAAAACTAAAAAAGTCTCAAGGTGCTTTCCATGAAAAAGGTCAAAAAAAGAAGAAAATTAATGCAGGTGGATTCGCAACAAAAACAGCTGCAAAGATTAAATCTCTGGGTGCCAAAAAATATCGGAATACTCGGTAAATTACGCTAGTGCTCCGATTTACGCCCCGATAGTCGCAGTAATGCAAAGGCCTCACAAGTTTTGCAACTGCTATCCTAATATTTTATGAATTTGAAATTATGTGGCAGCATATGAGCATTTAATTTACATACTAAAAGTGCTCGATGTGTAGCATCGCAGATGTAAACTGCGAAGAACAACGATTAAAATTCTGGATTTCTAAGAAATACGGAACCAAAATGTTTATTATCGTGTTTTGAGATGTAAATTAGATGATATGGGATTAGTACATGCAGAAATAGAAATCATCAATGGAGGAGACCTAGAGATGGTCAGACGTAATTTGATGGATAAAGATGAAATCAGACGTATGTCTATCTACATGCTGGTGGATTCAGGAGCTTATAATTTATGCATCAATGAAGTCATCCAAGAGCAAATGGAATTTCCAATTGTAGAGAAACGTAAAGCACAAATGGCTAATGGTTCAATAGAAGAATTTGATGTAGTAGATAATGTGCAAGTTCGTTTTAAAAATCGAGCTACTACGTGCAGAGCCATGGTATTACCTGGTGATTCTGAGCCACTTTTTGGAGCAATACCTATGGAAGATATGGATTTGATAATCCACCCTTTAAAGCAAGAACTTTTAGTTAATCCCGAGCATCCATATTTTGCACAAATGTCGCTTAAGTAGGACAAGACCGGTGGTCAAAGTATATGACTTCGATCCCATAAGCATTATTATTAGTTAAAACTCACAATATTCTTTCCTACCAAATAACTTGTATCTATGTTTAGCTATGAAATTATATAAAGAATCTCTAATAAACTTGGGTATATAGATCAATACATATAAACCACTCCAAGGTTTACCCAATATTTTCATTATAGTAAGCGCTGCATCAGATTTGATCAATATTTTTTCACCCAATATTAACCCTACAGTGCCATTTTCATCCATAACAAAGAGATGATGAAATTGCTTACCATATTCACTTTGGTAAGGTTCAAATTTGAATTTTTTGTTATGGTCTCTTTTTTTTATAAAACTTACGAATGTATCACACAACATACAGGTACCGTCAAATAAGATTACAGCTTGGGTTTCATTTTTTTTCATGGTGTTGTATTATGCTATCCGAAAAAAGTTCATACAATTTAGAAAGATGGCGATCAGATATAATATTTTGATGTCGTTGCATAGTGATTTTGTCACCTCTCACAGCTGGCCCGGTCTGAGTTAAATCTGGAGGATTTTGTAATATTTTTTCCATAGTAGCGCTTAAGATAGGCTTTAAGACTTCTTTATCGATTTGATATTTGTCTAAAAGGTCAAATGAAAGTACGGCCAAGTGATTTATAAAATTGTTGGTTAAAACAGCCGCAAGATGAACGATTAAGCGATTTTCATTGGTGCCAATGTGTACTTTATCACTTATTTGCATGGCCAATCCTATTAATTTTTCTTGGGTATTTTCATTTGATCCTTGTACAAATATTGGAACTTTTTTCCATTCTATAGTCTTGCCCTTTATGATGGTTTGAAGTGGGTATATTACTCCAATATTTTTGTGAACCTCATTTTCAATAATTTCGATTGGAGTAGCACCTGAGCAATGCACTAAGATTGTATTTGGAGAGATATGGATTAATGATTCTACTACAATCTGTAAAGCGTTGTCGTTTACTGCGAGTATTATTAGGTCTAGTTGATGGTTTACGATTTCCTTAATATTCTTTTCATAGGTTGCCTCCGGACTTCTTGCAAATAAAGCAACATTAAAATTAAGACTTGTCAATACTTTGTAGAAAGCATTCCCTAAATTTCCATTTCCTATTATGCCTATTCTCATTCCGTTGCGACGGCCAAATTTGTTTTTTGTCGTAATTTATTTATCCAACCCCAGAGTAAACCTATCATCATCATTAAGCTTCCTGCCCAAAACATATTAATACCAGGGAAAACAGTAGCAGTTAATATAATATAATCTGACCTGGGAACATTTGTTGCAACTTGTACTGGTATTGACCCAATCTTCCGCTCATCTTTAGCAATTTTAAAGGTAAATGCTTCTTCTTGAGGATTTATATTACTAAGTCTTATGTGTAAACCGTTTGAAGCATTATAATCTTTAATACTCATTGGGCTTGAACCTCTTATCACATACAAAGGTTTTGATGTATAATTGCTACTTTCTCCTTTTACATCAAGAATAGCAGAAACGGCTATATCACCTTCTTGTTTCTCATAATTTTTGGTGGCAGGCTCTTTGTCAAAACCTAGTAACTTTAGAGTATTACCCTTATACTCGAAGGTTTCACCTTGCTTTACAGTATAAAAATCGTACTTTAAGTTTTCTTCTTTACTCAGATATATATCTAAAATTTCTTCGTCTAATCGAATCCTAGTATTTTCTGATTCTATTTTAGCCGGGTAAGAATAAATCAAAGATCCTTCTAATCCAATGGCGGCTATCTCTTCACGAATAAATTCATTTTCTAAACTGAATAGTTGTAGTGTGGCCTGCACTCCAAAATCATGTTTATCATGCTTGTATTCTGGGTGTGTTGGGACATTGTTTAAATCTGTTATTACAATTTTGTGTATATCTGTAGTAATGGTATCTCCTAATTTTACATTGTACTTTGTGAATTTGATGGAGTCTTCCATTTCTTTCATTAAATCATTATCTGTTAAATGAGGAGGTAGGTTGGTAAGACAAGAAAATACATCTTTAGTGAAATAATGTCTTGTATCTGGATTAAAGGCAGCTAATTTTGTAAAATCATTAGAGTATTGCGCGGTAGGCCTAAGAATAAAAGAATCAAGAACATTCAAATCTTGATCAATTTTGGTAAACTTAATGTCATAATATCTCATCTTATCAATGAGTGTGTCAGACATATACGTAATGTAGTGGCCTCGCACAATGAGGGGCTTACCCTTGAAAAGTTGAACGTTTTCTTCCGCTAGTTGATCATTTTCAAATAAACCTCGCGACACAAATGGATTGTTAAGATAATACTTGTTTAAGCCCGTAGTTATCGTTCCAAGTATCATTAACCCAAAACCCGCATGCGCTATGGCTGTTGTGACCATTTTACGATTCACTTTTAAGGTTTGTATGAAATAATGAATATTTGAAGATATCACAAACAGTCCGGTATAGGCAAGAACAACAAATTGCCATCCTGGTAGTGTATAAATTTTAGAAAAAACAAAAGTTAAAATCGTTGCAGATAAAAGATGAAATCCGATAATGTAGAAAAAATTCTTTGGAGACTTTTCTTTTCGATAAAGTAAGAAGACCGTCAATCCAGCAAACAAACTAACAAATATAGCAATCCAAAGTTGGTACTTATTGTAATGAGCTATTGGGTCTTTTAAAACATTGCCAACAAAATCTGGGTCAAATGCTTTTACTATAGAATTAAATACAGGGAGTGAAGATGATGCTGTAATTAGAGTACCTGAAAATATTAAGACCAAACTTCCAACGAACATCCAAAATTCGCGACTTTGAAAGGGTTCTTCTTTTATTGGACTTGGAATAGTCTTGTATCGAAGGCCATAAACAGTCAAAGCCGTAAATAAGAAAAACATGTTGAAACCAGCCAACTGCCATTCTAGACCCATCTCAGTAAATGCATGTGCAGAAGTATCACCCAAAATACCAGATCTTGTCAAAGTGGTAGAATAAACGATCAGTACAAAACCCAAAAGATAAAATAAATAGGTAGGTCTAATCGCATGTCCTGTATTGTTAGCGATAAGGTTAGTATGGATACCCGCTACGAGTACTATCCAAGGAACCAAAGAAGTGTTCTCTACAGGATCCCACGCCCAATATCCACCAAACGAAAGTGCTTCATAAGCCCATAAACTTCCCATAAGAATACCTACACCTAATATACCCGCTGAAAAAAGTCCCCATTTCATACCTTGTTTTAACCAAGTTTTGTCTTCCTTTAACCATAATCCTGCAAGCGCATAAGAAAAAGGCATTAACGTAGATGCAAAGCCCAAAAAAGTGGTCGGAGGGTGTATGACATTCCAATAGTTTTGTAATAATGGATTGAGTCCCCTGCCTTCTATAAGACTAAGGTAATCTGCGTTTGCAAATATCGGTGCTTCTGTCATTTCTCTGATTAGAACCATAGGATTTGAACCGATCTTTAGGTCATCAGTCCAAGGCAAATAGATACCAAGAATCATACTGGTTAGCCAAACTTCAACTAAAAGTATGATCGTTAAAACAGGAGCAAACCAGGTTTTGTCCGTAAAAAACACGACCATTCCTAGGATAATATGCCAAAACATCCATAGCATAAAGCTTCCTTCCTGCCCTTCCCAAAAGGCACTGAGGATGTATTTCATCGGCAGGTCATTCGACACGTGTTCAAAGACATAATTATACTCATAGTGCTTCTGAACCATAGCATAAAATATGAGACCGATCAGTGTTAAAATACTGATCGCATGTGTCCAAAACCCAATTTTACCTATTACCTTCCAAGATTGTTCTTCTTGCTTAATCTGTTGTTTTGTGGTTAAAAAGTACCCTATTGCACCCATTAACGCTCCTACAAAACCACATAATATCAATAACCGTGAAAGGTAACCTATCCAAAGTACCTCTCCTGAATAAATTATTTCTCCCATTTAGGATTGCGATTTTAATGCTATTTCTTCATTTTTATACTTAGACGGACACTTCATTAAGATTTCTGAAGCGACGAACGTGTCATCCATCATTTTGCCTGTCAGCACGATTTGTTCTGACATTTCAAAACCTTGAGGTTTGGCCTTGAGAAGTTGTACTTTTTTTTCTGTACCATTTTGGTCTTTAAGATAAAAACTCATTTCATTTGGTGATACTTCAGGATCGTATTCAATAGGTTTATCTTTACTTAGAAGTCCTACTATTTTAATTTTATCATTTGCTTTTTCTGCCATTTTGAAGTCACCATAAGTACTCACATCTTTTGAGGCATTGATGAAAATTACGACTGATGTAATAATTAATACAAGTGCTATAATATATGATTTTTTCATGCTAAATATGATTGAAGAAGATTTTTAGTTTTTAATCAACAAATAATTTGCGCAAAGATACGATTTCTTTAATGTAACACTTTATTCTACGTCTTGTTTTGAATGATTTTAAATAAAGGTTAACTTGTATTTTTAGGTAAACGAGAATAAACTGAATAATATTAGGTTCATAGATTTTTAAAAATATATATTTGTTTTCGAAATAACTAGACCTTTCATGTTAGATATCATTTATGAGGATGAATATTTAGTAGCTGTAAACAAACCATACGGATGGGTAGTCCATTGGTCAGAACTCATACCCGAGGATGAAGAAAAGGTGGTTTTACAAAGACTTCGAGAGCAATTAGGAAAAAATGTTTATACTGTCCATAGACTAGATCGAAAAACAACTGGAGTCTTAATATTTGCATTAAGTAAAGCAATACAACGTGAATTGAATAGAGGTTTTGAAGAAAAAAGATACAAGAAGATTTATTGGGCGTTGGTACGAGGACAGGTTCCTTCAGAAGGAGAAATCACTTCTTATCTTAAAAATCTTAAAGGCAAGGAGCAATTAGCCATAACAAGATATCAAAGATTATCATATAATACCATTACACCCGAAAGTTACCCAAAATTTCCTAACCTTAATTATTCATTGGTTGAGTTGTACCCCCTTACTGGAAGAATGCACCAACTTAGAAAGCATATGACCGACATTTTTCACCCTATCGTTGGTGACAGAGCTCATGGCAACAAGAAACAAGACACATTTTTTACGGAGCAGTTTGACTATACACAAATGGCTTTGCATTCTAAAAGTATTTGTATACAACATCCTTTTACCGGATTAGACATAACGATCCATGCACCTTTGAGGGATGAGTTTAAGCGATTAATTCGTATTTGTGGGATACGTTTAAACGGGATTAAGGAACTCTAAAGAAATAATATGTGGATTTTGAATGGTTTTTTTGTCTTTTTTTTATTGTTGTGAAATCGTAAGTATTTAAGACTATCTTCCAGATCACGACTCGCAAAAGACCAAAATTCCTTTTTCAATTTTGTACATTTTATATATGTTCAAAACTAAAGTAAGATGAAAACTCAAATTAATTTGAAGAATCGTTTTTATTCTTTTTCTTTTTAAAATCACCTCTTTTCCAAGATTCGATAAATTGCTTCCAAGCAAAAACATCAAAAATACGTTGAGGCGCAATTTGTCCTGCAAAAGTTGCTCGATTTGCAGTCTGTCTAAATGTCATAGATGCTGCTTCACGGCCATCGGAAGGTACTCCATAGCGCATTTCTCTTAGGACATCTTGGGCCATATTTTTTCTTGCGGCTTCTCTTAACTCGTTGGTGATATCCATTGCTAGAAGATCTTGTTTGAAATGTTCTCTACTCGGCCATGGATATATTACAACCTCAGGCAGTAGGATATTGTCAGTAGACATGATTTGTATCCAACTATAATAATCTCCTTTTAAGGTGTCGGGTATTGTGTATTCAACGGTTTTAAAACCAATTCTACTAAATACGATTGTTTCTCCCTTAAGCGCTACAAAGGAGAAATATCCATCTATTTCAGAGGAGGCACCTCTACTCGTTCCTTTCACAGCAATAGTGGTATATGGTAACGGAAGAACATCCCCTCTTTCATCACTCGTAACCACTTTACCAGTAAACTGAATAGCTTCTCTACTATATGGACTAATTTGAGCAATTCCCTTATTTATAAAAAGGAACGAAGACAATACCCAAAAAAACACTTTAATTTTATTCTTTCTCATAGCGTCGTAAAAATATGATTTTATTTTGTAACGTGCAAGTATGATATAAGAATGATGAAATATGGTTATTAACATTAAATTAAATAAAACCTATTAACCCAGATTGCGCATTAGACTTTTTTCGAAAGGAAATTAGGCAAAATAGTAGTGAAGCACATGAGCAGCGTAAAAAATTGATATCCGAAATATCAATTTAGCTGTGAACTAAAACCAACTGGATTTTAGCTTCTCCTATTTTTTTGCAGCCTTAGCTGCATTGAGGACGGAAAATTGAGTACTGAAACTAATATGAAGCATAATTTTCTTGCAGTTAATTTCTAATGCGCAATCTGGGATTAAGGTCAGTAATTCGAACAAAACACGTAAGATGATTAATTGAGGGAAAAATTAAATTTATCTGTGTGTTGGACCTTTTGAATGTTTGTAACTATAATTTTTTTAATTTTTTTCATCCATGTACCTAGAGGAATTAAATTTTATTTAGCAAGTTATCTTAAATTACTGAATATAATTTAATGAAAATAATTAAATACCTGATAATCAATGGTGTAGATATTTTATTTACTTTATAAGTAAAAAAATAATAATTTATTCTTTTTTATAATATCTCTAATTTAATAGCTTTCAACTTGTTAGGTATTTTATCCACACAATGTGGAAAACTATGCTGATTTTTATTACAAGATTAAATTAAAAATAATCGTAATTTGTGTCATCAATTGAACACAGCACATAATTGCATGAAAAATTGATGATTGGTCCAAAACTTGATTTAAGCAATTTATAAGGAGGGTTTTAAATATTAAAGAAATTTTTATATATCAATTTCTTTCAAAAATTTGTCTCCCTGACTTTGATGTTGTAATTTTGTTGCCCCATAAAAAAACATATATAAATAATTTAATTATAAACATTTACTAACACATAATATAACAATCCATGAGTGTCCAAACTAACACAATCGAACCAATCCTAGATGAAAATCCAGGGAGGTTCGTACTCTTTCCGATTGAGCATCAAGATATCTGGGACTACTACAAGTTACAACAAGCCTGCATTTGGACGGCAGAGGAGATCGATTTGTCTCAAGATACCAATGATTGGGAAAACAAACTCAACGACGATGAAAAGCATTTTGTGAAACACGTGTTGGCCTTTTTTGCAGCTAGTGACGGTATAGTGAATGAGAACTTGGCTGAAAACATGGTAAGAGCAGTACAATATACAGAGGCTAAGTTTTTCTATGGTTTTCAAATTATGATGGAAAATGTACACTCTGAAACATATTCTTTATTAATTGACACTTATATAAAAGACGATAAGGAAAAGGATTATTTACTAAATGCGATTGATACAATACCGTGTGTTGGTAAAAAAGCAGATTGGGCTATAAAGTGGATTGAAAATGGTTCATTCCAAGAGCAATTGATTGCATTTGCTGCAGTAGAGGGTATCTTTTTCTCGGGATCTTTCTGTAGTATATTTTGGTTAAAAAAGAGAGGTTTGATGCCAGGTCTTACTTTTTCTAATGAATTAATTTCAAGAGATGAGGGTATGCATTGCGACTTTGCTTGTCTTCTTTATAATAATCACATTGTTGGTAAATTGCCTAAGGAGACCGTTACGGCTATTATCGCAGAAGCAGTAGTTATAGAAAAAGAATTTGTGTCTGATGCTTTGCCCGTAGGATTAATTGGTATGAATGCTGATTTAATGTGTCAGTACATTGAATTTGTCGCTGACAGGTTGATAGCATCATTGGGATGTACCAAAATATACAATGTGGAAAACCCATTCCCATGGATGGATATGATATCAATACAAGGAAAAACTAACTTTTTTGAAAAAAGAGTAGGTGACTACCAAAAAGCTGGGGTCACCGTCGAAAAGGAAAAGCAAGTATTCTCTATGGATGAAGACTTTTAAAATTAATACTCAATTATTCTAATAGCCGATACCAAACTATTTACAATTATTTAAAAACAACAAAAATCAAAGAATAATGGAAGTAATTAAACGAACAGGAAAAAGAGAGGCAGTAAGTTTTGATAAAATCACAGCTAGGGTTAAAAAACTATGCTATGGTCTTAATCAATCATTTGTTGATCCGATTGAAATCGCAAAAAAAGTAATACAAGGTATATATAATGGTGTACCAACCACAGAATTAGATAACCTTGCAGCGGAGACGGCAGCTTCACTTGCTGTTGTTCACCCTGATTATGCATTATTAGCAGCACGGATTGCTGTAAGTAATTTGCACAAGAACACAGACAAATCTTTTTCCAATACAATGGAGGTTTTGTACAACTATGTCGATCCTATAACCAATCAAATGGCAGGATTGATTAGTACGGAGACAATGGAATTTATCAGAAAGCATGCAGATCAATTGGATTCTTCTATTATTTATGATAGAGATTATGATTTTGACTACTTTGGATTTAAAACATTAGAAAGATCATATCTCTTACGCACAGAGGGTAAGGTAATAGAAAGACCACAACATATGCTTATGAGGGCAAGTGTGGGAATACACGGTACGGATATTGATGCGGCAATTGAGACATACAATCTGATGTCTGAAAAATGGTTTATTCACGCTACACCAACACTCTTTAATGCGGGTACTCCTAAGCCTCAATTGAGTAGTTGTTTTCTTTTGAGTATGACTGAGGATAGTATATCAGGAATCTTTGAAACATTGACAAGATGTGCTAAAATATCGCAGTCTGCAGGTGGAATAGGCCTATCAATACACAACGTACGTGCCCAAGGCTCCTACATCAAAGGTACAGGAGGCACTTCTAACGGGATCATTCCAATGTTAAAAGTATTTAATGATACGGCAAGGTATGTAGACCAAGGAGGTGGTAAAAGAAAAGGTGCTTTTGCAGTTTACCTAGAGCCATGGCATGCTGATATCGTCGATTTTCTTGACCTTAAGAAAAACACTGGTAAAGAAGAAATGCGAGCAAGAGACCTTTTTTATGCGATGTGGGTCCCGGATTTGTTTATGAAAAGAGTAAAAGAAGGCGGAAAATGGTCTTTATTCTGTCCTAATGAAGCTCCAGGTATGCACGAAGTATACGGTGAGGAGTTTGAAAAACTATACACTAAATATGAAGCTCAAGGTCTTGCTAGGTCAGAAATGAATGCTCAAGAATTGTGGTTCAAAATATTAGATTCACAAATTGAAACAGGTACACCATATCTATTGTACAAAGATGCGGCTAATATGAAGTCAAATCAAAAGAATTTGGGGACGATAAAGTCTTCTAATCTTTGTACAGAGATCATGGAATACACTTCTAAAGATGAGGTTGCTGTTTGTAATCTTGCTTCACTATCATTGTCTCGCTACGTTGACCAAAGAACAAAGAAGTATGATTTCAAGAGATTGCATGACATCACTAGGGTTATTACTAGGAATTTAAATAAGGTAATCGATATCAATTACTATCCTATTGAAGAAGCACGTAACAGCAATATGCGTCACAGACCGATAGGAATTGGAGTCCAAGGATTAGCTGATGCATTTTTATTAATGAGAATGCCTTTTGATAGTCCTGAGGCAGCACAGTTAAATAAAGACATATTTGAAACAATTTATCACGCAGCTCTGACGGAGTCTATGGAAATAGCCAAGAAGGAAGGAGCTTATAAGACATTTAAAGGCTCTCCTGCCAGCAAAGGAATTCTACAATTTGATATGTGGAATGTACAGCCTTCCGATAGATATAATTGGGACGAATTGAAAGCGCAGATCATCGAAAATGGTATTAGAAATAGTCTTCTATTAGCACCTATGCCTACAGCGAGTACTTCTCAAATATTAGGAAATAATGAATGTTTCGAGCCATATACATCTAATCTTTATACTCGAAGAACCCTTTCAGGTGAGTACATCGTAGTTAACAAACACTTGTTAAACGATTTGATCGAAAGAGGTATGTGGAATGAGGAAATGAAACAAATTTTGATGGCCAGTAATGGTAGTGTACAAAATATTGAAGGTTTACCAAATGACATTAAGGATTTGTACAAAACAGCATATGAATTAAGCCAGAAAGCATTAATTGACATGGCAGCAGATAGAGGTGCATTTATATGTCAGAGTCAAAGTTTAAATCTTTTTGTAGAAAATGCAAATTATAGTAAGTTAAGTAGTATGCATTTCTATGGATGGCAGAAAGGATTAAAAACGGGATTATATTATTTAAGGTCAAAAGCTGCTGTAGATCCTATCAAATTTACGCTTAGCGCTAAGCATCAAAGAGTACAAGCGAACAAGGAAGTTGATAAACCTTTTTTGGAAGCTGTAGTTGCACCTCAGATTGAGGAAAGAGAAGTAATCGAATTGGAACCGATAAGTGTTGAAGATTTACCACAAGGTCAGGTGTGTTCGATGGAAGAAGGATGCTTGATGTGTGGATCTTAATTTTAAAATAAGGTAAAAATATAGCTGTAAAAGGGTTGAATCTGCGGAGATTACCCCTTTTTTTATTATATATTTGCACTCCAATTTTAAAAATTATATGAACGAGTTTAGTCTAGTTTATTGCATTCAGCCAATACACATCGGAGAACATACCATTCATTTACCTGCGGTATTTATTGCAACGTCTAAAGCTGGTGTACCACAGTATTTTTACAAAATAGTAACAAAAGAAATATTGGATAGTCTTGGAATTCATCCAAGCCAAGAGGTTAACTTTCTTATACAGCTATGTGAGGATAACACCATAGATGCTATCGAAACTCGTTTAAATAAGAATAAAAAGAAGCGTACCAATATTATAGAGCTTTTCAAAGATGAGGAAGTAAAAAATAGTGTAATCAGTAGACTAAATAGGGAGTTAGCTATCTTTTTCGACAAAATCAGTATGTTAAATGATCTACATCTGTACTATGATATCCAAAGAAAAATCTATTTACCTGATATAGAGTTAAAAATTCCGAGAAAAGATTTTGATTGCAAAATCATACTTGAGAAAACTTCGATAGGAATGAATTATCAACTTCAATTAGATTGCCAAAATCATCTAGTGATACCCGCAGAAACAAATATTATCATACTCAATGATTCACCATGTTATCTCATAGTCCAAGACCATTTGTATTACAATTCTGTTATATCTGGTAAAAAAATATCACCTTTTTTGAAAAAGAAAGAAATATTTGTTCCGCAACGAACCATACCCGTGTATTTTAATAAATTTATAAAAGACCTGGTAAGCAAGGTTGAAATTGAGGCAACAGGATTTGACTTTGAATCGCTTAGTCCATTGCCTATTATCAATTTGAAATTTACGGAAAACTTAATGACAACATACCTAGAGTTGAGTGTGTTGTTTGATTATGGTGATGCTATGTTTATGTTAGAAGACAAGGCTACCAATAAAGTCAAGGTCGAAATTGATGAAAATGAACAGCCTAGAGTTTATAAAATTAATAGGAATCAAACAGAAGAAGCTAAATTACTGGATGAAATCATTGAATTGGGTTTTATTTTAAACGAATTTCGAAGATTAACTATTCCAGAAGTCGAAGATACTTTTGATGTTTTGGCTTATGTAATAAATTGTCGTGAATCATTAGCTAAAATTGGTGTAATTATTATGCCACATACCGTATCCAACCACAAAATATCGTTACAAAAGGCCACTATTGATTTAAAATATATTAGGACTCAAGATTGGTTTGATATAAAAGCCATCATAATGGTGGGTGAAATTGAAATCCCATTTATTAAACTTTTGAATCATATAAAGAATGGGACTCGCGAGTACCTTTTAACCAATGAGGAAGTATTTATTATTCCTGTAGAATGGATAACCAAGTATTCTTTACTGAGTAAATTTTCTAATATTGAAGATGGCCGTATTTTATTATCCAAGGCTAATTTTCCAATCATAGAGGCATTAGAAGAGGTAAAAGTTGAGAATAAATCCAATGAAACCGACTTAATGACAAAACTACCACAAAGTCTAAATGCTACTTTAAGACCATACCAAATTGATGGGGCATTATGGATGATAGATCATTATATAAATGGACTTGGTATCTGTTTGGCAGACGACATGGGTCTTGGTAAGACCTTACAAACGATTGCACTTTTGTTATATGTGAAAGAAAACCATATTTTAAATCAGGAACAAAGTAAAGGACCGAGTATACAGCTTTCGCTATTTGAAAACTATGCTAGCTTTAGAAACAGTCTCAAGACCCTCATAGTCTTGCCATCATCTTTACTATTCAATTGGGAGTCGGAGCTTAGAAAATTTTCGCCACAACTTATGGTAAAAAGACATACCGGTCCTGGTAGAACGCATAAGTATCAAGATTTAGAAAACTTCGATGTAGTCTTGACAACATATCAGACAGCTTTGCGAGATGAGAAGTTGTTTCAGAAGATAGATTTTAGGATGATTATCTTAGATGAAAGTCATTATATAAAGAATAAGGATTCCTTAATATTCAAATCTTTAAGCAAATTGCACGCTTATCAACGAATATCGTTAAGTGGTACACCTATAGAAAATTCTCTAAGTGATTTATGGTCTCAAATGCAATTTATTAATCCGCGAATTTTAAGTGATTTTCCTTTTTTTAATAAGCATTTCAAAATTCCAATCGAAAATAATAGAAATCCTCAACGCATCGAGGAATTAAATTCACTAATACGACCTTTTTTATTGCGGAGAACAAAACGTCAAGTATTACAAGATTTACCTGAAATGGATGAATTAGTTGTGTATTCAGAGATGGATGAAGGTCAAAGTAAATTGTATCAATCAGAAAAATCCTATGTAAGAAATCAGATACTGGGCGCTTTGAATAGTGGTGAATCGGAGAATAGTCTAAACGTATTAAATGCCCTGATGCGCTTGAGGCAGCTAGCCAATCATCCGATTCTGGTTGGGATGGAAGAAGAAAGTAGTAAGTATAAGGACGTGACTGCTACAATAAATGAAATTGTTCTAGCAGAAAACAATGTTTTGATTTTTTCTAGTTTTGTTAAACATCTGGATATTTATGAAACATACTTGCAAGAACAAGGAATAGGGTATGCCAAGCTTACTGGAGAACTTGATGGGAAGCACAGAGAAATGGAGGTCCAAAAATTTATGTCACAACCTGATTGTAAAGTGTTTCTGATGTCAATAAAAGCGGGCGGTGTAGGTTTGAATCTGACTAAAGCAAATTATGTGATCATCTTAGACCCCTGGTGGAATCCTTTTGTAGAACATCAAGCTATAGCAAGAGCACACCGGATGGGACAAGAAAATAAAGTTAGCGTCCTCAGATTTATAGCTAAGGATACCGTTGAAGAAAAGATTTTATCACTTCAAAAGAATAAGATGCATTTAGCAGCTGAGTTTGTGGATGTTGGTGATTTTCCTAGTTTGGGAAAAGAGGAGTTGAGGTTGCTTGTAGAGTAATAAAGAAGTAATACCAATTCTTATTATACAATTGTCCAATATATTGACTCTATGTCAATTTATGTGGGTAAATATAGATCGTACCTATGGCACTCAATAATTAATTATAGTTTGTATCTACGGTTTAAAAACCGCAGTTACAAAATTTGTCAACCCTACGGGTCTGAATGCTCTTACTATTATACTTCTAAGATGTATGTGAAGTAATCATTCTATTTCTTACCCTTATAATTATTCTGCTCAATCTTTGATAGTAATTTATACTTACCATCTTTAAAGGCTTGATCATATAGGTTAGCTGGTATTTCTTTATCTAAAATTTGGTAATTCTCGTAATTTTGGTAGGTTATACCATCGATCACATCTCTTTTGATCACTTTTCTTAGCCTTGGCCCACCGTTGGCATAGGCCAAATAATCTACTAAATTGGTTTGTTTATTAATCCAGTAACAGTAGATATCTTCATGATCTCGCCCGCCTCCTTCTTCATCAAACCATACCTTGATTTTGTGATAATCATTGTTCTCAAATGTTGTTTCTCCTAAATATTCAAGATTCACTGCCTTGTCAAGAAGTTTATAAGGCAACAGCATAAAATAGGCTACAGAATTTGTAGATTCTTTATATCTTCTTTGATCTTTTTCAGAAAGTTCTACTTTTTTACCATTGATGGATCTAGTAAAATTACCATTGTCAAGCACATCTTCTATTTTATTGCCGGTAGAATCAGTGAAGTTTCTCTGATAAAAATAAGTGTTTTTATTTAACTTGATGCGATAAGAAAATTGCCTAAAATCAAATGCTACGTCTAGATTTTTATAGTTTTTACCTCCATGGGCATCGACAGTCTTTTTAATGATTTCTAATGCTTTTTGATCATTTTTTTTCTGACCTATTAGGATAGTTGACGATAGAATTAAAAAGTAAAGGATAATTTTATGCATGGTTTAATTTTTATTTTGACTTAATTTTTGTTCTTTTTTGTTAAAAGGTTTCCCTAGATGAAGTACCCAATATCCTTTATATTCAGCGAGACCCATTTCGGTAAATCTATTATCCATCATTAATTTGCAATGAGTAAAACTATTTTTCCAATCAACTACCAACTGCGCAATATCAGATTGGCCTTGTCCTAAATTTTCACCTATAAACTGCCAGTCATAATTAAAATCCTGAACGCGGTCTCCAATATTCTTTTGATTTGGTCCTACGTGACTAAAGAAATTATTTTCATGCATATATTTAGCATAATGTAAAGAACTTAGGTATAACGTATCGTTCCATTGTATTTCATCAATAGGGGGATAATACTTCCTCCCGCATTTGCAACCCGATGTTCTTACAGAATTAATAGCTTCGACAAATTCATTTTTAGCGATAGATTGACCTTTTAATTCTTGTTTAGGAAAAATTGACAATCCAAAGAAGAGGATACAAAAGCAATATTTTAGATAAGTTTTAATCAAATTGTAGCGTATTATTTTAATATTTTGAAGATGTGGTAATACAAGATAAACTAATCTTAGATCTTTTCTTTGTGAAAATAACTCATAAAGGCGGATATATATAATAAAACCTAGGTGATTTAACTAAAAAATAACCATTTCAGGCTGATAGTATTTGAAGTATTCAAAGGCATCAATCATATTACAAAAATATATAATTTATAAAATTTAAAAATATTGATGCCTTTATCAATAAATAATTTAAAACATATACATTATAATTAATTGATAAACAATGTTTAAAGCATTACAATAAATAATTATAAATATTAATTAAAATAATTTGAATTATATATTGTAAATATTAATAATATGTAATATCTTTGTATCGTTGATTTAATGAAACACACCATATGTTAGACCAAAGAATAATGAGTTTTGGTTATTAAATTGAGTAATGCCCGGGGAAAAGTCTCACGGGCTTTTTTTTTATACCTACTTTATTTTTTCATTGTTTTGTGATAGCCAAACATCAAATTCTCCTTTTTTCCATGGCATACCATAGTCAAAATTGTTTGGCCAAGGGTAGTGTTTGATTCCATCTTCATTAAAAAATGGCATTTTACTTAGTTGGCCTAATCTTTTCGCAGGATTGCCTGTAATAAAACTATCGTCTTCATATTCTCCACCTACAGTAGAATTCGCTCCAACAAGGCAATGCTTGCCAATGTTTGTACCTGGTAAAAGGACGGCTCCTGTGGTAATCTGACTATATGAACCAATGGTAGCACCTTTTAAACTTGTAGATGGCGGGGTTGGGTCATTGGTCACGACTACGTAAGGATATATAAAAACATAATCTTCAAATTGACTGTACTTACCTATCGAAATATAACTGTGTAATCGATTATAATCACCTAAAATACAATGTCCTTGTATATCTACGCTATTACCAAACATACAATGATCGCCTGTGACCGTCTCCTCTCTAATCATGATCCGATGACCTGTCACTAATTCGTTACCGAGTTTAGCACCTGCGTAGATGATAGCATGGCTTCTGATTAAGGTATTTTCTCCAATGTAAGTCGGCTGGTTAACATAATTTTCAATATTGTAATAATCTGATAAAGGTTCTCCGATTATACAATCATTACATATCGTTGTGTTTTTGCCAATAATCACATTATCGTAGATCGTACAATTATCACCAATCTTTACATTGTGACCTAACGCTACATTATTACCGATATGAATATTTCGCTTGTTAAACTTCAATTATAGATTTACTTTTGACTTTGGATAAGTGCAAAAACCAAGCCAAAACATTTATTCACCTTTGCCCGTGCGGCTTAAAGGCAGCTCTTTGTAAAATTTGAATATGCGAGGTATTTTATATTCTACAAGTAAATTTCGTAATTGTCCTCTGATCTCAGATTCTAATAGTTCTAAATCACTTGCTATATCACATAGCAGAATATTGGTGGTTACGGAATTCGGTTTTATGTATACTCTCGCATTTTTTATACCTTCCAAACCAAGAATCACATCCTTAACCTCAGATAGATTGACATTATATCCTCCTATATTAACAATCGTATTAGCCCTTTTTATGAATTTGAATTTTAGGGGTTGAGTAGAAACAATTTCAACAAGATCGTTGGTATCATACCAAGAATTATCATCATTTTCTGAATTATCCAAATAGGATTGATGAATAAATAGCCGATTATTTTGAATTTTCAAATAGTTTTCTTGATTTTCATCAATTGTAAATATTTCATTTTCTGAAGCGATCAATGTCCCTGCTTCTGTTGATGCATATATATTTTTAAATTTTGCATTTGGAATGGCAATAGCCAATGAATTATAAACATTTTGGTCAATTTTCTCACCACCAAATGAGATGACTTTTATGCTATCTATTTTAATGGAAATGGGTAAAATTTGGCGATAAAAACTTGAAGTTGCAGCGATGTGCGTGATTTTATAAGAAGATATGACATCTATAATTGATAATGGGTTACAACCTATTAATCTTATAAGTTGATTCTGATTTAATATGGCTTGTAGAAAGACTTGTACACCAGCTATATGTGAGGGGTTATATGCTAATCCCCAAATGCTATCATGATATTTTTCATTGACTTTGATGTGTCTAGTAATGGATTCCCATGAATGTACCACTTTTTTTGGTAACCCAGTGGTACCTGAAGAATAAAGTGTGAGAGACCAATTGATTTTTGGCTTTTTTAATTCATTAATGAAATCATCTTCAGTCTTAAGAGATGAATTTAAATCAAATTCATATTTTGATAGTTTGGCAGGCATTGGTAAATGTGCCTTTTCATTTTGAGTGAAATAGCCATCAATTAGGGTGACTTGCTGATCCAAAAGAATAGAAATGATTAATTTTTTGAATAAAGTATAAAAACACTTTTCTTCAATTAATTCATCTAAGCAGGGACTCTTTCTTATGTCTTGTAATAGTTCCACATAAGAAATATTTTGATCTAAAATTGGATCAAAGTAAAAAGGCCTACTCACTTATGAAAGTAAGTTTTTCAAACACTTCTTGTAAAGTATTGGTATTTCCATTTTCAAATATGTCAATTTCAAACTCTGATTCGAGCCTCACCGTTAATTCAGCTAAGTCTAGAGAGTCTAAATCTAGGTCTTTCCTTAGGTCTAAAACTGAATGAAATTCTTGTAATTTCTTTTTGCCACGGTTTTCTAAAACAGTATTCAAGATTCTTAAAATCTTATTCTCCATAAAAAATTTAGTACTTTAGATGATGTTAATAGTCGTGGTTAGGAGATCGTTAATTATTTTGTAAAGGCTTTTTTAAAGTGAGCGCAAAAGTAAAAATATTACTTGGCTGTAAAAGAAATATTATGTTTTTTTTTATATAAAATTTTGGTTTTAAAAACGGCAATTTTATTTAGCTAGTACAAGTGAAATCTCAAACCTATTATTAAAGTCGTGATCTTTTTGAGTGCAGATCGAACCTTTTGTGCATTGATTTAAAATTTTGCTATCTCCACCGCCTTTTGTGTTTATATTCAATTGTGGTACACCTTTGAACGAAAGCCATTTTTTAAGTGTGGATGCCTGGTCTTCCGTTTTTTTAAGATTTTGTATGGTATTGCCTCGGCTATCAGAGTAGGCTGTGATTTCTAAATTGCAGTTTTCACATGTTTTCATTTTACTTACTATTTCATCTAGTTGTAATTTTGCATCTTCAGAAAAATTTATACTGTTTTTTAGTACAGAAATCCCTCTTATCACCCAAGAATCTAATTCGGAATCTACATTTTGTTCCAATCTTTCTGTTTCATTGTTGTTTTTTATTTCAATCGGAGAAAGGGGTAATGTTAAATCAGTAATTTTAGTCCATTGTTCTGAAGTGAGTAGGTAGTACTGTTTTTCATAACTGCCTGACAAGATTTCGATTACAAAGTTTTGGTCAGATGGTAGTTGTGTGGTGATTTGACCTTGTTCATTGGAAGACAGCAATATGGATGATGATTCCACATAATTTGATATTGTTTTGGTGGAGACTGTATCTTTGCCATCAAGAGATTCTATTTTTAGTCTTTTTAAGATATCTAAAGAGTTTATATTTTTTACGGTGTACAATTTTACATACACATCTTTGATACCATCTGAAGTAAGTTTATCCACCAGATTTATTTCAAATTTTACAAGTTCTATTGGTTTGTTATACATTAGGATTGGCAGGTTTGTAGCCCAAAAATAAAGATCATCACCTCCCAATCCTCCTGGTCTGTTTGAAGCGATGAGTCCGCTTCTTCCATTATCAAATAATGAAAAACTCATATCATCAAATGGTGTATTAAAGGGGGCTGGGAGAAGAAGGGGTCTAGTCCATGCATTATTTATGTTTGCTGATGCATACAGGTCAAACCCTCCATAACCACCAGGTTTTTTTGAAGAAAAAATCATAATATTTTCATGAATAAAGCTCAAAAATCCTTCATTTGAGTTAGAATTGACTTCGGAAAGAGATGGTTCTGGAATGATGGTACCGTTTTCATCGATTTTTACAATGCTTGTCATTTTATTAGGCCCTAGCTCAATTGCATAGATTGAGTTGCCTCTGCACGCGATGTGCATCAGATTTTTTGATGTGGGTAGTGGTCTAGGCTTTTTGTCTGTTTTTGTTTTGGTCATCAGCTGTAAACCGTCCGTTTTCACACCGTTTACATACTTTTTTACTGATTTGGTAAAATAGAGATTTTCATTACACTCGCATATGCTGCCTTCGTGTTGAGGTGAATTAAACTTTTTATCTAATATTTTTAAATTTGTGATTTCGCCACTTTTGTAAGTTCCGCTATATAGATCAAATTGCCCTTCTTTTTGATCTGAAATGTAATAGAGAGACTGGCCAATTAGAATGGGAGCTGATTCATTGAAAGAAGTATTTATTTCTGCGAAAGGAATGATTTTTGCCTCTTTTAGAGTGTTAATATCTATGGAAGTCTGACCTTTTATAGTTGATAAACTTAGGTTAACTATTATCCAACTAAAAAAACCTAGGGCTGATACCTTCATATTTTGATTTTTTTAGTTTAATAGCATAATAGGCAACTAACTCAAAGCTTCCTATCTGTTGGCCTCTCAGCTGAGATAGTGGATAGTCGTATGCAAATCCCAAGTATGCACTTTGTACCACAAAGCCAGCATTAGCAGTAACTGAGTTGACCACAGGATTTCCAAGTCGAGTTCCTATACCAATAGTAATTTTCTGATTGAGTTCGATTCCTGCATTAAAGTCGAGTATTGATTGATAATTGTTGGCGATTCGGCCCATGCTTTGTACCAGAAGTTTTGAATCTGGTGTCAGCTTTATTTGATGACCGACCATCATATCAATTGTTCTGAAAGTGGGAATGATAACTCCATTATCAGCAAATTGGATATCTTTTATTAACGTAGGGGTGGATAATCCAAAAAAAGATGTTTTATTAGAAATGTAAACTCCTAATCCAAAATTTATAGATCGGGCATTAAATCCAATACTAGGAATATTGGTATCAAGCTTGCGATCGTCAATCGTGGTGAGTGATTTGGTGTAATCTTCGTTGTATGATTTTAAGTTGATGGACGAACCAAATTTGACCTTATAATCACTTATTACCAATGAATAACTGTATGGCAGTGAAAGATCTAATAATTGGTTTATTCCAAAAGATAGCCGATTTATGTTTAATCCGAACCCAAGATTTTCTTTAAGGGAAGGAAGGTTTATGCTTAATACCTGAGCAGTTGGTGCTCCATTGATACCTACCCACTGAGACCGGTGCAATAATGTAAAATCTAATGTATTATTGGTCCCTGCATATGCTGGATTAATGCTAAGTTTATTATTGATGAATTGGGTATTCAGCGTCCTGCCTTGACCTTGTAGCGTTCCAAGTGCACCCAATGCGAAAAGAATGGTTATAATCTGTATTTTACCTATCATTCTTGTCTAATTATTAAAAAACCAGATAAAGGTTCAACTCCCTTATTAGGTTTTATGACATAATAATAAGTGTCATATGGCAGGTTGTTCCCATTTTTTGTCCCGTCAAAATCATTTTGGTAGTTCGAAGATTTAAATACTTCATTACCCCATTGGTCTACAACAAGCAATTGAGCACCGCCCCATTGATCACTCTCGAGGCAAGGCAAAATAAAAAAATCATTGATACCGTCGCCATTTGGCGTAATAACATTGGGTGCTATACATGCTATATCTTTATTAAAAACTAAGGGAATAAGACCTTCTTTACATTGGTCGGAACATTTGCCAAAACAAATTGTGTACCTAATCGTATCAGGACCTTCGAAAAATCTCTTTGGATAAAATTTGAATTGGCCATCTTCTTCTGTAACCTTGCCACCTTCTAAATTTTTGAAGGAAACAGTATAAAATCTACTAATTGAGTCATAATCAAAAGGTAATAAAATGGGTAAATCGTCTAAAACGTTAAGCGTTGTATCTAAAACAGAAGGTTCTAATCCGGAGAGAAGATTAATCGTATCAGAAGAAAAATTTCTACAACCTAGATAACTTATGGTGAGAATAATTTTATTGACACCTTTTGAAATGTTGGATAAACTAATTTCATTTTTCGGTAATGTTTTTAGTTTGGCTGAACTGAAAACCCGCCAAATTACCTGCAAAGTATCAATAGGGGTCGCGTTAAATAACCTGATGGTATCGACGTTATTACAAATTGAAAAGGTGGGAGGTACGATATTAGCTTTGATATTGGGTTGCACTGTATAATTGATATTTAGATCAGTAAATTCATCTGAAGTACAACCTTCTTTTGTAGCGTATAATCTTAATCTATTGGTGTTTGGTTCAAAAGTGGAACTCAACTTATTAATGCATGAATCTCGCCCTTGCGACCAGATCTTTTTAGAAGGTAATTGCTCTATGACAAATTGAATCGTATTGTCTTTAGGAATATTCGACAAGCATAAATTAACGGATGTGGTTCCATCTTCACAGATATTAGGAAGACTACTTTGAAATGAAGGTATGGGTATTCGAGGTTTTACTTTTACATCGATAGCGTCTGATGGAAGCGATAAGCAAGTACCTTTTTTAGCTACTACTTGGTATGAACCTTGAAGATTGTTTGGTAAGTCTATGATTCTAAGTGAGTTGGAAATCAATGTTTTGCCTGTAGGAAGATACCAAATATATTCTTGATCTGGAATAGGATTTTGTATATTTAGACGTAAAGAGTCAGCAAGGCAAATATCAAAAACGCCGGGCTGAATGGTGGGTTTGGCTGGTTTGATACCCGTTTTGATAAGCTGAGGATTTGATTTGGCAACGAGACAGTTTTTGTTATAAGTTTCTACAAATACAACAAGACTATCTACCTTGGTAGGGATAAACCTAAATTCAGGCTTGTTGTTTTGAGTAAAAACTTGACCATTTATATAAAAACGATATTGTTCGAACCCATTTACTGTTTTAATCAGGATGGTATCAAGGTCGCAAAATTGAGTAGGTACGTCTATATTGATATTTGTTACCGTCGCATCGGGTTGGATAGTTAGGAAAGAAGTGTCTGAAACACAATTTTCTAAAAAAGTAATTGCCTTATACCTCCCAAAAATAAAAGCTTCATTTGTAAGATTGAAAGTATTTTTTTCAATAACGGTGTTGTTTGGCAATAGCACGCGATATTGAAGTGCAGGGTTAGGGTTTTGGACCTTAACTTCAAAGGTAATATCTTTCTTACCTGTATCGCAAGCAGCATAATTGCTTTTAAATTCATTGATAATTGGTCTCTTTAAGAAAGATAATTGTTTTGAGCCTGAGGCTGCACATCCCGAGACTGAAGCACTACTCAAAGAATACAAACCATCAACAGCTTTAACAAATACTACTGATCCATTTAAGGTGTCTTTATTGGGAGTAACCCATTTTATGTTAGGAAATTCACTATTTTTTGATCTCAGAATGATAGAATCACCTTCACATTTGGTATTTTCTACAGTAAAATCCAGAGAAATTGTCTCTTTTATAGATACACTGATCGCTTGGCTAGTGTCTCCTTTACACACTCCTTTTAAGGCGAGGACTTGGTAAATTCCTATCGAAGTATTATTTGCATTATTAAATTGGATAGAATCAACTTTTGAATTTGTAAATCTAACCTTATCTTTTATCCATATTAAGCTATCAAAATCAGAAGCCCTTACTCTTATTACAAAATTACTTCCTTGACAAACGTCGATTTTAGGGCTGATAATTGAAACCTTGGGGGATTCTGTAACCCTAATGCGAAATGAAGTCGTGTCAGAACTACAGTTATTAATGATGCTAAAATGTTTATAAAGACCAGTATCAATTTTTTCGATTTTATCAACAACCTCAACACTATCACCCGAGAGTAGATTGCCTATTGGATCTATCCAAAAATTGATTTTGTTGTTTTGATTTGAAGATTTAAGGATTAATGCTTGACCTTCACAAAGTAATTGGTCTTTAATTTTATCTGCTATTGGCTTTATAAATGTTTTACTTAGATCAAGGGTGTCAGAAAAAAATTGGTTGCAAGATTTAAAACTTGTAGATGCTATAATTTTAGTGGCGCCATTTTTTGGAAAATATTTTAAATCAGGTCTATTTTCATTTTTAATAATTATGGCTTGATTGTTTATGACTTCAAACCAAGCAATTGAATCGCCAATTTGGACATTTTCGAGGGTTAACATTATACTATCAGTAACACATAGTGTCTTGTTTTTTGCGGCTAATATTGGTTTTGGTCGAGATTTGCCAAGAAGTACGGGTATTTTAATAGCGAGACTACAAGTATTAAAGGCAATAATGTGAAATACGGTGTCTGAGTTGGTGGTATTTAAGTTGGCAAATTCAGGAGGGGATGTTGACCAAGTAGTAGGGTCTGATAATAGAAAGTTATTGTTTAAACCAAATGAAAATTTTATATCAGAACACGTAGAGCTCACTTTTAATCCTCCTAAATTGGCTAACCATTGCTCGTAAGCTAACTTTTGATTAGTCACACATTCGAATGATAAGGGGGTAAAAGGCTGATCAATTATAGGTATCTGATCTTTATGAACGAATAGTTTTTGGTTAGCCTTGGCAATATTACCACAGACGTCTTCAGCTGTATAAGTTCTGTAATAAAGATCTACACAATTAGTTTTTACTATGCTATCCTTGTAACTGATCTTGACCTTACTACAATCATCTTTGGTTTCTATCAATGAATCGATATTAATTAAGTTAGCACAAAAAACAGTTATATCTTTTTGGAGTGTAATAGATGGAGGCTGTCTATCTCTAATAACCAAATTTTGACTAAAAGTACTTTTGTTACCACATTTATCAGTAGCACTCCATTCCCGAACTATAGTGTAGTTATAAAAATTACAATTATCGGGATTTGTACCTTTGGAAGAAGATAATAGTCTGTATGAAACAGCAGGTTGCCTATCACATACATCTTTAACCCTCAGAAAAGTGTCAATTCTTTCATTACAACCAATCGTGTCGTTTCTTAAAACTTGGTCTAGTATTGGTGCTTGATTATCAATGAGTATATATCTACCGGGGAATCCTCTTCTGTTACCACACGAATCTTGAGCAAAGAATGTCACGTTCAATGTCCAGCCACAAGGGTTAGAAGGGATGCGTGGAAAAGGTCCTACATTTATTCTTCCTGAACCTGATGAACCATCTGAGCCATTGAAGATAAAGTCTGTCCATCTTGTTTGTTTCGTACATGAGGTAGCTACCAAGCCGTTACCACCATTATTCATCCAAGTGATTAATCGAAGATTTACATCCTCAATACAAGTGTCTCTTTTATTAAGATCAGGATTTCTAATGCCAATTATCCCATCATCATTGATTTTGAAGTAAGTATTTATTGACTCACCTCTTATTCCATTATTATCTACTACAGTAAAACCAACTTCAATATTTCTATTTTTTTCGCATACAATGTCTCTTAAATTTCTAACCTCTGATAAAAAAAAACTAAGACTTTTGCTTGGGACAATTGAAAATTGGCTGCTTGTAGCAACAGTGCCACCACCATTAGAGAGAAACCAAAGATTGGCTTTCCCGATAATATCAGCTTGGTTGCAGTCTAAAGAGTCGGGTTTAGGCTTTACCAAAAATGAGACTTGTGCAGTCAAATCGACAACACTTACCAATAATATAAGTATAAAAGATATCCTTATCAAAACTTGATACATTCAGGTTGGATTATAGAAACGCAAATTTACTTAAATGATTACAAATTTTGAGGTTCTCTTCATTTAATAAGCTAATTTTTCAGTAAGTATATGGTTAGAATAAGCCAATTGTTGCTAAATAATGGATAATTATTATTTCAGAAACGATTCTTTAGATTGCCACGGAAACCTTACCGTCCATAAAAAAATGATCCCCAACATAAACAAAAGGGCTAAAGTTAATGCTGTATACCGCATAGAATTGGTAAGCTGATTATTGAGCAATTGATGTACTTGACCAATTTAAGACAATGGACTTTTCATATGCATAAGTAACTTTAATGTGTGTTACCTCAATCATTAATCGATAATATCCTTACCAAACCTTTATTACCTGTTATTACAAGTTTTGTATTATAGGCTTCTAAGGTAATTTCCTCCGTAGTATTGTTAACTAATTCAAATTTATCGGAGGTCTGAACCTTGGTGAGTTTATCATATTTACAATCTGCACCAATTAAATTGTGGTATATCTTAATATTACCATTTTCATTATGGAAGACAAGCGGAAACTCAATAGTTGTCAAACCCACCTGTATTAAGAAATATTTCAATTCTTTAGTATTTATGGGTATTTTGTTTATCATGGAAGTTTTTGAATATGGAGGGAAATTTAAAAAAAATTGAGGCATTCTATAAAATTTTTGAGCATCCGACTTAAGCGTATCAAAAACATCACAATTAATATTCAGTTCTTTTAAATCAAAAGGTGTTGAGATTATAATACTTTCAGTAGTTATATTTTTTGTAAGACTATTCTTGCTGCCAACCTCAAATTTGTCTAACTTACAAAAAGGTTGGATTATTAGGTCACCATTTAGACCTGCGGGAATATCGAATGTAACGCTATTTGTGTTTGTCTCAATAGGACTTATTAGTTCAACTTTTGTGTTTTTATCGAGAAGCTTTACGAGATATTTTAAGTTAGGTTCAGAAGATTCCCATTGGGCTTTGAATAATTTATCTTCAGTATATTCGGTTTTGAGATTGAACGGAGCGTCGACATTACAACCACCGTTTGTAGCTGCTGTGATTTCTTTAACTCCGTTCGAAGGCAAATCTTTATTGCAAAAAGGACTTATGCTCATTTTATATGTTGTGTTTGCTCGAAGACCTTCCACTTTAAGCATTGGATTAATTGTTTGCTGATCAAAAACTACATTCGAACCATCAAATACTTTCACATTAAAGGATTGAGCTATTGAAGAATTAGTCCAATTCAAAGTAATTGATTGTTCATCAGCATTCAAAACTTTGATGTCAGTTACCTTGATTTGAGAACAAAAATCTACATCAATCGGCTCAGCGTCTTTCGCACATTGGTAAAGTGATATAACAATAACAATAAGTAAAAGACTTTTTTGAATATTTTTCATGGTTTAATTTTTAAATTCTTTTTCTTATAACTTTCTCATTATCAATTTCGTCGATTAAATTATATTAAGATTCAAAACTTTAACATTTATAGTTCAGAACAGCTTATAAAATACAACAAATTTAGATTATGGGTTTAAAAATAGTAAGCTCCCTAATTTAATTTCTCCTCACCCTGCCCTGGAAACTTAACCGTCCATAGAAAAATAAAACCTAATAAAAACAATAAAGCTAGTGTCAAAGCCGAATATCGCATAGAATTGGTAAGCTGATTTACAAATCCAAATAAAAAAGTTCCAACTACAATGGCTACTTTGTAAACCACATCATAAAGTGAGAAGTAAGAAGTGTAATCTTGAGTGGTGGTGGGAATCAATTTACTATATGATGCGCGTGCCAATGCCTGAATACCACCCATCACCATTCCCACAGCTGCAGCAATGCCATAAAATTGATACTTGTTAGTACAAAGATATGCTGCTATACATACAAAAAACCAAACAACGATTTGGACAAGTAATGCTGGTCTATTGCCATACTTTTCAGATACTCGAGAGAACAATATAGCGCCTATTATACCTAATATTTGTATCAAGAGGATCGTCAGAATCATTTCTGCAGTAGACATTCTTAATTCTTGATCAGCAAAAACTGTGGCGACATACACAACTGTTTGCACTCCAGCCATGAAGAAAAAAAATGAAAATAGGAATTTTTTTAAATTTACAAAAGATAATGCTTCGTCGAATACCTTTTTCACTTCTTTATATCCTCGGTTAAAAGACGAATAGTCGATAGGCGTCTTCAGATCTTTGGGCATCCTTTGGAAGGTGTATTGGGCAAAGCCTAGCCACCATACCCCAACTAACACAAAGCCAATTCTTGATGGAAGTGTACCTTTCTCCATGCCAAAAACTTCTGGCTTTTCATTCATAAATAAAATAAAAAGGAGTACAATCATACTTCCTATGTAACCATACGTATATCCCTTTGCACTTATTCGATCATATTGATCTTCTGACACGATAATGGGTAAATAAGAATCATAAAAAACTAAACTTCCAGCAAATCCTATAGTCGCAAATGCAAAAGAGGTAAGCCCGATCCAGACGTCTGTAGACTCAACAAAAAAATACATGGACATACAAGAGATCGCACCAATAGTGGTAAAGAATCGTAAGAAAAACAACCTTCTTCCGGCACTATCTGCTATCCCGCTTAATAGTGGTGATAATGCGGCTATGATTATGTAAGAAATGGTGACTGTAAAGGTATATAAGCTACCATTATTAATCTCCGTACCAAATAACTTGACAACTTCGTCTGATACAGAAGTAAAGTAAATAGGGAATATTGCTGTAGAAATAACTAATGCATAAACAGAATTGGCCCAATCAAAAAACGCCCACGCCCTAATGGTTTTCTTATCATTTTTGACTATAGCTTCTCCCATATTATTTTTTAAATTCTAAAAACGTATTGTACAATATTGGCTCCCATTCTGAGCGCTTTAATTCTTGTTTCTTCCGGGTTTTTATGTACCTCGGCATCTTCCCAACCATCACCAAGATCTGTCTCGTAGCTATAATAACTAACCAGCCGTCCTTTCCATATCAAACCATACCCTTTTGGTCCTTTTTTGTCATGTTCATGAATTTTAGGAATGCCATTTGGGAAGTCGTATTTTTGTTTGTAAATAGGATGGTTGAAAGGCAACTCTACGAAATCCAGTTCTGGAAAAACTCTTTTCATTGCAGGACGCACAAAAGGATCCATACCATAGTTATCATCAATGTGTAAAAAGCCTCCTGAAGTCAAGTAAGACCTCAAGTTTGCTGCTTCTTGTGCTGAAAAAACCACATTGCCATGTCCCGTCATGTGTAAAAGGGGATAGTTGAAAATCTCCATACTACCTACTTCTACCGTTTCGTAATTCGGATCAAAGTTGGTATTTAAAAACTTATTACAAAAGGAGGCTAGATTAGAAAGTGAAGTCGGATTGGCATACCAGTCACCGCCACCTCCATATTTTAGAAGAGCCAGCTTCAAACTAGGACCATCTGATTTTACAAAAGCAAATGAGGTCAATAATAGAGCAAACAAGCTTGTTTTAAGCAAGATTTTTTTCATTAAATATTTACTTTTTACTAATTTTCAGGAATAATAACCGTGTATTTTTTTGAATTAACAGTTAGTTTGTCTCCCACCAACCAAGGGTTATAATATTTTAACATTCTAAACGTGGTACCTTGCTCTTTTGCAAAATCGACCAAACTTAATGTATTATTGTCAATCGTAACTTTTTTTACATCATCATACGGTTGGTAATAATCATCCTCATCAAGGTGATATCCATATTTTGTTGGATTGGACATGATTTCGCGAATTGCCATTATTCTAAACACATATCGTGATGTTTCATCATTCAACTGAAGGTCGAAATAAGAGCTTTCTTTTTGTGTTGCTAAAGAGGACTGTAATCTACCAGGACCGACATTGTATGCTGCTGCAGCATTCACCCAATTGCCCGTCATGTTTTTTAGTTGTTTTAAGTATTTTGCAGCTGCTTCCGTACTTTTTTCGATGTGGTATCTTTCATCTATTTCGTTATCTACTCGCAATCCAAACTCTTTAGCCGTAGGTGTCATAAATTGCCAAACACCTTTTGCCCCTGCAGAACTTGTAGCATTCATCAAATTGCTTTCCGCAACGGCTAGGTATTTGAAATCTTCAGGAACACCATTTTCTTTTAATACTTTTTCGATAAGAGGGAAGTATTGTCTGTGTCTTTTTAAAGCCCATGTTGTAGCATTATGGTAGTAAGAATTGGTCAGTAATTCTCTTTCAATTCTTTCACGGGTATCCACATTCATAGGGACATTTTCTCCAGCAAAAGTGTATCTATCTGCTAGTTTAGGAGGCTTGACCATCTGTGGTAATTCGAAAAGGGCGCTTACTTTTTCTTTTATACTTTTGTCCTTATCCGTACTCCATCTTAACATCGATATGCAAATAATGAGAAAAATACCAGCTACAAGAAATTGCTTTAATTTGTTGATCATGTTTTTATTTTTAATCGTTTAATTCTCTAATTAATGATTCATCCTCTGATAGTACCACAGGCTCCAAAATATATTTTATACTTTTCCAATTATAAATCTTAGAAGCGAATACATAAAAAGTAAAAGACAATAGCAACAAACTCAACACCATCAAATATGGATTAATATCTCCCTGCTTAAATAATGCATCGGTCTGTAAAACACTACCATCGTAGGTTGCTACTGTGGCTCCAAAGAAGTTTGTTGCAAAATGTATGCCTAATGCTAACTCAAGTCTTCCATCCATTATGGTAAATAACGCTAAAACTACTCCGGCTAATACATAATACGTCAACATTATACCGATACCGTACTTTTCGATCTCAGGATTCATCAAGTGCAAGGATGCAAATAGGAAAGATGACAAAAACATGAGCACGATCTTATTTTTAAAAAGAAGGGCTAAACCTTGCATCAAATACCCGCGGACAAAAAATTCCTCAAAAGAAGTTTGTATGGGCAATAGAAAAATACAAATCAATAAAAGTATGAAAAACTTGCTTGCATCAAATTGAAATACCATCTCAACAGGATTTATCAAGTAAAATACAACTTCAAAGAAAATACCGATACAAAGCCAAATGCCAAATCCAAATATAAATCTGTTGATGTCAAACTTTTCATCGGCTGTAATTAAATGAATAAACTTTTTTTTATGCAAAAATTTTACTACGAACCATAGACCTAAAGTGCCAAAAACAAACATCATGATCAATAGAAAGAAGGTCAAATTGTTGGACATACCAAGGCTGGCAAAGTCATTGCTCTCCAATGCATTGTACAAAGCATTGGGCTTATCTTTTATTTTATTGGCAAAATTATTTGCTACAATTGTTAGTGGAGCTTGTCCGATAAAGTAGCCCAATATCGTTAAAATAAAGCCTATAACATAGAGATACCATTGATTTTTGCCTTGTGTAACCTTAGAAAAGAAATCCATGAATTATGTATTTTAATTAATTAGGTCTCAAACATACGAACAATTATCTAAAGTTTTATAATCCCTTCATAAACGTTGATAGCAGGACCGGTAAGTACTACAGATGTAAATGTTTCGCCTTCTCTTTCAAATGTCACTGATAAATGACCTCCTTTGGCATCAATAAATACTTCATTTAAGTCTTTATTAATCAGGCCAAGAGCGATAGAAGCTGCGGTGACACCCGTACCACAAGAATAAGTTTCGTCTTCTACACCACGCTCGTATGTTGCTATTTTTAGTTTGTTTTGGTCAATGATGTATATTAGGTTGACATTGATCCCTTTCTCTTTGTAAGTAGCATTGTATCTTATGCTTTTTCCATAAGTTACGATATCTTCTAATGCAGAAACATCATTTACAATGTCTACATAATGAGGCGAGCCTGTGTATATTTCAAAAGTTTTATCTTTTTCTAGAACTTTAATATCACTCACATTGATCATTTCGAGTGCGATATCTGTTTCTAAAACAGTGGCTTTGTGCTCTCCATCTACGGCTAAAAATGTGGTTTTTTCACCAATTAGTCCCTGATCATAAGCAAATCGAACGATACACCTACCTCCATTACCGCACATAGATCCGAGTTTGCCATTGCTGTTGTAATAGATCATTTCAAAGTCAAATAGGTTGTGTTTTCTCAAAATCATCAATCCATCAGCCCCAACTCCATATCTTCTATGGCAAATGTGAGCAACTTCGCTCTCTGTCAAATCATAGACTACGTTACTTTGGTCTAATAATACGAAGTCATTTCCTGTAGCTTGATATTTGTAAAATTGTATTTCCTTCATGGTGCTTGTTTATTGTTATTGTCTAGGTTTATAAATAGAGTTTTAGTGATAATGGTTCTAAAGTTACTCGCCTAAAATCGACCATCGTTTTCTTTTAATCCTTATTTTATAATTTTTATCAATAAATTTTTGAATATAATCTGCTGCTTCATGCAAATCATCAGTAAAAAATATTAAGTCTCTATCTTCGGGTGATATGGTTTTAGCGTTGATGAAACGTTCGGTCATTTCTGTAATTTCTGAATAAAATTCTTTACCAATAATTACGACAGGGAAATCGTGTAAAATACCCGTTTGAATGAGTGTCAATGTCTCAAAAAGTTCATCAAGTGTGCCAAAACCTCCAGGAAAAATCACAAAAGCATATGAGTATTTAACTAACAATACCTTTCTAATAAAAAAATAGTCTAAAACTAGACTATTTTGCATATAAGGATTCATGACTTGTTCATGGGGAAGTTTGATCCCTACTCCAACCGACCTGCCTTTGGCTTCAAAAGCACCTCTATTTGCAGCCTCCATTATGCCAGGGCCACCACCTGTCATAACGGTAAAGCCCATTTCGCTTAATATGGCACCCATCTTTCGTGCTTCGATATAACTTGGATGATCTTCTGTAAATCTAGCAGAGCCAAATACGCTGATACATGGACCCACAAAATGCAACATTCTAAATCCTTTTAGGAATTGAAAAAAGGTTTTTGTTGCCATTTGTAGCTCACTTCCTCTACTGTTAGGACCATCTAAAAATTGCAGGTCATCATCAATTATTTTTTTGATTTTTCTTTTTTCTATTGACATTTTCTTTTGCTGTTGGCTAATAGCGATTCGCTTTTAGGTTTTATTTTTTTGCAAATTTAAACTTATTTTTGGTTTTAGTTGAGTTTAAACTAGGTTATAGGCTTTATAATTGATTTTTTAGAGATATTGGGGTATAGCATTTTGTTATGTTGGAGTTTTGGTTTATTTATTCTTCCATTTTATTCAAATTAATGATTGATAGCAAGATTTTGGTGGCAAGCTAAAGTAGACAATGCAAAAATTATTATAGGATGACGGACTTAAAAACAATGGTTATTACCTGTGTATAACAAATTGCACAAAAATGTTTTTGATTTTACCCACTGACTCCCTTAAAAGGGAAAACCAAATCAAAAACATTCTATGGCTCCATTTAGGGCTTCGGGCTAAAACATAGGCCAAATTTTCAGAAGTGCAATTTGTTATAGACACTTACTACCTCCAAGTTCTATAAAAATTGTAAAATAGATTTACTTTTGTGATAGTGACTTGAAAATTGACTTAGATTTTTTAAAAGGTTTTTTGCTGGAATCGATGGGAATTTTAGTTACATAGAATAAGTTTTCTAAAAAATGTCAAATTTTATAGTCTTTCACTTATTTGTTTTCCTAGGTTATATATTCGGTTCACAGTTCTTACTTTGCCGATTTAAGGTTCAAAATTCAATCTTTTAAACAATGAAAAATCAATACCTATTCTCCCTAATTGCACTCTTTAGCCATCTAATTATTTCAGCGCAAAATCCCGTTTTCGACTTGCTCATTCGCAATGGAAAAGTGATTGACGGTTCTGGAAATCCGTGGTTTCGAGCTGATATTGGTATTACTAATGGTAAAATTGCTGGCATTGGAACTTACGATTCTACCCAGGCAAAACAAACTATTGATGCCACAGGTTTGATAGTTTCCCCTGGTTTCATTGATGTCCATACCCATTCCGAGGGTGGCATAGTGCGCGTCCCAACAGCCGATAATTTTATAATGGATGGTGTTACATCGATTATTACGGGTAATTGTGGAGGTTCTGAAGATGACTTGACTGATTTTTATAAAAAGTTGATGAAAATGGGCATTTCACCCAATCTTGGTTCGTTCATCGGTCACAACAATGTGCGGAAGCAAGTGATGAAAAAAGCTATGCGTGATCCGACACCAAAAGAACAGTTGGCAATGGAACAACTAGTTGAGAAAGCGATGAAACAAGGAGCTGTCGGCTTGTCAACTGGATTAATTTATATTCCTGGAACCTATGCAAAAACACCTGAAATCGTAGGTTTAGCAAAAGTAGCAGCTAAATATGGTGGTGTGTACACTTCTCATATTCGCAATGAAGGAGAGAATGTGGTGGATGCCATTTCCGAAGGAATAGAGGTGGGTCGTCAAGCGCAGATTCCAGTTGAAATTTCTCACTTTAAAATTGCTTTCAAGCCACTTTGGGGTAAAAGTACGGAAACGGTGGCAATGGTAGAAAAAGCGCGTCAAGAAGGGATTGATGTCAATATTGACCAATATCCTTATGCTGCTAGTAGCACTAATTTGGGCACTTTGGTTCCAAGTTGGGCCTTGGCTGATGGCGATTCTGCGATGATTGCTCGATTTGCAGACCCTAAAATACATGCTCAAATCAAAAATGAAATGATTGTCAATTTAGCAAAAGACCAACGTACAAACTGGGATTATGCCGTTGTGTCAAAATCAGCAAGTGACTCGACAATCGATGGAAAAACCATTTCTGAAATCAATATTCTTAAAGGTCGGAAGCCCACAGCCGAGGATGAAGTAGAAACTATTTTTGAGCTAATGGCATCAGGTGGCAGTCAAATGATCTATCATAAAATGAGCGAAGAAGACGTAGATATTATTTTAAAGTATCCCAATACGATGATTGCTAGTGATGGAGGTGTAGTGGTTTTTGGTTTTGGCATGACCCATCCACGTTCTTACGGTACCAATGCCCGCGTATTAGGTAGATATGTGCGTGAACGCAAAACATTAACGCTTGAAGACGCCATTCGTCGGATGACTTCCTTGCCGGCCCAGAGATTTCGAATTGATGATAGAGGCTTATTGCGGGTTGGTTATGCAGCAGATATATTGGTTTTTGACGAAAAAACTGTGGCTGATAAGGCTACATATGATCTACCACACGCTTATAGTGTTGGATTTAAATGGGTAGTGGTAAATGGGGAAATAACTGTGGAAAAAGGGGTGCATAATGAAACAAGGGCTGGTCAAATAATTTATGGAAAAGGACTTCAAAAGTAATGGGTTAATTTAAATTTGTAGAAATAGATCATATGAAAGTAATTCTCAACTGTCCATTTAAGTTTGATAATAATTCAAAAATAGTATTTGAAATCGAAGAAGATATTAACGATTTTTACAAAAAAAATAATTGAAAAGATGCAAATCTTAGAGAAATTAAGACTTGAGAAAATTATGGATTCTTGGTTAGCGACGGTAAAGTCCTAGAAGGCAATTTTTTTGAAATAAGGATGAAAAAATAAAATCAAAAATTAAAAATAAACAAATGAAAAATATTTATATAACGCTCACTCTAAGTCTTTTCTCTACTTTTGTTTTTGGGCAGAAAATTAAATCTAAACAAAATGAAGAAACAAAACCCTTTGTACTTGGAGTAATTGAAGAATTACAATCCAAAGAACTTGGAGAAAAAAGAATTTTGAATATTTATTTACCTGAAGGTTATCACCAAATTGACACGACAAAATATCCTGTAATTTACCTTCTAGACGGCTCGGCTGATGAAGATTTTATACACATTACTGGTCTTGTTCAATTTAATAGTTTTGAATGGGTCAATCAAGTACCAAAATCAATTGTTGTGGGTATTTCGACCGTAGACAGAAGAAGAGATTATACCTTTCCAACTACTGTTCAACCAGAAAAAAATAGATATAAAACATCTGGGCATTCAGACAAATTCATTGGTTTTATTGAAAAAGAGCTACAACCTTTTATTGAAAATAAATATAAAACAAATTCAGACAAAACGATCATTGGACAATCGCTAGGGGGCCTTTTCGCTACAGAAGTTCTATTAAAAAAGCCAACACTTTTTAACAAATATATTATTGTAAGTCCAAGTTTATGGTGGGACAAAGGTTCATTATTAGATCAAAACTCCTATGTATTGACTGAAGAGTTCAGCCATCAGACAGACATTTATATCGCTGTTGGAAAGGAAGGGCTGACTCCTTCTGAAATACCAAGAGTTATGGAGGTTGATGCAAACTTATTAGCGGAGAAAATTAAGGGTACAAAAAGTAAAAATGTAAAGGTTTATTTCGACTATTTGCCTCAGGAAAATCATGCTACCATCTTACATCAGGCTGTATTTAACTCGTTTAAACTTTTATATCCTATGGAGAAAAGAAATTGAGAATGAAAGCAATTTTACGATTCCATCACTAATTCAACCTAACCCTTAATCCTAATTCCACAACCCTCATATTGACAATTTTGTCTTCTTTTATGTCAAATTTTAGAAAAGTGCGCATCTGGTGAAAGCCGTGAAATCCATAAGCTCCAGGATTTAAATGCAATAGGTTATTGATTTTGTCAGGTATGATTTTGCAAATATGTGAATGACCACAAATGAATACATTGGGTTTGTGTTCTCTGATCAATTGAGCGACTCTTTTATTATATTTTCCTGGGTAACCGCCAATATGGGTCATAATGATTTTGATATTGCCGACATTCCAAATCAAGTTTTCTGGATATTCACTACGCATGGCAGCATCATCTATATTGCCATAAACACCCTTCACAGGCCCAAATTTTTTTAATTCATCTAAACTTTCAAAACTTCCGATATCCCCAGCATGCCAAATTTCGTCTATGTCCAAAAGGTTTTCACCTATCTCCTTGCCATAATAGCTATGATTATCAGAGAGTAATGCGATTCTTACCATTTACAAGCATTTTAAAAAGGTAAATCTACTAAGAAATTTTATACTGGAATAGCCATTTTACAAAAAGGCAGGTGATGGCATTGTTTTTCTTATATGGTATTCCTCTATCCTTTAGATTTTTTGTGATAATGGGGGTAATAGCCTCATTATCGTTCAAGAATTTTGCGATGATTGTACCCATTTTGTGTTGGGATTCTAGAGACAGCGATGCTTGATTCTTAGCTCCCAATTTTGTAAGCGCACTTTGCATGAGGTTGCTTTCAAGATAAAGGTATTTACTTGGGTTTTGCAAAAAGAGGTACAGAGATACCATCGTATTATCATGATAGTGACTTCTGACTTTTGTCAATTTATTCACCTTTTTATAATCTTCAAATATTTGGTCGCAATGGTAAACAAATCGTTGCATCCGAAGGTCTACAGCTTTACTTTCATCAAATAAGTCTCTAAATATCATTCTTACAAATTCTCGTTCAAACTCCATCAGGTGAATCATTATTGCCTTGGGTTCGTGATCGGATGACCGCCAAAGCCGATTACTAATTTGACTTTTTAATGATCGTTCATAAGTTTCTGCCAGATTTATATCTTCGATATTCCAATGTTTGGCCCAAGCAGATTGTATTTCGTATTCGAGATAATCAACCTGATTATTTCTATCAGAGAGGAAAGTGATAAAATCGGGGATGTGGCTGTCAAAAGTTGTTTTACTGAACATACCTATTTAAGTAGTAAAAATAGTTTTAAAAAATACAATCGAAAATTTGAAATACACTTTCGATCACCTAGGCCTCCTATACCTCACTGGTGCCTTTGGCTCAGGCTTGATCGGTACATACTGACTATCTATATTCTTTAAAGCAATTTTAACAGCTTCTTCTAATTGTGGGTCTCTGCCATTGATTACATCTTTTGGTGTTTGCTCGACCAATACATCGGGAGAGATGCCCACACCTTCTACGGCCCACTCACCATTCGTATCGTAAAAACCACCTCTTGGAGCAACCATACCGCCGCCATCTACAAAAGGTGGTGTGTCCCAAGTGCCTACCAGTCCACCCCATGTTTTGGTACCTACCATGACACCCAACTTCATCTTGTGGAACATGTAAGGCAATAAGTCACCACCTGACCCAGCTCGTTCGTTAATCAACATCACTTTTGGTCCAAATATACCCGCATTCGGTGTGATGAATGGCCTTTTGTCATTCGCTCTACTGTTAAAATATCCGTGTACTGTCCTAGCCATGATATCTACCATATAGTCTGCAGCCGAGCCACCACCATTATTTCGCTCATCGATAATGACACCTTTTTTGTTTTGCTGTGAAAAATAGTATCTGTTGAAATTGGTGTATCCTCCATTTCCTGTGTTGGGTACATAGACATACGCAATTTGCCCTTTTGAAAGGGAATCAACTTTTCTTCTATTGTCTTCTTGCCAGTGAATATTGCGCAATTGAAAATCACTTTCTATTGGCAAAACATTTTCTACCCAAGAACCAGTTAATGAGGGTGTGTTATTGATTCTTAATTGTGTCACTTTACCAGCTGTATTTTCAAAAGCATGATATAAGTTTGACTTATCTGTCAAGGCTAAACCATTGACCTCAAGGATATAACTTCCTTCTTGAATTTTTAAACCAGGTCCTCTGAGCGGTGCTTTCATATTGGGGTTCCAGCTTTCACCGTTGTAGATTTTCTTAATCTTATAATAACCTTTGTCGAGCTCATAGTCAGCACCCAATAATCCTATATTTACAGTCGGAACGATGGGTGCATCACCCCCGCGCGTGTAGGAGTGACCAACAGCTACTTCGCCTCCTAATATATCCACGATATAGTTTAGATCACTTCTGTGTCTTACATGATCTACCCACGGGAGGTACCATTTATATACATCATTCCAAGGAGCTCCATGTACATTATCTACATACAAGAAGTCACGCTGATATCTCCAACCTTCTCTATAAATTTGTTTCCATTCTTCTTGTGGGACGATCTTAATTTTGATGTTGGAGGCATTTTCTATTTTCTCATCACCTGCTTTTTTGTTGTTGTCAGTACTTTTTAAGATACCCCAACCAGCAGAAGACCCGTATAATGTCGATTTTTTATCGTGCGATATTGCGAAAGAAGCAATATTGCTTACGTGAGTTTCTTTTTTTCCATCTTTTACATTGTATCGTAAAATGGAAGTTTGACCACCTCCAGCAGAAGTTTCTATAAAAACCATGCCTTCTGGAGCCTCATAAAGACCTGTGTAGTCTTTTTCGGCAGAGGTAAGCGCTACAATTCTATTTTGGATTTGATCAAAGTCAATTTTCACTTCAACTTTATCGCTTTTCTTTTCTTTACTGTCCGCTGCAGCTGGAGGTGTGACTTTGCTGGAGTCTTTTTTTACATCCACTTTTTCTTCATCTGTTTTTGGAAGGGTAGGTGATGGTGTAGATTTGGACAAGGCAACAGAATAAAGTGCTCGGGTAATTGGTCTTTCATAGGAACTCATGTCTAACCACCCAGAATTCAAACCATAATCTGTGCTGGCTAAGAAGTAAATATATTTTCCATCGGCATCCCAGACTGGTGAAATGGCATCGGCCATACCATCCGTAATTTCATGTGATTTTTTACCATCTATACTATAAACTTTTACTTGTTTAAAGTGGTTTTCTCCAAGTTTTACATAGGTTAGCCACTTACTATCGGGTGACCAAAGTGGATTTAATGACCGATTGGGGTGGGCAAATCTATCTGTATCTGCAATAATTGTTGTACCTGACTCGATGGTAGTGATTCTTAAGTTGTAATCCGTGTCGGTATATGCTAGATGTTTGCCATCAGGAGACCATTGAGGTTTGAAGAAAAAAGTAGGTTTTGGTATGGAAATCGTCTTCTTATTGCCACCATCTTGATCAGTAATGACCAACTGATATTCACCTGATACGTCAGAGAAGTAGGCTATCGAATTGCCGTCGGGTGACCAAGTAGGTGACCTTTCAGCAGAAGATGAAGTGTTGGAAATGTTGCGATAAGCTCCATTTTCTTTTGGCACGGTAATGATCTCACCACGATGTTCGAATAAGGCTCTTTTGCCAGTAGGAGATAAGGATGCATTGATCAAAGCGGTAGGGGTGACGTTGATCCATTTTTCTCTTGCGTAACTGAAATCTGCATTTACCTGGACGTTGAGTTGTGTTGTTTTCTTAGCTTGAGGATTATATACGTGCAAATATCCACCTTGCTCATACACAATTTTGCCGCCACCACCATCTAAACTTTTTACATCAAAATCTTTGTGAAAAGTGATTTGTTTTTCTTCTTTTGTCATTGGGTTATAAGACCATACATTGGCAGCAAAGTCTCTTTCCGATAAGTAAAAAACGATATTATTAAGCCATACTGGGTCTGTATGACGCTCATTATCCATTTGTTTGGTTTGTTGTAACTCAAGATTTGTCAGGTTGAGTATCCAAATAGGCTTAGCTTGACCACCACGGTAATTTCTCCATTCAGGATCCCAAAAACTGATTTGTTGATAAGCAATATATTGACCATTTTCAGAGATTTCACCCTTTACCGCCCTAGGTACAATTAATGCCTCGGCATGACCTCCTTCTTTATTGATCTTATATAGTTTTGATTCTTTAGTTGGTATATTTCCATCCCTTGAAGATGCAAAAATTATTGATTTTCCATCAGGTGTCCAACCGCTCACCGCATCAGCGCCTGGATGATAGGTTAATCTTTTTGGCTCACCACCTTCTTTTGGTATGACGTAAACATCTGTATTGCCATCATATTGCCCTGTAAAAGCGATGTGATTGCCATCTGGAGAAAAGTGAGGATTCGTTTCTAAGCCAATATGTGTGGTTAACCTCGTGGAGGGACCTCCATTTGGATGCGTAAGCCACAAATCATTGGCATACACAAAGACAATATGGTCTTTACTAATACTTGGTTCGCGGAGGAGCATGGTGCCTTGGGCAAAAACATTTATTGTGGCAAAAATTGAAAGTATGATAGTAAACTTCATGATATTTATTTTGAGAAAAAAGTTAAACCTAAAAATCTAAAATATAATTCTTTCGGTAAAAGTAGCATTTAGCGAAATTGGTTGGTTATTTTCAGAGAATAATTTTACAGTTGATTTTCTAAACAGTGAATTTTTTTGTCGAGGTTTTTTAATTAATTACAAAAAGTATAATTTATAAATTCAATTTGATTTCAATCTAAAGCCAAATCGATGGAACATAACACTTAGATCAATCAACAAGATTTGCAATTTTGAAAATCCCAAAATCCATAACAGAATACAACAGCCACTATTTTCTTAATATCCCTACATTCCCCTGAATTTATCTCCAATTGCCGAATATTGTCAAAGAGTGAATATAAAATTATAATCATTACCAAAGAAAATTTCAAAAATTATAAAAATAATTTTTTTATTTATACCTTGCCCCAATAAATTTGGGTAATCATGAGTAAGTTAATTTTAAAAGATGCACTAATATTTAATAGGGGCCAAACCATTGAAGGTGACATTCTTATCAATGGAGAGAGAATAGAGAAGGTAGGAGGAATCATCGAAGGTGAGGGCTTTAAAGAAATCAATTGTGCAGGCAGGTGGGTTATACCGGGGATTATTGATGATCAAGTACATTTTAGAGAGCCAGGTTTGACACACAAAGCTGATATTGCAAGTGAATCTAGGGCTGCGGTGCAGGGAGGTGTGACTTCCTTTATGGAAATGCCCAATACCAAGCCCCCAGCTTCAACCCAAGAATTGTTGGAAGATAAGTATAAAATTGCGCGAAATTCGTCATGGGCTAATTACTCTTTTTTTATGGGAGCAACCAATGATAATCTCGACGAAGTACTAAAAACTGATCCAAAAACGGTTTGTGGAGTAAAGGTTTTTATGGGTAGTAGCACTGGTAATATGTTGGTGGATGAGCCAAAGACTTTAGAAAAATTATTTAGTGAGTGCCCGATGCTGATAGCTACGCACTGTGAAGATGAAACTACCATAAGAAATAACATCGCAGCATTAACAAAAAAGGATATCGAGACGATCAAAGCAAGCTCACACCCCAAAATCAGAAATGTTGAGGCATGTTTACTGTCATCATCAAGAGCAGCTGATATGGCTAAGAAATTTGGTACTCGTCTGCACATACTTCATATTAGTACAAAAGAGGAAATTGCACTTTTTGATAATACCATACCATTGAGAGACAAGAAAATTACATCTGAGGCATGTGTACACCATCTGTATTTTACAGCCAGTGATTATGACCGTCTAGGCAATCAGATTAAATGCAATCCAGCCATCAAAGAATCTTCTCACTCAAAAGCAATTTTGCAAGCTGTCTTGGATAATAAAATTGATGTAATTGCCACGGATCATGCACCCCACACTTGGCAAGAGAAAAGTTTACCCTATTTGGAAGCTCCTGCAGGTCTGCCTTTAGTACAACATACCCTTAATATCATGATGGAGTTGATGTGGAAAGGACAAATTTCGATGCATAAAATCGTAGAAAAAATGTGTCATGCTCCAGCAGATTTGTTTAAGGTAGAAGATAGAGGATATATAGATGAAGGCAAATATGCAGATTTAGTTGTCGTAAATCCTAATCGTACTTGGGTGGTCAATAAGGCCAATATCCTTTATAAATGTGGCTGGTCACCGTTAGAAGGTACCAACTTCAAAGGTAAAGTCACCACCACCATCATCAATGGCAATATCGTCTATCAAGATGGAGAGTTTAAGCATCAAGGAGTAGGCAAAAGGTTGTTTTTTGAGCACTAATTAAGTTTTGTAACTTTTGTGGCTAACAAATTGCGCAAAAATGTTTTTGATTTTACCCACTGACTCCCTTGAAAGGGAGGACCGAATCAAAAACATTTTGAAGTATTGCCTATGGCTCCCTATAAGGAATTGTGGTAAAACATAGGCAATATTTTGAGAAGTGCAAATTGTTATACACACTTGTAACTTTTGTTGCAAACTAAATTCATTAAAAATTCGTACTTTTGTAGGAAATAATCAATTGTGAGTATAATTTCTAGAATTTTCAAATATAAATGTCCACGTTGTGGCAAAGGTGATATTTATACCCAACCCTTCAATATCAAAGAACCGTTGGCCATGCCAGAGAAATGCGAAGTATGTGATTTACCTTTTTTACCTCAACCTGGCTACTATTATGGGGCTATGTTTATGTCATATATTGTGACTGGTTGGTTGTACCTTGCCATAATTGGTTTTTGTATGCTGATAATGAAAATGTCCGTTGAGCAAAGCTTCGGAATTCTAATCCTCTTCGTAATCTTGACCTACTTCAAGACAGCTCGCCTTGCCCGCGCATTATGGCTTAATGTTATGGTTAAGCACGATAAAAAGTGGGATGTGATAAAATAGATTTGGCTCTATGTCAAAAGCTGTGGGTACAACCACATGTAAAAGAATTCTACGTAATCAAGTAGCAATACCCCTCTATCAATACTCTGTTCTTTTGTCTTGATACAAAAGAACCAAAAAATCAAGGCTTTAACCAAAAATACTAAAATCACTTCATAAAACCTAAATTTGAAAAACTCGCATAAATTTTGAGCTTCGATTAATAATCAATATGTTATAATACAATATCATTTTGATTTTATAGAATTACGTGCTCAAACAGTTTCAAATTTTTAACGGTTTTATTCCGTGATTTTTTAACGTATTTTTGATTAAGGCCACTTCAAGAATGAGCCTAATTTATTTATATAACAATTTTTCTACCCAAACAAATCGACATAAAGCCATAGATTTTTAATCACAAAGTATAATTTGTTCCAATATCATCACAAAAAAACACAAAAGAATTTTGTCAAAAGCTAACGGCTAAATTTGAAAAGCTCAAAGCTCATAGCTAACCGCTCATAGCTAAAAAATTCTTTCCGTCTATTTAAATCCTGCTATTGCTATTTTCTTTCTATTTTTGCCTTCATAAAATTAATAATGGAGTATAAAGATTTAGACTATATAGACGTCGTCGGTGCGAGAGAAAATAATCTAAAAAATATTGATGTAAAAATTCCAAGAAATAAGTTGGTCGTGATTACAGGCTTGAGCGGAAGTGGCAAGTCCTCCTTAGCTTTTGATACCATATTTGCTGAGGGACAACGTAGATATATGGAAACATTATCGGCCTATGCTCGGCAATTCTTAGGCAATATGGATAGACCAGATGTCGAGAAAATTGACGGTCTAAGCCCCGTAATTTCGATAGAACAAAAGACCACAGCTTGGAATCCAAGATCTACGGTAGGTACAACGACAGAGCTGTATGACTTCTTACGTTTACTTTATGCACGCATAGGCGAAGCGTATTCCTACGACACAGGTAAAAGAATGGTCAAATTCACTGAAGAAGCCATCATCAATCACATCATCACCAATTATAATGAGCAACGAATTGTGATTTTATCACCCCTTGTACGAGGTAGAAAAGGCCACTATCGCGAACTTTTCGAACAAACTAGGAAAAAGGGGTATGAAAAAGTAAGGGTAGATGGTGAGATTTTAGACATAGCACCAGGGATGCAGTTAGATAGATTTAAAGTGCATGATATCGAAGTCGTGGTAGATCGTATTAAGGTAGAAGAGTCCAAGAGAGTCAGAATTGCGGCTTCACTTTCTACTGCCTTCCGATTGGGTAATGAATTGGTATTCATTCTTAATCAAGATACCAATGAGTTTATGCCATTTAGCAAACAATTGATGGATCCTGATACAGGTTTATCTTATGAAGAGCCATCACCCAATACATTTTCATTCAACTCACCCTACGGCACTTGCGAAACTTGCAAAGGTCTTGGCGAAATCTTTGAAGCGGATATCCAATTAGTGATACCCGACGATACAAAAAGCATCAATGAAGTGGGCATTGCCCCTTTTGGCGAGGTCAGGGAAAATAGTACTTTTACACAACTGATCGCTATAGCAAAAAAATATAAATTCACCTTCGATACACCCGTCAAAGACATTCCAAAAGAGGCTAGAGATATCATTTTGTATGGCGGAGCAGAAAGTGAAACCAAAAAATATGATTATATCCCACATGACTATGTCTACAATCTGGGCGAAAAAGGCCTGATGAATATGCTCAAGACTTGGTATGAAGAGACCACCTCCGAAAAAATACGACAATGGGCAGAAGAGTTTATGTCTGTCAATGTATGCCCTTCTTGCAATGGCTTTCGTCTTAAAAAAGATTCTTTACAGTTTAAATTGGCAGGCAAACATATAGGTCAATTGGCTAAAATGGATATCGTCGATCTGGCGGCTTGGATGGATGACTTACCCAATCATATTGATGAAAAACAATTGACCATCGGTACGGAGGTAATTAAAGAAATAAAGACTAGATTACGCTTCTTACTCGATGTAGGGCTAGACTACTTGATGTTGGATAGACCGACGCGTACACTGAGTGGGGGAGAGTCGCAACGCACGAGGCTAGCTACACAAATCGGTAGTAAGTTGACGGGCATATCTTACATCATGGATGAGCCAAGTATAGGCCTTCATCAGCGCGACAATCATCGGTTGATCAAAGCACTTAAAGAATTGACCGAAATAGGTAATACAGTACTCGTGGTAGAACATGACAAAGACATCATGTTGGCTTCTGATTACCTTATAGATTTGGGTCCTGGTGCCGGAGAACATGGGGGAGAGATTATAGCAGAAGGTCGTCCTGAAGATTTTATGTTTTTAGGTGGGGTAACCGCTGATTATTTAAGCAATAAAAAAAGTATTCCTATCCCGTCAAAAAGAAGAAAAGGCAATGGCGACTTTTTGGAATTAAAAGGTGCCCAAGGGCATAACCTTAAAAATGTGGATATCAAAATTCCACTCGGTACGCTGACCGTCGTATCAGGTGTGTCAGGTAGTGGCAAGTCTTCTTTGGTCAACGAGACTTTATATCCTATTTTGAGAAAATTCTTTTACAAAAGTTTACAAAAGCCATTACAATATGCCCATATTTCAGGATTAGATAAAGTAGATAAGGTAATCGAAATAGACCAATCGCCCATCGGTAGGACGCCAAGATCCAATCCCGCGACATACACGGGTGTTTTTGATGATATTAGAAAGTTGTTTTCCATCACACCTGAGGCAAAAATCAGAGGATATAAATCTGGCAGATTCAGCTTCAATGTAAAAGGCGGAAGATGCGAAACATGTGAAGGGGCCGGAAAACGCGTCATTGAAATGAATTTCTTGCCCAATGTGTACATAGATTGCGAAACTTGCTTAGGCAAAAGATACAATAGAGAGACTTTAGAAATCTTATACAAAGGAAAGTCTATCAGTGATGTTTTGGACATGAGCGTAGAAGATGCTGCCGTATTCTTTGAAAATATTCCTAATATATATCGAAAAATGAAAACGCTAAATAGCGTAGGCCTAGGTTATATCAAGTTAGGTCAGCAGGCTACTACCTTATCAGGTGGTGAGGCTCAAAGGGTAAAATTATCAGAAGAATTATCAAAAAAGGATACGGGCAATACGGTATACATCCTCGACGAACCTACCACAGGTCTCCACTTTCAAGATATACAACATTTAATAGATGTCATCAATAAACTCGTAGATAAAGGCAACACAGTTATCATTATCGAACACAATCTCGATGTGGTAAAAGTTGCTGACTATGTAATCGACGTAGGTCCAGAAGGTGGCAAAAACGGTGGGAATATCCTTTTCCAAGGAACACCAGAGAAATTAATAAAAATCAAAGACAGTCATACAGGGTTTTATTTAGAAAAAGAAATGAATTATGGTAAAAAAGCTTAATACAATCGCACTACTATTGTTAGTCCTTACATTTTTTGCTTGTAAACAAGAAGCAGTCAGTGATCAAGTTGTGAAGGAAAAACACCGACCTCAGTATCATTTTACACCAGACAGTATGTGGATGAATGATCCTAATGGCATGTTTTATTATGAAGGCACCTATCATTTGTTTTACCAATATTTTCCAGGTTCTATCGTCTGGGGTCCTATGCATTGGGGTCATGCGGTGAGTAAAGATTTAGTAACCTGGGAGCACAAAGAAATCGCGTTATACCCCGATAGTTTGGGATACATATTTTCAGGAAGTGCTGTAGTAGATGTCAATAATACGAGTGGCCTTGCTAAAAATGGAGAGACTCCCATTGTAGCCATTTTCACACATCATAATATGGCAAAAGAGAAAGAAGGAGCAATAGATTTTCAGTATCAATCAATAGCTTATTCACTGGATGGTGGAGAAACTTTTACAAAATATGCAGGCAATCCTGTGATCAAAAACCCGGGGATTAGAGATTTTAGAGACCCAAAAGTGTTTTGGCATGAGTCCTCTAAAAAATGGGTAATGATCTTTGCAGCTCAAAACAAAGTAATGTTGTACAATTCGCCAAACCTTACAGAATGGGCATTGATCAGTGAGTTTGGATCAAATATCGGTGCTCATGGCGGAGTATGGGAATGTCCAGATTTATTCGAAATAAAAGTAGAAGGCACAGATACCAAAAAATGGGTCATGTTGGTCAGCATCAACCCTGGTGCACCAAATGGTGGTTCGGGTACACAATACTTTGTTGGTGATTTTGATGGTACGTCATTTGTGATGGACGAAGATTTTACAAATCAGATCAATCAAGACTCATCGATATGGATCGATTATGGTAGAGATAATTACGCAGGAGTGACCTGGTCAAATGTTCCTGAAACAGATGGAAGACGATTGTTCATGGGATGGATGGGCAATTGGGATTATGCACAACAAGTACCCACCAAAAGATGGAGAAGTGCTATGACATTGGCACGATCTTTACATTTAGAAAAAATTGGTGCTGATTATCTACTGGTATCTAAACCGGTAGATGAATTGTCAAAATATCAAACCCAAAAAGGCAATATCAGTAGTGTCAAATTGGATAAGCCAGTCACCGTATTTGAAAATTTGCAGAATGCCTATGTAGAATTAAGTGGCAGCACCAAAGCGGAGGTAGAATTTAAGTTTACCAACGAATTGAATGATGAAGTAATCCTCACTTTAAGCAAAGAAAATATGACCTTGACGAGAAAGGAGGGTTTAGGAATCGAAAAGTTTAGTGATAAATTTGCTGGCACCCAAGTAGCTCCAAGAAAGAGTAAAAGTGAGGCTTTTGATTTAAAAATATACATTGATCAAAGTTCTATTGAGATTTTTGCTGATGGAGGCAAAACAGTCATGACTTCCTTATACTTTTTTGATAAATCGATTAGTAAATTGACAGTATCGGGGAGTGGGGGACAGATAGATAAGGGGACTTGGGGTGTGATGAGGTGATTGAAAAGCTGAATAGACAGGAAAATAAAAAGGGCAGTTTTGAAGAACTGCCCTTTTACAAAAATATTATTTTATTGATCTTTTAGTCTAATCCCTACTCATAAATATCCTCAACACATACCAAAATAGCAACATCACACTTCCAAATATCTGAAGTGCAGCACCCACATATTGACTGGTATTAAACTGATCTCTAATTTGAGAAGTTTGGTATAGGATACTTGCAGAAGCAATCAACACCATCCCTACGGAAAACCAAAGGCCCAAGTTAAAACCAAAAATGGCACCTGCTACGATTAAACCAAGCGCTACAAATCCCCCAATGACTATCGCAGTCCTCAAAAAAGAAAAGTCAGCATTGGTCAGAAATACCATCGCGGTCAATCCTCCGAACATCGCCAAAGTAACAATAGCCGCTTGATTGATCACTCCAAATCCACTATAAGAAATGGCCATATAGATCATAGGAAGGAAAATGAAAGCTTCTAAAAGTATGAATAGTCCCAACCCTAGATATTGAGTATTGCGATCAGCAGAAAAGGCAAATCTGTCAGATACAAATGAACCTAGCCAAAATAACCCTAGTATAAAGAGCCATACATATTTACCAGAAAGCATTGACTCAATCAATGTCACAGGTATTACATTAAGTAACAAGGCCTCAACCCCAATAAAAGCCAATATAGCTACAGCTACATGTGTATACGTTTTTCTAAAAAAATCAGCTCTGTCTTCGACAGAAGCTTGTGATAAAATAGGTGAGTAATCTTCCATAGAATTAAATGTTTTATGTTATGCAAACAAATATAATATAATTTTGACATGCAGGCATAAATTTTTTAAAAAACAGGAAAAATTGAAGGTTTATGTATGGGATGATCTTGGCTAAGTCTGATCGACCGTATTGTAGGCTAGTGCTCCGTCCAAATAAAGAAACTAATTATTTGTGGCTCTTTTTGAATATCTTTTCGTTAAAAAGCCTCGCTGAAAATTGTATTAGCTGTGGCATGGGAGCCACAGTTCAAAGCTAAAATCGTTTGCGACGATTTTTTAACGCTTTTCATGTTTTTTGCCTCAATCTATCCAAAAATATCTCACAACTTAATTTAGATCTTTATCTAGACGGAGCACTAGGTGTTTTTCAATTTAATCCAGTTGAATTTAATCGTTTTATTCTTTTCGCTCTTTTCTTTTGATAATCGGCAATCTCAGAATAAAAAGAAACATTCCTTGTAAAAATCAAATGTGTCAATGCACAAACCAATTTATAACCGTCAACTAATTCAACCACACACATTATCCCAGAAATATCCCCACTATTATGGACACCGGTAATAGTCAGCTCTGTCTTTAATGTAATCGGGTGTCCATTTTGACGAAAAATCTGAACCAACTCCCTTATCGGAAATGCCCTTAAAGGAAGATTGTCATTAATCATGGTTGTCAAATTTTGATATTGCTCTGTTATATCCATTCTGCATCAATTTACCAAAGGTCAAATTTACGATTTTCAATTGGAGTCTTTCTTACATTTTCTATATTTTTCAATAACTTTTCAGGTATCTTTTGAAATCCTTTTTACATGGTGGATTATTATAAAAAATCTTCTTTATAATATCATCTTATCATCTAAATCCCAATCATTCATTCCTTAATTATTGATTCAGATTTATCAAGGAATTCGTTGTTTGTTTTGCAATTTTTAGCCTAAGCCCTGAATTGCAAAGTCAAATCAAGTCAGTCATAATTCAAATGAAATGATCAAATTTAAAATAGAAATATATGCCATAACACACAGCCCTTGGATGTCGTACAGAGAGACAGAAGTTAAGCCCAATGAAGTTCTTCATTTCACTTTTCCAGCAGATTTTCAGGCTAGGTGGATACGATTTGTTGTGAATAAAGATTGTGTTGCTACGACGATGCTTAAGTATGAGTAGGGCACTATTTGAGTAAATTATTGGATAGATAAAAAACTGAAATAAATTCTCGTTTACTCAAAGACAAGTTGTTTAATTTAAAGGCTAAAATATCTTGACCCTAATTTCGGGATATCCTTATATTTAGTGGTGTTAAAGAGATGGATGAGGTGGCTCATTGGTTGGCCCGATCTACTCGATTATGGCTAGTTTTACAATTTACCAGTTTCTAAATTTATCTAAATTTTTTTCTACTTCAATTGAAGAATAATCAACAAGTATATACTGTATAGTCGATATGATTTCTTCTCTTTCTTCGGTATAAATAGCATCATATTTGTCAGCTATTTTATTTAGATTGACAACGCATATTTTCAACTCTTTCTTCCAATCATTATATTCGATATTTTTCTTTAATGTCTCAAGTACGATCTGAATTTCCAAAATAATTTGTTTTTCACAACCAATTTCATGAAGATTATTTACTAATAGAGCTATTTGATCCGCTTCTGAATCTTGGCCTGAAATGTAAATTTTTCCATTTAAGAAAACATCACAATTAGGATTTAGTTTGTCTAGAGATGAAAAGTCTTTAAGGTTTCTACAATCTGATATTTTTAGCTCGAAAATAGCATTATCTTTTCCTAATCCGTTTAAAGTAACTAATTTCTTGCATTCATCTAAAGTTAGTTTTTGAAGTTTTGTTAATAAATGCAGTCCTTTTAATGACTGACAATTTGCAAAAATAAGATAGAGCTCAGTGAGATTACGAAAATTTCCAAATTCTTCTAAGTCAGTTTCTGTATATCCATCCAAAGACAAGCTTTCAAGTTTATGAAGACTAGTTAAATTCTTATACCTCTTGGAATATTCACAATTTAAGTATTTTAGGTTTGGGAAACATTTGAAATCAATTTTCCCTTTCTTGTCACAGCGCAAATCAAGAAATTTTATTTCTTTAATGTTTTCAAGCGGAGCTAGATCCTTTATATGACAATTTATATATATCCCTTCTATATCTTTAAATTCCGGCTGTAATAGAAAATTTAAATCACTTGTTGCAATTGAAATATGCTTAATGCCATTTTCAACAATTACCTGTTTAGCTGCTTCTATATTGGAATCCCAAATAGTAATCATGTATCCTTCTTTTCCTAGCTGTTTTTCACAAGGACTAAATTCATGCTTAGGTATTGGATGAATTCTGCCATTAATTTCAACCTCAAAGTATTCTAAATCTATACTCATTTAATTATTGTAATTTTAATTGGAATCAATGGTTGGGCTACACGACGGCTCGTCCCTCTAGGCCAATATTGCCTAGCAGCCTGTGTTATGACTTCGTAATTTTTATTTTAAAATTACCTTGAGTTCTTTAGGAAGTCCTACTTTTTCTAAAAGTTTCTTGACTTTTTCTGTCTTAGCTGGAAAGTTATCTTTTGAAGCTTGTTTGTTTAATGCTTCTTTTGATTTGTTTTGCGACTTTTCAACAACTGTATATGCCATATTAGTTTATTTTACTGATGGTGAATCCAATATAATCGGTCTTCATACTGGAACAGCTTTTCTATGTTTATTTTGATCTACGTTTTTAACGCTATAAATATACAAATTTGTTTTGAATATTTATACTTCTGGGTTGAAAATAAAACAAACACTGAATTGGAAATTATTTATTTTATAGAAGAATACTATTTTATCCAAATCTTATTAGATTATAGTTTTTCATCTTTGGTCCTCCTGCTCATTGTCTCATTGAAATGTTTTCGTGCACCCATTTTGCTTCTTCATCTGGTGATATTTTATCCAATGTGCTACCTATTCTACTAAATGTCGAATGTGGAAAGTCGTAAGGTTTGCTGTCGTCAAAGTAAGGTCCTACTACACCTAAACTCCAACCTTCTTTTGCCGCCCAATGAGGTTCGTACACCCTGTATTTGAAAACTTCGTAATGAACTAAGTTGTTCTGTCCGTCAAAGTCAAATGTTACCCGCTTAATGTGTTCTATTTCGTCTGGACACGCACCAAGTTCAGTCGGAAATTCTAACCAATTTGCAAGACTACTTTCAGCACCAGAAATTAAATTATGGTATTCCTTGGGGAATAACTTTGTTTTATTATGGTCAGTCAAAAGTTGAAAAGCATGTTGCCTTGTCAAAACGTTTTTTGCAAAAGGTAGGACGTCATTCTCAGAAATTTCTTGTCCACTTTTAAGTTTGTTATAGAGTTCTTTAACCCTGTCAAAGCGTTCAGCATTGAGTTTGGTGTTTTGCTTTTTAACTGTTAAAAACCTATATCCAAGAAAAACTATTATTGCTAAAATTATCAACCCTAATATTATTAAAGATATTTTCATTCTTCGTTTACTTTAAGTTTTTCTTTGTGTGAGTAGTTTCAGTTAGCCTTGAAACCAAATTATTATAAAATAGGACATATCTATTCCAAACTTTCCACATTTTCAAAATCCATACTCAAGATCTTGATTTTGCCTTCCCTTTATCATCTAATTTTTTTCAGACAAAAAATGATAAAACAAAATTACCTCTTCCTCCTCACCTCATAATACTCCTTCGTCGCACCCCACATCTTCCTATCGATCCGCGAGATCAAAGTACCATCTTTCGTTTTCCACTCCAAATGCATATGCCATTCATACTTACCATGTGTATCAATTTGATGTTTTACATCCTTTAGGAGTTCATCAGAAATCACAAACTCAGCATAAATAGCTTCTTTACCCGGTTTTATAAATTGAATACTTCCACCTTTATCCCAGACCACGTATTGATCTTTACCCAATAAATGCATAAACATCAACATGTAAAAAGGGTCAGATGCTGAAAACATACTGCCACCGAATATGGTGCCTACATAATTATAAGTCCATAGATTGAGCCTAAGTCTGATTTTTAGATATTTCCAATCATCACTTATCTCCAATATCTTGCCACCAGTCCCAAAATACATTGGGTACCAGTTCATAGAATATCTAAGGAGTGTGGTTTTTTTAATCAATGCTTAGTTCTGCTCTGCATACTCCGATATAGGAGGACAAGTACAGATCAAATTCCGATCTCCATGTGCGCTATCTATCCTTGAAACGGTAGGCCAAAACTTACCCATCTCATGGATGTAGGCAAGTGGATAAGCCGCTTTTTGTCTGCTATACGTGTATATCCATTCATCTGCCATTATAATTGCAGCTGTATGTGGGGCATTGGAGAGGGTATTGGATTGTAAGTCCATATCGCCTCGAGCTATTTCATCTATTTCAGCTCTGATGGCCAACATAGCCTCACAAAATCTATCCAACTCGTCGATACTTTCACTTTCAGTTGGCTCGATCATGATGGTACCTGCTACTGGGAAACTCAATGTTGGAGCATGGAAACCATAATCCATCAGTCGTTTAGCCACATCTTCTGCAGAGACTAAACTTTTGAACGGACGTAGGTCAATGATCAACTCATGCGCAGCTCTTCCATTCTTGCCAACGTATAGTACTTCATATTCTTTTTCTAACCGTGCTTTGATATAGTTAGCATTTAAGATAGCATATTTTGTAGCATTGGTTAATCCGATTGGGCCTAACATGCGTATATAAGCGTAAGAGATCAATAAAATACTTGCACTACCAAATGGTGCTGCCGAGATGGCTGTTGTAGCTTTTATTCCACCTGTTTTAGTGAAAACGTGTCCTGGTAAGTAAGGGGCTAATTTATCATTGACACAAATTGGACCCATTCCTGGGCCACCACCACCGTGTGGGATGGCGAATGTTTTGTGCAAATTGAGATGACATACATCTGCTCCAATCAATCCTGGACTGGTCAATCCTACTTGAGCATTCATATTAGCACCATCCATATAAACGAGGCCTCCATTTTCGTGGATTAACTGACAAATTTCTTTGATTTGTTCCTCAAACACACCGTGAGTACTTGGATAGGTAACCATCAAAGCGGCTAAATTATCTTTATGTGCTACAGCTCTTGTTTTTAAGTCTTCAAAATCGATATTGCCCATTTCATCACAAGCTACAACTTCCACAACCATGCCTGCCATTACCGCACTTGCAGGATTGGTACCGTGTGCAGAAGATGGTATCAATGCCACGTTTCTATGGTCTTGACCTCTATCTTTGTGATAAGCTCTAATGGCCATCAAACCTGCATATTCTCCCTGAGCACCACTATTAGGCTGTAGCGAACAAGCTGTGAATCCAGTGCATTCACACAAATAATCTGATAATTCTTCAAAAATTTGTTGATAACCTTTTGTTTGATCTACTGGCACAAAAGGATGAATATTTGCAAAATAAGGTAGGCTGACAGGTATCATTTCTGATGCTGCATTGAGTTTCATCGTACACGAACCTAGCGATATCATAGAATGCGTCAAAGACAAATCTTTGTTTTCCAACCGTTTGATGTACCGCATCATGTTCGATTCTGAATGGTATTTATGGAAGTTTGGATGGGTGAGGTATTCTGATGTTCTTGACAACTGAATTGTATCTACATGATCTCTTAAAGTTACTGTTTTACCAGTCAATGCTTCAAATATAGATATTATTGCAACCACGTCATCCGAATCAATCTCTTCTCCTATTGATAAAGACACCGAATTATTTCTGTAAAAAAGATTGGTTTCTTTGCTTTCGGCTATTGATTTTAATTTTGTGACTTCTTCGCTAGATAGGTTTATGGTAAGTGTATCAAAATATTGATTATTTACTACCGATAGTCCTAAATCCGTCAAGGCATTATTAATTTGTGCTGTATTCGACCTAATGATCTCTGCAATATTTTTTATGCCATCGGGGCCATGATAAACAGCATACATAGCAGCCATGTTGGCAAGGAGCGCTTGAGCCGTACAAATATTGGATGTTGCTTTTTCTCTTCTAATGTGCTGCTCTCGAGTTTGTAAAGCCATTCTCAGTGCAGGTTTTCCTGTCGAATCGATTGATAAACCGATGATTCTACCTGGAATCAACCTTTTATATTCTTCCTTTGTACTAAAAAATGCTGCGTGAGGTCCGCCATATCCCATTGGCACTCCAAATCGTTGAGAGTTACCAACTACAATGTCTGCACCCCATTCTCCCGGAGGAGTGATCATCGTAAGTGCCATCAGGTCACTTGCTGCACAGACCATGATCTCTTTTTCTTTGCAAGCACTGCAAAGTTGGGTATAATCACTGATTTCTCCTAAACCATCAGGATATTGTATCAGAATACCGATGACCGATTCATCAAGTACAAAACTTTTCCAATCGGCTATGACAACTTCTATACCCAAAGGTTCTGCCCTAGTATATAATATATCCTTAGTTTGCTCAAATACATTGGTGTCGACCAAAAAACGATTAGCTTTATTGGCCTTTGCTTTTTTATTTCGGATTCCCTCCATCATGGCCATTGCTTCTGCGGCAGCTGTTCCCTCGTCTAGTAGACTTGCATTTGCTATTGGTAGTCCAGTCAAGTCTGATACCATCGTTTGAAAATTAAACAATGATTCTAATCTGCCTTGTGCTATTTCAGCTTGGTAGGGTGTATATTGTGTGTACCAACCTGGATTTTGAAACACATTTCTTAATACAACTGAAGGTGTAATCGTACCATAATAACCTTGACCGATTAATGACCGATATACTTTATTTTGCATACCTATTTTTCTTATCTCGTCAAGCAATTGTTGCTCAGACAAGGCTTGAGGTATATTCATTTGGGTAGTAGATCTGATTTGTGGCGGTACTGTTTCGTCAATCAACTGATCGATAGAACTTACTCCGATAAGCTTCAACATTTTAGCTACTTCGTGTTTATTTGGGCCTATGTGTCTTCTTTCGAAGTTATTTAAATTGGTTTGATTCATGTATTATAGATATACTTTTAAAATTTGTGCAAAATTATAATTTTAGGATTATGTTTTACCATTTTAATATACAAACTTTTTAACAATATGTTGAGTACTGTGAATTGTAATTTTGTAAAAATTTATAATCATTCTATTTTTATGAGTTTGAATTAACATTAATTTTAAATCAAATTTCCTTTTCAATCATCATAAGTCTTATATATTTGCCAATTGAAGTAAAAAAAGAGGTATGAAAAGAAGAGATTTTTTTAGAAATGGAAGTGTTTTAGCAGCTCTTTCAAGTATTGGTTGTTCTCCAAAAAGCCTACTCATAGATGCTGACAATAAGTTAAAGACCGCTAAAAATATTATCTTTTTGGTAAGTGACGGTATGAGTCAAGGTACATTCAATATCGCGCAGACATATCTTAATCGCAAGGAAGGTATTAATACCCATTGGGTCAACTTATACATTGAAAGAAAGGTTTCGAGAGGTCTAATGGATATGGCTTCCGCTTCATCAATCGTTACTGATTCTGCTGCGGCTAGTTCATCATGGGGTGGGGGTGTACGCGTGCGTAACGGTTCGCTCAACATGGGTCCAAAGGATGAAGTATATACTCCTATCTTGCAAAAAATGAAAGCCGCTGGAAAAGCAGTGGGCTGTGTTACTACCGTACCTATCACACACGCTACACCTGCTGGTTTTTGTGTGAATTCTAAAAGTAGAAATGCGCAACCGGAGATTGCTGAGCAATATCTTAAGCTAAAATTTGACATCATGATGGGTGGTGGTGAAGAGTTTTTTAGTGCTGAAACGAGAGAAGATAAAAAAGATCTATTTACAGACTATAAAAATGCTGGTTTTCAAGTTTGTAGGAATAAAGCAGATATGAAAAGTGTGAAAAGTGGATCTCCCGTTTTAGGTGTTTTCCATAAAAACGGATTACCTTACACCATCGATCGTATCAATAATCAAGAATTAACCAATAAAATACCAACCTTGGCTGAAATGACAGAAACGGCCATCAATCACATGAAATCCAATCCAAAGGGTTTTATGTTGCAAGTCGAAGCTGGTAAGGTAGACTGGGCAGCACATGGTAACGACATTGCTGGAATTTTGCATGATCAACTTGATTTTGACAAAGCGGTGAAAGTTGCTATGGATTTTGCAGAAATGAATAAAGAAACCTTAGTAGTCATAACCACAGACCATGGTAATGCAAATCCAGGCATAGCCTATGTGACAAGTGCCAATACTAAATTTGATAGCCTAACAAAATATACCTGCTCTAATGAGTTTATCCTCAATTCTTTTAATGCAAATACGACAGACAAAGAATTGATCACAACTATTCAAGAAAAACAAGGCTATATTTTGACCACTGCGGAAGCTAAATACCTTCTTCTCAACTACAAAGGAATTGCTCAAGAAGGCATCTACAACCCCGCTCAATTGCCTTTTAGACCTCTTGCAGAGATGCAGTTGAATCACAATGCTGTAGGATGGATGAGTGGTGAGCATACGGGAGATTTTGTAGAGTTGGCGATGTACGGACCTGGAAGTGAATCTATGCCAGGTTTTATGAAAAATACGGATATGCATACGTTTTTATTAAATGCAGCGGATGTGCCAAATAAATAAATGAGTGCAAACTTTATTGTAAATTGATTGGAAGAAAAGAAAAAACCTTCTAACATTTCTTATAAAATATTGAGCGGTAACAATATTGGCAGAACGATTACTGCAAAGATAGAATTCTATTGTTAAGGGTATGGAATTTGGAAAACCTGAAAGTTTAGATTCGTTGGCATTACTATGAGTTAGCACTAAGCACAAAAAATAATCGTAATAAATTAGATACTTACGTAATAAAATTTTATTTTTGTACGTAAATAAATTTATCATGAACACTAAACTCACATTAAATCTTGACAAAGGCGTTATCGACCAAGCAAAAAACTATGCAAAAGATAATAATGTTAGCCTTTCTAAACTTATCGAAAACTATCTTGACGCTCTAACAAAAAGATCAGAGAAAAAATCCAAAATTAGTCCTCTAGTAGAAAGTTTAACAGGAGTTATACCAAGTGGAAACTATGATGACAGAAAAGATTACAAAGATTATCTTTCTGAAAAATATTCATAATGGAGAAATTATTAGTTGACACAAATATTGTTATTGATTTACTTTCTAAACGAGCGGAGTTTTTTCAAGAAGCTCAAGAATTATTTACGCTTGCAGACAATAAAAAAGTTGAACTTTTTGTTTCTGCTTTAACTTTTGCCAACACACATTATTTACTTAGCAAGTATCAAAAACTTGATGATGCTCGAAAGACCTTAATTAAATTTAAAGTGTTAGTGAATATTTCGCCATTGGATGACAAAATTGTAGAACTTGCTTTAGTTTCAGACTTTAATGATTTTGAAGATGCAATCCAATATCATACAGCATTGGAAAATGAAATTGACATTATTATTACAAGAAATAAAAAGGATTTCAAAAATTCAAAGCTTCCAATTTTGACCGCAAAAGAATACTTAAAAAAGTAAGCGTAAGCGACTACTATTAACAGCCGTTTCATGAAATAGCGAAATTTGTGGTAGCCAGACGTTCATTTTCCGCAAGATATTTTATCTTAGCAGAAAAAAAGCAGTTACTATGTTCGCCACTTCATGAATCGGATGAACTTTATGAGGATAAGAAAAATCACAAAAAAAACACTTGACAACTATACCAAATATTGGTATCTTTGTAAAAAAAAATGTAAAAATGTCAAAGAACACATCCGTAACCTTAGGGAAACACTTTGAACAAATCATTGAAAAAAGCATAGAATCTGGTCGGTATTCTTCTGCAAGTGAAGTAATTAGAGAAGGACTAAGACTTGTCGATGAAAGGGAACAGAAAATTAAGATTCTTAGGGATGCAATCGAAGCGGGAGAAAAAAGTGGTTATGTGAAAAATTTTGACCCAGTAAAACACTTAGAAAAACTTAATCAAAGCTACAAAAAATGATGCTTAAGTATGAAATAAGTGAATTAGCATTAGAAGATTTAGATAATATATGGGAATATACGGATGAACAGTGGTCTAATGAACAAGCGAACAAATATTACAATTAGATATTTTTGGCAATAGGTCAAATTTGTTAAAACTCGGATTTTGGTAAACCTATCGGCGAAGTTAAAAAGGACCATGGTTCAATTAATAAATTAGAGCAATTAAAGTGTATATAAACAGAGTTACATTTTCACTAAATAAGAATCATTTTAATAATAGTATTTTACTGCAGTTTAATGACGAACATATTAAAAGATTTAATCAAATTACAAATTTATTTGAAGAATATTTACTCTATCTTTTACCTAGAAACACAAATTTGGGTGGTTTTGGTTTTTTTCATAACATTCTAGTTAACGACAAAAGCAAACTTTCTATAAACTACTACGGACAGTGTATTGACTTTTACCACTATTTAGATATAGTTAATTTGGAAGATTTTGTCAATTCTTCCTCAGACATTCAATTAATAAAACTTTCTGAACTGCTAAAATTTGCAATCATCGAAATTTCAAAAGTGCATATAGCTGATACTGACATTTTCCTGTCTACAATTGAAAAACTTCTTGAGTCTCCTTTAGGTTTTGAACAAAGATTGAAAGTGTCAAAATCACATAAATCGAAAAAAATAAAAATCGAAATAGTAAGAAAAGTTGAGTTGCCTACTGAAAATATTCTGTATCGAATAATAAATGATAAAGGCGAATCACTATTTGAATCTATTTTAGAACACAATACATCTGTATATGACTGTTCATATTCCTATAGAAAGTCAAAATGGAAGGAGAATAGTCTGGAAATATTTAATAGGTTCGATAAAGTTCATAAAACGATAAACGTTGATAGATTCTTATAAAGAAGCACCTAACAATGCATTGGACATGCATACTCCCTATAGGTTGTCCGTCGCATTGCAAACCGTTGAACAAACCTTAACATCAATCCATCCATTCTCTCCAATCTTTTTCACTCAAAACAAGTTGACATAACCAAAATGTATCTTAGTATTTGCAAAGTCAAATCCTTTTTGATCATAATTACCTGCTGCAAAAGAAATATTGAAAATCCCTGCTTTGGTTGAAAAGTTCATACCAAGCCCAACACCCATTGCCCAAACCCCTTTTGGTCTAAGACTTTGGGAATCTGTTTGTAAAAAACCGAGATCAAAAAAGGGCAAACTCAAAAATGAATTCTGATCAAGAATCAATCTAAACTCTGTCGTGGCAACAGCGTAAAAGTTATGAAGGAGTGTCAACTCGTCAAACCCACGCATTAATCTATTACCACCAAGTCTATACAAATCATTTTCTACCACACGGTCATTATTGTATTTTAAGCCCGCTGTCAAACTAGTCTTATTAACCCCCCAATTAGAAATCGGGGTATATCGAGCCAAGTCAATATCCAAACCAATCTGCACATTTTTTAACCTGATACTATCATAAGCTGTACTAAAGTTGATGGATTCATTATTTAGTGCCAAGATTTCTTGGTTTTTGATGATCTTTCTTTGACCAAGTGAAATGTTTATTTTAGCAGTATTTCCTTTTCTAGGATTGAAAATATAATCAAGTTTGTTATACCAAAACTCCAATCCTCCACCATTGATGGAGTAATCCAAGGTTTTTGGTAGTCTTTTTTGCGCTAAAATCTGCGTTGTATTGACATTTATTAGCGAACTGCTATTGAGGTTCCAATATGCTTTAAATCTTTTTGTGTTAGAAAGATTATAATGTATACCAAAGCTACCGAGTACGTCTAGGGTAAGATTTCTATTTCTTCTCAATTCAAAATCACCATCAATACCAAAAGCACTTCCTAGTAAAAAAGGCATATTACCACTTACTTTCAGCAATTGATCTTCCAAAGAAAGCCTTTTGATCACAGCACTTATTCGCTCACCAAATCCAAATTTATTAATCATGTCGGCCATAAATTCACCGTTAATATTCCATACCCTTCTATTACCATCATTACTCGGCAATACGCCAATGATAAAGTCAAATCGAGAAGCCGGTCTGTCAATCAGCGGTAAGATGATACTTGCCTGATCAAAGATAAATTTGACTTGGGGTTCACCTTGTAATTGGACAAAAGTAAGATTACGCATCCTAACCTTTATGTCATTGACCAATTTTATATCAAACGGCTGCCCTTGCTTAACGTTAAGAATTTGTGATAAAAAACTCTTACGCAAATTGATGCTATCAGGTATCGAAATCGTATCCCAAGTGATATATTCACCTTTTTCAAATTCATGGTTCAATTGTATCTTATCAGTAGTCAGCGAATCAATTGTAAAGGCGCTTTTAGCAAAAGGATAACCTTTAGAATTGTAATGCTCAAGCACCTGTTTGTGAAAAAGCACAACACCTGCAGTATCTAAATCTATTTTTTTTGGAATAAATGAAATATCCTTTTGGACAATACTATCTATGATAAGTGCAATATCTATTTTATCTCCTTTGTACCAAAAAACAAACAGTGTATCACTTTTAATAAAAGTAGTATCTATGGTACTAAATACCCTACCTTCTTTTTTATATAGGCCTATTCGTGTTTTTACATTACTTAAAATAGTTTTACTTTCGTAAGCAATATTCGGTTTTAATCCAAAATCTACAAGATTGTCATGGCCATTAACTTCTATGATTTTTGGAAAATAAAGACTTTGTCCAGAAATAACCAATCCAGATGTAATGACAAAAACTAATGCAACAAGATATTTAATAGCTAATTTTTCGAATATCAAATTTTATGTCCGACTAGAATATTACCCTACTAACAATTTTTTAACCACTGCTGAAATTGACTTTCCATCGGCCTTCCCTGCTAGTTTTTGATTAGCTGCTCCCATCACTTTTCCCATATCTTTTGCAGAAGTAGCACCGACTGTTTCAATGATTTCTTTGATAATTGGCTCCAATTCTGCTTCTGAAAGTTGAGTTGGCAAATACTTCATGATGATATTGATCTCTTCTTCTTCTACGACAGCTAAGTCAGCCCTATTTTGTTTTTGATAGATTTCTAAAGAATCTTGTCTTTGTTTTACCAATTTTTGTAACAATTTTACTTCTGCTGCCTCATCAAATTCGTTACCCGATCCATCCGTTCTGAAAAGGAGGATAGCTGATTTGATTGCTCTGATGCCCCTTAATGCTGCTTGATCTTTAGCTTTCATGGCAGTTTTTAGGTCTTCTGTAATTTTAGCTTCTAAGCTCATTTTCTGATATTTTTTTCTAATTTATTAGTTAATAGTACAAATTCTTGATATGAAAGTTGCTCTGGTCTTTTGTTAAATTCTTCAGGATCGAGTATGGAAGGATCATCCACTAAAGGCTTTAACGTATTTCTTAGCATTTTTCTTCTAGAATTAAAGGAAGTTTTTACAATTGTTCTAAAAAGTCTTTCGTCACATCCTAAGGTAAAGTCTTCTTTTCTCTTTAATCTAATGACAGCAGAGTCAACCTTCGGAGGTGGATTAAACGCTCCTGGCGGTAGTTTTAGCAACATTTCACCTTCGTAATATGCTTGAGTTAATACACTGATTACCCCATATGTTTTGCTACCGGGTGGTGCAATAATCCTTTCTGCCATCTCTTTTTGAAACATCCCCACAATTTCAGGTACCAATTCCTTTTCGTGTATAGCCTTAAAAACTATTTGTGAAGAAATATTGTACGGAAAGTTGCCTATGATGTAAAAAGGTTCTCCTTCAAAAAGTTTATACAAATTAGCCTTAAGAAAATCCATTTCGATGATGCTTCCTGCGAAAGTTGGATAGTGCTTCGTTAAGTAAGTGACCATATCTCTGTCTGCTTCAATCGCTCGAAGGTTGATGTCTTGCTTAAGTAAATACTTAGTCAGCATCCCTTTGCCTGGTCCAATTTCTAATACATTTTTGATGCCTTCTGTGCGCAATAGGCTACTCGCAATTTTCAAAGCAGTATCTTCATTGGTCAAGAAATGTTGCCCGTAGGACTTTTTGGCCTTGATCATATTTGTATAGTTCTGAAAGTCAAAAGTAGGGAAAAATTTTGGGAAATCATAATTTGGCCCGTACGAGTAGTTTTTTGAATAGGGTGGTATAGAAAAGTGAAGATAACATTAAGGTCAAATTATTTAAACTAAATACATCTTGCAAGAAAGTAATCATTATCGTACTTTTGCCCAAATTTTACACAAGGGTGTTCTAAAAAATAGTTTTCGTTGTGAAAAAAGTACGAAATGACAAAGAACAAGGCAAATTATAAAAAGTACCGCAAGTGTAGCCTAAGCTACATTGAGGACACTTTTTATCATTTAACGCTGTAATTTGTCATTGCAGTTTTTTGTAATAGAAATTGGTTTTTTTGAACTCCCTTTCATACATTATAAATTTTCATCATGTACAGATCACATAATTGTGGAGAACTTAGAATGGCTCACATTGGCCAAAAGGTAACTTTGAGTGGGTGGGTGCAAAAAGCACGCGACCTTGGAGGGCTTACGTTTTTAGACCTAAGAGATAGATATGGCATCACTCAAGCTGTATTTAATATGGATGAAAATGCAGAATTGTGTCTCGAGGCTCGTAAATTGGGGAGAGAGTTTGTAGTGCAAGTAGATGGTATCGTAAGAGAAAGAAGTTCGAAAAATGCTAGTAGACCTACAGGTGATATCGAAATAGAAGTTTCTGCTCTCAAAGTATTGAATCAAGCAAAAACGCCTCCTTTTACAATCGAGGATGATACAGATGGAGGAGATGACCTAAGAATGAAATATAGGTACTTGGATCTAAGACGGACACCTTTACAAAATAACATACTTTTTAGATCAAAATTGGCATTAGAAACCCGAAAGTACTTAAATGAAAGTCAATTTGTAGAAATAGAAACACCTTTTCTAATCAAATCTACTCCTGAAGGGGCAAGAGACTTCGTAGTACCTTCTCGATTGAATCCAGGAGAGTTTTACGCATTACCTCAGTCGCCACAGACCTTTAAGCAAATATTAATGGTAGCTGGTTTGGATAGATATTTTCAAATTGTGAAGTGCTTTAGGGATGAAGATTTAAGAGCAGATAGACAGCCTGAGTTCACGCAGATCGACTGCGAAATGGCATTTGTCCATATCGAAGATATATTGAATACTTTTGAAGGGTTGGCTAAGCATTTGTTTCAGACCATGATTGGAAAAGACCTTGGTGATTTCCCACGGATGACATATGACGAGGCACTTTCTAAATATGGAAGTGATAAGCCAGACCTTAGATTTGATATGTCATTTGTAGAATTAAATGATGTGGCCAAAGGAAAAGGTTTTGGTGTGTTTGATAGTGCAGAGTTGGTAGTTGGTATTTGTGCTAAAGGAATAGCAGAGTCTTATTCCAATAAAGATCTTAAAGACTTGACAGAATGGGTACAAAGACCACAAATTGGTGCAAAAGGCCTCGTCTACGTAAAATATCAGAAAGATGGTATAAAGTCTACCGTTGGTAAATTCTATTCTGACGATGAGCTGAACGATTGGGGTAAGTTATTTGGTGCCGAAGAAGGTGACATTCTTTTTATCTTAAGTGGTGATGCAGAAAAAACAAGAAAACAACTTAGCGAACTTAGATTAGAATTGGGTCGAAAATTGGGCTTAATGAAAGCTGGTGATTTCAAACCACTATGGGTGATTAACTTCCCACTACTCGAATGGGATGAAGAAGCAGGACGTTTTCATGCTATGCACCACCCATTCACTTCTCCAAAGATCGAAGATATACCACGTATGCTAAATGGCGATCATGAGACGATGAAAAGCCTACGTGCTGATGCCTACGACCTCGTAATCAATGGCTCCGAAATAGGTGGTGGTTCGATCAGAATCCACGATAGAGAATTGCAGTCTAAAAACTTTGACCTTCTTGGTTTTAGTAAAGAAGAAGCAGAAGCACAGTTTGGATTTTTATTAGGAGCGTTTGAATTTGGAGCACCTCCACATGGTGGTATTGCCTTCGGATTTGATAGATTGTGTGCAGTGATGAATGGTCAAAGTAGTATCAGAGACTTTATTGCCTTCCCTAAAAATAATATGGGTAGAGACATGATGATTGATGCACCTTCGGATATTCATGATGTTCAGATGAAGGAGTTGAATTTGAAGTCGACATACACTAAAGGTAATTAGAAATTAGGGTATTCTTTAGGTTGACTATAAATATTCTGGTTTGATTGAACAATTTAATTTAAATTTGTTGTTGATTTAAATTTCAATAAAATGCCTTCAGAATTTATAATCGATAACAAAAAATATATCATTCTGGCGAAAGAGCAATATGAAAGTCTACTTCAAAAAAAAGTGCATAAGCAGTTGGAAGGAGAACTGTTAACTTTAGGAGAGGCTAGAGAGAGATCTTTGCAAAGAATAAGTAAATGGGCGAATCATTGATGCATACTTGACTGAGTATGTGAGACAAATCCAGGTATTTCTGCCAAATTTGCTCCCCAAAGAGTTGTATTACCAAAAATTTTCGCTAAACCAGTTTCTTGTTGGTTAATCGCGGATATCACAATTTCCACATGTTCATCATTTAGCTTAAATGTCATATTGCTGACCGTGACAAAATATCCCTCTTCCGTTTTTTTTGCTTGACTGTAGAGTGATAAATAGTTGGCAATTCCTTCGACTAACTTTACTGGCAATTCACCATTTTTCTGATAATAATTTAAAATTACAGGCACAATCCGAATGCCAATTTTATTGGTATAGTTAAATGCAATATCCTTCCAATAATGTTTTAAAAATGGATTAGAAAATCGATCAATTACACTTGCAGCAAAGGTGGTTTTTATATTTTGATCTATCTCATATGGGATGCCGGGCCCTATCTCTTCACCCATCAAATCTTCTGCATATTGTTTGAAACTTTGGTCACTCATGGCTTCAAATACCGTAGAAAATCCACTCAATATTGCATAAGCGGTCAATGAAGAGTGTGTGGCATTCAACAAGCGAAGTTTGAGCTCTTTATAAATATTGATGTCTTCTTCGATTTTTACCTCTTCATTACATTGATAGAAACTACACACATCCTTGACCGATTGATCACCTTTGATAGCCCAAAGACCAAAGGGTTCTGATATGAATTTTAGATGATCGGTATAGCCTAGTTTGTCATTCCACTCTACTTCAGCTTGTGCATCCGGTCTTCCTGGTACGATTCGATCTACGAGACTGCTACAAAATTTGTTTTCTTTTACAATCCAAGAATAGAAGTCTTCTCCTAAATTGTTGTGTGTGATTAGTTTTAAAATGTTGGTTTTCACGATTTCGCCATTGTCACTCAAAAGTTCGGTAGGGATGATGATTAAACCTTTTTTGCTATTTAAAAACCTTTGATACAACATCGAACACAATTTACCAGAAAAGCTCATTGGACACTCTTCTGTAATTTGCTCCTCTACATACGTCAATCCACTCTCTGTCGTATTGGAAACAATGATTTCTAAGTCTTCGCTCAAGCCCAATTGGATGACCTCGTTCCACTGACTTTTGGCAGAGAGGAGGGCGCTTACCGATGAATTGATATAATCGAAATTTATTGTTTCACCATTTTCGATGCCTCGCACACCATTGGTAAAAAGATAATCTTGATCTTCAAATGCCTGAACCTCTTGAGGATTACCGTCTGTTGATTTGATGAGTGCAACTCTACCATTGAAAATTCCTTGTAAATTAGCATTATGAATAATGTCATCTATCAAGCCCCTCAGGAGTACCCCTGTGCCAAATTGAATAACTTTTGTAGGAAGTTTTTGGATGGCTATTTCTTTATCAAGACTATTGTTTAAGAGGTACGAAGTGTTTAGAAAACTTTTCACAATTATAGATTTGTTGTTCACCTAAAAACGAGATTTTTCATTAAAACCCTTATTAGTCATTGTAAATAAAGCCGCTCATCAATTGAAAATGCTTCAATGCTTTGTACGCTACATTCATGATACAAGGGATGGTTTGGGTTTAATAAAACATTAAACTCTTCTCCAATCACCATGCTTGGTACCCTGAGAGCAAGTACATTCTTATTGTAAAAATAGTCATCGAGTAGCCTCCAAAGTCGATCATCATTGATCAAAATTCGATCTTTAGGCATAAGGTTTATGTCTAGCGCAATGATCAATTCATCAGGAACAAATATTTTCATAATAGAATATGGCATTTTGAGTGCAGATTTAGACTCGAAGTGTACCAATAATTCTAATACGGCAAGGGACCGCGCAAAACTAGTGTATAAAACAGGAACACCAGGTCTGTTCCACCGTCCTCCATACAGTTTTGCTCCCATACCAGACATGTCTCCAGCATAATTTGACCTACAAATCCTATATACTAACATCAGGCAAAAATACCGTGCTCTATTCTTCCTAAAGCTTGCTCTACCAGCTCAAAGCCAAATGGTGTGTCTAAATAAGATAAAGGAGTAAACCCTCCTAAAGCACTAACAGGAGCTTTAAGCCAACTATTAAAGGCAGCTTTGTCACCAAATACTCTTATCCCAGTAGCTTCTAACTTAGCCAAATACAATAACTTTGATGAAGCATCCGTATCCAACTTGGTAGTAGCATTGTAACGCTGCAAAGTACGTAAAGATACATGCAATATATCAGCTATATCCTTAAGCGTCAGTGATAACCTATCCATAATATCCATAACAAAGCGCATGTCCAACCCTTTGCGCGCATAACCTATCATAAATATCTCTGATGGCTCTTCTGCAAATATACCCTGACTGTCAGTATCCGGAAAATCATAATTTTTTACCATGACTATGTAATTTGACACAAATTTAATGACATTTGTCTGGTTTGTCAAGTTTTTAATAAATTTTTTTTATTTTTTTCTAGATTAAGTATTTAGTAACTATTCAGGTCTCCGCGTTCAAATCATAAAAATAAGGACATTTTAAGTCAGACAAGGCTCTTTTTCGAGTTAATAGCATCGCTATTGACGAAAAAAAAGCCGAGGGATCACTAAAAATGGACATTTTTTGGTTGAACAGTCGGGGACCTGAATAGTTACAATATTTAGGATTGCTGGAATATATTGAATAGCCACTCCATTCTATCGATTATATTTCATCAATAAATCTCTTAATTGATCAATAGGTATAGCCTTCACCTCTCTATTTTTATAACCGATCATATCTTCTGCCATCAGTAAAGAATTGTAAATAGCTTCCTCCGTAGCCTCAAGTACAGCAAGGAATAATGGAGACATCTGATCATTACTTAGATCAGGTTTAGGGCTATTAGATCCGTTGATTCTGCATTCTTTATTTGTCGTAAATGCGATAGAATAGTCGCCACTGCCATTAGAAGAAAATGACCCAACTTTTCCAAAAGCAAGAAAAGACCGCTTAGCCAGTCGCTCTAAATTTCTATCAGATAGTGGTGCATCGGTCGCAATGACGATCATACAAGAGCCATCAACCGTATAGGGCACGTCTTCTAGCATGTAGTGATTTTTAAATTCCTTGCCAACAGGTACCCCATCGATTGTAAGGATGCCACCAAAATTTGATTGGACTAACACACCCACGGTATAACCGCCTTTACTTTTAGGCAAAACTCGAGATGATGTACCAATTCCACCTTTGTATCCCATACACATGGTGCCAGTACCAGCACCGACATTACCTTCGGCTACCGGACCTGTCGCAGCTTTGGCCAAGGCATCTAAGACATGTTGTTCACTAACATGTCTACCTCTGATATCATTGAGGTGTCCGTCATTTGTTTCGCCCACGACGATATTTACCGACCTTACATTTTCATTACCTTGCTGACCAAGAGAATAACTAATCAAAGCATCAGCTACCCGAGGTGCATTCAAAGTATTGGTCAAAGCAATTGGACTTTCAAGATTGCCCAATTCCATAATTTGCGTAGTACCGATCATTTTGCCAAAGCCATTACCCACATATACAGCGGCTGGTATTTTTTCTTGAAACAAGTTGCCTTCATGAGGGATAATTACGGTGACCCCAGTTCTGATGCTGTCTCCAACGATTAATGTTTCTTGCCCAACTTTTACGCCTTTGACATCTGTGATACCATTGTATTTTCCAGGTGTAAGGATCCCAATTTTCAGACCTAGTTCTGATGTAAGAGTTCTTTTACTTATTTTTTGTGCCATTGTACAGTTTGTAAAAACCAATAAGACCACAAGACTTAGAATCCATTTCATATTTTTTAAAAATAAAGGTACTTAAAAAGTAAAATAGATTTTCAGGTTAGCGTAAATATTTTAATCTGCCAAAAGACATTTCGTCTATTTTTCCGACTTATAATAACCCTTTAAAGAATTAATCTTCATCGTAATTACACCTTTTAGTGCTTCAAAAATAATTCTTCCGCTCATTTTAGAAGTACCTTTTTCCCTATCTTTAAAAATTATAGGAACCTCAACAATCTTAAAATTATTTAAAAAAGCTGCATATTTCATTTCAATTTGAAAAGCATAGCCTTTACATTTGATTTTGTCAAGATTGATTGTGTTTAATACGTCTTTGTGATAACATTTAAACCCAGCCGTACTATCTTGAACGGGCATAGAAGTGATGATTTTCACATAAATTGAAGCCCCTTTTGATAAAACACGTCTTATCCATGGCCAATCTTTTAGACCTCCACCTTTTATATATCTACTGCCTACCGCAAGATCAGCCCCTTTATTCAAACATGCATCATACAATCTTAACAAATCAGCCGGATTATGACTAAAATCTGCATCCATTTCACATAAATATTGATAACCTTTTGCCAAACCAAATTTAAAACCTTCGATGTAAGCTGTGCCTAAGCCCATTTTTCCAGCTCGTTGAAGAAGGTGAATTCTGTTATCAAATTTTTGTTGAAGTTCTTTTACAATATTTACAGTTCCGTCAGGAGAATTATCATCAACTATCAACATATCAAAATCGGAAGATTGACCGAGTACGGCATGTATAATATCCGAAATATTTTCTATTTCATTGTATGTTGGAATGATTACTAAAACTTGATTAGACATATATTAAGACTAAATGTGAAGCAAAACTAATGATTATATATTAATAATTTATATAATATCAAATATTTTTAAAGTTTTTATAATTTTTGGAGAAGTTTTTGATCTAAAAAATTTAAATTTGGGTGAGAAGTCTAATAATTGCCTATCAACTTAAATTTTTAAAATCACAAATCAAATTATAAAAGGTTAATACTATGCAAAGAAAAATTTTATTGAATGAAAACGAAATGCCACATCATTGGTATAATATTGTATCTGATATGGAGAATAAACCATTGCCTCCATTGCACCCTGGTACAAAACAACCAGCGGGTCCTGCTGATTTGGCACCATTGTTTCCTATGGAATTGATTATGCAGGAAGTATCTGGAGAAAGATATATTGAGATTCCTGACGAAGTAAGAGATATTTATAAGATTTGGAGGCCTACTCCATTGTACAGAGCAATAGGCTTAGAAAAAATGTTAGGCACCGATTGTAAAATATACTATAAATACGAAGGAACTAGCCCGAGTGGGTCTCATAAGCCCAATACAGCAGTGGCCCAAGCGTATTACAATAAGCAAGAAGGCGTAAAAAAGATCGCTACCGAAACAGGAGCAGGACAATGGGGTACCGCTTTAAGTTTTGCATGTGCCCAATTTGGCATAGAATGCGATGTATATATGGTCAAGGTCTCTTACGAGCAAAAACCCTATCGCAAAATAATGATGAATAATTTTGGTGCAAATGTTTATGCTTCTCCTTCTACAAGAACAAATGCTGGTAGGGCTATATTAGAAAAAGATCCTCAATCTACGGGTAGTTTAGGAATCGCCATCTCGGAGGCTGTAGAAATAGCTGCCTCTGATCCAGATACAAAATATGCTTTGGGTTCAGTACTTAATCATGTATTGTTGCACCAGACAATCATCGGACAAGAATGCGAAAAACAATTAGAATATACTGGAGACTTTCCAGACATTGTGATCGCACCTTTGGGTGGTGGCTCCAATTTTGCAGGCATCGCCTTCCCTTTTTTAAAGCATAAACTCACCAATGGTAATAAAGTACGATGTATCGCTGTAGAACCAGCATCATGTCCAAAATTAACAAGGGGTAAGTTTATGTATGATTTTGGGGACACAGCGGGATATACGCCTTTATTACCTATGTATACTCTAGGTCATAACTTCAGCCCAGCAGCAATACACGCTGGTGGTTTGAGATACCACGGTGCAAGTGTCCTCTGCAGTCAATTACTCAAAGATGGATTGATAGAAGCGGTAGCTCTTCAACAATTAGAATGTTTTGAAGCGGGTGTTAAATTTTCTAAAGCAGAAGGAATAATACCAGCACCTGAAGCTACACATGCAATAGCTCAAGTGATGCATGAAGTTGAAAAAGCCAAAGAAGAAGGTGTTAGTAAAACCATCTTGTTTAACTTGTGTGGTCATGGTTTTGTTGATATGCAAGCATATGCAGATTATTTTGATGGTAAGTTGGTAGATCATGTCTTGTCAGATGAGGACTTGACAACTGCTTTAGCCGAGGTAGACGCCTTACAGCCTGCGTAATATAGGGAAGTTTTAAAAAATCTATTTCTATTATAAAATGTGTTGGAATGTTGCATTTTTGGAAATATTTTACCAATTTTGTGACATTCCATTCTTTATTTCGTTATTTTTAGAAAAATGAAAGCAAAATGAAAGTGCACAAATACTTTATCCTTACAGTTTTATTGATGAAATTTTACTCTGTCAAAGCACAGACAAATGAGTACGCAAAAAACTTTGAAAGATGGCAAAATGAGCGAATAGAGGAATTGAAATCAGAAAAGGGATATTTAAATCTGGCAGGTTTATTTTGGCTAAAGGAAGGAGAGTCAACGATTGGTAAAGCAAAATCTAATAATATTCAATTTAAAACTGAAAATACTTCTGACTTTTTAGGGAAAGTAACGGTGCAAAATGGAGAAGTTTGGTTTGACCCAGTGGATAATAAAGATATTTATATCAATGATAAACCAGCTATAAAATCTAAAATATTTCCAGATGGCGGAAACCCCATAATATTAAAGCATAACGACTTAAGATGGTTTATTATCCAAAGAGGTGAGGATCTAGGCATTCGTTTAAGAGATTATAATGGTGAATTTCTAAAAAATTTTAAAGGTATTGCGAACTATCCTTTAGATCAAAACATGGTTGTAGAGGGTACTTTTATTGCTACACCTGGCAAAAAATTGAATATTACACTTGCTACAGGTCAACCCTATGTAAGTGAGTCTCCTGGTAAAGTGGTATTTACATTGAATGGTAAGGAATATAGCCTTGAAGCGACAGGAAGTCTTAAAAATCTTTTCTTTGTTTTTGGTGATGAAACAAACAATGAAGAAACGTACGGTGGTGGCAGATTCTTAGAAGCAAAAGGACCTGATGCCAATAATAAAGTGGTCCTTGATTTTAACCGAGCTTACAATCCGCCATGTGCATTTACACCTTACGCTACATGCCCTTTGCCCACCAAGGAGAATAAATTGCCTAGATCAATATTGGCCGGTGAGAAATATAGCGATGAGCATTGATTGATGGGGAATTGTAAAAAACCCTTATAATTCTATGATTTTTGGTTTAACTCAAAAATGAACCGTCAAAACTATATGGTAGTAAGTCTTTTACAGAATTTACTTTATAAACTTTGTTATCATTAGTAAGGAGATAAACATTTATATCAGTACCATATCTATATTCGTACTCAAGAATGACTTGCCTACAAGCCCCACACGGCATGACAGGTGAGGTAATGAGCTTGCCCTCTGTTCGCGCTGTTATAGCCACGGCAACTGGTATGGACGAAGGAGAAGCCATTGCAGTATGATATAGTGCATTTCTTTCGCCACACATACACAAAGGATAAGAGGCATTTTCTTGATTTGATCCTCCAAAGATTTTACCATCGTCTGTCAGTACAGCAGCTCCAACATGAAAATTCGAGTAAGGAGCATAAGCTATATCGAGATATCTCACAGCAGTTGTCAATAATTCTTTTATCTTATCATCGACTATTTCTTCAAGACCACATTCTTCTAAAATAAAATCTACCTTATGTTGTATCATACAAATTTATTTTTGCTCATTTTAATTACTCAAATAAAATTCTACAATTATTATGCCCGAATTTCATTATTCTCTGCTGTTAGCTTTTGGTGATTAGCGTGATTAGCTGGTAGCTAGCTGAAGTCCCTTTCTATTATTTCTGTATTCTCACATTTTCGCATTCCTGCATTCAAACATTCTTGCATTCTCGCATTCAAACCCTAATCCCCTACGATCAAAAACTTAGACACATAACTTTCCGAAGATTCAAAACTTAATTGAGAAGTGCTAAAAACCAGATATACTCCAGGGGCAGCTTTTCTACCTGCATAGTCGCGACCATCCCAATTGGCTTGACCACCTAATGCCTTAGTTTGATAGACAAGTACACCATTGATATCGGTTATTTTTACAGTAGCATCGCGCCCCAGACCTCTTATAGATATGGTACCTTCATATCCTGGCCTAACTGGATTTGGAAAAGTGTACACATTGGATGAATGCGTTTTTAAAGAACCAAAAGTCTCCGTTTGATAAGCTTGTATGCCTTGAATTGACCCAACATACATTAAGCCTGTAGTTCCGTCAAATTTCAGTGTATAAACTTGATTGTCAAGGAGCGGGGAATTTTCTTTGGTAATGTGTAAAATTTGCTCACTTCCATCAGCAGACTGTACAAAAATCCCATTTCGAGTGCCAAACCATTTGCGATTGCCCCCATCTACCTCTATAGAAAGAACCTCCTCATTGCTCAGTAGGAGTCCGACAACACCATCTTGCACAACTTTCCTAATTGTACCCTTACATCGATCTTCAAATGGATTACAATCAAAAATAACAGGACCTTGATTGGTTCCAACCCACACACGACCTTCTAAGTCAACTTTAATTGAATAGATTTTATTACCAGTAATTTCAGAATTGTTTAAGTCAAAATATTTGTATTTATCGTCTGTGGGATCTTGTATTTTCTCACCTTCATTAAAAACCAATACACCTCCAGGATTGCCAGCAACTTGTATCCATTTATTACCTCGTTGATCTATAGCTATTCTTCCAATTTTAGTACTTACTATTGGTGGCTTAAAAGTAAACCAAGTACTGTCTTTAGTTAATGCTATGATTGGTCTTTCGGCATTAGTATGAGTAGCCCAAAGGGTAGCATTTTTATCAAATTTGACATCAGCAACCCAAGGAACACTTCCATTGAGTGGGGCGTTCGTTCGGTTATAAAAAGTGAGTTTTTTGGTTATATAATCATATTTCATAATGCCAGAAAAATAACTTGCTGCATAAAGTTCATTTTTCTCTGGATGCACATCAATACCAAAGAAATTGTGATAATCACTCCTTTCTAATTCTGGGTTAAAGGCCCCGACGAGATTTTCCCATTTATTGCTATCATAGATGTAAATACCACTTCTAATTGATAATAGTGCTAAGTCTTCTGAAGCGCCTCCTGAAGCAAAGAATACTTTTCCTTTCTTTATTGCAATGTCAGAGGTAGTGTGTGAAAAAGGAGATGGGTATTCAGTAAAAGTACACCCCTCATTTAAGCCTCTCGCCGTATGTCGTATAGCTCTCCATTCATCTGCAAACCACAGTCTCGATTGCTCATCTTCGATTCCATACTTTGCACGATTAGAACAACCACCTCCAGCTGGCAATATCTTATTATCATCGGTAAGAGCAAAAGTGGAAGCACTATTTCCTTTATCTCTATAACCTACAATAAGATGTTTGCCTTCTCCACTGATATATTTTATTGTAAACCCATTTGGGGCTATTAAATTGGGTATTTTTGTAAAAAATATACCATCATTAGATTCATAAATTTCATTATCAATTCCAGCAAATATTTTATCACCTTTGGTAGCTATTGCATTTACCGTATACAAAGCTTTTAGACCATTTCTTCCATCTAGTAGTTGCCATCGATTAAAATTGACCTTAAGCACATCATCTTTATTAATGGCATATAGACCATCTTCTGTAGATGCTACGAGCGTATTTTTTATCAATTTTACAGATATAATGGGTGTATTAGAGAAAATGGTGCTTCTAAATTCTTGCTTTTTTAAGTCCCATTCTATGATACCAAAACTTGTGGACAAGTAAGCAAAATTCTGATTAACAATTGATATATCATTTATATTTTTTAGGCCAGTAATAGTTCTATTTTCCTTGATAAAAGGTAGATTTATTATGCCTTCTTTTGTTACCACATCAATGTCACCATTTTGGTAAGCTATGATCAGTTGGTCATTAAAATTATCAAAAGCTATTTTTTCAATCAATGTTTCAGAAAGTCCGTCTTGTCGAGATATTTCAGTCACACCACCACCAGATTTTTGGATCCCCAAAATGGACCTTGTCGTGCTATAATATATTTTTTCCTTACTTTGGGTAACCCAATTACCTTCCCTTTGTGGTAAATAAGTGATCCATTCCCCAGTTTTAATCGGCAACTGGGCATTTAAATCTGAAATTGAGATTAAAATACCAATGCAGACGAAAAGAATAAAATTATTTTTTTTGATAGGCATATCTTATATCTTGCAAATATATTCAAATAACGAGCAAATGACGATTAACGTTTAAATAAACAAAGAAACTAGTGTTTTGTTAAGTGTGTTGTGTCTGTTAAGTTGCAGATATTTTTACTTCAGACAAATTAAAAAAATATGAGCATAGCCATAGCTACGCAAATATTTTTTTAAGAAGTATGAATTAAAAAGATCAAAACTTGGGCAGGCTAAAACATGCTTAACATAACACTAACTTAAAAAATTAAAAAATTATTTTGAAATATGATGATGAAGGTAGTACTTTGGTCTTTTGAAATTTTAAAGTCATTAGATATGAGAAAAACAATTGTACTCTTCAGTGTTTTTTTATTCTTAGGGATCAATTTCTCGTCTGCTCAAAAGAAGGCTAAAAAAGTAGAGCCTACTGATCCAAAGCAGACGGAAGTATGGACTCCGGTACCTGTTGTCGTAACTCCAGGACAAGTTAATTCTTCAGCTCCATCAGATGCTGTTGTCATATTTGATGGCACGAATACGGATGCCTTCGAACATCTTGACGGAAGCCCAATAAAATGGACACTTAATGGAGACGGATCCATTACTGTTACCCCTAAATCTGGTGACATTAGAACCAAAGCATCGTTTGGAAGTTTCCAACTTCATATAGAATGGAGAACACCTTCGGTTGTCAAAGGAGAAGGTCAAGGTAGAGGAAATAGTGGAATCTTTCTTCAGGATAAGTATGAAGTACAAGTATTAGATAGTTATAATAACCTTACTTATTCAAACGGACAAGCTTCTTCTATTTACAAACAAACAATGCCTCTTGTAAATGCTTGTAGGCCTCCTGGAGAATGGCAATCATACGACATCATTTACAAAGCACCAAAATTTAATAAGAAGGGAGTAAAAACATCAAGTGCTTATGTTACTGTAATCCAAAATGGTATTCTTACACATAATAATACTAAAATTCAAGGAACAACACCTTATATAGGATGGCCAAAAAATCCACCACATGAAGATGGACCTTTAAAATTACAAGATCACGGTGATTTAGTGAGTTATAGAAATATTTGGTTAAGGAAATTGTAGACCGTTATTATCGCACCAACTTAATCAATCTATCTGGATAATCGGTAATAATTCCATCAACTTCGAGGGCTAAGATTTTTTTCATATCTTCCGTTTCATTAATCGTCCACGGGATGACTTTCATTCCTTTTTGTTTACACGCTGCTATTAGTTTTTGATCAACGAGTTTGAAATATGGACTGTAAGCAAAAGGGATGTGATCAAGTTTGGCTAAATGCCATTCAAGTGTATTGTCATCTTCGACCAACATTACAGTCTTTAAATTTTTGTCAATACTACGAGTATAATTTAGGCTTTCGTGATCAAATGATTGCACAGTGGTTTTGTCAGCTATACCGAGATATTTAATTTCTTCTACTACTTTTGAAGTGAAAGAAAAGCCAGAAGGGTGATAGACACCGTCGCCTTCTGGCGTTCGCTTAATTTCTATATTATAAAAAGGATCATAACCTGCTTCTTTTACGGATTTCACCACATCTGCAAGCGTAGGTTTATTAATTTTTATTTTCTTTTGGTCAGGAAATCTAGGGTGAGGCTTCATACCCACGTCAAAAGACTTGACGGTAGGTGTAGTCATAGTGTAAATGTTAAACTCTTTTTCATTTTCTTCAGTAATTGGAATTTCAAAATGACTGGTACTGATCTCATGATTAAAAAAAGCTTCATGTGACACGATCACGCTGCCATCTGCACTGATGACGACATCCATTTCTAAAGTAGTTACGCCCAATTTACATGCTTCTAAAAATGCAGGAATGGTATTTTCAGGTAATAGACCTCGGCAGCCTCGATGACCTTGAATGTCAAAATCTTTGTATTGATTGCATGATATCATTGTCGTATATATTATTATAGTGCAAAAAGTGGTAATGTTTGTTTGCTTCATATTTTCTTAATTTTGTAGTGATAGTGCATGAAAGTCAAGGTGTTTGCTTTTGATCGATGTATCCATGAATAAGGCTGATTTTTCATCAAAATCTAAAGGATCGTCTGTCGTGTAAATATCCAGACTTCCACCTTTTGTAATTTGCTCATTCATCCATTGATGTCTATTGAGATATTCTTTTAAACTTGTGGCAACTATCGGACCTTGTTCTACGATGCGTATGTAGTCAGGTAGAAATTGTTTAATTTTATCTTTAAGGATAGGGTAGTGGGTACATGCCAATAAAAGTGTGTCTGTGCTAGGATTCTGGGTGAGTAATTGGTCGATATATTTTTTTACAAAATAATCAGCCCCTTGACTTGAATGTTCATTATTTTCTATCAATGGTACAAATAATGGGCAAGCTACTTGACTTACGCTGGTGTCAGGAAAAAACTTACCTATTTCTATCAAATACGACTCCGAGACTACCGTACCACGAGTGGCAAAAATTCCAAGATTTCCTGTTTTGCTGAATGTTCCTATGATTTCAGACGTAGGTCTAATTACCCCTAAAACCCTTTTATTGGAGTCTATTTTAGGTAAATCTAGTTGTTGTATATTTCTAAGTGCTTTTGCGGAGGCCGTATTGCAAGCTAGGATGACCAATTCACATCCTTGACTAAAAAGCCATTTTACGGATTCAAGGGTATACTGATATACCGTTTCAAAGCTTCTATTGCCATAAGGTGCGCGCGCATTATCGCCAAGATATAAATAATCATATTCGGGTAGTAGTGTTCTTATATCTTTTAAGATGGTCAATCCTCCAAAACCGCTGTCAAAAATACCTATGGGCTTTTTATTTATCACTATTTTAATGTTACTTGTGCGTGCTAAGGTAAAACAAATAAGATATTTCTCATGTTATTATTTCATTAGATTTAGAACAAATCCTAAATTTGATTTTTAAATTTTCATAATGAAATTAAAAACAGCAATTGTTTCCTATCATAATACAGTTCCTTTTTTAGAGGCAATACAACATTCCGATATAGGTAATCAACTTGAGCTTTTTCTTACGCCTCCATCTCAATGCGCTAACTTATTTGCCAATGGAAGTGTGGATTTGGCCTTAGTGCCTGTTGGTTCTCTCCAAGATTTGACGGATTACAAAATCATTACAGATACCTGTATCGGCTGCAACGGTTCAGTGTACACTGTAGCAATATTTTCTAATAATCCCCTTCATCTTTGTAAAGGTATTTATCTAGATGCAGATTCTCGCACAAGTAATGATCTAGCCCAAATAATCACCAACGAATATATGCAAATAGACTTAGAAGTCAAAGGTTTTATCAATTTTTCGTTTCAGTTTAATGACGAAGATGCATATATCCTTATTGGTGATAAGGTTTTCGAGCACGAGCATAAATTTAGCTATAAATTCGACTTAGGCACTCTTTGGAAAGAATATGTAGGATTGCCTTTTGCATTTGCGGTTTGGATCGTTAGGAATAATGTCGATTTAGAACTTGAATATGAAGTCTGTAAAGTTTTAAATAACTTAAATCTTAATCAAATAGAGGATGAAAAAATAGGCCCGAATATGACCCTTTTGACATACTTAAATGATTTTATCTCCTTTGATTTTGATGAAAACAAGAAATTGGCTTTGAGTAAATATTTATTACTTCAGAAGAAGTTAAAAGTAGGTTCGGAAGTAGAATTTTAAATTAGTAAAAATTTATGGCTCTATGTCGAAAGCTGTGGGCACAACCATATGTAAAAGAATTCTATGCAATCAAGTAGCAATACCCCTCTATCAATACTCTGTTCTTTTGTCTTGATACATGACTGAACGATGCTTTAGCAAAATTGTGATACGAAATCACAATTTAGAGAAGGAACCGAAGAAAACTTTCTGAGGGGTACCAAAAAATCAAGGCTTTAACCAAAAATACTAAAAACACTTCACAAAACCTAAATTTGAAAAACTCGCATAAATTTTGAACTTCGATTAATAATCAATATGTTATAATACAATATCATTTTGATTTTATAGTATTACGTGCTCAAACAGTTTCAAATTTTTAACGGTTTTATTCCGTAATTTTTTAACGTATTTTTGATTAAGGCCATTTCAAGAATGAGCCTAAGTTATTTATATAACAATTTTTCTACCCATACAAATCGACATAGAGCCAAATTTACTCTTCAAAGCACTCTGCAATATCAAAATTGATCTGACATCCATCTAAATCAAAATCATTGGTATACAACCTTTCGTATACTCCATTTAAGAGTTGATACACTTCATACGTATTGTCTTTAGGGTCAACAATGATGTAATATTTGACACCTTCGTTCTGATAAAGGTCGTATTTGGTATTTCTATCTTTAAGAGCTGTTGACGGAGACAGAATTTCTACTATCAAACTTGGAGTAAAGTCAAGATACTGGCCTTTGATTGGCTGACAGACGATCAGTAAATCTGGATTTAGAATGGTATCATCTTTAACCAGATAGTCTATTGGTTGATAAACTCTGCATTTTTTACAGCCACTTATTCTTATTGCGCCCCTAATTATTTGGGAAAGCGCAGCACTGATTTCTTGATGTCTTGGATTAGGCATTGGAGACATGGCAATAGCAATGCCTCGGATAATTTCCCATCTTCCTTGCCAGATTTTATAATCTTCGTAAGTGTAGTGAGGTAAAATTTGTCTTATCGAGCCCATTAATTCAGTCTTAATAGTGACAAAGATAAGAATTTTTAAAATATAAGATGAAAAAATAAGTTTCTATCAATAAGCTATGACCCTATTAACTGCTTCTCTTTTGAGGTTGATTCGAAAAGAGCTAAAAACAAATCAACAACATAATTTAAAATACCTTTGATCAAGCTATAAGGCATACAGATTACCAAGGCTGTCAGAATTGCAAAAAGTAATTTCTTGTTCATAGAATCAAATTTTTTACAAAATTATATTACCCGTGTTAACTCTATATAAACACTACATTACCAATACGTTAAATTATCTCTTTAAAAAAACAAATCTTGCGCAACTCTAAACGTATTAGCATGGCAATCGACAATGTCAGCCAATTTATGCGAGTAGCCTCCTCCCATACTGATTGCAACAGGGATATTGTTCTTTTTAAATAAGTCTAGGCTGTATCGATCTCTTTCTTTACATCCCTGTTTTGATACAGATAGTCTGCCTAATTTGTCACTTTCTATGATATCAACTCCTGATAGATAGAAGATAAATTCAGGCTGGATTTCGTCAACTAATCTAGAGAGTACATTTTTTAAAGTGTTTAGGTAGAGGTTGTCGTCTGTTTTATCTGGTAAACCGATATCAAGATTACTTTTCTCTTTTCTAGTGGGAAAATTTTTCTCTCCATGTATGCTAAATGTAAAAACCCTATCTTCAAATTCGAAGATTTTGGCAGTGCCATTACCTTGATGTACATCGACATCTACTACTAATATTTTTTGAATACTATGTTTATGCAATAGTAGATTAGAAGCGATGGCAATATCATTAAATACACAAAAGCCCTCACCAAAATCTCTGAAGGAATGATGTGTTCCTCCAGCAATATTCATCGATATCTTATGCTCTATAGCATGTAAAGCACACTGATAAGTACCATTTGCGATATGTTTTCCTCTATCTACAAGGGATTTTGACATTGGGAAACCAATTCTTTTTATTTCTTTGGTATCTAAGGTTTGATTATTTAGTTTTGTTAAATAATCTTCACTATGGGTCAATAACAGGTCCTCATCTGCCATTTGTTCTGGTACAAAAAAGTTGTCATTTGATACAGTACCTTCGTACAGTAGTTGTTCAGGTATCAGATCATATTTAACCATAGGAAACCTATGACCATCTGGTAGTTGGTACTTATAACATTCGTGAAAGGCAATTTTTAGCAATGTTCAGATTGATTATTAGTGTTATGTTAAGTATGTTGTGTCTGTTAAGTTGCAGATATTTTTACTTCAAACAAATTAAAAAAATATGAGCATAGCCTTAGCTACGCAAATATTTTTTTAAGAAGTATGAATTAAAAAGATCAAAACTTGGGCGGGCTAAAACATGCTTAAAATAACACTAGAAACATAATAATCTCTAACGTTAAAAGTTCAATATACGATTGTGAAATTATTTTTCTAATACACTAAGCCATATTGGTGAAAACTTCTTGAATATCCTCATCATCTTCAATTTTATCCAACATTTTTTGAATATCCACCATTTGTTCGTCTGAAAACTCAACAGGAGAATTTGGTATTCTTTCCAATTTTGCACTACTCACCTCAATACCTCTCTCTTCAAATGCTTTGACCAAGGTACCAAAGTTGGTATAAGTGCCATAAGCATATAAAGTTTCTCCATCTTCCTCCAACTCATCTAATCCAAAGTCAATCATTTCGAGTTGTAATTCTTCAAGATCAATATTTGCGGGTCTTACAAACTCGACTACTGTTTTACGATCAAACATAAACTCTAGTGAACCTGTTGGTACAATTGAACCTCCGGCTTTATTAAAATATGACTTTACATTGGCTATTGTCCTTGTAGGATTATCAGTAGCACATTCTACAATTACTTGGATACCGTGAGGACCTTTTCCCTCATAGTTGACCAATACTAGATCTTCTGCATCTTTGCCCTCTGCTCTTTTTATTGCTGCCTCCACGTTGTCTTTAGGCATATTATTAGCCTTTGCTAAATTGATTGCAGAACGAAGCTTAGCATTCATGTCAGGGTCAGAACCACCTTCCTTTACGGCTATCGTTATCGCTTTTGATAACTTAGGAAATATTCTAGACATACTAGCCCATCGCTTCTCTTTTGCTGCTCTTCGATATTCAAATGCTCTTCCCATTATATGTTATTTTCTTATTTGGACGGCAAAATTAAAAATCTTAATTTTAAAGTGTTAAAAAAATGGAAGATATTTGTAAGTTTATGTTTTAAAATGAGATAATCGTCAGAAATACAGGCGATATGACAAATTTTTACCAAATTTATAATCTTATTTCATGCCTAAAGTAAAAGAAGAAAGAAGCTGTATGCAATGTGGCAACAAACTTTTTGGAAGAAGAGACCAAAAGTATTGTAGTGATCAGTGTAGGGTAGAGTACAATAATATTCTTAATAGGGATGTGTCAAAATTTATGACCAATATCAATAACTTACTTCGTAAGAATAGGCGAATATTAGAAAAAATGAATCCAAATGGCAAGTCTAAAGTTACTAAAACCCAATTGTTGGATGAAGGCTTTAACTTCAATTATTTTACCAATGAGTACAAGACCAAAGCAGGTAAAAGTTATAAATTTGTATATGAACAAGGATATTTAGAATTGGAAGAAGGGGTTTTTGCATTGGTGGAGAAGCATGAGTACGTGGGTAAATGAAAGGGAAATTATTATCCTACATCTTCACAATATACCCCTCCATCTTATGCTCAGTTATCAACTGATTGCGTAGTGCTTCCGCCTCACCCATTGTATTAAACTCACCTAACACCACTTTATATACGATGGAGTTGTTTTTGTAATCTTGTATGATCTGTGGTTGGTCTAGTAACTTAGGACCTAAATCGTTTACTAATTTATTAGCGCTTTCCTTTTTGGTGAAGACACCAAGTTGTAATTTGTAGATATGGTTTAAAGAGTTAAAATTTGAGTTGATCTCTTCTACAGTTAGATTGTCAGAATAGGTCTCGATATCTGTTTTTAGTTTAGGATTGGTGTTGGGTGCTGCTTTTTTAGCTGTATTTGTCGAAGTTGATTTATGTTGTGTAAGAAGGGCTGACATTTTTGATACGCCAACAGTTTCCTCTAATCTTTCTATTACTCTACCATTTTTAAAAATAATAATCGTAGGTAAGTACCTGACTTCGTATTTACTTTTCAATTCATAACCATCAAAATCGTCAATGTTTACTTTGATGGAAATATAGTCTTCTGTTAACAATTTCTTTATCTCTTGGTCACTAAATGTTGTTTCATCCATCCATTTGCATGGGCCACACCAAGTAGCATAAAAATCAACCAAGAGCGGTTTGTTTTCTTTTTTAGAAATCTTCTCTGCTTCTTCAAAACTACTAATTCTAAATGGGGTTTCGTTTGCCCACAACACTGCGGAGAAAACCACAAAAAGTATTATCAATTTCGTTCTTTTTAGTACTTCAATCATTTCTTGTAAAGTATTAGGTACAAAACTAAAAAATATTTCTAAATATTGTTTATTGGGCTTGTATTTCTTTTGTTAAACAATAGATAACAAATACCCAATAAACATATTAGACAATTTTTTAAATTGTATGGTTCTATTAATCAATGGTATATCTGCAATCATTGTGCCAAAATTAAATTATTTAAAGAAATAATGTCATAAATAATTAACAATCAATGTAATAAAAATTATAATTATTTTTAAAGTGTTTATTTGGCCAATTTATTTATTGATGTAATCTTGTGTCTTTTTGTACAAACAGCACTAGTGCTCCGTCTAAATAAAAAATTAAATAATTTGTGGCTCTTTTTGAATATCTCTTCGTTAAAAAGCCTCGCTGAACTAGTCAGTTCAACTACGTTTTTCGCCTTGATCTATCCAAAAATAACTCACAACTTAATTTAAAAAATTAATTAGACGGAGCACTAGAGTTTACTTTTTAGACTAATTCCATAGATTTATCCATCATTTAATTTAACTTTGAGTAAAATTTTCACAAATGATGTATCAACTTATATTTTTAATCATTCTTGGGTCTGTCTTTTATTTTGCTTTTGGTAAATATAAAGAGATTTATCAAAAAATTATGATGGGTAAACCTGAAGTCATAGTGGGTAATAAAGCTTGGAGATGGAAAAATGTATTGTTGATCGCTTTTGGGCAAAAGAAAATGTTCAAAAATTGGATACCAGCAATCTTACACCTTTTTATTTATGTAGCCTTTTTGTTTACTCAAATAGAATTGATCGAAATTATCATTGATGGTATATTTGGTACCCATAGGATTTTTGCCAACATATTGGGAGGTTTATATACATTAATTATTAACTCCATCGAAATATTGTCATTTTTAGCTTTAATTGCAACTATTGCATTTTTATACAGAAGAAATATTTTGAAACTACCGCGATTTACGAAGAAAGAATTGCTTGGTTGGCCACAAAAAGACGCAAACTTGATTTTGATAGGCGAGATTTTCTTAGTCACGGGCATTTTTATGATGAATGGGGCTGATAGTGTTTTACAAAGTATAGGATCGGCTCATTACCCACAACTTGGATATATAGCAATCAGCTCTACTTTTGGACCTTTATTTTTTGGAGGCTTAGAAGAGGCGACTTTGATTTCGATAGAGCGGTTTGGTTGGTGGCTGCATGTGATGGTTGTTTTTGGTTTTATAGTTTACTTGCCTTATAGTAAACATTTACATATTTTCTTAGCTTTTCCAAATGTATATTTTACCAAACCAATTTCAAGAGGTGAAATGGAAAATATACCAGCAATAACCCATGAAGTAAAGTCCATGTTTGGTCTGGTGGAGGATTCTGGTGTGGTGAGTGACGAAATACCAACTTTTGGCTCAAAGGATATACCTGATCTTTCATGGAAAAATATATTAGAGGCATATACGTGTACCGAATGTGGTAGGTGTAGTGCAGAATGTCCCGCTAATGTTACTGGCAAATTGCTATCGCCCCGTAAAATCATGATGGATGTAAGAGATCGATCAACAGAATTGTACGCATTTTCTAAATCCAACAATGGATCGCTAGACGATGGTAAATCCCTCTTTGACTACATAACCAAGGAGGAAATCAATGCATGTACAACTTGTAACGCTTGTGTCGAAGCTTGTCCTGTCTTGATCAATCCATTAGATATTATTTTACAATTGCGTAGATATCAAATACTGACTGAGTCATCCGGTCCCGCTGAATGGGTACCGATGTTCAATAGTTTAGAAAATAGCGGAGCAGTATGGCAAGTTCCTGGGGATAGGGATGCTTGGGTGAGGGAATAATATTTATCTGAATTTCACAATTTTTTCATTTTTCAAAAAATATCTACTTTTTTATCTCAAAGCTAAAAAAATAGTAGATATTCGTATTTTAATAATTTCTTAACAATTAAAAACAACAAAATGAGTAAAATTTTTACATCAATTTTATCACTATTTGCCTTTTTGGCGATACAAGCACAAAATTCCACGATCTCGGGCGTAGTGCTCGATAAGGCTGGAACAGTGATCATAGGAGCCAATGTAACTGCTGGCTCTTCAAATACGGGTACAATTACTGATTTGGATGGGTCATATTCCTTAAAAGTGGCTCCAGGTACTTACAATGTAAATGTATCGTTCGTAGGGTATACCACCCAAACTATCAGTACTACAGTAGGTGACGGAGAAACCAAAGTAGTAAATTTCACACTAGAAGAAGATGCAATTGCACTTGGAGATGTGGTTGTAGTAGGTACTAGAACTGCTCCAAGATCAAATACTACAAGTCCTTTACCTGTTGACGTTTTTACAGCTAAAGAACTTACTTCAACTGGTCAAAATTCATTTGATAAAGCTTTACAATATAGAGTACCATCATTCAACACTGTTCAGACACCAGTTAATGATGCTACTTCGCTCCTAGATCCCTATGAAATAAGAAATATGGGCCCAAGTAGAACTTTGATTTTAATAAACGGAAAGAGAAAAAATATGTCAGCACTGGTATATACGCAAACCTCTCCAGGCCGAGGAGAAACTGGGGCAGATATATCAGCTATTCCTACCGAAGCTATTAAACGAGTAGAAATATTGAGAGATGGAGCTTCGGCTCAGTATGGTTCTGATGCGATCGCTGGAGTTATGAATATTATTTTAAAAGATGACTACGAAGGTGGCTCATTTACTTTAAATACAGGAATCACACATAAAGGTGATGGGGAAACTTTTGGTATAACATTAAATCAAGGGGCTAAGATTGGTTCTAAAGGCTTTATAAACTATACAGCTAATTTTGGAAGAGTTGGATTAGCCAACAGACCAGGTATCCTAAGTGTGAAGGACGAAGCTGCTTATTGGGGCGTTTCAGAAGCAGTTACAAAGAAGTTTTTAGATAAATTTCCAGATGGAAACCACGTAAATGGATCACCAGAAACAAAATCTGCGAAGTTTTCTGTAAACGGAGGTGCTGAAATCACCGCTTCCACTAGTATGTATGCTAATGCTGCATATGTGTACAAAAAAGTGAATAGTTTTGCAAATTATCGTGCGCCTTATTGGGTAGACACAGATTTTGGTCTACTTACACCGCCTGGACAAGATTATATTGGATACTCACCGACATTTGATGGGGATTTAAATGACTACAACGGTACAATCGGATTCTTAAATGAAAAGAATGGTTGGAAAACGGATGTCAGTTTTACTACAGGAGGTAATTCACAAATATACAATGTAGTAAATACCTATAATAGATCATTGGGTGCAGCTTCTCCAATAGAATTTAAACCAGGTGGTTATAAGTTTAATCATAATGTAGGTAACATTGATATTTCTAAACTATTAAGCGACAAAGTATCTTTTGCATTTGGATCAGAGGTAAGGGTTGAAAACTTTGAAATACTTGCTGGTGATGAAGCGTCTTACATCAAAGGCCCTTTGGATGCTCCTGCTGGTGCTAACTCTTTTCCTGGTACAAGACCAGAAAATTCAGGATTATTTACAAGATTTAACCTCGGTGCCTATGCAGATTTTAACTTTGACTTGACTGATGATTTCTTAGTTGCACTTACTGGCCGTTTAGAAAATTATTCAGATTTTGGAAATGCATTTGTATGGAAGGCTTCTTCAAGATACAAATTCAATGACGATAAAGTTACTTTAAGAGCTTCTGCATCTACTGGCTTTAGAGCACCAACATTGCACCAATTAAATCTACAAACTACTCAAGCTTCTTTTGTAGATGGGGTAATAAAAGAAACTGGGATTTTTAGAAATGGATCAGCACAGATCAAACAATTAGGAGTTCCTACATTAACACCAGAAAAATCATTCAACTTTACAGCTGGTCTAGGATTTAGACCAAGTTCAGATCTTACTTTCACAATAGATTACTATAATATCACAGTGAATGATAGAATTTTACTTTCATCAGTCATCAGACCTACAGGCAATGCGAGTAATCCATTAGACAAAATTTTAACTACCAATGAAGTAGCTGGTATTCAATTCTTTACTAATGGTATTAACACAAGAACTTCAGGTATTGACCTAGTGCTCGGTTATAAAGGCTTAAGTATAGGAGATCGACCATTAGGAGTAAACTTGTCAGGTAACTATACCATTGGGAATGAAAAACTAGAGTTGAATGAACCTAAAATAATTTCTGACGCTAAAAAATCTATTTTTGATCCAACGCAAGAATCTTTAATGTTGACTTCAAGACCTCAATACAAGGTAATATTGGGATTAGATTATAATGTAGGAAAGATTGGGTTTAGTTTAAATAATACTTTATTTGGTCCAACTAAATTCAGATTAGCAGACTTTTCGTCTACAACAGATTTAGAGCAACAATTCAAACCAAAAGTAGTAACAGATTTAGGTATTACCTATTCTGTGTCTGATAAAACGACAATAAATTTTAATATTAGTAATTTGTTTAATGTTTTACCTGAATACGAAGTGGTAGGTCTTACAGCTGCTGGAAAAGCTATTGTTAATAATCCTGAAGCTTTAAAAACAGAAATCTCAAACATTTCTTTTAATGGAAGATACCCTGTTACTGCGTACGATGGTAGCCATTTTAGTCAACTAGGTGCAATATTTAACCTTGCTCTTAATTTTAAATTTTAAAACTTAATTGTTGAAGGGCCTTCCCTTTGATTAATATATTTGAAAAGCCTGAGATGCATAAATTCTCAGGCTTTTCTATTTCTTAAATGCTTCATTGGTTTTCAAATTATCCCAGATTAAGCATTAGAAATGAACTGCAAGAAAATTATGCTTCATATTAGTTTCAGTACTCAATTTTCCGTCCTCTATGGCTTATGAACCATTTAGAATAGAAATAGCTAAAATCCAGTTGGTTTTAGTTCGCAGCTAAATTGATATTTCGGATATCAATTTTTTACGCTGCTCATGTGCTTCACTACTATTTTGCCAAATTTCCTTTCGAATAAAGTCTAATGCTTAATCTGGGATTATAATAATATAAAATCGTTTTCTTTCAATAGTTTCATCACTATTATCGTTACAGATACAACCTTACATCTACTAATTAAAATATTTTTTAATATATTTGCCTTTGAAATCTAAAAATGGGTATGTCTCAGTTACTTAAAGTTGTTTGTTGTCTTTTTACAGGAGTTTTGTTTTTTACAGGGTGTAGATCTTCTAAAATTAAAACTTATGATGGTCCAGCACCTGAAAGAACGCAAAGTGAAGTGCTATCTCTAATTAAAAAAAATTCAATAAATTATAATTTTTACACAGCGAAAATAGGAGGTGACGTTGACACAGATGATTTTGAGATATCGGTCAATATCAATCTTTGGCTTAAAAGGGATAATTACATTTTTACTACTTTTAAGAAATTAAATATTGAAGCGGCCCGATCGTATATAACTAAAGATTCTATTTATATCATCAATAGATTACAGAGGTATTATCAAGCTGAAAAGTTAGGCAGTATATGGAAAATGATCAATCTACAAATGCCCCTTTGGCAGATGCAAGACTTAATCGTAGGTAATCAAATTGTGCCTTTTGAAGACGATATACTAACGTTTGGAAGAGAAGGAAACGATTACAAATTGGCATTTTTATACGATAACAATGAGGCATTTTATACCATAGACGGATATACAGGATTAGTAAAGGAGGTCAAAATGGTAAGCCAAAATTATGGTGAAGTGACAGCAATCTATGATGACTTTAGAAGTACAAATGGGGTAAAACGTCCTTATAAAAATACGTTGATTGTGAAAAGTCCAGATATCAATGCGAAAGTGGTATTAAATATCAAGGAAATCGTGTGGAATAAAGATACCAATATTCACTTTACTATACCGACGAGATATGAGAGGGTTAGGTTATAGTTTAATTTTTGTGATTTGCATGGTATCAGCTCAAAATGTATCTGGGCAGACGAAGGAACAACTCGAGAAAGAGCGTGCAAAGATCATAAGAGAAATAGAAAAGACCAATTCATTCCTAAAAACTACAAAAAAAAATAAAGAGCTTACCGTAAAAGAATTGAAAGCAACTGTTGATCTAGTAGATAATAGAAAAAAACTGGCAGCTAACATCAAATCTGAGATAAATTCTGCTGATAAATCCATTAAAAATATTAATTCTGAAATAGACTCTCTTGCAAAAAACTATACGACAATCAAGTCTCAATATGAGCGCTATCTTCAGCGGTATTATACTTATGACTTGGCTAATAATCGGGTCGTTTACCTTCTTTCATCACAAAGTCTTAATGCATTCCTACTCAGATGGAGGTATATTGAGCAGTTTAATGCTTTTAAAAACCAAAAGCAAATAGAAATTAAGTCAATACGTGAGCAATTGGGCGATAAACTTGTCAAAATTGACTCAATAAAACAAACCAAATCCTCCTTGCTGGTCGAAGAGGTAGCAACTTTAAAGAAGTTGGAGCAGGACAAAAAGAAGAAAGACGAGGTACTTCGTAGAATCTCAGATAAAGAAAAAAACTTATTAGCAGACCTAACCGAAAAACAGAAACAAAGGGAAAAACTCAATGTTGCCATAGAACGAGTGATCATAGAGCAAATAAGGCTTGCAGAAGCTGCTGCTAAAAAGGCTGCGGAATCACTTGCTGCAAGAGAAAGCAAAGAAAAAGCAAGTTCTGTGAATAGTAGCAGTACAAATAGTAAAAGCACCCTTTCAAAAGAAGAAGTATTATCAACAGAAGCAAAGGCTTTATCCAATAATTTTTCAGATAATAAATCACGTCTACCATGGCCAATTTCTTCTGGCTCTGTCTCTTCTCGATTTGGTAATCAGCCCCATCCCACGATTCCGGATCTTGTGATCAATAATAATGGAATCGATATACGAAGTGCCAAACCACAAACCGTACAAAGTGTGTTTGAAGGCGAAGTGATTAGTGTCAATAATTACTTAGGTGATATTAAATATATGGTCATCGTTAAGCATGGGCAATTCTTTACCGTTTACTCTCATATGGAATCAGCAAGTGTATCAAAAGGTCAGAAGGTAAAAACGGGTGATGCAGTAGGTACTTCTTCATTAAATGACGAAGGTATGGCAGAAGTGCACTTCGAGCTATGGAAAGATAAGAATAAGCAAAATCCCGAATCTTGGTTGAGAAGAAAATAGCATGCCTACAGTTCAAAACAAACAATTCATAACAAAATTTGTCAAAGATCAAGCTTTGGAATTAGGCTTTATGGGTGTAGCCATTGCAAAGGCGGAGTTTATGGAACCTGAAGCAAGAAGATTGGAAGATTGGTTAAATCAGGGCTTAAATGGGACCATGGAATATATGTCCAATCATTTTGACTTAAGGGTTGATCCTACAAAATTGGTGCCCGATGCAAAAAGTGTCATATCATTGATGTACAACTATTATACAGAGGTCAGTCAGGCAGATCTAGAGGCACCTAAGTTATCCATGTATGCTTTGGGTAAAGATTATCACAAGGTGGTAAGAAAAAAGTTGAAGCTTTTATTTCAAAAAATAGAGGAAAAGGTAGGTAAGGTAGAAGGTCGTTGCTTTGTAGATTCTGCACCAGTATTGGAGAGAGATTGGGCAAAAAGAAGTGGTCTTGGATGGAGCGGTAAAAATACGTTGACCATCAATCCAAAAATGGGTTCTTATTTTTTCTTGGCGGAGATCATTTGCGACATGGATTTGGAATATGATTTGCCCATTAAAGATTATTGTGGTACATGTACTCGATGTATAGAGGCTTGCCCTACAGAGGCTATCTCACCGAGTGGGTACTTGTTAGATAGTAATAAGTGTATTTCTTATTTAACGATAGAAAGAAAAGATGATATACCGCAAGAGTTTAAAGATAAAATGGGAGGATTTATGTATGGATGTGATATCTGTCAACAAGTCTGCCCGTGGAATCGATTTAGTCAAACTCATGCTGATCCTAACTTTACACCTAAGCAAGAAATAGTACAAATGAGCAAAAATGATTGGCAAGCATTAGAAGAAACTACCTTTAATATTTTATTTGAAGGCTCTGCTGTCAAAAGGACAAAATTCAAAGGCCTTAAAAGAAATATCAAATTCTTAACAGGGGGTGAATGATTAAATTTCTAATAGTTACTTATCTTTGGATTTTATGAATCACTAAAAAATATGTACGATATAGCAATCATAGGTGGAGGCCCAACGGGAATAGCATGTGCTATATCAGCCAAAAAAGCTGGATTGTCTTGTGTTATTTTAGAAAAAGGGGTTTTGGTCAATTCAATTTTTCATTTTCCTACTAATATGACTTTTTTTTCAACCTCCCTTAAATTAGAAATAGGAGAAATTCCATTTATTTCCAATAATGATAAGCCTACAAGAGCAGAAGCACTCGAGTATTATCGTAGACTAGCGGAGTTTTATAAACTGGAGATTCGATATAAGACCCAAGTTTTAGCTTTAAAGCGACAAGAACAGAAATATGCCATCGAAACCAATAAAGGGACAGTCGAAGCACAAAGTATCATTGTAGCTACAGGATATTATGGCAAAGTACGATTATTACATGTAGAAGGAGAAAATCTACCAAAAGTAAAACATTATTATGACGAAGCTCATCACTATATTGGACAAAACATTGTAGTGATAGGTGGTGCAAATAGTGCATGTGATGTTGCCCTTGAGACATGGACCAAGGGTGCGAAGGTGACCATGGTAGTACGCGAAGCCAACTTGTACCAAAATGTAAAATATTGGATATTGCCCAATGTAGAAAATAGAATAAAGGAAGGTTCTATTAAAGCTTATTTTAACAGCGAGGTGGTCAAAATCACAGAAAGTGACGTAGAAATAAATACTCCAGACGGTAAAGTTACCATTCCTAATGATTATGTACTGGCCATGACAGGTTACTTGCCGGACTATGATTTTTTATCTTCTATTGGAATTGTAATTGAAAATAATGAGATGAAGACTCCTCTATATAATCCCAAAACTTTTGAAACAAATCTCTCAAATGTCTATGTTGCGGGAGTTATCAATGCAGGGATGGCTACCAGTAAATTGTTTATAGAAAATACAAGACATCACGGTGAAGTAATAATTGAAGATATTTTATCAAAGAAAACAAAGGAAGAATGAGTAGTAATGCCACAAAATTATATGAAATTGCCAATAAGAAAAGTAGGAATATCATTGGGCTGATGTCTGGTACCAGCCTAGATGGATTGGACATTGCATTGGTAAATATAGAAGCTTTTGGAAGTGATACAAAATGCAAGAGTATCAACTTTAAAACCGTAAATTATTCTGGTGAAGAAAGAGAAAAGATCAATAAGATATTTACCAAAAGCATGATTGACTTGCAGTATCTGACTGTTCTTAACGAATGGATAGGAAGACTTCATGGCGATATGATCAATGCTACTTTAGGGGAATGGGGTATCGATAATAGAGAAATAGATCTAATTGCCAGCCATGGACAAACAATATACCACGCTCCGAATAGTTTGCACCAATTGAAAGATTTTAATTTTGATGCTACTTTGCAAATAGGAGATGGAGATCACATTGCAGTGACCACAGGCATAATCACACTATCAGATTTTCGACAAAAGCACATTGCAAAGGGTGGGGAAGGAGCTCCTTTAGCCTTGTACGGTGATTGTATTTTGCTTTCTGACCCTGTTCGTCAAAGAATTTTGTTAAATCTTGGAGGCATTTCAAATTATACTTATATCCCCAATCAAGCATCCACATTTATTGCAGAGGCAAGTGATATCGGACCTGGTAATACACTTATCGATTTATTGAGTAAAAAATTCTACAATCTGTCTTATGATAATGATGGTGCTATAGGAAAAAGTGGCTTCTTAAATCAGGCTTTACTTGATTCGATGATTGTAGATGAGTTTTTTGACTTACCTTATCCTAAATCTACTGGTCAAGAATATTTTAATGAAAAATGGCTTGATAGTCATGTTCAGAATATATACCCTTCTATTTCTAATGATGATTTGATGTGTACCGTTACCCACCTTACAGCTAAGAGCATAGCAATATGCTTAAATGACTTGATGGCAAAGTACGGACCTTGTGACCTTTTCATAAGTGGAGGAGGTGCTTTAAATAAATTTTTAGTAGAACTTTTTCACCAATACATTCCTAATACCAGAATAGCCTTCAGTGATGAATTAGGTGTACCTTACGATGCCAAAGAAGCCATACTTTTTGCTGTGTTGGCCAATGAATGCCTTTGTAATCGTGACCCTAGCTACAAATTGATTCAAAAATATGGGGATTTTACAATGGGTAAAGTTTGTTTTCCAAATTAATAATTTTGTCATGGTCAGAAATATTCTATTAGTACTGATAGTCTGTGTGAAGGTTAGTTGTTATACACAAGCTCAAAATATAAAAGTATTTAGCTGGAATATAAGGATGGATACCAAAAATGATGGAGTCGATCAATGGACAAATCGAAAGAAAGAATTAGCCAATTTTGTAAAAAACGAAAATCCTGATTTTTTTGGAATACAAGAAGGACTTTCTCACCAAGTAAAATACCTCGAAAAGAAGCTAAAAGATTACGACTATATCGGTGTAGGGCGAGATGATGGGGCTCAAGCGGGAGAGTTTATGGCTTTATTTTATAAGAAAAAACTATGGAAGCCTATAAAGTCGGGAAATTTTTGGCTTTCTGATACTCCTTCACAAGTATCAAGAGGTTGGGATGCTGCATGCCATCGTATTACAACTTACGGTACCTTTGTCAATAAAGGTAAAGACACGATCACCGTATACAACACCCACCTCGATCATCAAGGTGTCCTGGCGAGAACCAATAGTGTAACTCAACTCAATCAACTGATCAATGAAAATAAATACCCAAAAATCCTGATGGGTGATTTTAATTTTAACCCGCAAAACCAATTGTATACCAATATATCAGCCATATGGTCGGATAGCAGGCTGGCTACAAAAAATGTAAAAGAATCACAAGAAGGTACTTTTAATGGGTTTAAAACAGATCTCACACCTAAGGAACGAATAGATTATGTTTTTACCGACCCGGCAAATTGGTCAATAATTCAATACAAGTCAGCTAATGTATATTCAAAAAATAGCCGCCATTTATCGGATCATAATCCTGTGATGGTTGAGCTGGCATTGATTAAAAAGTCAACCTTTCAGTATCGATGGAAGGTGGTGGATTATGATACTTTGCCCTTCAGAGTTATGTACCCACTTGATTTTGATCCAAACAAAAAGTATCCAGTTGTTTTGTTTTTACATGGAGCTGGTGAACGTGGTAATGATAATGAACGACAATTGATACATGGAGCTAAATTATTTCAAGATTCGATACATTCTTATCAAGCAATTTACATTTTACCACAATGTAGAGCAGGTAGTTACTGGGCATCGGTAGATGTAAACAGAACACCAGGTAACAATATTTTTGCTTTTAGAGATGACGTTAATCCAACAAAAGATCTTGGTAACGTGATTGATGTTTTAAACACAACAATTAAACTTCCGTATATAGATGAGCGTAGAATTTATGTTGGCGGTTTGTCGATGGGAGGTATGGGTACATGGGAGTTGCTATGGCGACTACCCAATACTTTTGCAGCTGCAACGCCTATTTGTGGAGGGGGATTGGAGTCTAAAGCCTTTATGATGGTCAATGTCCCAATTTGGACTTTTCATGGTTCGACAGATGATGTTGTAGGCTTAAAGTATAGTCAGCAGATGGTAGATGCCCTTTACTTAAATAATGGAAAACCCAAATTCACAGTTTATCCAGGCGTTGGCCATGATTCTTGGACGAAAGCCTTTGCAGAAAAAGATTTTTTGAAGTGGATTTTTGATCAAAGGAAGGATTGAGTTTTGCTGCCACAAAGCAGCAAATAGTATAAAGAGTTTATTTGTTTAGGCTTTTTGAGGGATATAAATTAAATTGAGGATTCAATTTCCTAATTGAAAATCCCAAACTTAATTTGGTCATATTGGAATAAAATTTTGGTTTTGCAGCTTTTTTAATCCATAGCAATTAAATATTGAACTAAAATTTGGAAATGTTTTGATCTTTCACGATTTTCATTTCTACCTATACCTAGAAAATGACCATTTTTGCCCAATTTTGATGAGTAGTAGTATATTTTACACTTGCTAATTTATTGATTATTAAAGAGCAATTGATTTAATTTATATCCCTTTTGAGCAACTTTGTGCATTGGTGGTTATAATTTTTTCACCACAAAGCTACAAAGGACATAATGAATTTAAGTGTTTAGATCTTTGTGCCACTTTGTGCCTTTGTGGTTATAATTTTTCTACCACAAAATATTTTAATTCGATCTTATCTTGAAGTTTGATATAACTACATTTATCCCACCATTCGCCTAAGTTGTAATAAACAGCTTTTCCATTTGGCAATTTATGCTCCATAGGTATATGTCTGTGTCCAAAAATGTAATAATCGATTTCTGGATGATCATCGTGATTAGCTTGGCAATAGATGATTTGTCTTTCTTTAGTAGAATCAATAAGGTGAGTCTCCTGATCATTCATCCGACTGGTGTGACTCGCATATTTCATCAATTTAAGACCAAGGGTAGGGTGGATAAGTGAGAAAAGGTTTTGACACATTTTATTGGTCAAAAGACTTTTTACAATTTTATATTTTATATCGCCTGGACCTAATCCATCACCATGGCCGATATGAAGATTTTTTCCAAATCGTGATATAGTTTGTGGTTGGTAGTAGATTTTTGCTCGAAATTCCTTCGTGAAATAATCCTTAACCCATAAGTCGTGATTGCCGGTAAAAAAGTGAATTTGAATACCCATGTCTGCCAATTCTGCGAGTTTGCCTTGAAGCCTGATAAATCCCTTTGGCACAGCTTCTTTGTATTCAAACCAATAATCAAAGATGTCACCCAGTAGAAAGATCTCTGAGGCATCATTTTTTATCGAATCCAACCAAGATACGATGACTTTTTCCCTTCCACCAGAGTTGGGTAGGCTTTTTGAACCTAGATGAAAATCACTTGCAAAATAAATTGCTTTTTCTAACATGGGTAATGTTTATATCGCAAAAGTAAGATAAGTTTCGCTTTTTTAATCGAGACTTAAATAAAGACTGTGTTTTTCAAAATATTCTAGATCATAAAGCTTTTTTATCTTATCTCTATCCGATGAATATTCCTTTGATGATTAGGTTAATCAAATTTTTGCTAGCTGATCGTCAATTTGATAAAGAAAAAGTTCATCAAATCTTTCAAAATATGGTTCTCCCTTTTTTTGGCCATTTATTAGTAATTCTCTCGCTTGAAGAAGATATTTTTTAGCTTCTACCTTATTGTCTTTTGCTATATAAAGTAAGCCTAATTGGTAAAGAGCTTCTGAATATTTTGGTGCAAATTTTAAAACTATTTGGTAGTGATGTGAGGCTTGATCATAATTTTTGTTTTCTTGATGACATCTACCAAGGTAAAAATGAACTAAAAAATTCTTTTCAGTACTGAATCCGATTTTACGCTCCTCCGAAAGAACAGAATCTAGAACACTTATAGCTTCAGGATATCTTTTTAATCGCATCAAAGCTTGGCCTTTAAGTAGTCCACATGGTTCTCCCCAGCATCCGCTATACTTTGTTTTGAGTATGGTAAAAATCTGATCTACATCTCGTATTGTACCAGTATAATCTCTGTAGAAGTAAAGTAAACTCCACGCCCTATACTTAAGCGCATCTGCATTTCCCTTTGCTACATCCATTGCGACAGCCTTATTGAGTATCGCCATTGCTTTTAAATGTTCCCCATTTTTCTTATACGAATAGGATAAGACTTGGATATTTTCGATATTGTCGGGTTGCAACAATATTGCCGTATCTTTAGCGAGCCTATGTGCTTTAGATGTTTGTAGATAATAATATGAAAGATCTCTAAACTGTTCTGAAAGGGAATCTTTTTCTGTCTTACTCAGTTTTTCATATGGAAATGGAGCTGGCCCATCAGTTGACTTGCAACCCACAAATAGTATCATAATCAAAAGTATTCTTATGGACATAAATCTGTAATTTTACCATTTTCGATTTTAAACATTAAAAATGCGTGAACATCTTTAAAGCCAAGATATTCACCATCTATACTTGGCCAATCTTTGAGTTGCACTACCTGACTAATTATGTGATTTACTAATCCAAAATCAAATGCTATTTTTTGAAAATTTGTATCCATTTGTTCCAAACCTATGTGTCCAATTTCTCCTCTACAGTTCACTGTGAAATGTACATTAATGTATCCATCACCTTTGGATACGGGTGCTTGGTCAGATATTTTTTTGACCAAAAAATCATTGCCTTTTAGATATGTCACGTCACCAGTTGATGTATAATAGTATTCACCAGTGAAACCTTCAAAACAAGGATGAAATTCTTTGCCAGCCATTGGTACTTTAAGACTACTTATGGTTGTGAATTCTTCTATTTTTTCATCTGAATCATCAAAATATCGCAGTGTCATTCCAGAATCAGATATTTTCAAAACTTGATATAAAGTCTTTGGATTATTTACTGGATCAACATTCTCAGAAATGAAGAGAAGGTCATCAATTCTCGTAAGTGTATATGCGGTCTTTTGGTATTCTTGATAAATATATTGTCCTAAGTAGTAATAGTCATATGTTGTTGTTAGTTGGCCATTTTCAAATTTCCAGTATTTGTTAATTTTTAAATCTGTATTTGGATTGTTTGGCATTTCAGGGCATTTAAATGTGCGATACTCTAGGTTAACCTGTGATTTAATATTTGCTTGAAGAGCTTTCCTAAATCTGATTCGGTATTTCCAATTAAGATTGCCTTCAGATATCGGAAAGCTTAAAGTATCATTTAATGGAAAAGTATTTAATACATCGTTTGATTTCCATAATATCAAAGATGGATTATTTTTGAATAATATGGTATCACCTGTTTCTGTCGTTTTATGAACGTTCACAGAATCAACAATTTGGCTTTTATAATCTAATAATTCAATTTGATGCTCATTCATTTGGATAAAGTATGGATATGGTATAGTCATATCAATACTTCTATTTGTTCCTACCCAGACATCTGACAAAAGCTTTTCACTACTTTTACACGAGCCAAACAAAAACCAAAAGATGATAGAATATTTAAAGTATCTCTGCATGAACCAGAATCTGTTAAGCAAAAATAAGTTTATAATTTCGGATAGAAATATTTATTTGTCATATTAACAACTGGATAACAATATGAAAATTTGAGTTTCAATTTTTTAGAATCCTTTTCCAAAATTTAAAATGGTACATGACATAACTGGAATAGAAGAAAAGTTTAACTTCCATTTCTTTATTTTACATAATCAAATAAATTTTCTATTGACTAATTTTAGTTAAATATTATCAAAAATATTTTTTATTTACTAAGAACAATTCAATGTTAGTTTGCGTTAGAAAAATAGTTGTCATTATTGTTAAAATATATAAAAAATGAAAAAGTTAGTTTTAATGTTGTTTGCATCACTCATCATTGTGTCATGTGGAAAAGAAGAAGTCGTTGAAGACTCAAAACCTGAAGCCAAATTGGTTGAAATAAAATCTCTCACAGAATTTGAAAGTACTATTAAAACAGGTGTTTCTTTTATGTTTTTCCATGCTACTTGGTGCAGTATTTGTAAAGCCCAAAGGCCTAATATTCTTGGCCTTTTGTCTGATTCTGCTTTATCTAAAGTAAAATTTGGGGAAGTCGATAAAGACCAAAGTAAACAAATTTTAGATAAATATCCTGTCGCAGGTCAACCAGTGATGATCATTTATAAAGACAATGTAGAGAAGGAGCGATTGTCAGGTGTTCACACGAAAGAACATATGACCGAGTTGTTGAAAAAATTAAATCCATAGGATTGATTTATTATTTTCCAAAAATAAAAAAGACCCTGAAAATGTGAATTTCAGGGTCTTTTTATTTTAGAAAAGTGCTTTTTGTTTAAATTATATTCGAATAATCTACTTTTTCACCCACAATCTTACTAATCTCATCAATTGACACCCTAATTTGTTGTAAAGTATCTCTATCTCTTAAGGTCACCGTATTGTTTTCCAACGTTTCGAAATCTATCGTCACACAATATGGGGTACCTATAGCATCTTGTCTTCTATATCTTCGACCGATCGCATCTTTTTCATCGTATTGACATAAGAATTTTTTCTTTAACGTGTCAAATACATCACTTGCAGCTTTAGTCAACTCCTCCTTATTTTTCAAAAGGGGTAAAACTGCCACTTTATTTGGAGCAAGACAAGGGTGCAATTTCATCACAGTCCTTGTTGACTCATTGCCATCAGCATCTGGCACTTTTTCTTCTTGCAAAGACTCACTGATCATCGCTAAAAACATTCGATCACATCCTATTGAAGTCTCCACAACATATGGTACGTAATTTTCATTCAATTCGGGATCGAAATATTGTAGTTTTTTGCCTGATAACTCTTGATGTTGACTTAGATCGAAGTTGGTTCGAGAGTGTATACCTTCTAATTCTCTAAAACCAAAAGGAAACTCATATTGGATGTCTACCGCGGCATTAGCATAGTGTGCTAAATTATCGTGATCATGAAATCTCAATTTAGAAGAGGGAGTTCCTAACGCCAAATGCCATTTCAATCTCGTTTCTTTCCAATATTCATACCACTTCATTTCTTCACCTGGTCTTATGAAAAACTGCATCTCCATCTGTTCGAATTCGCGCATTCGGAAGATAAACTGACGAGCCACAATCTCATTTCTGAAGGCTTTACCTATTTGAGCAATTCCAAACGGTATTTTTTGTCTAGTTGACTTCTGTACATTCAAAAAATTGACAAAGATACCTTGTGCTGTCTCAGGTCGAAGATAAAGCTTTCCTTCTTCCCCAGCAATATTGCCCAATTGAGTATTAAACATTAGATTAAACTGACGGACTTCTGTCCAATTTCTTGAGCCACTTTCTGGACAAGGGATTTCGCAATCTTCGATGACTTGTTTGAGGCCTTCCATATCGCCTACTTTCAAGGCTTCATTCATCCTCTTCAGTACAGTATCAATTTCAGCTTGTCTTTCAAGTACTCTTGGGTTGGTAGCACGATACATCACTTCGTCAAATGAGGTACCAAATTTTTCTTTAGCTTTAGCTACGTCTTTATTGATTTTTTCTTCAATTTTCTCTGCATATCCTTCTATCAATTGGTCCGCTCTATACCTCTTTTTAGAATCTTTGTTATCAACCAACGGGTCATTAAATGCATCAACGTGACCTGATGCTTTCCAAGTCTTAGGGTGCATAAAGATCGCAGCATCGATACCAACAATATTTTCATGCATTTGTACCATGCTCTTCCACCAGTAAGATTTGATATTGTTTTTTAGTTCTGAGCCATAAGGACCGTAATCGTACACAGCACTCAGGCCGTCATAGATTTCACTTGACGGGTATATAAATCCATATTCTTTACAGTGAGATATAAGATCTTTAAATTCCATTATATTTTTATAGTTGAATTTTTATTAATAGCTTTTTATTAAAATTTTGCTTAAAATGGTAAATCACCAAAATCTGGCATATCTTCAGAGATTGATTCAAAAGTATCAAAATCTCCCATCGTTTTTTCTTGTACAGGTGCATTGGCAACTGCGGCTACTTTTTCCAATTTCCAAGCATTAAGATTGGTTAAGTACTTTCCTTGCCATTCTCTTCCTCTCAAGTCAAAGAATACCTTTACCTTCTCTCCTTCAGCATAGGAATCCAATATACCACATCGCTCTTGTGTCAATTGAAACTTGATGTACTGAGGATAGGTCTCCTCTGTGGTAATTACCAAATCTCTCGTTTGAAATGTACTCGTTTTTGACTCTGTGTCAAACTTTTTATGTAATAATCCTTGTATTTCGAAACTCATTTTATTAACTTTTAATTTTTAAAAACTTTTATATTTAAATATATCTATCCTTTTCTAAAACCTAATCCCTAACCCCTAAAACCTAGTACGCCCGTGCAAAGATAACACGTTGTTTGGAAGGTTTACCAGTTAAGATGCATTTACCTTCTTCAAGTATTGATTCGTCTGGTATACACCGAATTGTAGCTTTGGTCAATTCTTTGATTTTTTCCTCTGTTTCGCTTGTTCCATCCCAGTGGGCAAGACAAAATCCACCTTTTGTATCTAAGACTTCGAGTAGTTGTTCCATACTATCTACATTGGTGGTTGCGGCAGTTCTGTATGCTAAGGCTCTTTGGAAAAGATTTTCTTGAATATCATCCAATAACTTTTCAATATATTGTGAAACAGTATCTAAAGAAACTTGAGTTTTCTCTTTTGTGTCTCTTCTTGCTATTTCTACCACTCCATTTTCTAAATCCCTTTTGCCAATACCTACCCTTACAGGTATACCTTTCATCTCATATTCCGCAAATTTAAAACCAGGCCTGTTCTTTTCATCACTATCTATTTTCACAGAAATTCCTTTAGCCTTTAATTCATCATTGATCCTATCAGCTACTAACATGATTTCTGGTTCTGGCTTAGGTATTGGAACAATTACAACTTGGATAGGAGCCAATTTAGGAGGAAGTACTAGACCTTCATCATCAGAATGTGTCATGATCAGGCCTCCTATTAATCTAGTAGATACACCCCAGGAAGTCGCCCATACGTATTCTTCTTTATTTTCACTAGTCAGATATTTTACTTCAAAAGCCTTTGCAAAATTTTGACCAAGGAAATGTGAAGTACCTGCCTGAAGCGCTTTGCCGTCTTGCATCAGCGCCTCTATAGTAAAAGTATCATCAGCACCAGCAAATCTTTCATTTTCTGATTTTGATCCTTTGATTACAGGCATGGCCATGAAGTCTTCTGCAAATCGGGCATAAATCTCATGAATAATTTTTGCCTCCTGAATAGCCTCTTCTTTGGTGGCATGTGCTGTGTGGCCTTCTTGCCATAGAAATTCTGCCGTGCGAAGAAAAGGTCTAGTTCTCATTTCCCATCTTACCACATTTGCCCATTGATTGATCAAAAGGGGTAAATCTCTGTATGATTGAATCCAATCTCTATAGGTATTCCAAATGATCGCTTCACTTGTAGGCCGGACGATCAACTCTTCTTCGAGTTTTGCATTTGGGTCTACCATTAGTTTACCGGGGTTGTCTGGGTCGTTTTTTAGTCTATAATGCGTCACTATAGCGCATTCTTTAGCAAAGCCCTCTGCATTTTTTTCTTCAGCTTCAAATAGACTTTTAGGCACAAAAAGTGGAAAGTATGCATTAACATGCCCAGTCTCTTTAAACATCTTATCCAATTGAGCTTGCATCTTTTCCCAGATAGCATAGCCATAAGGCTTGATGACCATACAGCCTCTTACAGCACTGTTATCGGACAGTCCTGCCTTCTTTACAATGTCCAAATACCATTGTGAATAATTTTCTTCTCTTAATGTAATTTCTTTTGCCATATACTTTTGTAGTCTATATTATGTATTACTACTATCTTTTGTTAATTTATGTTTAATAAAATTATGTTCTGTAACTTATTTGAGTGTTTTCGCATTTTATATTATGAATTAGCTAATTAAAAGGTAGCAAAAAAAATATTAAAGCTTTCTTTTTTTTGACACTTTTAGCTTCTTCAGTAAAAATTAGGATATATTTTAAATTGTTTATCAAAATTTTAACTGAAAATTCGTGCAAAAGTAATAAATTGCACCTTGTTAGGAAAAGGAGAGACAAATTTATTGTGATTAAACATAAAATAAATTACAAATGAAATCTAAATTATTAAATGGACTTGTTGGTTTGTTGGTTTTAGGAGCATCACCGCTTAGTGCTCAATTTGATGATCTTTACAGTAACCCTATTAAAAGGGAGCCGGTAAAGAAAGAAATTAAAAGCCCAAGTTACGCTATTGGTGGGAGTGAAACGGATAATGACTACTACGACGCTGATGGTACAGACTACTATAATGACGAAAGAAGAAGTGGTGACGTAAATTATTACGATGACCTCGACTATACTTACTCTAGAAGAATCAATACTTTCCACAGAAGGAATTTTGCCTTCAATAATCCTTATAGATTTGGGAGTATGTTCGATCCATTTGGATATTCTTTTAACGACCCTTTCTTTGATCCTTTCTGGGGTGGTAATAACATCATCGTAAATGTAGGTATCGGGTCAGGATTTGGATGGAATAGATGGAACAGATGGAATAACTGGAATAGTTGGGGATTTAACAATGGTTGGAATAATGGTTGGAACAACGGATGGAATAGTTGGGGTAACTATGGATGGGGTAACAATATAGGCTGGAATAGCTTCGGTTGGAATTCTTGTCCTCCTTCTTGGAATAGACCTGTATTTGTTAACAACTATTATAATAATGTAGGTGGCAACGCAAACAATAATCCGAATAATGAAAGTGGTTCAAACAGATATTATGGATCGAGAACTACAAGTTCCACTACAACAAGTACAGTAGGTAGAGTTGATGGACCTAGGTCGTATAGAGGTGATACACCTTCAAGTGAGAGTGTAGGACCAAGAAGTAGAGGTACAGACCCAACATTAACAACGTCATCTACTACTCGAAGATCAACTACCGAGACGAGTAGTGCAAGGCCTTCTATCTACTCAAGAGGTAATACGAGTGGAAGCACAACTACCTCAAGTGCAAGTGGAAGAACAGCGAGCACAAGCAGAGGATCTTCTTCTGGACAAACTGAGCGATCAGTGTACAGTGGTAGCAGAAACTCTGATGGATATTCAGGAAGCAGAACCAGTCCTTCTTCAAATGATAACTATAGCAGGAGTTCATCACCAAGCAGAAGTAGCGATAACTTCTCTTCTGGAAGTAGCAGATCATCTTCATCATCATCTTCTTCAGCAGGAAGTAGCAGGTCTTCTAGTGGAGGCTCAAGCGGTGGAAGTAGCTCAGGAGGTGGAAGAAGCAGCGGTAGAGGCGGATAATCTCCAATACAATAAAGAGGAATATAGAATATAGATAAGTAGAAAGGGAGTTTTAGGGCTCCCTTTTTATTAGGATTCTAAAAAAAATGTCTGGCAATTACATTTTGGATGTATAATAAAACTTATTCATCCATAGTAGTTTCTTTTTTTAATTGTAATCCCCGCTATATTTTAATCAACTTATTTTCAAGAATTGTAAAGTTCTTTGACTTACAATTTTATTGTTAATTTTTAAATTTTAAACAAAATGAGAAAGTATATTTTATTTATAAGCATATTGAGTTTAGGAGTTACCAGCCTTATTAGTCAAGGAATAGGTGACGCAGTTAGGTTATCTCAATTTAATCCTGGAGGAACGGCAAGAGTCTTAGGAGTAGGAGGGGCGTATGGAGCGATGGGAGGTGATTTTTCAGTACTAAACATTAATCCAGCTGGCTTAGGTGAATTCAAAATAAGTGAATTTTCTATCACACCTTCCTTCAATCTTACATCTACCAATGCTGGATATGCTAATCTCGCTAACAATCTGACCAACGAAAAGAGAAGTCAATTGGCTTTGGATAATCTGGGGATGGTAATTGCATCTAAAAGAACAGGTGGAAAACTAGTCACTAGTAATTTTGCCATAGGTTTAAATAAGACAGCAGACCTTAATGACCGATTTATGTATTCTGGAAAGTCTAAAGGATCCATCACCCAACGATTCAAAGAAAAAGCTAATGGTAAACAGCCTAATGCTTTAGATAATTTTGAAGCGGGTGTAGCTTTTGATGCAGGCGCCATCTATGATTTGAATAAAGATCTAAATTATGAAGCGGATGTATTTGCTGACGAGTCTCTCACAAAGTCTCAAGAAGTCATCCGTAGTGGGCAGATCAACGAGCTATCTCTTGCTTGGGCAGGTAAAATAGATAATAAATTGAACGTTGGTTTTTCTTTGGGGATACCTTTTATCAATTTTGAAGAGCAAAAATTTTACAGAGAAGAAGATGTTGGTGATGAAGTCCCTTTTTTTGAGAAACTTTTATATGACGAATTTCTTACCGTCTCAGGTACAGGACTCAATGTAAAAGGAGGATTTATCTACAGTGCAAATAACTTTATTAGGATAGGAGGTTCCTTCCATAGTCCAACTTGGTATAATTTGAATGACAACTTTAATACCGTTGTAGATTATACTTTTAAGGATACTAATATAGAAAATTTTAATGCACGCAGTCCTCAAGGCGATTTTAGATATTTATTAAATACGCCTTGGAGACTAATAGGTAGTATAGGAAGTATATATAATCTAGGCAAAGTAAAAGGTTTTATCAATGCGGATGTAGAATATACAGATTACAAAAACAATCAATTTAACTTCACAAAATACTCTGACGCCATTGGTGATCGTGAATATGAAGCAGAAGTCAATAGAGATATCAACTCATTGCTTGCTCAAGCAGTCAATTTTAGACTTGGTACAGAGTTGGTAATAAGTAAGTTGAGACTTAGAGCAGGACTTGCATCTACTCAAACGGCATTCTCAGGTGATACGAAGAGAAATCTGTCTAATACTTTTGGCATAGGCTTGCGAGAGGATCGGTTTTTTATTGACGTGGCGATGATTAATAATACAATCAACAGTGGCTATATACCGTATGCTTTAGTAGACTCTGCACAAGATCCTTTGGTCAGTTTAGAAAGTGGTAAAACAAGGATCGTGATGACTTTTGGGTTTAAATTTTAGTTTTTACATGATCGAAATAATGTCGCTTATTGTTTTTTGTAAAAAATGAAACAGTAGGCGACAGCTTTTTTAGGGTGTTTCTATTAATTTTAGATGATTGTTACCATTTTCTTCGGTTCCGAAAAGTATTGTGCCACTCCTAATGCTCCAACTACCCCGCTTTTGCTATTGTTTATTAGATAGTTTTCTTCAACAAGATTTTTGTTGAGTATGATCACCTTCACCTCTCCAATGACAAGAAATGTACCATTCAACTTGATTGGTAAAATCTCGCGTAATTCTAACCCAAACTTTACAAAACACTCTTTGACAAAAGGTGGATGAAAGTCTGCGAAATATTCTGGCGTCAAAGCACAAGCCGCAAACTCTGACACTTCTTTTGGGTGCTTTTCGGATGTATTATGTGCATTTTGTAAGATACCTTGATGTACATTATTGATTGTGTACACTCCTGTAGCCTCGATATTCATGATGGTATGACTATACTCACTTTTGGGCCTATGAACAAATCCAATAAGTGGTGGATGTGAGCCTAAATGGGTGACTGTACTGAAAATGGCAAGATTTTCTAGCCCATTAAAATCTTTGGTCCCAATTAGGTTTACAGACTTAACGCCAGGAAGGCTATTGATAAGGTTTATTTTATGGACTTTATCGAGAGTTTGTATAGCAAATTCGTCTAAAATGATCATAAACTTGTTTTGTTTTGATAAAACATTAAATTATGTATGACTTTCTGGTGAAAACTGAAGTAATGATAATAAGAAAAAACCAAGGAATTTGTTCTAAAAAACTAAAAATAGGGCATGTATAATTCATTGATTGATTAATATTGAGTAAAATTAAAATATTATTGAGTAAAAATACTCAACATATTGAGTAAAAATACTCATTAAATTGAGTAAAATATAAATATTTCTTTGACTTTTGCTTGAATATTGTTGTGAAATAAATCCACCAAATTATTGACCTCAAACAATATTTTTGTAATTTTACGTCAATTAAACCAACAACAATGGTAAATTCGATAATTCAGCTTCCAACACTGCAAGATGACTTGGTTGTCATGAGTCCTTTGACACAAGATGATTTTAGTGAACTTTGGAAATTGGCATCCAATCCAGAAGTTTGGGCTCAACATCCCGCTAAGGAAAGAGCCACGGTAGAAGGGTTTACTAAATTTTTTGAAGCCAGTCTTCATACCCGCAGTAGTTATGCTATCCGAAACAAAGAGGGAGAAATGGTAGGCATGAGTTCTTACTATGAATATGATGATTATCACAACATGGTATCTATTGGTTTTACCTTTTTTGGGTTAGAATATTGGGGTAAAGGGTATAATCCTCATGTAAAACAACTGATGATTGACTATGCTTTTGATCATTTGAAAGTGGAGCATGTCATTTTTCATGTAGATGAAAACAATATTCGATCACAATCCGCTTTGGATAAATTAGGGATTAAAAAAATCAATGACATTCATACCATCAAGAGGGATCATACGGAGACGCATAATGTCCTTTTTATGAAAAGTAAATGTTAACCTATAAAGAAATTTTGAATATATGAGATTTATTGACAAGTACAAAGTTGACTACCTAGATTATAAACTCTTCACATCTTCTTGGGGAGTGGTAAATCATCAAGATAAAGCCAATCATATGGAAGCTTTAATTAATGAGCGATATGGTGAAGGATATAAACTCAAAGAAATTTTATCAAATATTGATACGGTAGGATATCATCATTTGACATTTGTGTTTGAAAAAATGGAAGAATTAAAGCAGTAGCTTTTAAATATTTTGAGTAGACATTAATTCACCACCTTATCAGCACAGCATGATGAGGCGAAAGCATCAGGTTTGGCCTTAAAGGTGTACCCCATTCCCATAATATAGCCCATTGCTTCTTTTAACGCAACATTAGACTTAAAGGTAGGGTCAGTATTTATATCTGCATGCACCTCTAATTCTACATGATACCTATCTAAAAGATCACACAGTTTATAAGCAATGTCGACTGATCTACTAACTTCTGTGATCATTCTTTCTTTGAGTGACATGTTATTATTATGAATGCTTTCATTAAGAATATACATAAATCCACCTCTTTTTTCTCTTAAAAATACAATGACCGTTGCAAATTCTATTTGTTCGTTATGAACTTGAGAATCCGAACCAATGCACACCTTTAATTTTATCCCTTCCGCAGTCTCGCGTATAATCGCTTCTTCGACTGCATCTAGGATAGGCTTTTTAATTTTTTCACCATTTAATCTTCTCCAATACATATAAACTATTTTTTAATAACATTGAGTTAACCTTACAAGTCAAATCTAGGTACAAAAAATATATAATATTAGTTTATATGTAAATAATTTACTAACAGATGTTTAAAACTGAATGGATTTGGGTAGGATCCAATATTTTAAAATCTAGTCATAGCAACTAAATGATTGCCATTTAAGAAATATGTAAGAAATAAGTTGAATGAAAAGCCTTTTAATGTTTTAATAAAGTGCCTTAACCCTATTCTCAAATTCAGTTTTAAATGAAGCATACTTAGCTGTTGCTGGCCCATAAAAACCTGAGTAGACATGATTTATTTTATTGTTTTGGTCTACAATTATCAATGTAGGATAAGCTACTACCTTATCAATGAAACCTAGAGCACTAGCTGCTTCTTTTTTGTCATAATAACCGCCTAGCAAGAGATCCCAATCCATATTATTTTTTTCTTTATAAACTGACAATTGGGCTAAAGACTTGATGGTATCGCGATATCGTTCAAATGCTAATGTGATTATTTCTACATTTTCAAATGCTGGTTTACTTTTTAATTCTTTTAAGAATACTGTCGCGTCTTTACAATTTGGACACCAAGTACCCATAATTTCTATAATCTTTATTTTGTTCTGATATTTTGGATCATTTAAAGAAACTAACTTTCCATTATGATCTGGTAGACTAAAATTAATGGAGCTGCTTTGAGTAGCCTTAGACAAAGAGTAAGCATCAGCCAAGGTAGGATTGTCTTTTTTGACACCATCCCAAGATACGGTGTAGTGCTTTCCTGATCTAAATGATCCTGTCAAAGTCGTATCATTGAGCAATTTGGTTTCGATCAAGAATGCGTGTGAACCATCAAAGCAAGAAAGATAAGCTTTACTACCAATAACATTACCTTCTAAGTACCTATAATCACCAGTTTCAGTTTCAATAGTTCCAGTAATTTTATCTTTATTTTGTTTGAACTCTGCAACACCAGGAAATGGTTCTTTCGAATTTGGATCAAATACTGCCTGCCATTTACCAGAGAAATTTGCTGTTAGTGGCTTATTTGAAGGTTCAAATCGGTAGTCTTTGCCATGGGTTGCTTTAAATCTTATTGCATAATTTTCTCTGTAATTGACAATCCAAGATCCTTCCATCGTAGAGTTTTCATAAAGAGCCTCTATTCTGGTATCAAATTCTTTAAAATGTATGACAACAGAATCTTTATTTATTGATTTTGCGGTCATAAATTCATTATCTGTCACCTTTATTCTCTCAGTACCATTTATCAATTCGATATAAAAATTGTCTTTATCCTCATAGATTACTTCGAATGTGAAGGGTAACTCACCAATAAAATCAGTTTTTTTAATAATTTCTTTTTTGTTATCAGAAAACTGAGGGTTTTCGGTTAAGTATAAGACTCCTCTCCAAATACCCGGTGGTATTTTGGTATAGGATTTTTGAGGTTCTACACATGAATTAATTCCAATGATGAGTATTGAAAATATCAAGAACTTAAAGAATATTTTATTGAGTAACATCTACAAATATTTGATTGATGAAACAAAAGTAACACATATAAGGTTTTTCTTATAATATTTATAGGGCCATTTGCTCTTTAGTTTTTGCAGAACCTAATAAATTTGAAAAGTTTATTCATTTCCTTCAATTTTTATGATGGCTTGTTCGTTTTTCATGAAAAAATATAGATTAGTCATAAATTTAATTCCTAAAATATATGGCTCACTGATTTTTTATTAGTTTTGCATTACAAAATTTTTAGATGTGTTAGATAAATTGTTTGAAAATCTTTCTGGAAGACAAAAATTAATAGCTCAATCCATATGGGTTTGTATACTAGCTGGAATTTTATTAGCGGGAATCCTCTTCTTATATATTTCTAATTTTAAATTACCAGACACTAATCAGCTGGAGAATCCAAACTATGAGATAGCTTCACAAGCTTATGCCAATGACGATTCTGAGATGTTTAAAATATTTACCACAAATAGGGTTTGGTTGGGCTATAAAGACCTGAATCCTAACATCATAAACGCTTTGATCAGTTCTGAAGATGAGCGTTTTCATAAACATGTTGGTGTAGACGCTAAAGGTATTATACGTGCTGTAGCTTTTGCAGGTGAAAGAGGTGGTGGTAGTACTATTACGCAACAATTGGCTAAACAGTTCTTCACAGATTATGCAAAATCTAAACCAAAGAGAATTTGGCAAAAGTTGAAGGAGTGGGTTATTTCAATTGAATTTGAAAAGAGGTACACCAAAGAAGAAATCATTGCCATGTACCTTAATAAATTTGACTTTTATTATAACGCGGTCGGTATAGGCACTGCATCAAAGGTCTATTTTGGCAAAGATCAAAAGGATGTTACTCCAGATGAGGCAGCTATTTTAATAGGCCTATTACAAAATCCATATTTATACAACCCTAAAGCCAATCCTATTGATTGCACGAAGAAAAGGAATACGATACTAGGCCAAATGCATAAGCACGGCCACATCACAGATGAACAATATCAAAAATATTTAGAGCAAAAGATCGATATGTCTAAGTTTAGAAGTGAGGATTTTTACAATGGACCTGCAGCCTATTTTAAAGTAGAAATGACTAAATGGGTAAAGAATCTACTAAAGGAGGAGCAATACAAAGCCCCTGATGGTACAATTTATGATATTAATACGGCTGGTTTAAAGATTTATACGACACTTGATCCTATTATGCAAAAGCATGCCGAGAGAATAGCACATGAGCATATGGTGGCATTGCAAACAAAGTATTTTTCTGTCTGGAAAAATTTGGATCCATGGACATATCAGACGGATGAGCTCACAAAAGGCCTTAGAGCTGGGTCACTTCAAACGTCAATCCGAAATTCAGAAAGGTTTATTCTTTTGAGAGATCAGTATCTCGGAGATATTTCAAAGCAAATCTTGAGTGAAGTCTCTAGTTCGAGACTGATGGATGGGGACATTTTTAGGCTTCATGATGCTGAAAAAGATCCGAAGTATTTAGCTAAGTTGTTGAAGACAAATATGATTTCAGAGAAACAACTGGAAACTTATGAGGTAATATTGAAATCAAAATACTGGCCTGAACTAAAGGCAAAATGGAAAAAATTAAATGTTGAAGCAGAAAAAGCATTTAATAAACCCGTGACGATGAAGGTATACGATTATGCAACTAAGGGCGAAAAAGTGGTAACGATGACACCAAAGGATAGCATCAAATATTATCAAAAGCATCTTCAAATTGGTTCGCTAGCGGTAGACCCTAGAAATGGTGAGGTCAAAGCGTGGGTAGGTGGAACAAATCACAAACATTTTCAATTTGACCACGTGACTTCTAATAGGCAAATTGGTTCCGCAATAAAACCTTTTATTTATGCTACAGCGATAATTGATCAGGCAATGTCTCCTTGTTTTAGAGTTACTGATACTAAACAATGTATTCCTGCAGGAGATTCTAATTTTGGATTGGAAAAAACATGGTGTCCAGATAATGCTAAAAAAACTTTCACAGGAGCTTCTATGACACTCAAAGAAGCATTAAAAGAATCCGTCAATTCGGTTTCTGTATTTTTGATGAAGGAGATTGGTAGTGTGGCTCGGGTAAGAAAGCTATTAGAAGACTTAGGTGTTGATCCTAAAAAAGTACCTAATGCACCTTCTATCTGTTTAGGTACACCCGAAGTATCTGTTTATGATATGGCTATGGCCTACTCAGCTTTTGCCAACAATGGTACCGTAGTTAAACCTTACTTTGTGTCAAGAATAGAGGATAGGAATGGACGCATCATTTATCAGGCTGTACCAGAACAAAAAAATGTCATTAATCCTTCCTACAATTATGCTATGGTAGATATGTTAAAGCACGTTGTACGGGAAGGCTTATCCGCGGATATGACATTTAGCAAAGGACAAGTAGGAGGTAAAACTGGCACAACAAATGATTATAAGGATGGCTGGTTTGTTGGCTTCACGCCTAGCATTGTAGTAGCTACTTGGGTAGGAGGTGACCAACAATGGATTCGTTTTAATAGTATTACAGATGGGCAAGGAGCTGTAATGGCTCGTCCTTATTTTTTGAAGTTTTTAAATGCTATAGAAAGTGATAAAAATATAAGTTATAGCTGGAAAACGGCCTACACTGAGCCTCAAGAAAAATTGATAGAAGTAGATTGTAGTAAGTATACAGGTTCGGGCAATAAGGCAGACGGCCAAGAGGTAGAAGTCAAGAAACCAAAAGCGGACTTATTGGATGATGAGGAATTTCAATAAGATATTTTAGTTTAAATCTATAACCTTTTTACATTGATTTAAGTCCTTCCGGTTTCAGATGTTATTCCTTACTTCTTGTTCTAAAGATACAAGCTCATGAATAATGATTTCTTTACTTGTGTTCATTGACGTGAGCGCAATTTGCTCATCTTGCAACAAACGGTCAAAGTTGATGAAGTTGTCATCTATTCTAGTTTTTATCCTTTTTGTATAATCGTTCAATTTTTCTGAAACTTGTATTTCCATAATTTCACGACCTTTTAATATTTCAGACTTAAAAGATTTTAGTATTCTACTTCTGTTGATACCAAGCGTCACACCTGCGAATAGTAGGCCAACACCGGTAAGAATACCACCCGTTATATCAAAAACAGAACTTTGTACAGCTGCTGCTAGGATAACACCCACTATAGCAATACCACCTCCCGCAGCGAGATTAGGTGCCATCTTAGATGTTTCATCCAACATCTTTTCGTCATAAAAATTTTCAGACTTTGACATAAATTGCTGAAAAGACTGCTGTAGATCCCTTAATACATTGGTCCTTCTTTCCGCAATATCAGCAAATATCTCGTCTGTATCCGTCAAAATAGTAGTATTGGTTTTAATTTTAGCATCAACCAATTTACCCATTAATTGGATATTATCGGCTACATCAATGATGCCAGATTGCAATTTGTCTTTAAGTGATGTATTCAACTGTAGTTCAAAATCTTTGGCATGGCCCGCTAACCATTCTTTTAACCCCGAATCCTTACCAAATAAGGAAGTGAACGCTTTTCTAATAACCGTAGTAAACTCAAGTCCTTTTTCAAGCTCTTCATATTTATTATCTGTGATTTTGTCGTAGGTGGCCAAAAGATTTTCAACCAACTGTCCAACTTGATTTTTTGTCTTCGTTTCTTGGTGGGCTAAGGTTTCTTTTATTTCACTTCTAAATATAAGATCAGCTTCGTATTGATTTTGTCTGATCACCAGACTTTTACTGATATTTTGGATGATTTGTTGAGAAGTAAATATGGTATTATTAAGTTTTAAATAAGGTGCTTTCCCATTTGTAATATTATCAGCGATGTATGCTCTTAAAGGTATAAAACCACTATTTTGGTGATCTTTGTTTTGTTCCATTTTGGCGGAAACGCTAAATACTTTAGGATCCTTTATGCCTCTTTTTAATGCATAATCATATACACCTTGATGGTTGATGATCAGATCGTTTGGCTCCATAATGTCCTTTTGTTGCAAAACGAAAATGATTTTTCTTTGCCATTCACTGTTTATAAAATTGAAAAAGTCCCAAGCAGACTGTCTATAAGGATTTTTTGCCTCAAAAACAAAAACGATCAGATCTGAATAGGGTATAAACTTTTCAGTAATTTCTTGGTGATGTTCGATGATAGTGTTAGTTCCAGGTGTATCGACTATGGCGATTTCTTTTAATATTTCAAAGGGTGCTGTAATTTTTTTGACATGAGGTGAAATAAATTCTTCGGACTTTTCTGTGCCATAGACGATTTGTTGAATAGTATCCGTCATTGGAGAAGGTGCAACTTTACAAATATCTTCAGTGGACTCAAGGAGTGCATTAATAAAACTACTTTTTCCAGCTTTTACTTCGCCAACTATTACAAAAGTAAAAGGTGTCTCTAACTGTAGCAGCATTGTTTTCACCGTTTCGTTCATCTCACTGTGTTTAACTTGGGAGGTTAACCCCTCAAGTTTGCCAATGACAGAACCTATTTGTAATGTTAATTTAGATAATTTTGGATCTATGTGATCTCTCATTGATGATAATTAATTTTAATTCCATACAAATTTACTTAAAATTAAGTTTTTAACCTAAAAATTTATTTTGTTAATCAATTATATCCTCTAATTACTTCAAAATCAGGCAAAAGATTAATGTAGGAAATTGTTCAAGAAACCTTTTATGCGTATCTAATTTTGCTATTGATAATTGATTTTATTTTGTCTTGAGATTTGTGAATTTATTCTTCAAATGAAAATTTATTCTTTAAAGATACTCTACTTCTATAACTTTTGTTGATCTAAAATTCTTTTAGTATAAGTTCTAGATAATTTATATTTTGAAAGATTGATTTCAAATGTTTTATACCAATTCCTTATTTTTAGTATACTTTTTCGCCAAATATTTATATAATAATCTGTATAAAGTAGTATAATTGAAGTATTACAGTATTTTTATTTGGTAAAGTATTGATTTTTGTTGATTTTTCAATACTTTTGTATGATATGTAATAGAGTAAGATGCCTATAGGACAAGAAATAACGGTAGAAGAAAGGTTAGCAATAAACAGTCATTTTGAATCATTTCTCAATGAAATCAAGTCAAATATGACTTTGGAGGATGAAATTAATATTCGAAAGGCTTATGAATTAGCAATAGAGGCTCATAAATATCAAAGGAGAAAATCAGGAGAACCATATATCTATCATCCTATTGCAGTTGCTAAAATTTGTACTTTAGAAATTGGCTTAGGGCCCACTGCTGTAATATGTGCTTTATTGCACGATGTTGTAGAAGATACCGACATTTCACTAAACGAAATTACGGAATTATTTGGGCCAAAAATTGGAAAAATTGTTGACGGTCTCACAAAATTGGATGGTCTTTATAACGTAGAAAGTCCACAAGCTGAGAATTTTAAAAAAGTATTAAGCACTTTAATTCACGATGTCCGTGTGGTGTTAATAAAACTGGCTGACCGATTGCACAATATGCGTACTATTGGCTCCATGCCCATACACAAAAAACTTAAGATAGCAGCTGAGACCGAATATATTTTTGTACCGTTGGCTCATAGACTAGGGCTTTATGAAATTAAAACCGAGTTTCAAGATATTGTTTTAGAAATCAAAGAACCGGAAGAATTTGCTGAAATTAAACAAAAATTTGACGAGACGGAAGCTGAACGATTAGCATATGTTGATTCATTCATCAAGCCTTTAATGCAACCATTAGATGCTTTAGGCACAAAATACAGAATCCTCGGACGGTCAAAATCCATAGCATCTATTCATAATAAGATTAAAAATAAGGGTGTACCATTTGAAGAAATCTATGACATTTTTGCAGTAAGAATTATTGCAGATGTTCCAATTGAACAAGAAAAATTGATTTGTTGGCAAATATATTCAAAAATTACTGAAGTCTATAGACCAATACCTGAGCGATTAAAAGATTGGGTAAGTACGCCCAAAGCCAATGGTTACGAATCATTACACACTACAGTCATCGGACCAAAGGGTAAGTACGTAGAAGTACAAATTCGAACTGAACGGATGAATGAAATTGCGGAAAAAGGATTTGCTGCACATTGGAAGTATAAAGGTGTAAAAAGTCAAAATAACGTTTTTGATAGCTGGCTTGACAATGTCAGGACGATGTTAGAAGAACAAGACACCAATGCTTTAGAATTTGTGAGTGACTTTAAAAATAGCTTCTTTAGCGAAGGAGTCTATGTATACACGCCCAAGGGTGAAATGAGAATCTTGCCTCAAGGTTCCACAGCATTAGATTTTGCATTTGAGATTCATACAGATGTAGGGATGAGGGCTTATGCTATAAAAATAAATGGTAAGCCAGTACATATGAGTTCTCTACTTAAAAATGGGGACCAAGTACATGTCACTACGAAGACCAGTCAAAGACCTCAAAAAGAATGGCTTAATAACGTTGTAACAGGAAAGGCGAAAGCCAAAATTAGAAGTTCACTTAGAGATGATTTAAGAGCCGATGCCGATTTAGGTAAAGAAGTTTTAGAGAGGAAATTTAAATCTATGAGAATTGGTTTTGAAGACAATGTAGATTTCTTGGTAAGAAGTTATGGATATCAATCCCGATTAGAGTTTTTCTATGGTTTGTATAACAATGAGTTTAACCTAGATTTAAAGTCGTTTGACTTAGAAAATGGCTTATTAATTCCTAAAAAAGTAGATATACCCAAAGAAGTTGAATCTACAAAACAGGTAGACCAAAAACGTGCCCGTAAAAAAGTAGAAAATAAGTCAAAAATACTGGTAAATGGGGAATCAGCAGATATGTATGAGTTTAAATTTGCTACCTGTTGTAACCCTGTGCAAGGTGATCCTATTTTTGGATACTTGACCTCGACCAATGAATTAAAAATTCATAGATACAATTGTCCGAACGCTTCATTGATGTTGTCTCATTATGGATACAGAGTTTTAAAAACTGAATGGGATACTCTTTCTGACGAAAGTTTTGTTACTAATCTAAAAATTACAGGAGTTGACACTGGAAAAGGTGTTATTCAGATGCTGACCAATACGATTTCTACAGAGCTTGATATCAATATTAAAGGCTTAAATATTCAGGGCAAAGAGGGATATTATGAAGGATTTGTCACTATATTTGTCAAAAATAAAGATCAGCTAAACCAAGCTTTGAAAAGAATTAATCAATTGGATGGCGTTAGAACGGTCGAAAGATCTGAAATAGAAGAAAATTAAAAATGTAAAATGGCTTTCATAGTAGAGGACAAATTAAAAGAGCTTATCGTACAGGTAAAAAAAATATTTTCAATTCATCTTGAGAAAAATAGTTATCGTAAAACCCCAGAAAGATATTCTATTTTGGAAGAAATTTACAAGAAAAATGATCACTTTGATGCAGAAGGATTATACATCCATATGAAAAACCAAAACTATCGGGTCTCAAGGGCAACTGTCTACAATACTTTAGAGTTACTCGTAAACTGTGATCTTGTAACCAAACATCAATTCGGAAAAAACCTAGCTCAATATGAAAAGTCTTATGGATTTAGACAGCATGATCATTTGATCTGCATAGACTGTGGAGATGTCCTTGAGTTTTGCGACCCTAGAGTCCAACAAATCAAGAATATGATGGGTGATATTTTATCTTTTGAGGTTACTCACCACTCACTCAATTTGTATGGTAAATGTAAGAGGGTTGCTTGTGAAGGAACAAAGAGATAAATAGGTTACATTAATTTTCAATCATAAGCGTACCATTCACAATTTTTATACTTTCGTCTATTAATTTTAGTTTAAGGTGGAAGATATAGGTACCAGCCTCTATTTCATTTGAACTAATTTTGTTGAAATTAATTATACCATCTACTAGTTGATTTTCCTTCAGTAAAATATTACCAAATCTATCAAAAAGCAAAAACTCTTCTAAAGTATAGTTTTGCCCAAAAGGACCACTAAATTTAAAATTTCTATTGGCAATTTCATTGGGATTTAGGCTGATGATATTAGAGTAGTAGATAGGAATATTTTTATCTATTTTTATGAAAATGGAGTCGATAGCAATGCATCCATTAGGATTTGTTGCTCTTATGACAACATTTTCATTGCGTAAAGGTACGATTGAATTAGCAGCATTTTGATAATCCGGTGGTGTTACTTCTGTTTTTACAATTGGATAATTTGCAGTAGGTTTAATTGATATTTCTTCCCCTAAAAAAATCATTAAGTCAGGACCCATATCGATGTCAAATAAGATAGGGTCAGTAAGTGTAAAAGTATCATTGACACTACAAAGATTCCTATCACTAATTTTTATATTATAATCACCAGCGGGTAATTTTTGAAAATCTTTAAAACCTTTATTAATATTATCAGCAACGGTCACTACATATGGTGTATGTCCTCCTCTTAAATTATTCACAACTATGGTGCCGCTACTTTCTTTAGCACATAATGGTTCGCTCTTCGATCTGTCAAACCCAATAATATAGTTTGGTACAGTAGTCAATTTTAGAGAAACTATGCTATCGCAGCCCAACGATGATTTGAAAACTTCTTTATAATTTCCGGAGGCATCAATTTTTTTTGAGCCAAAAGTAAATTGGGCATTATCACATATGGTATCTTCTACGTAAAAGTTATTTTCGGGTACTTTTACAGTAAACACAGAAGAAAAGACTCTACAAAACTCGTTGTCGAGATCTTTTTCCTGATTCGCTGCAAAAAACCTATAAAAGTACTGGCCTGTAGTGTCATTTATGTGGGTGATTGATTGGTCTCTTCCTTTTTTTATTTCAGTCCAATTAACCGAGTCTTTAGAATTTTGCCACAAAACAAATGGTAAAGACGCACTCAAGTTTGGAACAATAGCTAAACCAGGACTTTCTTTACAGACGACGGCATTACTTTTGCCATTCAATTGCAATATATTGGTTTCATTGCATGGTCTGAAGGATATGTTATCCAGAGCAAGGTCATTGCCTATACCTCCGGGAGCATTATTGCGCAAAGTGAGCTTTACACTTGATTGCCCTGCTTTCGTAGTAAAAGTAAAACCGTATTTATTCCACCGTTCATTTTGTAAAATTGCTCCTGTAGAGAAGACTACGACATCATCAATAAGAAAAGATACGTTCGGTAGACTATGGTTAATGGTTGTAATCCGAACAATATTGATCATATCTGCAGAAAATTCATACAATGTACTAGGACATAAACTATCTATTTTCTTTTCATAAAAAACTCCTGGTCCAAATGAAGCATTTACTACCATAATGTACCCATTGGGATCAAATTGATCACCTACATGCATCCAAGAACCATATAAGCCAGATAATAAATTGGTATTTTTTGTGATAGAATATTCCCCATCTCTAGGTACTTGTGTCACATAAACATATCCTGGTGCAATCTCAGGATTTTTTAACAACACGGGATCTTGTCCTTTTCCAAAATCTCCATCTTTAAATATATTTTTCCCCAAATTCCCTTGGCAAAGCTTTTGAGTTTGGCCATAACCAGTAAAAACAAGTATTATAAAAAGGCAAACAAAAAGGAAACTTTTTTTCATGCAGATATAAACATTTACCAAAAATATAACAATTTTTGACTAATTGCTTATAATGCTCCTGAATAGAGAAAATTTAAACAATTATGTTTTAATTAGAGTCTAAATCTAGCTTTTTTAATTCTAATATTCTTTTAATGATATGAAGCTTGTGTGTATATTTCTTTGTCTCCCTATTGTATATCCCTTCATGATCTAAATAATCAATCCTTATCATTCCACTGGCATGTATGATCTCCTGATTGGGTAGTATGATGCCAACGTGGATGACTTTATTTTCTTCATTTACAAAAAATGCTAAATCTCCAGTCTGTGCCAACTGCACGAAATCTATGGTTTCTCCATGGGCAACCTGTTGATTTGCGTCCCTTGGCAAGGGATATCCAAAGATTTTATAAATATTCTGAGTGAAACCACTACAGTCAATCCCAAACATAGACCTCCCACCCCAAAGATAGGGGGCGTGAAGATGTTTTAAACAAAGTTTTATCAACTGATCTTCAGTATTAATCGTATATTCTTTGGAAGTAGCCTTACCTGTGAAAGTAAGTTTGCCTTGTGGCATTAAGAATGACATACCATCATACTTAGGCAGATGTGAGCCAAACAAGATATTGATCATGTGTTTATGATTGCCCACTTGGCTAAAAGTATCAATTACATAAGAAATTTTATTGGTTAACTTATTGTAGTCTCCTTCTGCAATTAAGGTCAATTGCTTTGGGTCCATCCATCCTTCATACCCATCATGAGTACAACTTATTCTGACCCAGTTGTTCCTCTTACGAAGTAAAATTTTACAAGTCTCGCCATACAATAGCTGACTTATCATTTCGGATTTATCACTTGAATCAATTCTTATAGGTGCACAGGCTACGATGCAGATTCCAAAATCTTTATTAACTCTAGATTTACTCACTAAAATATTAAATTGTATGACAAATCTAAGGTTTGTATTTGAGACAAGAAAATTGTAAAGGAATTAAGTTAAAAATAATGACTTTTGTTTTACGGATGACAGATATGAGTATGCAAAAAAACTTCGAAGTCGTCGTAAGCAGTTTAGGTATTTGATAAAAGCATAAAAACAGTAGCAAATACGATAAGAACCACTTTTGGAATAAAGCATATATATACAAATATTCGACAGATAGATCATTATTACATTGGACTAATGGTCAAATTATTTAACAAGGAAGAACTCTAAAAATATATAACGCCTTCTACTAAAAATGGATTTTGATCTTCAATAAAATGGAACCCATTTTTGATTTTAATGTACTATAGTATCTGAATGGTATGCCATCAACATCTATAAGTATAAAATGTACTTATTTTAGGAGCATAAAGAAATAACGTGCACATTTTGATTTGTTTTTTTGTTTTTTCTTCCTTGTAAATTTGGCAATTAGTTAATACTATTCTTCTCATTTACGCTTCGAGAACAAATAAAATTTCTTCACCGAATTTGCATACTTTAATTTCCTTAGTTAGATCAATGACCTATCCAAATGGACATATCCTCCATCGACATGGATCAATTGCCCCGTAGTATGACTTGACTTATCAGAAAGTAAAAAAGCCACCATGTTTGCAATTTCTTCTGCTGTCGTCATCCGTTTTTCGAATGGAATTTTTGAAGTGATATTTGCTAAAGTTTCTTCATGATTTGATAGCGTTTTTATCCATTTATCATAAAGAGGGGTATAACATTCTGCTACTATGACTGAATTGACGCGAATACCGTATTTTAATAGCTCTACAGCCCACTCGCGGGTCAAGGCATTGCGCCCTCCGTTAGAAGCAGCATAAGCAGATGTTCCGCCTTGCCCTGTTTCTGCTGTCTTGGACCCAATATTGACTATCGGTCCTTTTGATAATTTTAAATATGGTAAGGCATAATGTGCCATCAAATAATAATGTACTAAGTTTTTATGTAGCGATGACATAAATGAATCATAACTGCCGTTCTCAAGGTTTACACTATCATTAACTCCAGCATTATTGACCAACCCTTCGATGCGCCCATATTCTTTTAAAATTATTTCTACTGCATTTTTGCAGTCTTCTGGCTTTGTCAATTCTGCAACTACTGAAAAGGCATTTCCATTTTTGGTGTTGATTTTACGAACAGTCTCTAGATTGTCAGCCTCATTGCGGCCCACTATAGCTACTATAGCTTCTTCAGATGCCAATACTTCAGCAATGCCTTCACCTATGCCTTTTGCACCACCAGTGACGATGATGACTTTGTTTTTTAAATTTAAATTCACAACATACGTTTTTATAGTTTATAAAATCTTGCAGCATTATCACCAAAAATTTTCCCCTCTGCTGATGGAATATGCTTTAATATATAGTCTTTTACCAGGTTTAATTGTTTTTCATACCCAGCTGCCAACAGACAAACTGGCCAATCTGACCCATACATCACTCTATCTGATCCAAAGGCTTCAAATACCACATCGAGGTAAGGTGTAAAGTCATTATCTCTCCATTGATACCAATCAGCTTCAGTGATCATACCAGATATTTTGCAATGCACATTCTCATATTTTGCTATCGCTTTGATATCTTTTGCCCATTGTTTGATCAAGCCTTTTTTAATAAATGGTTTTGCCATATGGTCTATCACAAATGCTTGGCTATTGAGTTGTTTTAACATGGATCGCACAGCATTAAGTTGTCGTGGAAATACTAAAATATCATAAGTAAGCCCCCTTTTACCTAATAATCGCACTCCATCAATAAAACGCCTTTCTAACATAAATTCGGATTTTTCGCTTTGAAGAATATGTCTAAAACCTTTTAATTTTGGGTACAAACTAAAAAAATCTAGCCGATCTTCCAATTGATCATTACCTATATCAATCCACCCCACAACTCCTTTGATAAAATCAAATTTTTCAGCCAAACCAAGCAAAAATATAGTCTCCTTTTCTGACTGATCAGCTTGTACAGCTATACAGCCATTTATTTCATTTTTTATTAGCGTCGGTAACAAGTCTGCAGGCATAAAGTCTCGTCTGATGACAGACATACTTTGTTCTTCGATCCAAACATCTCGTACTGGATCAAATTGCCAGAAGTGCTGGTGTGCATCGATTGTCATGATTTTTGCCAACTTTTAGCTACTTGTCGCTGTGTACCTAAGCCATCTATACCCAACTCCACTACGTCTCCCGCTTTAAGGTATCTTGGTGGTTTTAGACCCAAACCAACTCCAAATGGCGTTCCCGTTGAGATCACATCACCAGGTAAAAGTGTCATAAATTGGCTCAAATAGGCTACTAAAAAAGGAATCTTATAAACCATGTCATCTGTATTGGAGTCCTGTAGTACTTCGCCATTGACAGTCAACCACAATCGCAATTTATGAGGATCAAAAATTTCCTCTTTAGTAACAAGATAAGGGCCTATAGGGGCAAATGTATCGTTACTTTTACCTTTGACCCATTGCCCGGATCGTTCTAATTGGAAAGCTCGTTCGGAATAATCATTGTGCAAAACATATCCTGCTACATAATCCATAGCCTCAGATTCATCAATATAGCTAGCCTTTTTACCAATAATTACAGCTAATTCCACCTCCCAATCTGTTTTTTCAGAGCCGCGTGGTATAATCACATTGTCATAAGGGCCACATATAGCCGTAGTGGATTTGAAAAAAATCACAGGTTCTGGCGGTACTGACATGCCTGACTCTGCCGCATGCTTGGCATAGTTCAATCCGATGCAGACTATTTTTGAGGGACGCCCTATTGGTGCGGTGAATTTAATATGATCCGTATCTAAAGCAGATAAATTATCATTCTGAATAAGGTCATTCAATTTTTCCAACCCATCGGATTCAAAAAATAATTCGTCATAATCATTAAAATGTTCGGATACATCATAATTGATACCTTTCAATTCAACACCACACTTGGTTTTACCGTTATCTAAAAATTTAAAAAGTTTCATTATATATTTTAATTGTTCAATTTTAAAAATCCACCATCAATAGGATAGTCGCATCCAGTTACGAAACTTGCTTCATCACTACACAGATAGAGTGCCAAAGCCGCTACTTCTTCAGGAGTACCCATCCGACCGATAGGTTGCGATTTGGAGAGTTTTTCAAACATTTCTGGTTTATTGTCGGGATAATTTTTATTTAAAAAGCCCTCTACAAAAGGTGTGTAGACGCGAGCTGGAGAAATCGAATTGCAGCGAATATTATAGCTTAAATAATCCTTTGCAATTGATAAAGTCAATGACAATACGGCACCCTTTGAAGTTGAATACGCAAATCTATCTGGAATACCTACCATAGCCGCAATACTTGCCATGTTTAAAATGACGCCACCTTTATCTTTCATTAATGGAATTGCAGATTTGATAACATTAAATACTCCTTTGACGTTGGTTGCATATACCCTGTCAAAATCTTCTTCTGTGGTGGTTTCAACAGTACCCACATGTGCGATACCTGCATTATTGACTAATATATCAAGACTGCCTATTTTTTGAAAAACAGATAAAACGGCCTTCTGATCAGTAACATTGCATTGGTAAATAGTACAATCTCCTTCAGCAGAATTAATACTATTTTTTGTTTCAAAACCCGCCTCTTTCGTCAGTTCTAGAATATGAATGATGGCTCCTTGTTTGGCAAAGAGAACTGCTATAGCTTGACCTATACCACTTCCTCCGCCTGTGATTACCGCTATTTTATTTTTAAGTGAAAACATATTTTATACAATTGATATTACAAAATTCTACAACCTAAACATTAAAAAACTACAAATTAACACCACGACGCCATGGAATAAAATCGTCTTGACCTAATATTTCTGCTTTGGTCAGATATTCGCCTGATGCTAAACCAATGAGATAAGCTAGCATCAATTCACCATTTTCATTTATGGTTTCTTCGCCATTTATGATCCGTCCAGAATCAAAATCAATGATATCCGACATTCTTACTGCCAAAAGGGAGTTGGTTGACACTTTTGCGGTTGGGGTGATAACATTGCCAGTTGGAGTGCCTAGCCCAGTAGTAAAGACAATAAGATTTGCTCCAGAGGCTGCCATGCCTGTGGTCGCCAAGACATCATTTCCAGGGGTGCATAACAAATGAAGGCCCGACCGTTGGGGTTGCTCAGTATAATTGAGTACCCCTGCTATTGGTGCATTTCCACCTTTTTTTGCTGCCCCTGCCGATTTGATCGCATCGGTTATCAAACCGTCTTTGATATTACCTTTTGATGGATTCATGTCAAAACCTGAACCATCAGCCTCTGCTTGAGCTGCATAAGTTTCCATAAGTACAATAAATTTTTCTGCGTCTGACACATTTTCGCATCGATTGATGAGATCTTGTTCGACACCGCAAAGTTCAGGAAATTCCGCAAGTAAAGTAGTACCACCTAAAGAGACGATAATATCAGAAGCATGACCTAAGGCAGGGTTGGCAGATATACCGGAAAAGCCATCAGACCCTCCACATTTTAATCCCAAAGTAATTTTTGAAAGAGGAGCAGGCTTACGCGTTATCTTATTTATTTCGATTAAACCTTTGAAAGTCTCCTTCACAGCTGAGCTCATCAAAGCATGCTCAGTACCATAAGTTTGTTGATTAAAATATAAAATGGGCTTATCAAAACTTTTAGATTTACGTTTGATTTCAGCCTGTAAATCTTCAATTTGAGTTTTTTGACAGCCCAAACTTAGGATTGTAATACCCGCGACATTTGGATTAAGGCACATACCTGCAAAAACCTCTGCTAATATTTGACAATCCTGGTTCGTTCCGCCACATCCCATCTCGTGCGTTAGAAACTTTATACCATCCACATTAGGGAAAATGGTATTTTTAACAGACGGAACGACTTTATTATCTTCAAATACAAGTTGATCTATTTCTGAAATTTTATTATTTTGATAACATTCTATTAATTGTCTTACTTGAAAACGATATTTCTCAGGCTGTGCAAAACCTAATTCACGTTCGAAAGCATCTTTGAGTATCATAATATTTCGATTCTCGCAAAAAACCAAGGGTACTACCAACCAATAATTGCGTGTGCCCACACTACCATCAGTGCGATGATAGCCCTTAAAAGTACAGTTTTGCCACTTTAAGATATTAGGCTCTTGCCACGAAGTATAAGGTTTAGCGTTTTTAAGGCTGAATTTTTCAGATTTGTGCGTCAAATTGTCTGTTGAGATCCATTCACCCTGACCAATGTTTTTAGTAGCTTTACCCACTAGTACTCCATACATAATAACTTCGTCTCCTATATTTAGCGTTATTGTTGTGAATTTATGTTTTGCTGATATATCCATTGCAAGGATGAAATCCAATCCGTATCGGTTGATAGGTGTATCCTTTTTAAGATCTTGCAAAGCAACTAAAACATTGTCATTGGGGTGTAACTGAGCAAATTTTTGTTTTTCCATTTGTTTTTCCGCTTTTTACATCAAATGATTTGGTAGATTTAGGACCAAAATATCCAAAACCCAATATGATTTTGAAAAATTGCTTTTTTTAGTCACTTGAATTTTAATCATTATAAATTTGGTTATCTTAAAGTTCGTTAAAGTTGAAAAATTTTATTTAATACTATCCACTTTTCGCCTTCTTTGGCCTCTTTCAAAGGTTTTTGAAATTGCCACATAAGTTCTTCCCATCTTTGTACTTCTGGATTATTGGCATCCATCAGTGCTTTTTTTTCAAAAGTAAAATCATCTTTGGCTTCCAAAATCATAAATAATCGCGTACCAATGCGGTATATTTCAAGATTAGTTATCCCTGCTTCTTTGATACTTTTCGTAATTGCCTCAGGTATGTTTTTATGATATTTTTCGTATTCTTCGATATGATTCGAAGTGTTTATAAGATCTAGTGCTAAACAGTATCGTTGCATTTTAAATTTAGTTTTTTTTAATTTTTTACAGCTTTTAATTCCGAATTTTCTTCTATCTTAGATCCTCTTAATCCGAAATATAAAACGACAAAAAAGCATAAGAGCGGTACGATATAGCCTACTTGAATATTATCTTCTAGACCATCTATGATACCTCCCATAATGACAGGGAAAATAGCTCCACCTATGATCGCCATGACAATGAGAGATGATGCTGATTTTGTTTCTTCCTTTAAGCCATTGATTCCCAGTGAAAATATCGTGGGAAACATAATAGACATAAAAAACCCTAAACCACCCAAAGCAAAAACTACAAATTTACCATCTGTACATATTGCCACCGCACTTAATACAATACACATTAAAGAATAAAGTGTAAGTAAGCGCGCTGGTGCCAAATATTTCACAAGTCCCGATCCCACAAATCTTCCTATCATAAACAGCATACCATACATACTCAAATACCATCCTGCTGTTATTTCATCTACGCCACCGCCTACAGTCGCCATTCGAATAAAAAAACTGGTAACACAAACTTGTGCACCCACATAAAAAAACTGAGCGATAACAGCCCAACGCACATGTCTGTATTTCATTGTATCAAATATTCCCGCAGTTTTTTTCTCAATACTGCTTTCATCTTTTTCTTCAATTTCTGGTAAATGCATAAAATAAAATATCAACGCCAGAATTATCAGGAAACCACCTAAAGTTAAGTAAGGCATTTTGACAGAATTGGCTTCAGTAGTCAGATAAGTAATTTTTTCAATTTCAGACATTGCTGTTAGTTGCTCCTTGGAATATTCTTTACCTGACAATATAAATAAAGTTCCTAAAATTGGTGCGATAAAAACTGCTAAACCGTTGAATGACTGTGCTAAATTAATTCTAAAAGTGGCATCTTTAGGTTCGCCTAATCGGATTACGTATGGATTGGCTGCCGTTTCTAACAAGGTTAGACCACAACCTAGTATGAATAAACCAGTTAAAAATACGCTATATGCTTGCATATTGGCAGCTGGTACAAAAAGCAATGATCCGGTAGCAAATATCACAAGGCCTAAAATGATACCCTTCTTATAGCCAAATCTTTTTAAAATCATTCCTGAAGGAATAGCCATCAAAAAATATGCAAGATATACGGCTGTATCAACAAAAGTAGATTGCAAATTACTCAATTGTAGTGCCTTTCGCAAATGGGGAATTAAAATACCATTTAAATTATTGGCGATGCCCCACATAAAAAATAGACTTGTTATGAGTATAAAAGGAATGATATATTTGTTGCGATGCATTATTATATTATTTGTGTGTTAAAAGTAATACTCTTAGCCCTAGTATAAGACAAAAGTAACCTTCCCCAGTCATATTTTTTTATGAAATGTTACAGATTGTTAATGAAATATTATCAAATTTGAGAAAAATTAAGTATAAATTTGTAAAATTATTTGAATATGCATCCAATACTTCGAAAAATTGATTCAACTGATGGTACCTCGTTTGTTGTTAGGACTGATATGTTTTCTCATTTTTACAACAAATGGCATTTTCATCCTGAATTGGAATTGACTTATATTATTAAAGGTAAAGGTAATCGATTCGTGGGGGATAATATTGAGTTATTTGAAGAAGGGGATTTGGTACTTATAGGTGCAAACCTTCCTCATGTATGGAAAAGTGACAGCAGCTATTTTGAGGGTAGAGAAAATCAAATTGCAATGGCAAATGTGATTCAATTTCTTCCGAAGTTTTTTGGAGAGACTTTCTATCACTTGAAAGAACTAGAAAACATTAGATTATTGATGGAAAAATCAAGACTAGGTTTAAGGATTGAAGGAGCAACAAAAATTAGTATAGTGAAGCTCATGTCTCTTATTTTTGAAACTGACAATAGTTTAAAAAGACTATGCATTTTGCTAGAAATACTTGAAACCGTGGCGCTCTCAAAAGATTTAGTTCAGTTAAGCTCGCTTGGTTTTGTGAAAGCATATGAAAAGTTTGATACTCAAAAAATAAATTCTGTTTATGAATTCACTATAAATCAATATCATAGGAAAATATTGATTGCAGAGGCTGCTAATGTAGCTCATATGTCAGTTCCAAACTTTTGTAAATATTTTAAAAGTAGAACACAAAAAACTTATATCCAATTTTTAACAGAAGTACGCATTGGTTTTGCATGCAGATTGTTGATTGAAAATAAAAAGAATATCCAACAAATTGCATTAGATTGTGGGTTTCATAACCTATCCAATTTCAATCGTTCGTTTAGGTTATTAAAAAACCAAAAACCTGCCGAATATAGACATATTTTCAGTGCGTTTAAGGATTAATTCTTTCAGTCTAACTAATGGGGAGTTCTAAAAACTCAATTTCCATTGCAAAAAATTTATCACGTTGTGAATACTTCGTGACTGCAAAACTCAATTACTGCGTTAAAAGTTAAAAAGTGTCCTCGATGGATTATAGCTGCTATAAATATTCTCTATGCTAGTCCAGCGGGAACGAAATAAGATAACATAGAAAACTTGATCTTATTTTCAATATCTGTGTTAAAAATCCTCGCCATAGTAGCCGTACTATAACTGCGGTTTTTGCCTTGGTCTTGAAAATAATATACTTCGTTTTATGATGTATTTATTTTGTTCCCGTTACACTAGTGCACGGAGGCCCTAGTGCAGAGCTAAAATCGTTTGCGGCGATTTTGTTTTGCTCTTCATGACTTGATCTTGGCTTTTTCATATTTTTTCACTACGAAAATGAGATTTTAGAACTCCCCTAATAAATGAAAAATAGTTTTAGCTAACACTATAACAAAGTAACGAATCATAAGGCCAATTTAAAAAGCCTTATATTTTCTCGTACTTATTTCTTTTTGCTCTATTTCAAAAATAATGTTATTTCCTTTAGTGAGTAGGAGGCCGGTTTCATTTTCATAAAGATTTTTGTACTTTTCATAAATTACCGTTGGCATTTTTTCACCATTTATTTTCAATTCTTTGTGATTGAGCTCTACCTTATTCTTTTTACCACTTTTTAACAATCCATCTTTGTTGAGTTGTTTTTCAATGGTTTGTGTTAGTAACCCTTTTTTAGGAGACATAAAATCAAATCGCCTATCCTCCTCTTCATTTTCGTTTAAGCGACGGAGACCTTTGTTTCTTGTTTCAGGTCCTCTTTTGATCACAATATCATTATCATCCATAAAATCATCAAGCTTAAATTCAAATCCATTTACGAAACTATCAATGTCAAAATGAAAGTTTTTACCATTACTGTTAAAGCCAAACCCACGTGCTTTTCCTCCAATCAAGCTATCCGACTCCATAAGACCAAAGCTAAAATTCGAAAGACTGCCAAATGGTGATAGACTTGAATCTATTCTTTCAATTAAATCATTAAAATTGAAGTTAAACCCTTCAAAAGAATCTCCTTCAGGAAACCCTTCTTTTATTTTGCCTAACATTGAATCGAGATCCATCATTCTCATCTTAGACATTCTACCGAATTCATCACTAAAATCCAATTCAGGATTGTCACCTCTTATTCTTCTTTTTATTCTCCCTTGACTTTCCTCCGTGTATTTATCAAATTCACTTTCGTCAATCTTTTCACCGTTGACTTCCACATCGATAATTTTTCCATCTTCCATCTTAATAGTTGTAGTTTTATCTCCTTCCACTTTGGTAATAACTTGAGAGGTTTTACGCTGTGTATTAAGAGGTATGGTATCAGATAAATTATAGTTATTTAAAAGGTCTAGTTTCTTTAGCGAGTTATTTTGAGTAGTTTCACTACCCAATTCAGCTTCTAATTCCTCCTCCACAGCATTTACAGTATTGTATTTATAAGCAAAAAGTCCCGCAGTCATGGATAAAAATAGTAAAATAGTCAGTCTAGCTTTGATTGATGTGTTGTGTACAGGCATGTTAAAAAGTCTTTTTATACGATTAGAAAAATTTTTATTATCAGAAAATCCATTGGTAGTCAAGGCTACTAGGTTTAGTTTTAATTCTTGGAGTTTTATTAAGGTATGGGCATACTGTGATTGTGTACTACAAATACGAATTGCAGACATATCACAATCATATTCTCTTTCATTGTCGATGACTTTATTAGCCCACCAAATGAAAGGATGGTAATAAAGGAAAGTATTTATTAAAGATAGAATTACCTTGACGATGTAGTCTTGCCTTTTGATATGCATCAGCTCATGCGCTAAAATCATGGTGACTTCATCTTCTGAAAGATTGTTTAATAAGGCGGTTGGCCAAATGATGACAGGTTTTATAAAGCCGTAGGTAAACACTCCTGTGACCTTATCAGTTACTCTAATGGATATTTCCTCGGTTATTGCCATGATTTTGGTGAGCTGGCTTTTGATACCGATAATATCTGGATCAATCACTTCAAGTGCTTTGTAGCCAATCCAATAGGTATAAATAATGGCCATCACAAATCTACCCAAAGTAAAAATTAAGCCTAATATCCATAATATTCCAAAAATCAAGGATGCTGAATAAGTATTAAATTCTGATGTAGCAATTGTTTGGTAAACCTCATTTACATAGTTTGCTATTACGGGCTGGTCAATATTCGGATCTAAAGCAAAATTGTTTTTATAACTCATAAGTAAGGTCTGGCAAACGGTCGCAAAAAACAAAACTACGCTTAGTGTCGCTACCCAATATCGTAGACTTGCATTCATTTTAGGTACAAATTTTAAGATAATTGCTGCCAAAACCCAAAAAGCCGCTCCTTGCCATAACGAGTGGAATAATGTCTCGCCAATGGTAATTAAGGAAGAAAAATCAAATGTTAGTAATAGGTTCATTGTTCTTTTTCTTGAATTGATTTAATAAATCTCTTAATCTCGTCTAGCTCTTCTTTTGATGAACTACCTTCACCTAATGCCTCAACTACAAGTGCTTTCATTGATCCATTGAACGTATTTTGAACAAAATTTTGAAGAAGACTTTGTTTCGTTTTTCCTTCTTTTATGTTAGACTTATAAATGTGGGTTTTGTTACTATCGTCACGTGTTATTAACCCTTTCTCAAACATCAATTGCATGATTTTAAGTGTTGTAGTATAGCCTACCTCTCTTTTTTGGTTAAGCTTTTCATTGATAAACCGCACATTGTTAGGACCGTTTGCCCAAAGTATATTGAGTATTTCTAATTCTGAATCTGTAGGGTGCATAGACATTAATTTTTAATAAATTCAAATCAAAATATATAGTCCAAATTATCAGACGTAAATTATTAAACAAAGTTGTACGAAATAATTCGTAGTTGCAAATTTTATCTACGAAATCATTCGTATTTAATAATTATTTAACAAAAAACTAATCTTAAAAAGATAAAAGATTAATTCTATTTAAATATATTTGTAAAATTATAATACGAAACTAATCAGTTCGTACATTGGGTTTTTCAAAGTGATCTAGTTTTTCTTAACCAAACCTATAAATTTAGTTATGGATAAATCACATTTTTTATATCGAGTAGATCCATCCTGGACACTTTTTTTGGATAGAGATGGTGTCATTAATCAAAAGATTGACTATGGTTATGTGAGGAATCTGAGTGAGTTTGAGTTTGAAAAAGGAGCAATAGAGGCTATATACCGCCTGACTGATTTGTTTTTTAAAATCATCGTCGTTACCAATCAGCAGGGGATAGGTAAAGAAATTATGACCCACGATGATTTGGGTAAAATACATCAATACATGATTTATGAAATAGAAAATGCCTATGGTCGAATTGACCAGATTTACTATAGTGCTGATATCGAAAATATGGAGTCATACTCAAGAAAACCGTCACCAGGCATGGCATATCAAGCCAAAAAAGATTTTCCTGAAATCGATTTTGAAAAGTCAATTATGGTGGGAGACAGTGTGACAGACTTGGTATTTGGCAAAACAGTAGGTATGAAAACAGTGTATATTGGCAACAGTGGACTTGGGGTTAATAACAAGTTGGCTGATGTAATTTGTGGTAGCTTATCACAATTTGAAAAGTTATTGTATAGTTATCAGTATGCGAGGAAAGCGATATGAGTTTTTTTAAATCTATTCTTAGCATATTATCGCATTCTATGTATGAACCATCCTAGTTCTTTTATCCATTTTTTCACTACCTTTGCCTCAAAATTAAAAATATGACACGTAAATCATATTCATCAGGCTCACCATGGGAAGATAAAGTAGGGTATACTCGATCAGTTAGGGTTCACAATATCATAGAAGTGGCTGGTACAGTGGCATCAAAAGATGGGGTGGTTCAATGTGTTGGTGATGCAGGTGGTCAAACTGATGTGATCTTGGCTATTATAAAAAATGCGATTGAAAATCTTGGCGGAAAGTTAGAAGATACGGTTAGAACGAGGATTTTTTGTACAAACATTGCTGATTTTGAAGCCATAGGCAAAGTACATGCAGCATATTTTAGTGCTATCAAACCAGTGATGTCGATAGTCGAAGTTTCAAAATTAATTCATCCGGATATGTTGGTAGAGATCGAGGCTACAGCAATCATACCTTAATTCTTAAGCAAGTACTATTGAAAACTTATAAAGTTAAGGAAATATACTATACCATCCAAGGAGAAGGGTATCACACAGGTAAACCTGCTATCTTTTGTCGTTTTGCAGGATGTAATCTATGGACCGGAAGGGAGGAAGATCGTGATAATGCAATTTGCAAATTTTGTGACACAGACTTTTGGGGCACTGATGGAGTCAACGGTGGAAAATATACAAAAGAAGAATTAGCAAAATTGGTGAGAGGTCTTTATCGTGGCAATGATGACCCTTTTGTAGTGTGTACAGGGGGAGAACCCGCTTTACAATTGGATAAAGAAATGATCGATGCTTTTCATAGCGAAGGGTTGAAGATTGCAATAGAAACCAATGGAACGATCGCTTTAAAGCCAGGTATAGATTGGATTTGTGTAAGTCCTAAAGCGGATACCAGCATTGTCGTCACCAAAGGTCATGAATTAAAATTGGTCTATCCCCAGCTTGAAAACGAGCCTTATGAATACGAACACTTAGATTTTGATCACTACTACCTCCAACCGCTTGATGACGAAAATCAAGCTGAAAATATCAGAGAATGTGTGCAATACTGTCTTCAAAACCCCAAGTGGAAGTTAAGTCTTCAAACCCATAAGTTTATTGGGATTGATTAATTTTAGGATTGGAATGATATGTTTTATTCTTAAGTTCTATTGAAAAGTTTGTTGAGTTGAATTTTAACTTATTGTTCTTTTTTTGCTGTTATTAAAAATTCAGATGTATTTTTGTTATTCATCAGTCAATTTAAGCCATGAAGTCAATAAAATACATCGTCACAAGTTTCTTAATTTGTTGTAGCATATTTGTAATTGCTCAGACAAGACAAATAAAAATTATTGATAATAATACAAAGGAAGTACTCACAGGAGCGACGGTACTTTGTGAAAATAGTGGGGAAATCTCCGATATCAATGGCTTTGTTAAAATTGATGCTTCAAAATGTAAGCAATTGACCATTAGTTATGTTGGTTATCAAAGCATAGTTTTAAGAATAGAGGATTTGACAGATGAAATAGGTCTAAACGCTTCTAATAATGAACTTGATGCGATAACGGTGACGGGTAGTAGATACGAAAGAAGATTGAGTGAAAGTACCATATCTGTCGATGTATTAAAAGCGTCATTGGTCAACTCTATCAATACATCTAAGGCTGATGAAGTATTAAATAAGGTACCTGGAGTACAAGTGGTGGGTGGCCAAGCCAATATCAGAGGTGGGAGTGGATTTTCATATGGAGCAGGTAGTAGGGTAATGGTGCTACTCGACGGTTTACCAGCCTTGCAAGGTGATGCTGGACTATCTAATTGGGGTGATATGCCGATAGAACATATAGATCAAATCGAAATCTTAAAAGGAGCTGCCTCGTCTATGTATGGATCTTCTGCATTGAATGGTATCATCAATTTTCGACGTAAAAGGCCAACTTCTACTGCTTCTTTCTCAGCATTTAATGCCACGACAATCTATGCAGACCCCAAAGATAAACGAAACAAGTCTTGGGATTACTTGCCGTATAGAAATAATGTCGGTGCTAGTTATGCTCAAAAGGTGAAAAAGTTAGATATAGGCCTTCATGGATTTTATTCAAAATTGAAAAGTTTTAACCAACAGACAGAAGATGATAAAATAAGAATAGGTGCCAATACCACTTATTACATTAATGACAATTTGAAAGTAGGCTTAAATTTGATGTTAAACACCGGAGATGGCAGTGATTTTTTCTTATGGCAAAATGCAATTCGAGGTGTGTACCGACCATTTCCAGGTACGGTGTCAGCTGGTAGAAGAACCAGATTTATGATAGATCCTTTTTTAATTTACAATGATGTAAGTGGTGGAAATCATAAGATACAAGGTCGAGTTTTTTATACTAACAATGATCTCAATATGAACCAAGCCAATACCAATCTTACCAACATGATAGAGTATCAATATCAGCGCAAGATTCTTCCTTTGGATCTCGTCACGACTTTTGGGGCTTTTTACACCAGTACAGATTCACGGGCAGAACTTTTTAATGATTCTACGTACTTATACCAAAACATGGCTGTCTATGGACAATTAGAAAAACAGTTTGGTAAAAAGCTGAGTACTTCACTGGGAGTAAGATATGAATACAACGATCAAAAAAGTCCTAAAGAGTTTTTCGGAGTTCAAATACCAAATGGAAGAGTCACTGATGGGGCAGTAGTAGCAAGAGCAGGTATCAATTACAGTTTAGCACAATATACCAACTTACGAGCTTCCTGGGGCCAAGGGTATAGATATCCTACCATTACTGAAAGATTCATCAGGACAAGTTTTGGGGGCTTTCAGATTTTCCCCAATCCAATACTTCAGCCAGAATTCGGATTTTCTACCGAAATAGCAGTAAAACAGGGTGTGAAACTTGGGAAAATACAAGGATTTATCGATGTGGCTGGATTCTGGCAAGAGTATAGTGACATGATAGAATTTACTTTTAAAACCAATCCATATGGTTTTCAACCCATCAATGTGGGTAATACCAGGATCACAGGTTTTGAGACAAGTTTTATAGGTAAATTTGATATTTGGAAAATCAATTTTACAACCTTAATGGGCTACACCTTTATAGAGCCAATTTACAAAGATTACGACACCAATGATCAAATCAAAAGTTCTGTATCAGCGGGTGTCAACGTACTAAAATACAGAAGCAAACATTCAGCAAAAATTGATATCGAAGGCTCATTTAAAGGAGCTTTTATCGGATTTGCCCATCAATATTATAGCCATATCATCAATATAGATAAGCAGTTTGAAGAGCCTCTAGTAGGTGTAGATCTTTTCGAAATAGGAGCGTTCAGAAGATTAAATGGTAAGGGTTTTAATGTGATGGACATCAGAGCTGGATACACACTTAATAAGCTTAAATTTAGTGCAATAGTGAGTAATATCACTAATCAATTGTATACTGTTAGACCTGGACTCGCTGAAGCTCCAATAAATTATACCTTCAGAGTAGATGTAAATTTTTAAATATAAATTGGGTTACTGCGTTTGTATACCTCAGTAACCCAATAGGTTTTTTTCTATCTTTTTATAAACTTAATGACAATTGGTTGTGCGACTGCATCATTCACCCTGATGAAATATACACCTTGACCTAAGTCAGATACATCAAGCAAATCACCATTAAATTTATTTGTAAACGATTTGACCGTTTTTCCGTCCATCGTATTGAAATCCAATGTACTTCCTTTAGCGGAACAACCAAAGCATGAGTATGTGATGACATCACCTTGTGCAGGATTTGGTGCAAATGATATGTCAGTAGACATTACTACGTTTGGTGCAAATATCTTGGTTTTTGTCTCACTTTCATCAAGGTCTACGCCCACTATTCTAAGGTAGTTTGGTTGAGTAGTTACATTTTGTAATACTGCTGTATATTCTTTTGCTGTTGATCTTTGATTTAGGATATTATTTTCTATCGCTCTTGATGTCCACTTCTCTCCATCACTGCTCATCTCTATTTTAAAAGATGCAACATTTACTTCATTGGTTGTAGACCACACTAAGGATAGTGTTTCGTTGTTGAAAGTACCTTTAAAACTAACGAAGTTGAGGGGAAGTACACCAGCAGCATAAATGCAACTTGTGCCATTATAAATAATAGTACCCGTGAAATTTGTATAAGTTGTCCCACTACAGTTATTTTCACCAGCAGCTCTGTAAGTAGCAAGAGTTCCAGACTGACTATCCAAGTTGTAGGTAGTACCATTTATTGTAATCGGACTTACTGCTGTCCCAGAAACTATCATTTGTACACACAATTTTTTATTAGGGCTTGTATTAACTGTTGTCGAAGTCGGACATTGTCCAATAATAAAAAAATTAATACATAAAAAAGCTGAAGTAAAAATTGATTTTTTCATAATAGTTGAATTTTAAAGGTTTATTAATATAACAAATTTACGCATTTATTTTGAAATAAGACCAAAAAGCATAAAATATTTTAATAAAAAATTATTTGGTAATTTGGATTTAGAATTAAAATAACAATTTATAATTTCGTAAATGATATATTATCTCAAAGAAAACTTACTTTCAATAAACCCGAAATTAAATTCATGCGCAAACATGTTTGTTCATGAATTCAAATTCGGCATTAATGGAAAAAGGCCTTAATCAACATTACTGATCAAAGCCTTTTTTAAAATTTTTATTAATGAATTTTACATTACCTCAGCCAAAACACCTTCGTTTTCGGTCATCATTTTACGCATATTGATCAATGCGTATCTCATTCTACCTAGTGATGTATTGATACTTACTTTAGTCAACATGCTGATTTCTTTAAAGCTCATATCAGCATAATGGCGCAATAGCACCACTTCTTTTTGCTCCTCAGGAAGTTTTTCGATGATTTGTCTTAACTTGTTGTGTGACTGATTTTGTATCATTGAATCTTCCATATTCGAATCGTTAGACTCGATGATGTTGAGTATATCAAATGACTCTGTAGAAGAGACTTTGGTTCTTCTTTTATTTTTTCTAAAATGATCTACACATAGGTTATATGAGATTCTTAATGCCCATTGTATGAACTTGCCTTCATGATTGTATTTTCCTTTTCTAATCGTATCTACGATCTTAATGAATACATCTTGAAAAATGTCATCTGCTAATTCTGCATCTTTTACGAACATATACACAGATGCATATACTCTATCTTTGTGTCTGTTTAATAAAATTTCGAATGATTTGTCGTTACCCTTAAGATAAGATGTAATAAGGTCTTGATCTGATAAACTAGATACTACTTTCATACCAATGTAAGTTTTTAAATTTTTGAATTAAATCTTTAAAAAATATTAGTGTAAAAGTCTTATCTTATATGTTTATATCTAAAATGTGAATGAAATATTTGTCAAATATAAGGGCAATTACAATACTATACAAGTCTTATTAGAAAATATTTTTTAAGTTAAATTAATAAATATATATAAATACATCATAATCAATAATATATATTTTTTTAATCACTAAAATTATTTATAAAATGAAATCGGTTTTGCACTAATTCTCTAAATATTTTTATTCTAGCTGTGGTTTGACTGCTCATTTAGGACTACTACAGTTGCAGGCTTCCGTAAATCTTATCTTAGAATAAGGTTGTTTTATATATAAAATACATCTAAATTCCTAAAAAAATTTGACCAAATTGAAAATTAGCGCTATTTTTATTGCATGACTAAAAAAATTGGTTTTTTCGTTGTTTGGCTAGTTATCTATTGGATTTCTTTATTACCTGCTTTTGCTCAAAGTATGGATACTCCTTTTGGGAAGAACCGTATCCAATATCATGAAAATTTTAAGTATTGGGATAAGTATGAGTCTGAAAACTTCATCGTATATTGGTATGGTAGAAATAGATATTTGGGCCAGTCAGCAGTGCAGATAGCCGAAATGGACCATGATGAGATTAGAAAAATCATAGAGCATCGGATCAATGACAAAATAGAAATCATAGTTTATACAGATCTTCATGATTTAAAGCAAAGCAATATCGGTATTGAAGATGCTTTTCACAATAAGACAGGAGAGACAAAGATAGCCGGAAACAAAATGTTTGTTTATTTTGATGGCAATCACCAGAATCTACGTAAAGGAATAAGAGAGGGTATAGCTTCAGTGTATTTAGGTGCGCTCATGTTGGGCAATAATTTTCAAGAACTGCTACAGAGCAGTGTTTTAGAAGAATTGCCTGAATGGTACTCTAAAGGTGTAGTGAGTTTTGCGGGTGATTATTGGAATGTTTTAAAGGAAGATGAATTAAGAGATTTGTTAGAAAGAAATCCGAAAATGTGGAACTGGAAAAAATTCTCCGAGCGTCACCCGGAGATCGCAGGACACAGCTTTTGGAATTTTATAAGTCAACAATATGGCAAAACGACAATATCAAATATCATCTACCTATCTAAAATTTCGAGAGATGTAAAAGGGGCCTTCGAGTTTGTATTAAACGTGCCTTATGTTAATATTATTAATGAATGGGAAGAGTATTATCGAACGCTGTTTGATTTAGAAACCAATAAATTTGATAAATTTAACAAGCGAGAACAGGTTTCCTTAAAAAATAAGAAGTACAACATTGTCACCCAACTGAAAGTAAATAATAGTAATACCTTATTAGCCTATGTTTCAAATAATATAGGAAAAGTCCAAGTCAGAATACATAATATGAAAAGTAAAGAGGATTATGTACTGTGGGGCAAAGGATATAAAAATGCTTTTCAGCAAACAGATTATCTTTATCCCCAATTATGCTGGCACCCAAGTAAAGATGAACTCTCCTTTGTTACAGTAGAAGGAAAGCACATCATTCTTCAAAAATATAATTTGGAGGAAAAAGTTAATATTTCACAATTGCTACCGCTTGCATTTCAAAGAGTGTATTCGATTAGTTATTTGGATGATAGGTATTATATATTGAGTGCATCTATTGAAGGTGTATCTGATCTTTTTTTATACGATACCAAAAATAGAGAGTACCTTAATATTACTGCAGATTATCATGATGATTTAGATGCTCACTATACTACTTGGAACGGCGAGAAGGGAATCGTTTTCTCTTCAAATCGCACACAGGATCATATTTTAGCTAATAAATTGGATACTATAATACCAACCAATAATTTTGATATTTTTTTCTATCCATTAAAAGGTCCTTTGGATGAATTTGGATTGAGGGATGCACCAAAAACAGTGGAGCGATTAACATTTACGGTAGGAGAAAATGAAAGATACCCTCTAATATTCAACGGTGGAAAATCCTTAATGTTTTTAAGTGGGCAATCTGGTATCATTAATCCTTTTGTATTAGAAAAGATCAATGCAGATCCTTTTCCAACAGCAAATTTGGCACGTAATTCTATAGCACATACTATTTCAGAAGATGGGAAAAGTTATTACTATACACTTTATCATGATGGAATGTATAAGGTTTATAATACAAAATTAGATCTTACGCTTGAAAAAGAACAATTTGTAACCGAACAAAAAAGATCAACTAATGACCAATTAAGAGATTATCTACTAGAGAAAGAAAATAGGCCGAAATCAAAAAATGAGTACACATTTCAATCAAGGTTTAAAGACCTAGAGCAAGTAAAAGAAATAAGAGAAGAAGATAAAAAGCCAATCATTTCTACTCAATCAGAATCGAGCTTACCAGATATCTCAGAAAAGTCTGCTCCAAAGTTTTCAAATATGCAAGTTACAGCGGCTGGATTGGTCTTTAGATTTCACGATGTGACAACCAAAATGGATAATTCCGTATTATTCGAAGGATTAGAGTTGTTTGGGGGGCAAAATCCTCAAGTCAATCAGGTGCCCATGGGTTTTTTAGCAAAGGCAAGTGTATCTGACTTGTTTGAGGATCACAGATTAGAAGGAGGTATTCGCGTGCCAACCTCTTTCAATGGCAATGAGTTTTTTATCACCTATGATAATAATAAGAAGCGAATAGATAAAAGGTTTGCTCTTTATCGTAGAGTGCTCACTGAGCCAAGAACGGAGAATACTGCGGAACTCTTTAAGTCAGGAAAGGAACAAATCATGGCACTCTATCAAATGAAATATCCTTTAAGCGTACATGCGAGTTTAAGAGGTATCTCGTCACTAAGATTTGATAGAAATTTTGTAAAAGCACAAAATGAAGCATCTTTTAATAATCCTATAGAAAGAGAAAAAAGACTTGGTTTGCGATTTGAATATGTATTTGATAATACGTATGAGTATTCTATGAATATTTTGCACGGTAGTCGAATGAAAATTTATCTCGAGGGGATGAATCAATTTGAGTTTGATTTTATAGATGGATTTAATGTAGCGTTGAATAAAGGTTTTACAGGGGTAATTGGCATTGATGCTCGGCATTACATTGAGGTGCTCAGGCACAGTGTGTTGGCATTGCGAGGTGCCTCGGCATTATCTTTTGGAGGTAAGCCAAACTTGTATTATCTAGGTGGTGTAAACAATCAAGTATTTAACAGCTTTGATCAATCAACGCCTACAGGAAATAGGGATTTTGCATTTCAAGCCAATGCTAATCACCTTAGAGGGTTTAGGAGTAATATTAGAAATGGTACAAGTTTTGCTTTGATAAATAGTGAATTGCGTGTACCTATTTTTCAGTATTTTCTAGGAAGAGGAAAAGGATCTTCCTTCTTTAGAAATTTTCAAGTCATTGGCTTTTCTGATTTAGGAGTAGCTTGGTATGGCATGAGTCCTTATTCCTCGGAAAATCCGCTGAATACAGAAAGGGTGCAAACAAATCAAATACTTTTGGATATCAAATATTTTAGAGATCCTTTGGTAGCAAGTTATGGAGTGGGGGTTAGAAGCTCGATTTTTGGATATTTTGTAAGAATAGATTATGCTTATGGAGTAGAGACTAGGGTTGTACAAAAACCAAGAATTCACTTAAGTTTAGGTTTAGATTTTTAAAATTATAGTATGCATCTTGTCGTAGATATTGGTAATTCAAATATAGTATTAGCAATTTGGAATGGTAATTCTTGGTCTAACCAAACTCGGATAGAAACAAAGCAAATTCAACCTCAAGTCTTTTACGAACGTGCAATTGTCAATATGTTTTTAGAGCAAGGCATTACACGCAAAGATGTTCACTTTTGTGCTATAAGCAGTGTAGTACCAGATCTGAATGAAAAAATCGAAATCGCTTTAACCAATCTTCTTGATTTAGAAATATTCAGAATTACTCCTGAAGTATTGACAAAACTCAATATGCACATCCCTCATCCTTATGTGATAGGCTCAGATTTGGTCAGTAATGCTTATGCTGCCTATCATAAATATTCAAATAAAAGTTTGATCGTTGACTTTGGAACAGCACTTACATTTACAATGGTTGATGGCAACTATGGCATCAAAGGTGTGAGCATCATGCCAGGTCTTAAAACAGCTATTTCGTCATTGTTTGAAAATACGGCACAGCTACCAGAAGTACCCTTGGTGCTGCCTGAATCTTCATTAGGTCATGATACGACCTCTGCGATACAATCTGGTATACTTTGGGGATATGTGGGTGCAGTAAAAGAATTAATATCACGAGTTAAATCTGAATTTGGTGATGATTTAAAAGTAATTGCCACAGGCGGTATGTCAGAAATTTTAAAACCACTTGAAGCTCAGTTTGACGTGGTAGACAAGGATTTGACCTTGTTTGGTATTTTGTTGATTCACAATTATTATAAAAATATATAAATGAAAAGAAAATTATTATACGGCTGCATGCATCTTGGAGGTAGTTGGGATGAAAGTCCAATATCAGATGAACAACAAGCAATGGCCAATGATATTTTAGACTTTTTAATAGGAGATTGTACGATTAGAGATTTCGATCACGCAGATATTTATTGTAAGGGTAAGTCTGAAAAAATATTTGGAAATTATTTTAAGCAAAATGGGTTAAAGCGAGAAGATTATTTTATACAAAGTAAATGTGGAATCCAGCTAGGTGCAGGTGCGTTAGGAAGTAGTCACTTTTGTTTTGATAAAAAACATATTATTGATCAAGTTAATCAATCCATAGAAAATTTACAATGTAAATATCTCGATGCTTTACTTTTGCATAGGCCTGATCCACTATGGCATCCTGAAGAAGTTGCAGAGACATTTGAATATTTAAAAAGTCAAAAGTTAGTACATAAGTTTGGTGTTAGTAATTTTTCTTCTTCAAAATTAGCTTACTTAAAACATTACTTTCCTGATATTTTTGCAAATCAAGTACAGTTTTCTTTAGGACATAGCCATATTATACACGAAGAAGTTGTTTTTAATACCAATCATGAGATGGCAACAGACACAGGATTTATGACGTATCACAATCTAAATAATATAGAAATTCAAGCGTGGGGACCATTAGACCAAGGTAAACATCTATCTGATAAAGTGGTAAATGTTGCTCTGAAAAATAAGCTCATAGAGCTGTCAAAGAAATATGAAGTTGCGGCTGAAGCAATATTGATAGCATGGATTCTAAAGGTACCTGGTCAAATTGTGCCAATTTTGGGATCATTGCAAAAAGATAGAATGTCAAAACTTTTGTTAGCCTTTGAAGTAGATCTATCCCGACAAGACTGGTATGATTTATGGATATTATGTAATGAGCAAAAACTACCATAATGTTAAAAAGACGATCTTTCTTAAAAAGCACATTGGCTCTTGGAGCATTTTCTTCTAATAGTCTGTACAATCAGGTACACGCAAATGCCTTAGAAGCGTACACAAATTCATTTAAGGATTTATCCAATCAAGATATTGCCAAAGATGAAGATTATTGGAGCTTTATATCTCAAGCCTATACAGTTCACCCTTCCATTGTCAATCTTAATAATGGTGGAGTAAGCCCAAGTCCTAAGATTGTACAAGATGCATTGCAAAGGTATAATGACTTGTCAAATGAAGCACCTTCTTATTATATGTGGAGAATTGTGGATCAGGGGAGAGAGCCTTTGAGATATAAATTAGCTCAATTGGCAGGTTGTGACCCAGAAGAAATAGCTGTAAATCGTAATGCAACAGAAGCACTGAATACGGTCATTTTTGGATTAGACTTAAGTAAAGGAGACGAAGTCATTGGTACCAAACAAGACTATCCAAACATGATTCAAGCTTGGAAACAAAGAGAACAAAGAGAAGGTATTGTTTTTAAGCAGATAAGTTTTGATTTTCCAATTGAAAATGATGAAGCAATCGTTAAGGCATTTGAGGCTGCAATAACTCCTAAAACTAAAGTTCTTCACATCACACATATCATTAATTGGCTTGGTCAGATATTACCTGTTTCAAAGCTTTGCGCTTTAGCTAAAAAGTATAAGTTAGTAACCATTGTTGACGGGGCACATAGTTTTGGTTTGTTAGATTTTAAGATACCTGAGTTGGGGTGTGACTATTTTGGTACCTCACTTCATAAATTTTTGTCAGCTCCCATTGGAAGTGGTATGTTATGGATTAAAAAGGAAAATATTAAAAATATCTGGCCATTGATCTGTAATGATAAGCCAAAAGGTGACGATATTAGAAAGTTTGAGACATTGGGTACGAGGAGTTTTCCAATAGAACAAGCTATAGGTGAGGCAATTAATTTTCATAATGGTATTGGAAGTAAACGAAAAGAAGAACGGATCAGGTATTTAAAGAATTATTGGATGACTGCTGTGAAAAGTACACCAAGGGTAAAAATTCATACTTCAATGCAAGACCAATATTCTTGTGCTATTGGAGGTGTAAGTATAGAAGGTATGAAACCAGGCGAATTAAGTGAAAAATTGTTTTCCAACCATAAGATTCATACTGTTGGCATAGAATGGGAAAATATATCTTGTGTTAGAATTACTCCACATGTGTATACTCGGATTGATGACTTAAATCGCTTGATAGAGGGCATAAATAAGATAGCTAAAAGTTAATAATTTAGAATCTTTTGCCTAAAAGATTGAAATTACCTCTTGTTAAGCCTTAAACTTTTAAGAGTCTTACCTTTATTGTCCATGAGCTTGACGAAATAAATACCTTTGTTCATGTCTGAAATATCGTGAGATTGACCCTTTGAGTGTTGTTCAGATCTAATTTCTTTGCTCATGATATTATAAAAAACAACTCGATTTACGTTTTGATCACTTTTGATAAAAAAGAAATGGTCTGAGGGATTTGGGTAAATAATTAAATCGTCAATACTATTTTGATTGGAAGAAAGTGCGATATCTGCTACAACCGTGGCCGATGCTTTGGTCTGTGCTACAACATTTTTAAAATCTTTATCGTCAAATAATTTTACTTGCATAGTGGTATTTCCTTTCGTGTTTTCGGAAAAAAGGTCTAACTTAAATGTTAGTGATTTTCCTGCTTCGATTTTATTCCCACGCCTTGGGTCAGCTTTATCCGCATTGGCGTCATAACATAATTCATTATCGCACATGACCGTTTTCCAAGCTGCTGGAAAGTTAGCACCTTTAATAACTTCCCACCAAAGGCTTACTTCTTTAGTTGATTTGTTTGTGATCACAAGGTTGTACGCATGATTTTTTGTTTCATTAAATACTACTTCTAATGAACCGGGCTCTATGCTTATTTGAGCAAGACAAAATATTGAATTAATGAATAATAAAGTAAGGATTGTAAACGTTCTAATCATTTATTATTTTTTTAGTAGTTATCATGTAGCAAAAGTAAGTCATTGTATCATTTTATATATGAAATATAATGTTAAATTGTTGCAAAAGGACTTAAAAATCTATTAATAAATCTTTCTCGTCTAAATTAATTCTGATAAGAAAGGTAAATGCCATCTTAGGTTATTTCTGTAGATTTTAAATTATGTTGTCTTGATGTTTGAGGATATAAGTTAAACTACTACAATTATTTTTATTAAAAAGTGCCGAAATATTCGAAAAAAGTCCAATTAAAACGCCTCGGAAGCTAAACCCGTTTTTATATTTTTCGCTTAGGATTGAAGCATAAATTGAATCAAACCACATTCTTTTTTTTGAAATTATCTTAAATCCGAATGATTGAGCAAACCAATCCATAGATTTTGGAGTGAAGTGATATAAATGTCGAGGCACATCAAGCGCACCCCAAAATTCTTTATAATAATGTGCATCTTGACTTGTTGGATTAGGCACAGCAATAAGTAATATGCCATCTTTAGCTAAAATGCTTTTTATTTTTTTTAAATAGCCTTCTAAATCATGGAGATGTTCTAAAACATGCCACAAGGTAATAACATCATATTTTTGATTTATTTTATAAAAATCGGAAGGAGGCAAGGAGTCAATATTATTGATTCGTAAAGCATTTGCTCTTGCAACATCATCGACTTCAATACCTGTAATCTCCCAACCCTTTTTTCTCAGAAATGCTAAAAATGCGCCTGTTCCACTACCAATATCTAAAGCGCGTTTTGTATGTAAATTGTATTGACTTATCCAATTGTATTTTATTACAAGCATAAGACTTCTAACAAAATGGTAAGCTTTAAAAAAGAGGGATTTATTTGTATCTGTATGACTTACATAGTTTTCGAATTTGTAATATTTACCAATGTTACTTTCATCTGGAATGTTGTTAGTAAAGATTAAATCGCAATTAGTACATTTTTGTAATTGAAATGACTCTTGTGTAACATTGAAGTCTTTCACCTCAAGATAATCTTCTTTCGAAGCAGATTTACATAATGGACAAGAGTCTAGTTTGACCAACATATTAGCTAGTTTGTTTTCCAGGACAAAACTATACTTTTTTTGCAATATATTAAGTAATAGTATAATATATTGTAAGAAATTTAAAGTGAAGCTAAACTTAAAAAGTAAATTTTAGGAACCTTTGCAAAGTGTATTCATATTTTTAAAACCTGCAGGTAAGTAGACTTTGTTGTTCCCAAATTTTTCATTGAGAAAGTTTATTAAGTTAGCATATTCGACGTCTGTTAATTTGAAGCCGGGCATTACAAGATTTTTATTTCCCTTACCTTTACTTATAGTACAAATTTGGAGGTAAAAATCCATGTTTTTGTTTTGAAGTGAAGAAATGTAAGAGCCGAGTCCAGAACCATCATCCATATGACAGGATTGGCATTTTTGTATATATAAGGATTTACCTTTTGCAAATTGAGTATCAAAATTACAAGAAATAATAAAAGTACTTAGAGCAATTCCGAAAACGAATTTTCTCATATTACTTAAATTCTTGTTCGATCAATTTATAGATATCTTTAATCAATCTTGGTGTTTCTGTAGGATCTGTACCTTCAGAGAATGATCTTATATGACCATTTTGATCCACTAAAATAATTTTACCACTATGATCAAAACCTCCAGGAACTGTTGCATCTTCAAATGCTGCTACAAAATATTGAGAAGCCAAAACTAAAGTTGAATCTTTATCTCCCGTTAGTAGCCACCATTTATCATGATTGATTGATAAATTATCACCAAATTGCTTTAGTTTATTGGGCGTATCTCTTTTTGGATCTAGGGTGAAGGATACGAGTTTTACCTTTGGGTTATCTTTAAATTCTTGATGAATTTTAAGCATTTCTTTCGCAACCTTAGGGCAAATCGAAGGACAAGATGTGAAAAAGAAATCGGCTACATATATATAAGGTGAAAGCGATTTATTGGATACTTGCAGGCTGTCTTGATTTGACATAGTCCAATTTGGAATAGTATGGTACTTTGTAACACCATCTTCGACCGTGGTTTGTCCCAAATAAGGTAGTGGACTTGTGTCTTTACACGACAATAAAGCAACTAAAGCAATTAAGGTATGGAAATAAAATCTATTGAATCGTATCATTAACTGGTTTGATGTATTGAGAAGTAAAAGTACTAACATCTTTAATAACTTTTAGCATCTTATCTTTAACATCTTTTATACGTGAAAGTTCAAGATTTAGGTAGGTAAGCTTTTCTTCTTCCTTCGTGTCCTCAGCTGGACTTTCGTATTCATCCATCCATACCATCATCGCTTCGTCAGCTTCGTCAAGTTGGTTTAAATATTCAAATACTTTAGTGCTATCCGCCCCATTTGCAAGAGCCATTTCTAACTCTTTTTTTGAAGATTGTAAATCCGTCATCTTGGGCATAACTTCGTCGTGTACATTCATGACTTGTTCTTCAAGAGCTTGTGATTTTGAGACGTCAGGATTACAAGCTGTTATTAAAATTAACAACGAGAACGCGAGGATCGATAAGATTCTTTTTTGATATTTGATTACCATTTATATGTCTTTAGATGATTTAAATGAAGTGCTAATTTACAAATTTAATATTAAACTTAATAAAAATTAGTAATATTGTGTTTAAGATTTTAAAGTGAGAAAAAATTTTTTCATCCATAAAAATCAAATTATATTTAATTATTATCTTGAAAGAAGTATAAAACTATTTTTAAAAATTTCTGCTCATATGTCTAAAATTATATTTTTTGATGCCTATACCTTAAATGGTGGCGATATTTCATGGGATAAACTATATGATTGTGGTGAGATATCCATACTTGATAGGTTTGATCCTACTCTTGATTATACGAACAATTTTAATGATACCGAAATCATCATAGTCAATAAAGTAAAGGTAAATCAGGACTTAATCGCTCTACTACCCCAGCTTAAATATGTGGTGGTATCAGCAACTGGCTATAATAATGTAGATCTGGCTTTATGCAATGAAAGGGGTATAAAGGTTAGTAATGTAAAAGGATATAGTACTGAGGGCGTCGTACAACATGTGTTTGCAGCATTGCTTAGTCATTTTAATAGGTTGGAGTATTATGCCAAACAGGTGAAAGATGGTAGATGGCATAAAACTCCGGACTTTTGTTTTTATGATCATTCCATCTTAGAAATGTCTGGAAAAACAATTGGTGTAATAGGTTATGGTACAATTGGGAAACGGGTCGCTCAAGTATCCGAAGCTTTTGGCTTAAATGTACTTATCTACAATAAATATGGTCAAGGTAGAAAACTTTCTGAAAAAAGTCATGAGGTTGATCTGCCGACATTGTTTAAAGAATCTGACATCATATCGCTGCATGTACCATTGAATGATCAAACTAAAGAAATCATCAATAGCCAAAATCTTGCTTTGACCAAAACCGATGTCACGATAGTTAATACTGGTAGGGGAGGCTTGATTAATGAAGATGATTTAGTATCTTTTTTGTCAAACCATAGACATGCTGCAGCCCTGCTAGATGTAATTACTGTAGAACCTCCTAAAGATCATCATCCCTTATACTCCATAGACAATTGCCACATCACACCACATATCGCTTGGGCTTCGAAAGAGTCACGAATCAGGCTTTTGGATGGTATAATCGAAAACATTTTGGCATTCCAAAAAGGTGAACCAATTAATTTAGTAAGTTGATCATGCACTTAGTAAAATATGGAGGTTTTAAATTGCAATATCGACTGAGTGTAGTGTTTCTGACCCTTTTTGTCTATTCATCCAGCTATGTTATTGCACAAAAAAGTATTTTGGGTGTGGCGTTTAGCTATGGCCCTGATTTTTCATATGGAGATTTGGCCGATCGATATGGTACACATACGAGTTTTGGAGTAGGAACGGAGTATTTGACCGCTTCAAACTTTGGTTTTTCATTAGAATGGCGTTATATGTTTGGGGACAATGTCAAGTCAGAGCCTTACAGCCCATTAAAACAAATGGGGGGTAGTATTGTCGGGGTAGATGGGACGCCAGCAGATTATTTTTATACAATAGTTGGTGATCAAATCAATTTACAGGTACGTAAAATATTAGGAAAGAAGGGATCTGGATTTGTGGTCGGAAGTAGTATAGGCTTATTTGCATATAAAACGGTATTAAAAGATCTCAACAGGACAATTGCTCAATCTTTTGAACCTTATTCATTTTATTATGACCAATTAAGTAGAGGAGTATCATTCAAACAAATCGTTGGGTATGAGTTTCACTCAGATAATGGGCTGATCAATGGATCAATAACCTTGGAAAATAGTCTAGGATTTACAAAAGCAATCAGAGGTGCATTAGCATTAGAAAAAGGTGATCAAACACTTATGGACAATTCATTTGGTATCCGTGCTAGGTGGGTCATACCTTTTAAGAAAGGAGAGAAAAAAGACAAAGTCAAATATTTTTGATGTATAACCTCTTAATTCAACTATTGGCAATTTTCTTGAAGATCAAAGGTGTATTTGATCCGAAAATCAGACAATGGAATAAAGAGCGGGCTAAGCAATTATTAAAATATTATAAAAGCCAAGCGCCTAATGCAAGAAATGTGGACATATGGATACACTGTGCTTCGTTGGGCGAGTATCAGCAGATTGCAAGCGTCATTGAACTTATAAAATTAGATACACCTGATGTTTTTATATTATTGTCTTTTTTTTCGCCTTCAGGGTATGAAAACGTAAAAAACACAAAAGCAGATGAAATAATCTATTTGCCATTGGATAAGCGAAAAGACATGAAAAAGCTCATTGATTATTATCGCCCTCGGATATTTTTAGGCGTTAAATACGAATGGTGGTGGAATCTTTTTGATGAGTTAAACCAACGTAAAATTCCCAAAGTATTGGTAGCTGTGAAATTTGACAAGAGTCATTATATCTTTCAATGGTATAGTAATAGATTTGCAAAGATTTTACGAAATAATACCACCATGTTTTGTCAAGATCAATCGACGAGTGAACTGGCAATTTCTTTGGGAATAGCGTATGTCAAGCAAATTGGTGACCCTAGAGTTGACACCGTTCTCAGAAAAAAAGATAATCACTACGTAAATGCTAATATGTTTTTAAAATTAGCTCAAGCTAAAGAAATTATTGTCTACGGCAGCGTATATCAAGATGATTTAAAGTTGATAGGTCATACTATTAAGGATCATGAAGACAAATTTCACATTGTTGTGCCTCATGATATCAGTGTAGCAAATATCAAAACTTTTCAAGAATCGTTACATTGCAAGAGCCTTTTTTCAAAAATTCAAAATTTCGAGTATAATAGAAATGTAGTCATCATTGATACGATAGGTGAGTTATTTGGATTATACAGTATTGCCTCCTATTGCTATATTGGTGGTGGATTTACCAAAAATGTGCACAATACCTTGGAGCCAGCCGTATTTGGAATGCCTATTTGTATTGGTCCAAAACACAAAGGATTTGCAGAAATTGATTATTTTAAGAAACATAATCTTATTAAAATTATCACCAAAAACTATGAATTTAGCACATTTTTAAAAAATGTAACACCATCGCGAAAAGAAGAAATTTCGAATGGATTGGACCTATTTTTTGAACGGTCAAAAGGATCTTCTTTTATTTTATCAGATTATTTACAAAAAGTGGTTAGAAGTTAAACAATGATATTGGAAATCTTCTTTTATGTGTAGGCAGTTCTAAAAACACAAGACTTGTTTTTATAAAGTTAAAATTTTATAGATGAGTCAGCGTTTAGTTAGTTTTACATTCAATCACAGTAATTATGAATACTCTTAGTCTATATGGTTTAGCTTTTTTAATAAGTTGCGTCAAGTTTCTTTTTGCAGCTTCAATCATGAGCACCTCTGCGTTAAGCCCTCTTGAAATAGCATTATGCACAGGTTTGGGTGCATTGGTAAGTTTTAACATTTTTTACCTTTCTGCCGGCTATTTTATGCAAAGAACAAAAGATAAGAAGCTGAAAGCCATAGCAGAAGGCACTTATGTGAGGAAAAATGCCTTTACCAAATTAAACAAATTTATGGTTAGGCTCAAGAGTTCTAAAAGTGGGTTTTGGATAGCTTGTCTTTTTGCTCCATTGATACTTTCTATACCTGTAGGCTCTATTATTGTTGCCAAGTTTTATCGAGAAACAAAATTAACTTATACTGTTGCGATGAGTGCAATTGCAGTTTGGGCATTTGTTTTGGCATATTTGAATGATATTATTTTTGCCCAGTTTTAAAGATTTGGAGGAAAATGTCGGTAAGAATATTCTAATTATTCTCTTATTTTTAGAAATCCCTTAAGGTATAATTGTAATATTTAGCTAAATTCATTAACTGTAGTTGCAGTATTTAGCTGAATTTATCAACTATGATTGTAATATTTAGCTAAATTTATTAACTATGATTTTAATATTTAGCTAAAATTATTAACTTTGTGGTTTAGTTCAAGTGTAAAACGATAACAATGGTTGATAGAATTATATATAAATCGATTGAAAGTCAATTATTTAAGGGTAAAACTATTTTATTAACTGGGGCCAGACAAACAGGAAAAACATCCCTAGTGAAAAATATCGTAAAAAATAACGAAGGTGTTTATTACAATTGCGAAATACAAGAAGTAAAGGAATTATTAAGCAGTACCTCCATTTCTACGCTTTCAAAATTAATCCCTAAAAGTAAACTCTTAGTGTTTGATGAAGCCCAAGACATCGACGATATAGGCAAGAAAATAAAGATATTGCATGATGAATTTCCAGATATACAGATCATTGCTACAGGTTCTTCGTCTTTTGAACTTTTGAATAGAGCCTCTGAACCTTTAACGGGAAGAAGCAGAGAGTTTATGCTTTACCCTGTAAGCTTGCAAGAGATTATTAATGATATCGGCATAGTTTATGCAAAGGGTATAATATCAGACCTTTTAGTTTTTGGGTCATATCCTGAAGTCTACAATACAGCATCCAATGATGAAAAGATAGATGCTTTAACTAATATTAGTAGCAATTATCTTTATAAAGACACATTAAAATATGAAGACATCAAAAAACCATTGGTTTTCAAAAAGCTATTGACAATTTTGGCTTTGCAGATAGGTAGTGAAGTAAGCCTAAATAAATTGTCTAATGAAGTTAATGTTTCTATTCAAACTGTAGAAAAATACATTGACATATTAGAAAAAAATTATATCATCTTTTCTCTGATGTCCTTCAGTCGTAATTTGATAAAGGAAATATCAAAATCTCGCAAATATTATTTCTATGATTTGGGGTTGAGAAATAGCATCATCAATAATTTTAACCCAATCACACTTCGTCAAGATGTTGGCCAAATTTGGGAAAATTTTTGTGTGATCGAAAGGGTAAAGCACAATCAATATTCTAAACTTCATAAGAATCTATACTTTTGGAGAACGTATGATCAACAAGAAATAGACCTCGTAGAAGAATATGATGGCAAACTTTCTACCTTTGAATTCAAATTCAATGCTGAGAAAGCAAAGTTCCCAAAGATATTTGCAGAAACTTATACAAATAGTTCATTTAAATTGATCAATCAGAAGAATGTGTTTGATTTGTTGGATTAGCTATTTTTAAGGCTTTCCACCAATATTTCTTATTGAAGAGATTTTAAATATGCTATACTCATAGGCACTTGTTGCCAAACATTTGAAGATTCATCTTCAATATAATAGTGTTTAATTTTTGTATTTTTTGCAGCATTTAAGATTTGAGGTATATTAAGTTGACCACTTCCGAGGGTGACATCGTTTTCTGTTGACGTTGTACCGCTAAAGTCGCCAACAACGCCTTTTTTTAGGTCTTTAAGGTGCATTATTTTAAACCTATTTGGGTATTTTTCAAGTAGTTTGGCAGGGTCGTGTCCTGGGTGAAATACCCACAAAATATCCATTTCAAACGATACAAAGTCAGGATTGGTGTTTTGCACAATATAATCAAAGTATGTTCCTTCACCATATGGAAGAAACTCAAATCCGTGATTATGATAACAAAATGTAAGGTCGTTTTTAGCCAATATTTTTCCAAAAGCATTAAAGTCTTCCACTGTTTTTTGTGCCAATTTTATGTCCATTGGCTTATTATGGGGTATCCAAGCTACTCTTACAAATTCCGCACCCAAAGTTTTTGCATCATTGATGATTTGATCAGGTTTATTTTGTAAGGCATCATAGCTTACTCCATAACTTGTACAAACCATGGCTCGAACGTCTAAAAGCGCTCTTAATTCGGTAGCTGTTTTACCAAAGAGGTTTGAAAACTCAATATTTGTGACGCCCAAAGCTTTAATATTATCCAAGGTTTTGGCTACATCTTTAGCAAAGTCATTTCGAAATGTGTACGAAACGATTCCTGGAGTATTTTCCATTAATTTTCCGAATCTTTCTTGAGCTGAGACGTTTATCCAAATACTCAAAATTATTATTATTATTCCTATTTTATTCTTCATTGGTATATTTTTAAATTTTCATTTCCCAACCTTTTTCATATTCTCTTTGCCAAAGTTTCATGGCTTCTTTATCCTTTATAATATGTCCATTTTTGGCATCACAATTTAAAGTACGCCCAACTCTGTAGGAAATATTTCCCAATTGAGGTAATAAAGTTGATTTATGTCCTTCGATAATTGGAGCTGTGAGTTTACTTTTTCCTCTTATAGATTCTATGAAATTATCAAGGATGATTATATCTAATAATTCACCCATGCCCATGGTATTGGTTTGAGTGGCACTTTGCAATTCAGTTTTAACATCTTTGATTAGTTTATTCCCTAAATCATACACCTTGTAATCATCTCCGCCTGGAATAGAAAGTGTACCTTTCTCACCATAAAAAATTACACCTCTGCTCTGGCCTTCCACAGGAAATCCATTACAACTTCTTCCTTCCCAAAGCATGGCTTTTTTATTGGGGAACTCAAAAGAAATCGTTTGTGTATCAGGCGTCTGCCAATCATCAGTGTAGGCAAACCGACCACCAATCGATGTTACTTTCGTAGGATAATCTACGCCCATGCCCCAACGCATAACATCTAATTCGTGTGTTCCATTGTTTAGGGCTTCACCAGTTCCCCAATTCCAGAACCAATGCCAATTGTAATGTACTAAATTATCTTTATATGGGCGACGAGGAGCTGGTCCTTGCCAAAGGTCAAAGTTTAGATGAGCAGGTGGAAGTATAGTTTTGCCATTTCCGATAGGTTTTCTATTATTTGCATACCAGCCTTTTGCGAAATATACGTTTCCAATAATACCTTCTTTCAACTCATTAACAGCTTGAATGACCTTCGGAAATGACCTGCGTTGGGAACCCATTTGTATTAATTTGTTGTACTTTTGGGCAGCTTCTACTAAAATTTCACCTTCTTTTGGATTGTGAGAACAAGGTTTTTCAACAAACACGTGTTTTCCCGCTTTAACTGCTAATAATGAAGCTGGAGCATGCCAGTGATCAGGGGTTGCTATCATCAAGGCATCCATATCCTTCTCCTCCAACATGATGCGAATGTCTGTATATCCTTTTGGCTTTTTTCCCGTTAATTTTTCTATTTCAAAGACGGTTTTTTCAACCACTTTACTATCTACATCACACACAAACCCTACCTCTACATTTGGAAGTTTAGCAAACATGCGAGCAACAGCCAATCCTCTGCTATTTGTACCCATGGCTCCAACTACAACTTTTTCATTTGGTGATCCGCGAAAGGCATATAAACTTGAAGAAGTCAACACAGCTGCTGTTGCAAGAGAAGACTGTTTTATAAAATTTCGGCGATTTTGCATGTTTATAATTGTTTTATTCATCTTTTATATTTGGACACCAATATAAGACTTTTCTAGAATTTTCAATCATGGGCTGTTTCTTTTTCATTTAACTACAATGAATTATTTTTAAGAGACTTTTTCGATTTAAAGCTATTTAAAATTGTTGAAGTATTAATTTTTATCAAAGTCACCCCACCTCATTCTCCAGCTCCCCAATTCCCATAATCCCAATCTTTATCACATCCCCACTCTGCAACGTAAATGTATTAGGAGGCACAATACCTGTACCCGTCATAACGATACAACCATGAGGGAAACTACACTCCATACATACATACTTGACCAATTCTTCCGGTGTGCGCTTCATCTGCGATAGGAGGATGGTGTCATCAAAGGCAGTTTGACCAGCTCTGTTGATGGTAAGTTGAATGGTCGTGTCAGCATTGGAGAATGGATTTATCACAGCTATACATGGGCCTAAGGCTGCACAAGCATCATATGTTTTTGCTTGAGGTAAGTATAAAGGATTTTCGCCTTCTATGCTGCGACTACTCATGTCATTACCGATGGTGTAGCCTATGATTTTACCTTTGCTATTGACTACAAGGGCTAGTTCGGGTTCGGGTACATCCCAAGTGCTGTCTTTTCGGATTTTAACTTTAGCTCCTGGACCTACCACTCTTGAGGGATTGGCTTTGAAGAAGACTTCGGGTCGGTCGGCATGGTATACTTTTTCGTAGAAATCACCGCCACCTGCTTCTTTGCTTTCTTCTTGCCTGCCCACCTTGCTGCGTAAATAGGTGACGCCACAAGCCCACAATTCTTGTTGGCTTCCTATGGGTGCTAGGATGGAATGTTGTGCAATGTCTGCATCTACACCTGATGGCCAAAGTTGGCTCAATGTATCGGCTAGATTATCTGCATTGACGATGTCATCAAAAGAAGCGTCAAAAATTCGATATTCATGGGCTTGCTCAATAGCAATTTGATTGTTGGTAAGTTTGTAAAGTTTCATTTTATCGTAATTTCCAGCGTAAAAATTTATTATTATTGGTGATATACAATGTCTTTTGATCTTTTGATAATGCACAATTACTAGTCGGATCACTCAAAGACAATAATCCCAACTTTTTTCCATTTTTATCAAATACGTACACTCCACCTGGACCTGTGGCAAAAACATTTCCATTTTTGTCTATTTTAAAACCATCAGGGAGACCACGTAAGGATTTATCATGTCCTTTGGTGCTGTAGAATAATCTTCCATTCGTAAAATTCGTACCATCATAATCAAAAATATACCAATTGGGTAGAGCAGGGTCACTGTTGGCTACGATTACACTTTTGCCATCAGGCATAAAGGCAATACCATTAGGCCGAGTTAGACTATCAACCATAAGCGTGACTTTGCCATCCTTACTCACCTTGTAAACCCCTTGAAAACTGATTTCTTTAGTTGGGTCATTGGCTTGTTTTTCTAATCCATAAGGAGGGTCGGTAAAAAATAGATCTCCATCTTTATTGTAACATGCATCATTTGGGCTACTAAAGCGTTTGCCATCATACTTATCTGCCAAAGTTATAAATTTAGGTTGAGGATTCTTAAGATCAGCATCCATCATAGCCATCCTTCTATCACCATGTTGACAAAGGACTAGCTTCCCTTGAGGATTTAAGGTAAGGCCGTTACTTCCTGTCTCACCTCCTCTCGGAATCGAACTTGTGTATCCACTTGGTTGTAAATAAGGTGACATACCCGACGTAGGTGACCATAAGTGGATGATGTTATTGGGCACATCAGAAAAAATGACTCCAATCCCTTCCAATTCTAGAGGTCCTTCACTCCATTTATATCCTGACCCTAAGATTTCTCCTTGCGAATTGGATTTAACCAACTTGTCCAAGCCATCATCGTATTGGATCACCTTTCCTATCTTTTCATAATTAACATTCATGTTTATTTCCTTTTTCTTCATTGCACAACCAAAAACCAACAAACCACATAAAATCACTAAACCTCTACTCCTCATGACACTTATCTTTTTTTAATAAAAACCTAAACTCTAAAACCTAACACCTAAAACCTAAATCAATGTGAATCCCTCGTCACCACACTCCCCGAACTTCCTACCAAATAATCCAAATCCGCTCCTTTATCCGCCCCATTCACATGCTTGATGTACATGCTTACGTACCCGCGCGTGGCCGCAGGCCCAGGAGGTGTCCAAGATGCTCTTCGTTTAGCCAATTCTTCATCACTCACATGGAGATGTAGGAGCCGTTTTTCTACGTCCAATTCGATCATATCACCATTCTGGACAAAAGCTAGCGTACCACCAATAGCAGATTCAGGTGATACGTGCAGTATGGCGGTGCCATAGGCGGTGCCACTCATCCTACCATCCGAGATCCGAACCATATCCTTAATACCTTTTTCTAAGATTTTCTTGGGCAAAGCCATATTGCCTACTTCGGGCATACCCGGATATCCCACAGGACCTACATATTTCATGACCATGACACAAGTTTCGTCTATATCTAAGCCAGGGTCATCTACGCGATGATTATAATCTTCTATGCTTTCAAATACTACGGCTCTCCCTGTATGTTTGAGCAAATGAGGGCTTGCTGCCGATGGCTTTAATACCGCACCATTTTCAGCCAAGTTGCCTTTTACTACTACTATTCCAGCTTCTAGTTTGATAGGTTGCTCGTATTTTGCGATGACATCTTCATTGTAGCAATCTGTGTTGCCTTGTATGTTTTCATGATGATTTTTACCAGATACGGTTATGACATTTTTATGTAGAAGATCCTTCAATTCATTTAAAATAACAGGTAGGCCACCTGCGTAATAAAAGTCTTCCATCAAATATTTACCCGAAGGCATCAAATTGAGTAACAAAGGAATTTTACTACCTAAACGATCAAAATCCTCTAAAGTAAGGTCAACACCAATTCTCCCTGCTATAGCCATCAAGTGAATAACAAAATTGGACGAACCACCTACTGCGGCATTGACTTTGATGGCATTTTCAAAAGCTTCACGCGTCAATATTTTATCAATGGTCAAGTCTTCGTTGACCATTTCGACGATTCTTCTACCACTCAATTGGGCCATGACTCGTTTTCGAGAATCGGCAGCAGGTATCGCAGACGCTCCTGATAAAGTAAGTCCAAGAGATTCTACCATGACTGCCATGGTGGAAGCTGTCCCCATGGTCATACAGTGGCCAATACTTCGGCTCATACAACTTTCTGCGTACTCACATTCTTCCTGAGTCATTTTACCTGTCTTCATGTCTTCATCAAACTTCCATACATGAGTGCCAGACCCGATGGTTTGTCCTTTATATCGTCCATTGAGCATGGGGCCTCCTGGTACTACAATGGTAGGTAGGCCTACACTTGCTGCACCCATTACGGTAGAAGGAGTGGTCTTATCACAGCCCGTCATCAGTACGACTCCATCAATAGGATTAGCCCGTATAGATTCTTCTGCATCCATGCTTGCTAGATTGCGGTACAACATCGCGGTGGGTTTGATCAAAGTCTCTCCCAAACTCATGATAGGAAATTCAACTGGAAATCCACCAGCTTCCAATACGCCTCTTTTTATCCGTTCTGCAAAATCGCGAAAATGCGCATTGCATGGAGTCAATTCACTAAATGTATTACAAATACCAATTACAGGCCTACCATCAAACATATCTGTTGGCATACCTTGATTTTTCATCCATGAACGATAGATTATTCCGTCCTTATCTTTTTTGCCAAACCAACCACGACTTCTGAGCTCTTTATGTGACATTTTAATATTTGAATTTTTTTAATTATTAATGTCAAAAATACAATATATAGTTGGAATAAGAAAAAAGATGTATAATTTTGAAAAATAAACTTTAGAGAATAATGAAACAAGATTACACATCAATTTTTGTATTTGACTTACTAATCTTTATATTAGGATTTAGCCTTTTACAATTCTGGTTTCAACAAATGTACCTTTTCTTCTAAAGTCCTAGTTACCGCTTCTATCACCAAAAGATAAAATGCCTCGGGCTCTCCATTAATTTGTACAGATTCAAGCGCTTTGAAATAGCGAAGTCGTGTCGTTTGATCTCCTTTTAATATAGCCATAGGGTAGCCATGCATTAACAAAATCAGATTCATCACCAATCTGCTCGAGCGACCATTGCCATCAATGAAAGGATGTATCGTGACCAATCGCTCATGCATCTCCGCGGCAAGTAAGACTGGATGAAGGGACTTATGCATAGCTTTGTAAAAATCAAAGTATTCTTCCATCAGCTTTGTAATAAGGTATGGCTCAGGTGGAATGTGCTCTGCACCCAAGATTCGAACATTGACATTCCTATATTTTCCGGCATTCGCACGATTAATACCTCTTAGTATAAGCCCATGAAATTGTAAGAGCACATATTCAGAAAAGTCAATTTTGCGGTCAACAAAATCATATAAAAGTTCGATAGCCTCACTGTGGTTGATGGCTTCTAAATGCTCATTGACAGATTTTCCACTAATAGTAATACCTTCTTTAATGACCATCATTGTCTCACTCAAAGTTAATGTATTACCTTCGATTTTATTTGATTCGTAGGTGAAGCGAAGGGCAAAATGTTCCTCTACTTTTTGTAAATGTATACTTTTTTCGACCTTTATATTTTGAAGCTCCCTTTTTAATTCATCAACTCTTTCTAATGCTACTTTGATATCAGGTGTTACTTGTATTTGGTCAACAATTTTTTTGTTTGCCAAATATGCTATTCTTGGCTCAGCTGCCATGAATGCTTCAAATCCATACGGCTCATTGGCCAAAATCTCATATACTTTCTCGACAAGCTGGTATTTTTTTAGCTCATTGTAGGGTATTTCAAAACATTTGGCCAAAGATATGATTTGATCATCTGTAGGAATCCTACTGCCATTTTCAAACTTGCTTATTAATGCTTGATCTATACCTGTCATAGCGACTACTTCGCGCATTTTTAAGTCTTGCTCAACTCGTTTGTTCTTGAGGTATGTGTGTAATGGTATTTTCATTCCACAAAGATACAATATCTTTAAATGTCATGACAAAAAACGTCATATTTTTATTTTAAATAAATTTTGACATAAATTATCATAGGGATTATCTAGTTTTGTTCTTATTTTATATTTAGGGGAGTTCTAAAAACTCTATTTCTATTACAAAAAACTGCAAAACCCAATTACTGCGTTAAAAGTTAAAAAGTGTCCTCGATGTAGCTCTGGCTACACCTGCGGTACTTTTCAACTTTTGCCTTGTTCTTGGCTTTTTCGTATTTTTTTCACTACGAAAATGAGATTTTAGAACTCCCCTTTAATTTTAAAGTTTTGATAAAGATGCTAAAGACATTAAGCTTTATATTTATTTTTTTAAATTCTATTTCTTGTGGCGAAAATGGGAATAAAGTTACTCAACCTATTGCAAGCACTAAAGACCCAGTATCATTGGCTAATGATACGGAAAGTGGAAAAGAAGATATCTCTGAAATGGGAATCTTAAAAGAAGTAGAAGATTCTGGGTATCCATTTGCAACACTTACGATTGAGTTTCCAGAACGTAACTTTACAGAGTATTTTACTATAAATATGGAGGAGGTAAAAAATGCTTCTATCACTCAATTAAATAGCTATGTTAATCGTTATGTTAAATTTACATATACTACTGAAATTTCATATGCTTTGTTGGATATGTATCATGAAGGCAAGTCCATTTTTGGAGCTGAAGTAAGCCCAGAAGGTGAAAGTATAAAATCAATAGAAGGTGTATTATACGGAGCCGAACAAGTAACAGATGGGGACATTCCTGGTGAGGTTAGTGTATTTGCAGATGATGGTGAGAACTTATACTTTCAGTTTTTTGTCACTCAGGAAATGGTAAATGTAAATGAGAAAAGGGTTGCTGCCTTTTATGAAAGAAGAACAATGAATACGATCACATCAATAAAAATGTTAAAAAAATAAAAATTAGGGTACGATATTTTTTAATCGGCCTATTTCATTGATCATACCTCTAAAGATAAAACCATGAAAAGGGAGTACAGCATACCAATACAATCTTCCAAAAAGGCCTAATGGGCGGAAAGTGGCAGTTTGGGTTAATACATCATTTTTGTCTATCTTGAATTCGAGCCATGCTTCTCCTGGTAGTTTCATTTCTGCATATAATAACAAACGTTTTTGGTCTTTGTCGGCTATCATGACTCTCCAAAAATCAAGGGCATCACCTGTGAATAATTCTTGTTCGCTTTTTCTTCCTCTGCGCATGCCCACTCCACCTACCAATTGGTCTAGGAAACCACGTAACTCCCAAAGCCAAGTGCCATAATACCAACCTTTTTTACCTCCAATAGACCATATCATCTCTAAAGCATTATTACCTTCCTGCAATTTTTTGACACGAATGTCTGTAAAACATCCGTTGGTAGGTACTTGTACAAACTTTGAGACCCCTTCATTCAAAAGATTGCTCGTTTGTGCGTCTTTCCAGCTTGAGATTACTTGATTTTGCTCTATTTTATCAAAAGCAAGTTGTATGGATGTATCATAATCAATTGGTTTTATACCTAGTATCTGAGCTAGTGGATTAGGTTTACAAATAACTTCAACTTTCATACTGTTTACAAGGTTTTTGGCGAGGGCATATGATGTAGATGTTACAAAGTAAAGCCAGTAAGATGATATTTTTGGAGTCATCACAGGTACAATGACAATGCGCCTTTGCAGACCTCTTAACTTTGCGAAGCGTAATAACATTTCTTTGTAAGTTAGAATATCAGGACCACCTATGTCGTAAGATGCATTGTAAGTCGCAGGGTTGCCTATCACACCAGTCAAGTATTCGATCACATTTCTAATAGCTATCGGTTGGCATCTCGTATTTAACCATTTTGGTGCTATCATGAAGGGTAATTTTTCTACGATGTCGCGTATTATCTCGAAAGAAGCACTTCCTGAGCCAACTATTATTCCAGCTTTCAATGTAGTTAGAGCATATTTTGAGTCAGATAATACAGCCTCTACATTTTTTCGCGATGATAAGTGTTTTGAAAGTTCTTCTGTATTGACGATGCCACTTAGATAGATGACTTGTTTTGTATTGGTTTGCGCGATGCTTTCTTTAAAATTAGTAGCACAAATTTCTTCCATATCTCCAAAATCGCCACTCTTTGTAGACATGGAGTGTATCAAATAATAAGCAACATCAATATCTTTTGGGATATTTTTTAAGCTTTCTTTGTTTAGAAAGTCTACTTCAATGATGGTAAGTTTAGATGTATTATAGTTTTTTTTATTAAATCTATTTTTGTCTCTGACACAACATACTACATCATAATCTTTTTCAAGTAAAACAGGTAACAACCTTTGAGCGATATATCCTGTCACACCCGTTAGTAATATTTTCATTAAAGATAAATTGAAACATGTTAAATAGATAACCTAACATAAAAATCAAGAAGATGTTATAGAAAATTCTAAGATCCGCTAAAGATGTGATTTTGAAATCAATATTTAGAAGTTTTTACTTCATCTCTTTTCTCATTAAATCTCTAATTTGCCTCCAAGTAACTAGTTTTACATTATTTTTTGTAAGAATGGTTTTTGCTTCTTTACTCATGAAAAAGTCAAAATCTTTTTGTCTCCAAAGACTACCCCAAAATGGTTGATCAGCAGTGATTGAGCGCATTTCATCATTGTCGTAAGCTATATGTAGAAGGAGTACGGTGATGCCAGGTTGTAAGTTTTTAATCAATTCTGTATAGTATTGTTTGGTGCGATTAGGATAAAACTCAGGGGTGATGCTTTCTATTTTGTCTATAGCATAAGGATAATTTGGCATGCGATTGTCAGCCATTACAGGTATATTATATTTTTTTCCTAATCTAAAGTACAGCTGTATTAAATCCTCCCTACCTAAGATACTTCCCATATGTGTATCTAAATGGGTGATGTCTAACCCCATCTTTTGAGCTAATTCTATTTGAGCGATGAGCTCTTTCTCCACTTCTTCAATTTTTGAATTTTTTGCCACTTCTTCATTTGATGCGTACATAAATCCATACTGATTTACAAGACTTGGCACTGCTGGGCTGCCTAATAAGGGTGGCCACTTATAATTTTTCCATTCTGAGGTTAACGTAAGATGTACACCTACATCAAAACTAGGATTTTTAAACATTTCTATAGCATCATAAGCCCAAGCACATGGCACCATGACTGCACCTGAATTCACGACACCTTTAGTCATACTCACATATGAAGCTGCATTTTCTGATTGGCTTAAACCGATGTCATCATTGTGGATGATAAGTAACTTATCGTTTTTGGAATAGCCTAGTCTCTCGGCTAGGGTTTGGGCCATCATATATTGCGATAAAAGTAGTGCGCACATCAAGAGTTTGAATTTCATTTTTTTAACTTTTAATATAACAATTTGCCAAATATATCTTGATTAATTAGTTTTTCCAAATTATTGTCAATGTTCATTCCCTTTATATATCCACATAGGTTCAGTTTGTCCTGCCCGTTCAAATCCTATTTTTTTATAAAAGTCTATAGCTTGACCATCAGCAGTGAGCATTTGCATATGAAAATTGTGGTATTTTTCTTGCATTTTACCCATAATCATTTGGCCAATTCCCTTGCCTTGATAACTGGGAAGTACTAGTAAATGTGGGTAATAAACAACCAAATGGCCGTCAGAGATGGCATTGCCAATCCCCACCAATACATCATCATCCCATGCTGAAATAAGATGATCTGAATTCATTAATGCTTTATAAAGTTGCTCAGGTTTATCTGCTGAACTCCATTTATTTGCCTGATAAAGATCTATTATTTTATCGAGAGCGATATCTCTTGTATCTGAAATTTTTACAGTCATAGAAAATTTGGATTATTAAATTTTGTTTATTTTAGATAAATCGTTTTACCTTTTTTGGCTGACAATTTTGCAGCCTCAAGTATCTGAACAACAATCATATTATTTTCTAAAGAAGATAGGTCGTGAGGTTGGATAACAATTTCCTTCCTAATAATGGCTGCAAAAAAAGTAAAAGGGTCATTATTTGGAGAAGGTAGATCTTCTAATTTCTTGGAAGTTTCTTTGTATCCGTCATATCCTACGGCAATACGCATTCTAAGATCATTTTTATTATCTGCATAGATCACGCCTTTTGAGCCATAAACTTCCATATCTTTTCTTCCAATGGGCCAATTCCATGACGGTTGAATGGTCGTTTTTGCATCATTATAAGTTAGGATAATTGTCGCTTCGTCATCTACTTTTGGGTTGTTTTCTTTTTGAAATTGTTGGGTAAGAGCGGTGACAGATTTTGGTTTTTGTCCATTCATAAACCAAGTAGAAATATTGGCGCCATAACAACCAAAATCCATAATTGCTCCCCCTCCATTTTGTACAGGATCAGTGAGCCAATCTAAAAACTCTTTATTGATACCAATCTTAAGTGGACCTTTATGACCATCTCTAATTACTAATTGGCTTAATTTCCCGATACTATCTTTGGTTAATAACTCTTTTGAACGATGCAGTGTAGGATACCAGGTCGTCTCATAATTGGTAAGCAAATAAATAGCATGTTTTCTAGCTAAAGCCTCCATTTTCTTAGCGTGCTTCGTACTTACAGCAAGTGGTTTTTCAACCATCACATGTATTCCTAATGGTGCACATTTTTCAACAATATGTAGATGTTCGTAGATGGTTCCAAAGGCAGTTACAGCTTCAGGATTTGCTTTTTTGATCATTTCATCAATCGAGGAATAAACTAGATTTAATGGGAAACCGTGTTGTTCAGAATACCTTTTGGCCAAATCTTTATTTGTCTCTACAATTCCTACTATCTGGACTTTGTCGTCTTTTGGTCTACCTAAGATCCAATGTACGTGCGTGTGAGTCAACCCAACCACCCCTATCCGCAATGGATTTGATTGACTGGATAGATTCAAGCTCATCAGAGTGATAAGAAGGAGAATTGTCAATGATTCTTTCATGCTAGTAGCGTTAAAGATGAAAATTTCTTTGGAAGTAAAGATATTAACTAATTGTTTACTCCGTAACATTTTCAATACTTAAGTGAAATATTTTCATTTATGACTTTGTGAAAATTTAAATATTTATATTTCTAGTGCTCCGACTAATTAAAGATCTAAATTATAATGGCAGTAGTTTTTACAAATATCAAGACAAAAATTAGAAGCATAGCAGCGGCACGCTGAGAATTTTTAACGCAGAGATTTGGAAAAAGAACAACATTTAATTAGTTTCTTTAATTGGACGGAGCACTAGTTCTGTTTTATGAATAAACAAAAACATTATTGTGAATAGCCGGTAAACATCTCTCGCGTATTTTTTTTCCCGCAGATTTTCGCAAATCAAATTCGCAGATTTTCGCTGATTAAATTGTACTTGGTGTAAGCAGTGGTGGAGTGACTTTGTAAAAATATGAATGCTCTGTTGTCGTGAAAAATCTCGCGTATTTATTTCCCGCAGATTTTCGCAAATTAAAAGCGTAGATTTTCGCTGATTAACTGATTAAATTGTACTTGATGTAAGCAATTGTTGAGAATTATGCTCCCTTCTTTTTATCATAAATTTGTTTGCTATATATTCGAATTCATAGGCTTATTATTTCTACTCCATTCACTCCAAGAACCAACATAAAGTTTGGGAATCGCCAATCCTGCATAAGATATGGCTAATAAAGTATGACAAGCTGTAACACCTGAGCCACAATGTACTATGATGTTGTCACTAGCTATGGTTTCAAAAAGTTTTTCATATTTTGCCTTAAGTATATCTGGTGGTAGAAACAAACCATTTTGATCTAAATTTTCTGTAAAAGGCACATTGATGGCTCCTGGGATATGGCCAGCGATAAGATCAATAGGCTCAGTAAGTCCGTTATATCGATCAGCATCTCTTACATCTATGACTAAATGATTTGAAGAGGGTGCGGCTACTTCTACATCACTTAAAGAGGCAGTTGGGAGTTTCCAATTCTCTACCGTCATGTAAACAGTTTTTGTCTTGTTTTCAATTTTAGAAGTCATGGGAAGTTTCTTTTTTTCGGCTTCTTGTATCCCACCATTTAAAACTTGAACCTTTTCATGCCCAATAGCTTTTAACATCCACCACAGACGAGCAGCAGCATTTGCTCCACTTTTATCATCATAGATTACAATATGACTTTGAGGTGCAATACCAATTTCTGAAACCGTTTTTAAAAAATCAAGAACTTCAGGTAAGGGGTGTCTTCCTCCATTGGAGACATCTTGTACAATTTTTGCTAATTGAGTATCTAGATCAATAAAAATAGCACCAACTAAATGACTTTTTTCATAATTTGATCTAGCATTTTTACCATTACTTGCGTCCAAAATGATTAAGTCTTTTTCAAAATAAATTTGCTTAAGATCTTCCGCTTGGATGATTGTTGAGAAAACTTCTTTTTGCATTTTTTAAAATTATTGGATTTAAGGGACAAAATAGCAATTTCCTGTTACTTCTAAAACATAGAAGAAGAGAATATATAAAGACATTAAATTATTATCGGATGATTGATCTTTACTTGGAATTTTGGAATAACATTGTATCATAAAAATTCGTTACTATGGAGACTATTGTTGTTGGTAATCCGATCTTTTTGCTTACTTTTGTTATTGATTATGAAGAAAAAACAAACTATTGAGAGGCTTAATTTTAATAATATTATTTTTTGCGAGTAGCTTTACAAATTCTATCGGTGGGCAGAAGTTTGTCAATGAATTTTTAAGTATAGGAGTAGGTGCTCGTGCTCAGGCTATGTCAGGAAGTGTGGTAGCGTCAACTTCGGATGCAACTGCTTCGTATTGGAATCCAGCTAACCTTACTTCTATAAACAAGCCTATGCAATTAAATGCTATGCATGCTAATTGGTTTGGTGGCATAGCCAATTATGATTTTGCCTCATTGGCCTTTAGAATGAAAGGTGGTAAATCTTTTGGCAGTCTGAGTTTGATTCGGATGGGGATTGATAATTTGCCAAATACTTTAAATTTAATTGGGCCGGATAATTCCTTAAACTTTGATAGAATCATTACATTTAGTGCTGCAGATTATGCCCTTTTACTCAGTTTTGCCACCAAGAAAAATGATAATTTGGATATTGGGGGTAGTTTAAAAATTATTAATAGATCGATCGGTAGTTTTGCAACAGCGTGGGGATTCGGAGCAGATCTTGGCATAAGATATAAAATGGGCAATTTTATCCTAGCCGCTCAAGGTAGGGATATCACGACTACCTTTACAAGTTGGAATTTTAATTTAAATAAGGAGGAAAAAGAAAAATTTTTAGATACAGGAAATAATGTACCTATAAACAGTACTGAGTTGACAATCCCAAGGGTTATCACAGGATTAGCTTATAAAAAATCATTTTCATCATTTGATGTGTTAGCAGAAGCTAATGTTCATTTATCAACAGATGGTAGAGCATCGGGGTTGATATCTAATAGGAATTTTATAGCGGAGCCTAGCTTTGGAATAGAGTTTGGAGTTTTAGAGAAGGTATTCATTAGAGGAGGAGTTGGTAATATTCAAAGAGTAATAAATCTTTCGTCAGAAAATAAGATTATTGACTTCCAACCAAATGTAGGATTAGGACTTGTTTTAGGAAGACTTAGAGTAGATTATGCTTTGGCTAATGTGGGAAATGTAAGTGGAGTATTAACTTCACATATATTTTCATTAGCTTTAGATTTTAAGGAGAAAAAATAAAATTGTATAAAATGACCATAGAAGAAAAGTGTAGAGCAATATACAAAGGTGATGTTCTCGCGGGGTCTTTCTATTTATTTCTTGGTTTTTTTTTCCTTATCACAGGATTTTTACTCCAAAAGTATGTTATCACTTTAGGATTCCAATACTTAGGTTTGGGATTGATTATTTTTAGTATTCTGGCTCTTGGCAAAGGGTTTGCTATTATGTATTTGTATAATAGTCGATTGAATTTTTACAAAGGTGTGGACAACCTATCTTTATCTTTAATAAAAGAGGAGCAAGAATATACAACGTATCGGCTTATGAAAAAATCAAAAAACCGAAGAGCCTACATATATATCACAATATTTGGAATGGTAGGTTCAGTTTTAGGAATATTTAGTGATTCAAAAAGTATAATAATGGGTACATTAATTCCAATTGCTTTGTTTTCTGGCATTGAGTTTTGTATCAGTTTATTAACAGAATTTAGATTGTGGGAATATAACAGGCATCTAGAAAAAACTCGAGCTTAGTTTTATTGAAACATTTTTTATACAAAAGTTGTATATTTATGAAAGAAAAGATGATAAATGCTTAAAACTAAAGATCAAACTTACGGCATTGATAAACTGTGTGTGTTTTTCAAAGATATAGACTTGATTAACATGTATTTTTTATTAGGTAAAGTTTCATTTTTATTTATTATTGTTGGGTTTTTAATCATTTTACCAGAGAAACTGAATGCAACTCATAACCGTGCTGGAGAAATCACTTATGAACAGATTGGTCCACTATCTATTAGGATGCTATTGGTCACATACACAAAAGCGAGTAGTAGTGGTGCTGATAGAGATAGCGTTGAGATTTTGTGGGGAGATGGCAGTAAACAGTGGGTGAGCAGATCAAATGGTAGTGGAGAGATACTACCAAATGATATAAAAAGAAATGAATATATAAAAGATCATACTTACCCGGGTAGAGGAACTTATACTATATTTTTTACAGATCCAAATCGAATTGCCAATATATTGAATGTCAATTTTCCGCAATCAATTGATATTCAATTTTCTTTAACATGTACTTTCACTTTACTAGATCCACAATTTCAGGGATTGAATAGTTCTGTGAAACTCCTTCAGCCCCCTATTGATTTTGCATGTGTGGGTACCCGATTTATTCATAATCCTAATGCATATGATGCAGATGGCGATAGTCTGGCATATGAATTTGGTGTTCCATCAGAGGGGCCAAACGATCCTGTCCCTAATTACCAGTTCCCGGATAAAATCTTACCAGGGCCTAATAATATTATACAGTTGAACCCATTAACTGGTGAGTTTATATGGCAAAGTCCACCTCAACAAGGTGAGTATAATGTTGCTATCAAAATAAAAGAATATCGTCAAGGAGTTCTTATCAATACCACTATTAGGGATATGCAAATATTGGTTCGAGCATGTATGAATAATCCTCCAGAAATTACCTCAATTAATGAAATTTGTGTAATTGCAGGACAAAAGCTAGAAATCCCTATTAATATCAAGGACCCTGACAGAAATCAACTGGTAGAAATCTCAGCTTCTGGGGCTCCTTTTATTTTACAAAATCCTGCCAGTCTGTCAACGGCAAATAGGTTTTTACAACCACCGTATAATTCGAATTTTACTTGGAATACGAATTGTAATCACATCTCAAGTCAGCCATATAAATTAGTAGTTCGTGCGGTAGATAATTTTTTTGGAGATACTTCAGGATTAGCAACGCTCAAAACTATTTCGATCAAAGTGGTCGGTCCACCACCTGTATTAACATCTGTGGTTGCGGAGCAAAATCAAGCAGTCGTAAGATGGGAAGATCCATATGCATGTCAAAACGCCTCAGATAACTTCTTTTTAGGATTCTCTGTGTGGAGGGCTGAAAGATCTAGTGTATTACCAAATGATACTTGTGGGACTGGAGTAGATAGATTAGTGTATAGAAAAGTAGTATTCATCACTAAAGAAAAAGATGCGGAAAGTTATGTATTCAGGGATAGGAATATCGAACCTGGAAAGTTATACTGTTATAGGATTTTAGGGGAGTTTGCTAGATTTACTTCGACAGGTAATCCATTTGGTATTGTGGAAAGTATTAAATCAAACGAAATATGTTTTTCCTCTACAAGGGTTATTCCATATATCACTAAAGTAAGTGTAATTAGCACCAATCAGGCTAATGGTAGTATACAAGTCAATTATTCTAAACCTGATCCTATGAACTTTAATGGAGCAGCATTTCCTGGCCCATATCGGGTAGAATTATTTAAAAGACTTTCAGGTACAGTTAATTTTGTGAGAATAGATCAAGCTACACGTGCGTTTCCTAATTTTTCATCAATATTTGATACCACCTATTTGGATCAAAATCTTAATACTGTATCTAATCGATATGAATACCAAGTTAAATTTTTTACTTCTATTGGAGAATTTGGTGCTTCCTTACCTGCATCAAGTATTTTATTACAAACAAGTGGTACAAAAGATAGAATTAATTTATCTTGGGCGGCATCGGTTCCTTGGGCAAATACAAAATATCATATCTACCGAAAAACGCAAGGTAATAATAATTTTGTTCTTTACGACAGTACTACTAATACACAATATGCAGATGTTGGACTTTTGGATGGAAGGCAATATTGTTATTATATTGTTGCTTTTGGCACTTATAATATTCCTTTTATAGAATCTCCCTTAAGAAATTTTTCGCAAGAATCATGTGCAATTCCCGTAGACAATAGACCGCCTTGTGCTCCAATCCTCAAAGTTGACAATTTATGTGATCAGATCCAAACGAGCAGGCTAGAAGACTTAAAGAATTTTTTAACATGGAGTGATCCAAATGCAAATTGTCCATATACCGAAAATGTTGCAAGTTATAAAATATATTATAGGCCTGATAGCTCATCAAATGATATAGTTATAGCCACAATTTCAAATCCTCAATTTAAAAATTTTGAACACATTTCTGATCAATTTGGACTTCAAGGCTGCTATGCTGTAACGGCTCTTGATTCATTAGGTAATGAAAGCATAAAAAGTAATCTAGTTTGTCTAGAGAACTGTCCACTATATCAACTTCCAAATACATTTACTCCTAATGGTGATGGTAGCAATGATGAATTTGTCCCATCAAGAAATTATTTTATATCACGCATTGATATGAAAATCTATAACCAATGGGGCACTTTAGTTTTTGAGACAAAAGACCCTGCTATTAAGTGGACCGGTAATTCAACCCCTGAGGGTACCTACTATTATACATGCAAAGTTTTTAGGAGAAATTTGGATGGGACGGAGAGTGAAAATACTAATTTATTATCTGGATTTATCAACTTATTGAGATAAATTTTTCAGATGTCAGTTTAATAATAATTATAAAAACAATTTATGTTTACAGGTATAATTGAGCAAATAGGAGAGGTTGTTGGTTTGAATAAAGTAGACGAGAATTTAAACCTAACTATTAAAACAGTAATTGCCAAAGAAGCGTACATTGACCAAAGTATATCGCATAATGGAGTTTGCTTGACTGTAGTTAGTATCGAAAATGATACTTATATTGTAACAGCAGTAAAAGAAACACTACAAAAGACAAATCTAGGAGATCTTGAAATAGGTGATTTTGTAAATTTGGAAAGAAGTATGGTGCCCAATCAAAGACTGGATGGGCATTTTGTGCAAGGTCATGTTGACTCTACGATCGTTTGTACATCGATTTTAGATGAAAATGGTAGTTGGAGATTTTCTTTTGAATTACCAGTAGAACACAAAAATTTAGTTGTTCCTAAAGGTTCTATTTCTCTCAATGGTACAAGCCTTACTGTGATAATGGACGACGAAAGCAGTGATGAATTTTCTATTGCTGTTATCCCATACACTTACGAACACACGATTTTTAAAAACATGAAGGTAGGTGATAAGGTAAATGTAGAGTTTGATATTTTTGGAAAATATATTGCTCGATATTTTCAGAATTTAAAGAGCTAGAGCCTCGTATAATATTTTACCTAAATCTTGAGCCTTAGCGTTCATGATTTTAATGACGGAGTCTAATGTCGTAAACTTTATGCGATCCTTTGGATAACATACATTGGATACTACTGAAAGCATACATACATCCATATCATAATATTTACCAACAATTACCTCAGGAATGCTCGACATACCTACCACGTCCGCACCAATAATGTTTATCATTTTGTATTCTGCAGGTGTTTCAAGAGATGGTCCAGGCCAGCCGAAATATACACCTTGTTTAATTGGGATGGAAAGTTTTTTGGTAGCATCCATTACTTTCTTACTGAGTACCTCGCTGTAGGGAACTGACATATCTGGGAACCTAGGTCCTCGGCTTTCTTCATTTATTCCTCTTAGTGGGTGATCAGGAAAAAAATTGATATGATCATTGATAAGCACAATCTCACCTTCTTGGTAATGAGGATTTACCCCGCCAACAGCGTTTGTGATAAATAAGTTTTTAACACCCAGACCAGCTAAAACATGGATTAAAAAGGTGGATTGACTTGCAGAGTACCCTTCATACATATGCATCCTTCCAGAAAGAATCCATATGTTTTTTTTTCCGTTGTTGGCCAAAATGATTTTACCAGTATGACTCTGTACGGTACTCATTGGTGCAAATGGTATGTCTTGATAGGGTATTTCACCTATAATAGAAAAGCTCTCTATAGAGTTACCTAATCCAGTTCCTAAGACCAATGCATCAAGAGCTTTTTCATTATCAATTCTATTGTCCACATAGTTAACCGCCTCGTCAACCTCTAAACTGTTGAAGTTTTGCTTTAATTCCATATGTTAGTCTATGATCATGGTTGCATAATCTAATTTTTGTTGTTTTATATTGGTTGGTAATTCTCGATATTCGTATTGTTGATCACGCAATCTAGGTGTGAATCCTACTTCACTGATGGCATCTTGTATTCCTTGAGCTGTAAACCTAAATGCTGCACCAGCGACAGAAACTACATTTTCTTCAATCATTATGCTGCCAAAATCATTAGCCCCAGCAAAAAGACATATTTGAGCAGTCTTTTTCCCTACAGTCAACCAGGATGCTTGAATATTTTTAATGTTAGGGAGCATAATTCTGCTCATTGCTATCATTCTTATATATTCATCCGAAGTAACGGTGTTTCGAGCTCGTTTTATTTTCTTCAAGATCGTATCTTCATCCATAAAAGGCCAAGGAATAAAGGCAAGAAATCCTTTCGCATGATCTGGTTTTTCGCTCTGTACTTGTCTTATATCAACTAAATGTTGCATTCTTTCTACATTCGTTTCTATATGTCCGAACATCATCGTTGCAGATGTTGTGATGTTTAATTGATGGGCAGCTCTCATAATGTCTAGCCATTCTTGTGCTCCACATTTACCTTTTGATATGAGCCTTCTTACTCTATCGTTCAGAATTTCTGCTCCTGCTCCCGGCAATGAGTCTAATCCAGCATTTTTTAAAGCTTGTAAGACTTCGGTGTGGGTAGACTGCTCTAATTTGGTAATATGGGCAATTTCTGGGGGTCCTAATGCATGGAGTTTTAGGTTAGGATACAAATTTTTTAACTCTTTAAAAAGGTCAACATAGAATTTTAGACCTAAATCTGGATGATGTCCACCTTGAAGTAATAATTGCTCACCGCCATACTCAAAGGTTTCTTCAATTTTTTGTTTGTACTCTTCAATCGTCGTGATATAGGCTTCGTCGTGTCCAAGTCTTCTATAGAAATTGCAAAATTTACAGTTTGCTACGCATACATTGGTTGTATTACTATTTCTATCTATAATCCAAGTCACTTCTTTCTTAGGTTTTTGAATCATTCTCAAGGCGTGGCCAACATACATTAGTTCTGCAGTTGCGGCATTTTCAAAAAGGAAAACACCCTCCTCAACAGTAAGAAATTCAAAATTTAATGCTTTTTGAAGTAGGTCATTTATGCTATATTCCATTTATTAGGATAAAGATTTAGTTCTTATTTAATACTTGATAACAAAGATAGTTTAATTAGGTTTTATCTCTTTTATTTTTGATAATTTTAGTTAAAATTAGATTGAACCCAGATTACGCATTAGAAATTAACTGCAAGAAAATTATGCTTCATATTAGTTTCAGTACTCAATTTTCCGTCCTCAATGCAGTTAAGGCTGCATCTGCGGATTAAAATTTCCGTGCTTCACTACTATTTTGCCTAATTTCCTTTCGAATAAAGTCCAATGCGTAATCTGGGTTTAAATACTTCAATTTGATGGTTCTACTACGATTTTAATCGATAATGGCAAAAAAGCCATTAGCTCTAAAAAAAATGGTCCTACCCTTAAAATTATTCAAAAGGATTATGAAAAAAGTTTTATATCTTGAACCCTAATTTCTGATCTTCCCGTCTAATTTGCATTAGAACCAATTTTATTAAACTTTTATTGACAATTTTATAAATATGCAAATAAAAGAACCATTCATTTAGATTATGGAGATTTGCAATTTACCTTTATGATTTAATTAATATTAGGAAGTATAGTAAATATCTTATGGTAAAAAATAAACCAATTATAGAAATTATAGACGAAAATTTTAACATACCCCAATTAAATCGATCTCGGAGAATATCTGCACTTTTGCCGCACGATTATTATGAGAACAAACAAAAGACTTACTCTGTACTCTATCTGCATGATGGTCAAAATTTATTTGATGATTATGCGCCTTATGGTAATTGGGGCGTAGACAAAACTTTGACTCAAATGGCAGCTAAAGGCATGAAAGATACGATTATTATTGCAATTGATCATGGTGGAGAGCTGAGAATCAAAGAACTAATACCTTTCAAAACTCATAAATTTAAGCATGTCGAGGGCAATCAATATATAGAATTTATGATGAATACACTTATGCCTATTATCAACCATCGATATCGAATAAATCACGATAGGGCTTGTACTGGTATAGGAGGTAGTTCATTAGGAGGTCTCATTAGTCTGTACGCAGGATTTAAATATCCACAAGTTTTTGGTAAATTAATGATTTTTTCGCCTTCCCTTTGGATTACGAATGATATTTATATCCAAGCGCTAAATTTCCCTAATCACATACCTTTAGATATTTATTTATATGCTGGAGGATTGGAAAGCGAAACACATTTAGAAAGCGTTACAAAGTTAGCTGAAGTTTTATCAGGAAAACAGGCTATGCACGATCAGTTAAATTTAAAATTTATTACTAATCCAAATGGTAGGCATCAAGAAGTGTATTGGGGTGAGCAGTTTCCACAAGCAGTAGAATTTTTGTATTATAAAAGATAAGAATTTTTCTTTTTACTGACCTTAATCAAACCCTAATTCGCATTCATTTTTGCGCATGAATCCAAAATTGGGTTAGAGATGTATTCATTGTTATGATATACTTTTCAATAGGACAACGAAATTATATGACCCGTCTTATATACGTAATGCCTGTTGAAAATGAAAAAGAAATTTTCCTTTTTTATCACCTTCGCTCCACAACCGTCTTAAAGTATTCATAAGTGAGCCTCAAACCTTCAGCTCTATCAAATTTAGGTGTCCAGTCCAAGATTTGTTTTGCTTTTGTGATGTCTGGTTGTCTTTGTTTTGGATCATCCACTGGTAAATCCTTAAAAACAATATGTGCCTTAGGGTTATCTACTAATTCCAATATTTCATCAGCAAACATCCGAATCGTAATTTCTACTGGATTTCCAATATTTACTGGCATGTGGTAGTCACTTAATAGTAACTTATATATCCCTTCAACTAAATCGTCAACATAACAAAATGAACGTGTCTGACTACCGTCTCCAAAGACAGTCAGTCCCTCACCTCTTAAGGCTTGAGAGAAAAAAGCTGGCAGAACTCTACCATCTTCTACACGCATTCGTGGTCCATATGTATTGAATATTCTAACAATTCTAGTTTCTAATCCATGAAAGTTATGGTATGCCATGGTAATCGCCTCTTGAAATCTTTTGGCTTCATCATAGACCCCTCTTGGTCCTATTGGATTGACATTTCCCCAATATTCTTCATTTTGAGGATGTACTAGTGGATCTCCATACACTTCAGAAGTAGATGCAATAAGAATTCTTGCATTCTTTGACTTCGCTAGACCAAGTAAATTATGGGTACCTAATGATCCAACTTTCAAAGTTTGAATCGGCATCTTTAAATAATCTATCGGACTTGCAGGTGAAGCAAAATGTAATATATAATCTAAATCACCAGGCACGTGAACAAACTTACTGACGTCGTGATGATAAAATTCGAATTCTTTTAGTTTAAAAAGATGTTCGATATTTGCTAAATTGCCTGTAATAAGATTATCCATACCAATGACATGATAACCTTCTTTTATAAATTTATCAGATAAATGTGATCCTATAAAACCTGCCGCCCCTGTAATAAGTACTCTTTTCATAAATTTTTTATATAGCAGCAAAAGTAAGATATTTGAGCTAATTATTATAGTAAAAAGCCTTTTTCAGCTTTAATTGGTGGAGGTATGTCATTATCATTAATCATTTCTCTAATATCTATTTCAATAGCTCGAACAATAGAGGTAATAGGCACATCATTATAATTTCCCTCAAATGGGTTTTCGGAATAGTCGCCTATACGCTCCATAAGGAAAAATACCCAGATGACAAGTGCAGAAAGTGGCACTGTGAGCCAAATGTAGTTTATTGAAACATTGGTTACTACATTCATCATACTCCATGGAAGAAGTAAAGCGAATATCCATGTTACCCATAATGTAGTAGAAGCATATTGTCTAGGAAAAGGAAAGTTTTTAATTCGCTCCGCTTTTCCTTGTTCATCAAAAAAACTATTACAGAATTGTTTAATTTCCAGCATTTTAAATAAATCAATCTTTTCTTCAAGATGTAGCTGCTCTATTCTAGCAACTTGCTTATGCATTATGTGGGTAGCCATATTTGTCTTGCCAGTGATAAAGGTTATTTCTTCATTTGAAATGTACGGGCTTACAGCATTTTCAAAATCTTGATAATACTCTTTGCAAACATTTGGTGAAAATAAATAATTTAACCTATCCTCAAGATGTTCCCATTCTCTGCTCAATCGCAATTGATATCTTAGCGCTGTCATCCATGCAATATGTCTATAAATTAGTTCTTTATGAACCTCAGCCGCATTATCTCCTTTAATAAATGAAGTAACAGACGCACCAAAACTTCTAGAACTATTCACTATAGCGCCCCAAATTTTTCTGGCTTCCCAAGTACGGTCATAGCTTGCACTATTTTTGAAGCCTAAGTAAAAAGCAACTCCAATACCCAAAACACTAACTGGCTCCCAAGGGAGATAAATTCTTATTTTAAAATTGTAGTAAACTAATATATAAATCAGTACAGCAAATAATGCGTAAATCCACCCTATTAAAAATGGTTTTCTTGACCAAATAAAAGTCATTTTAAAACTGTAATGCTGTTTTGTATACATATATTATAATTTATTTTTTATTCATTCTGTGAAGATCTGATTCTGCGGCTATGAATCCAAAAGCTGTAAATGATGACCCAGCAGTGATTTTTTGTAAGATAGCTTTTGCTTGCGCGGTATCTTTTTGTTGTAAATACCAATTCGCCACTCCATACCCTTGGGTGGCTAGTTTTAATTCTAAATCTTGGTCTGAATCGCTCACATTTAATACTTCTTCTACCTTTATCTTTTGTTTATAAAGCTTAATCCTTGTCAAATAGCTGTCATTTTCAATAACTTCAGAATTATCATCAATTGTATTTATAAAGATTATGGCTTCTTCTGATTTATTTAGACGCTGTTTGGTCATAAACATCCAATCAGCTGTTGCAATCTTAAGGTCATTATTATCACTGTATTTCATGCATTCTACATATGCTTTTTCTGCCTCTTCGTATTCACCTTTTAGGTAATGCGCAAGCCCAAGATGATAAAATATATTAAAATGATAGTTGGACAAAGGTTTATTCAGTTTATTTGGAATGCCATCGGGCTCTAATTCTATTATTTGACCTTTTATCAACTCAGCAGCTTTATTAAGATCATCTATGGCCAAGTCAAATTTTCTTAAGGAAATGTACCTGTGGCCTCTGTGGCGTAAAATTTTGTAAGAGTTGGGGTAAGAAGTTAATCCTTGAGAAAATATAGTAATAGCCTCATCTAATTTGTATAAATAGGCCAGTCTTCGGCCAACCCAGATAAGGTTTTCTTCACTTGGATTACTTTCATATTTAATTTTGGCTTCATCAAGATTTTTCTCCAACTCAGCTTTTTTATCATCAGTAAAAATGGGTAATTCATAAACGGTACCATCCAGCCCAGTAACCACAATTGTTTTATCTACATTGGGTATTGGGCTAACCTTCTCTTTGCAACCAAAGGTGAAAACAAGTGAAAATAGTATTAAAATCTTTCTCATTATCCTAAGTATTTTGGACTATATTTCACACTTGTCATTTCTTGGCCAAGGAAATATGATCAGCATTAATGCCCGTAAATATAAGCTGTACCTAGACTTTAAACTATCAAGAATAAAAAATTAACATTTATAAATCTAAGGAATCAATGAAACTAACACTTATTCCCCATAGTACTCTGCGTAAATATTTTCAGTTTCTATCAATTTTATACAGTGCAATTCACAACCCGATAGATGGTCTTTTAGTTCACCCCAAATGAGGATGGCTAGGTTTTCGGTAGTAGCTTGTAATGTTTTTGGGATAAAGTCTACATCTAGATTGAGGTTAGAATGATCCAGCTTATCAGTAACTTGCTGTTTAATAATGGTGGATAATTTTTTAGCATCTATTACAAACCCTCGCAACGGGTCAGGAGTGCCCTTTACCGTGACGTGCAATGTATAGTTGTGTCCGTGCCAGTTTTTGTTAGCGCATTTACCAAATTCTTCAAAATTTTTTTCTTCAGACCAGTCATTTACCCACAATTTGTGAGCAGCATTAAATCTTTCTACCCTTGTAAGGTATACTAAAGCCATCTTTATTTTTTTTTGCAAAAATAAGGTTAATTTACAAATGAAGTTAAATATTATTGTATTTATCTAAAATCAAAGGATTTTATTAGCTTTGTGTCTATTTATTGAATAGGAATAAAAAGATCAATTTTTCTTTTTCAATTTTTTATTAAAATCGAACGAACAATTAAACAACCGTAATTAATGAATATTCTTCAGATCACCGATATGCACCTATCCATACCTAATGACAACCCTTTTGGAGTAGACTGTAAAATTTCATTCGAAAAAGCATTATCAGAAGGTCTTAGTAGATACAAGGTTGATTTTATTGTGCTCAGTGGAGACCTAAGTCTTCAAGATCCTGATCCAAATGTTTATCAATATGTGAAGGAAACTATGCAAAAGATCGATAAACCTTACTATATAATATCTGGAAATCACGACAACCCTGCTTTGATCAATGAATTTATTTTTTCCAAAGTAAATGACAAAAAACTTTACTACGCTGAAGAGATAGAGGGTAATAAGATATTGTTTTTGGACACCACTACGGGAGAAATTGATGCAGAACATTGGGCTTGGTTTGAGGATGCTTTAAATCAAAGTGAGGAAGATGAAATAACAATTTTCATGCATCACCCTCCTTCATTGGCGTTGATGCCACACATGGATACAAACTACAGATTTCTGGAAATAGATAGATTTATTGATGTGTTAAATAAATATCCAAGCAAAAAATTTTATATTTTTTGTGGACATTATCACAATGAGCGTACGATTGTTGAAGGGAATATCACTATATTTATTACACCTTCTACCTATGCTCAATTAAGTGATGCGGGAGACCAAATTGGAGTATATCATACGAAGCCTGCTTACAGATTCATACAATTGAATGACAAAAAATTGACAACTTTTGTGAATTATTGTGATATGTAAGTGTGATTTTTTACCTTTGATGTTGTACCTATAAATCTAAAATGGATTTCCTATTACAGCCCAAAATTACTGCAAAATCAGCACTTTTTGCTTCGTACCATAGCAGCGGCTATGATTTGTTGCAATAAATCCTGATTTTATTGTACTTTTGACCTTCACTACGGAACCCATTTTAGATTTTTAGATTATAGAAAATAATAATATGAGTGAAGGTATAGTAAAATGGTCGTCACCATCTAATATCGCTATTGTAAAATATTGGGGCAAATACGGGATTCAACTTCCTAGGAATCCTTCGATAAGTTTTACGCTATCAGAGTCAAAGTCAATTACTACTTTAAAATACATGCCAAAAAAAGTTGCAGGAAATAGTGTTTCTTTTGTTTTTGAGGGTAGAGAAAATGTTAAATTCGCAGAGAAAGCTAAATTGTTTTTTAATACAATAAGTCAATATCAACCTTGGATTATGGATTTTGACTACGAGATTGAATCCGAAAATACATTCCCACATTCCTCTGGTATAGCTTCTTCAGCGTCAGGAATGTCAGCCCTGGCTATGTGTATCTTGGATGTTGGAAAAAAGTTAGGCCTTTATGAAAAATCAGAACAACTTGCACTTATAGAAGCATCGCACTTTGCAAGATTAGGAAGTGGTAGCGCATGTCGCTCAGTTTACCCAATGATGGCAATGTGGGGACTACACACTGATTATCATTCTTCATCAAATCTGCATGCTATTGGTGTAAGTGATGATATACACCCCATATTTAAGTCTTATCATAATGACATTTTAATAGTCAGTAAGACAGAAAAATCGGTATCTTCTACAGCGGGACATAAATTGATGGACACAAACCCATATGCTTCGACACGGTATCAACAGGCCAATGATCATATGACTCGTATTAAAAGTATTCTAAAAGCGGGTGAAATACACGATTTTGGGAAAATAGCGGAAACAGAGGCATTGGTATTACACGCATTAATGATGGCGTCGGATCCTTCATTTATCTTGTTAGAGCCCTCTTCTTTACAAGTCATAAAGCAGATCCGGACTTTTAGATCAGATACCAACCTACCTATATATTTCACCATAGACGCAGGACCAAATATCCATGTATTATATCCAGAAGAACATAAAATAGCTATCCAAAAATTCATTAATTCTGACCTAAAACAATGCTGTCATGAAGGCTTAATTATCCACGATAGGGTAGGGAATGGTCCAGAAAAATTAATTTAAAAGGCTTTAATCAATTTCCAATGTCAAACAAAATACTTTATTTTTTACTGCTTGTATCTTCAATCATTTTAACTTCATGTGGTACACAAAAGAAAATAGCATCAGCACCTCAGGAATTAAAATCCACTAAAGCTGATTTCGGTGATCAAGGCATCATCAATATACCTGGCGAATGGGTATTGTCTAGCGAAAATAAGCTAACCAATCAAAAATTCTTTAGAAATAAGGACTCTATTTTGATGGGCATTACCAAGAATCCAATGGAAAAATACTCATTTCATTCGGTTGGTATGGGAGATACTGTTTTTACACAATCCTTCTACGATTGGGAGTCAAAACATTATGAAAAACAAGGATTAGAAGTCAAGATGCTCGAAAAAAGTTATCAAAATGACTTTATCATTTGGACTGTAAAAGGCAAGGACAATGTCAATGCCGTATTGCTGTATGGTGGTAAAAAAGATCATGGCTATGCCTTAACCATCCTAGAACCTAGAAAGTTGACCATAAATCAGCAGAAGGCATTTTTGATACAGGTGTATAGGGATAATTGAGCGTGCTTCGGAATATTTTGAAATAAGGAATTGAAGATATATAAATGCTTTTAAAAATATCAAACCTAGGTTATGACGGGGAACTTTATAGTTTGTTTTTGAGTTAAATGTTTCGGATGTTTTCAATAAATTTTGTTAAATTAAGATTTTATTAAAAACTGTAGTAAAATAACTAATTAAGAATGGTAGCAATTCACCCACAATATATTACTGATACAGCTGGAAAAAGTCTTGTTATACTTCCAAAAAATGAGTTTGATTCATTACTGTAGGAACTAGAAGAACTTGAAGATATCCGTCTTTATGATGAAGCTAAAAAACAGGATTGGGGCGAACGAATTCCGATGGAAGAAGCTTTTAAAATGATAGAAGACAAAAATAAGTTGAAAAAGTAAATGGTTTATAATTTAAACTTTTCTCGAAATGAATTTAACCTAAAAATCTAAAATGAATTTCCTATTACAGCTTAAAATTGATATCTATATGCTGCAAGACAGCGCTTGCAGTTCACACCTATTGTGTCACGAAGATAAGATAAAGCTATAAAGATAGCTTAGAATATATCTGTAATTGTAATTATGATGGTAGTAGGCCTACCGAATACGGCTTTTAGCAGCAGTATTCAAACC